>NYSS01000056.1 GCA_002683135.1 Planctomycetota bacterium | reverse complement strand
CACACTTATGAATAACCTCTAAACCTGCCAGCTAGATGAGGGAGGAGAGATTAGTGCTCAACTGACCACTGAGTTGGTCAGCCCCCAATCGCGTCAAGAGCAGACTCTTCGGTTGAGTTGAGAACACCGATCTCCTGGTCGGTGTCTGAATGACAGTGAATACTGGCTGCTACATGGTTGACAACAGGCACTGCGTTTTGCTTAGAAACCGACTGAACTACGAAAATTCGGTTTGAACGCCGACATCGGCGAACGTGAGTAGCTAAAGTCTTCCGTTTACTCAGTTGGTCTAAAGATTGAACCTGTTGAAACGGAATATTATCTGAAAATCGGGTTTCTTGCCCTAGTAGCATAAATTGCTCATCTGTACCGTCGTCAGATACTTCAATCTGATAGCCGAATCCTCGTAACGATTTCTGGTACTGTGCACGAAACCAATCTTCCAGTTCTCGGTCTTTTAACAATACGTCTGCCAGACCATACCGCTCGACACTCAAGCGGCGTTTTCGATCTAATAGTGTACCCGGGTCGATAAAGGAGAACAGCAAATAGCCAGACAGCAGTTGTTGCTTTTCTAAACGGTACTTCTGTGGGGCCCAAAAGCTCATCTGGTAGGCACTCCAGAGAAAGTCGCCCTCCGGCTCTACTGCTGAAATATTTTTCAAGGAGAGAAAGAGCGGAACCGAAACGGAGTGGAGGCTGTGGCGTGTCTTGGCCATCACCTGAGCGATGGTAATTTGCTGACTTTTCGGACAGTGGGAAATAACTCCGTGAGCGAAAATATCGCCCCGCCATTGAAAAAAGATTGGCCCATGTAGATGTGGATTTTGTTCTGCTTTCAGCAGATTGACATCTCTTTTTATCCGAAGTTCTCCCGATTTCCTAGAACCTTTTTTGGAGTAACTTTTCCGAACCAACTTGAAGTATTCGTCCAGCACAGCATGAAGATCGTTTTTTTTACGTTTGCTTTCCGACCACTTTAGTTCCAATCGTGGCATGTTCTCATCATCTAACCGTAAATAACCGGCTTTCTGATCGCCACTAATACCCGCAATTTCCCAGCTATCGGGAATCGAAAGCGTAATCCCTGCCCAACCAAACGTTGTCCATATCATACAACTATTGTTTCAATAGATTATCCAGTTCGCTCTCAGCCTTGTTTTCTTCCGGGTCAATAGTATCATAGCCGGTCAATTCAACCTCGATAATCCGAGCCGTATTCTGTTCAACTGTCGAGCTATAAGTTTTATCCGTCACTTTACGGTCGTTACTACGGAAAACCATCACTCGCGCTATATTTGTTAAAATTGGCTGGAATCGCAATACGATTCGCCCTTTGGCAACGGTTCTCCCCGCAGTGGTGGTCAAATACTCGACCTTTCCATTTTTGACTCTGGCAATCGTTTTCCAACTACCATCGTCCCAGACCTGAACGTTTGCTTCGTAGATTCCATACTTTGAGACTGGATATTTTTGGCTGTCGAGGGTATAGATAACCATGCGATTAACCCGTTTCGGCTCCGGCAATCGAACTTCAACCCAAGCCCCTCCACGTTGTTCTTTACGTGTCATCCGGCTTTCATAGCGCATCATACCTGCTCTCATATGTTCACGTTGGAAGGACATCTCCCAACCTTCGCCTTTATCCCAGTCTTTAGAGGATGTAATCCCATTGATGACAGTCCCCGGCTCGTGATCTGGAGTGCTACCTGAGGCCACTGCTGTTGCCCCATTCTTAGCCAAAGCATAGTTGACAAATTCACCACTCGGAGCGAGATTTTGGGTGAGTTGCGTAAGTTGTGTTAGACAACCGGTACCACTAAGGCCAATAACTATCAGTAAGAATATAAATAGATTCTTCATTTTTATTCGATTAAATCTTTGCCCCGATTACCCAATTGATGGAATTAAGAATTGAGGGCCGCACCAAGAGGCCGTACTATTCAGCAGTTGAGTCAGGGGCGAATTTTAGAAAGGTTTCACGATTACAGCTTTCGAAACAAGTGAAATTGCCACGACCGCCATCCCTGTCAAGCCGACGCCACAAGTAAATCCAGCAGCCAAAACNGGGTTAAACATATACCANCGCCTCAAACCAAAACGCTTAATCATATAAAATCTACCGATCAAGGCACCAACTAGCCGTGGTAAGATTGAACCAGGATCTGCACCAATCCCNCCGACCANGCCGTAGAACCACATAGTGGGCAGCTTGGCGACCCATAGCAACCCATAAATCCCCAGTGAGGAGGTCAAACCGGCTGACAGGTAATCGCCACGAATAGCTTGCAACATTTGGCTATTGCCATCGCGTAAGGCCGTTTTGTTAATACATTCCCAGGTGGCATTGATCGGCCACATCATATTGGCATATGGGTATTGAGCAGAGGGNATGGGGGCGATTTGCCAGACAAAGTGCATCACTAAAATACCNGCCACGATTAAAATCGGCATCATGAGTAAAGTGCCTGCGATATTACTAGTGAAGGTTGTCCCTGTTAGTTCCAGCACGCGCCAATGCTGGGTGCCACGACCATAATCCTCATCCGGCAGGTGGACAAACCAAACATCAATCTCCTCATAACGACTTAGAATAAAGGTCATTTCATGGATATAGGGGAGTTCAAATAAGTCTCGACCTAAGACGCCGAAGGTTCGAGCGGTAATGTAAGANTTCAAGGGTGTATAGAGAAATGCAAANCCGAGCAGGAATATCAGTGGGAAGTTTGGTACCATATACTTATGGACAATAAAGACGTAAAGTCCCATACCAGCTANCCACATACCAACCATCACCCACANTGGGAAGTCACCTCTGCCTGGTGGGGGCTCTAGAGTTCCACGTTGACCGGAACCAGCTTTCTTGCGGGAACGCATTTTGATCAACATTGGAATTGAAGCTGCTAAACCAACAATAGCAAAGCTAAAACTTTTTCCCATCCCATAACTAAGCCAAAAGTCCAGACTATTAGCCAATGNGGTTGATCGCACATCCATCCCTGCTTTCCATTGAATCAGAAGCCCTTGTTTGTACAAGAATGGATTGAGGAAAAATTGACTAAAGGAAGCCGATAGGAACTCTGACATAACGATGGGGAAAGGTAGGACAAAGCCTGTAACGACCTGACTCCAATCTGTATATAGTGCAAAAATACCAGAGGGGGCAAATCCTTCAATGGCTTGGGTAAAGTCGATGAAGGGNATCTTGAGGATCTGGATCGGTTCTGTCATCATCAAGCCGGTTAAGGAGGGAACACCAATNTAGATGAATCCCCANATNAAGCCGGCCATGGAACCGATGGAAAAAACGCGCCATCTCCATGTCTCACCTTTACCGGTTGTNTCAGCNAATGCGGTTGCCCCCTGCGCTTGGATCGGTGCCATGGGGTANGGCAGGCGCTCCAGATCAGCGGTAAGGCGGAAAAGNACGTAACCCGCGCTAATATGACGGATGGTTCCCAATAATTTAAAGACGACGAAAATGAAGATTGGTGCTAACCAATCCCTGTGNAGAAGTGTTCGCTCGGCGATTGCAATCGAATCTGGNGGAGGACAAACCCACCAGGGAATTTTATCCGCGATTTCGTAGGAGACGGCTTGAGGGGTTTTCACGAAGTATGAATACCAAATGAAACTTCGGTACTGAACCCCAGAACCAACAGCCGCACCGGTCAACCCGAGTAACATATAGAGTTCCTGACGACTGGCAGTNGTAAAAGACCTGCGAGCCAACTCAGTGAACAGAATAACNGCTACCCATGGGGCGGCNCCGGCACCNGATGTACCTGAAACATAGGTCAGGTANAGAGAACCCGGCATCATCANCAGGCCGACAAACAGGGCTCCCAAAAAGACTTTGAGCGTNAAACCTGACTCGAAAGNCCGGATACCGCCGTCAATATCGTATCGCTTAGCCCACGCTTGCCACTCTTCTGCTTGGCTTACCCGTTTTCTTGCCAAATTCTTCCTCCATTAATGAATAGTGAATGGCGGATTCCACGATCTTGGTCGAGGAATCCGACTAAATTATCAATCCTTAAACTCAATTTAGATGTTTACTCATCTTCTTCTTGGTAGAACTCTTCAGAGATATGTGCCAAGACAATCCCGAAAATAATAATCGCGGCGGAGATCATTTGGACTCGCCACAACCCCTTAAAGACCAGAACTGAGACAATCCAGAACAAAACACCAATAATAACAATAAGACTTGCGGCTCTTTCCATTAGGCTATCTTACACCTCTGTCATCAATCACTATAAATCTAGCTGGCGGTAACGGTTGATAAAGTTGGGGACGTGGCTTCGACCTGGCTATTGGTACCATTCCCATCTCGTTCTTGTCGGCCACGTTCGTGGAATTCACCTCGAACCTCGGCACTAAAGGTTCGCCAAATTAGTAGCTGCTTTCGAATCAAGTTCAAGTAACGGCGATTAACCCGTTTCCAAGAAGCAATCTCGCCGCTCTCTCGATGTACATCCAGCGTGATATTGTATAGGTCTTCTTCTTCGCCACCAACCGGCGACGTAATCAACTTAATTGACTGACTAACTCCTAAATCATAGGGGGCCAGCCAAACCATCATACTACAACTGTATTCTTCTTCACCGTCAGGGCTTTCCTCCTCTAAGAGGTTGTGTTGGAATGTAATTTGGTCGGTATAAAAGTCGCTGGCAGATTCGTCGGCGTGTGCATCAAAATAGTCCCGCATGAAGATATTTAAACCCAATGCTTCTTCAGCCAGAACAGTAAAAGGCAAGTTGAAGTGCCAGAGATCGCCATCCGGCTCAGGCAACTTCCACTTTCGCTCAATATCGGGTACCGCCATCCGTCCAGCTTTAATAGCAGGATAAAGTGTACTGGCAATCACAACAAACATGACAACAATAGTGGCAATAACAGTTGACATCGACGAATAGTTTAGCGTTAACCCACCCATTAGACCAAACTTAACCAGTACGGTTGCGACTCCTTGGCCAAATAAGTAGCCTATTACTGCTCCAAGAACGGCATAGACACAGGCCTCAGCTAGGAACAGGAAAGCAATGTGGACTGGAGCCAGACCAACTGAACTATAGATGCTAATTTCACGCACCCGCTCGTAGACGGCACCAAGCATAGTATTCAAAACGATTAAGGAGGCGATCAAAATTGGGATAAACAGGTTAGTCATACCAGAGAAAGATGTCATACCAATTGAGCTATATAGGTAGGCGTCGTCACCACGTCCAACAAATAGATCTAACGCAACCCGATTCATCAGCGGCACCATGATTAAATCTAGCTTTTCGATGGGATTGAGCATGTCTGGGTCACTTTCATTTCGCTCCATGTTGACCGCCACGGACTGGAGCTTTCCACCCATGTTCATAATCACATCATAGGGTAGCATAGCAATGCTATCAGGTGTGAGATGGATATACTTTTGCAGTTCACCTTCTAGGGTTTCATCCCCTTGTCCCCCTCGCGATTGCTGTTGGTTCATCAACTGATAATCGACCGGTGTTAACTCTTCACCGTCGTTGTCTTTCAAGTCTTTAAAAGTTAGCCCTAACACACCGGTAACAGTGTATTTAGCCCCACCGACTAAAACTGTTGCCCTACCCATGTCAGTTTCAGTAATACCAAGGAGATCTGCCATTCCTTTCGGGAGAACGCAGGCATTAGGCCATTGCGTTGGCCATTCAGTATCCTTGTCAGGTCGGAACCACTCTCCGTAGATCAAATGGCTGTCGATGCCAGTCACTGCAGGTTCTTCGTAACTCATCCCGATCAACATATTGGCCTGATAGGTTTTCGGTTTGTTACCGGCATTGAGCGGTGGTACCGGGTCTTTTTCATTTGGAACACGAGTTAACTGAACAAAAGATTGGTCACCTGTACCGGATGATTGATACCAAGCGCGTGGGGCAACAATGTTACGAACCGTGATCTTAGTTTCGGTTTTATCACCCGATTCGGCCTCTCCTGATCGCCCGACCCCCTGATCAATCACACTACCCAATTTTGCATCGTCGATTGTGGTCCCTACTCCAGAGAGTTTTTCTAGTTGGTCAATCTGGCTCTTTAGCCTATCAATACGTTTTTGTTGATCTTGACTTCCTGATTTAGCCCGGTCAGATATATTTTGTAACCGTTTAACTTCCTGCTTCTTCTTGCTAACCAGGTCAGAGATATTAATCTCCTTACGTCGCAGATCATTGGAGATTGAGGTATAAACGGGTTCTTCTAAAGCTCTCCAGTACTGATCTCTAATCAGCATACCGTTATATTTTGGTGTTACAGTCGCCAGCGTAGTTCGATTAGGACGAACAAAGGTTCGAACTGAGGTGAAGGAGATGACGGTAAAGGTGAGGATCACCAGCGTAGCAGAGGTCAAGATAGTACGCCCACTTCGTTTCCGCATGTTAGAGAT
>NYSS01000055.1 GCA_002683135.1 Planctomycetota bacterium | reverse complement strand
TTGCGCGTCGCCTCGGCCTGCAGCCTCGGCGCCGTCGAATCCGGGGATCAGCGGTGTCTCGACGGGTCACTGAACGAGCCGAGAGGTCACTGACGTGAACACCGGACCGGTCGCGGAGTCGTAGGCGGAGATCCCATGAAGCGTGAGACCCGACAGACCCGCGATGGCGGCAGACGGAAGGAGCGTACTCCAGTGGCCGGTCGCATCCAGAACGCCACCAAACGGTGCAATCCCGAGGACGCCCAGGTTGTAGAAGGCGACGGCGTCAGCCACGGGGATATGGAGTCCACCCAACCAGCCCCACCCCGGGGAGCTCGTGTTCAGCGGGTCCAGGGAGAAGAAATTGACGACGGGTTGAGACGCCGGGCCATTGTTGACCTCGAGGTGGGCATCCAAGGCGGCACCCTGATAGATGGACAATGTGAGGGGACCCCACGACGGCGAACGCTTGAGCGCACCAATGTCCCAGGCTAAGCCGACGGGCCTCGTAACTCCGGCGAAGTCCACCACAAAGTGGGCGGAGAGGTCCTCTCCGGAACCGATGGCCGGACTCGTCACGCCGAGTCGCGCGTCGTCGGGGCGGGAGATCATCGTGCCGCCCAGGAGCAAGGGGTGTCCCACGGCGGCGTTCGGATCGTGCCCCAGCGCCTGCCAGCCGGTCACCGTCGTCGTCGATCCCTGAAGATCAAATCGTCCCCCGAGGCCGAGAGGGTCGTCGTCAGGCCAGTACAGGTTGTGGTCCGAGGGCATCTGCGCGGATGTCGAGCTGGTCTGCCAATGCAGGGATTCGTTGCTGGCGCAGATGGAGATGTTGTTTCTCGCGGTGATGCCAGCACCACTCGCCACGTGGAACGATGGCCCGTCGTCGTCCGTGTTCAGGTTGATGACGGTGTTGTTGTACGCCTCCATGAGCGCATTCTCTCGGGCCGACAGGCCGGCGCCGGGGCTCATGCCGAACGAAGGGACGACGATGATGTTGTTGTAGACGAGACCGGTGCTGCCGAGGGCCTTGATGATGAAACCGTACTTGCGGGCGCCGGTCACGAAGTTGGCATGGGCGACGTAGCGGGTGGCGTTGGCACCGGCACCGGCACCGACACCGGCGCCACTGATGCCCGCCTTGTTGAACGGGCCGACGAGGGTGTTCCCGTAGATCTGGCTGACGGGTGAGTAGGAGTCGTGGAGAGCGATGGCGTCGGAGCTCGCCGAGAGATTGAGGAGGTCGTGAATGTAGCAATTGCGGACCACGAACGCGGTGATGTAGGCGTTGATGCCGTCGACGCCGCAGCGGTGGATGTCACAGCTCTCCACCGTGACCAGGCCCGGCGCACCGGCGCCGAGTACGCCATAACGGGAAGGCGCTTCGATCTCGCAGTTCGAGACCAGCACGCGATCGCACTGGTGGAGGGCGATGCCGTCCATACCGTTTCGAGTGTGGATGGTTTCGATGATCAGGTCGCTTGCGCCGGACGCGCGCACTGCGGGGAGGGCTGCCATCTGGTCGATCACGGGTCGGGGACCGACACCGAACGCCGCGAATCGGATCGGAGCGCCTTGGACACCGGACGTCGTAACCACCAATTGGTCGTTGAGCCACGTGTCCCCGGCCTTCAGGAGCACCTGATCCCCAGGGGAAAGCGCTGCGGCGGACACACGGAACAGGGTCTGCCAGGGCGCCCCGGGCGACGTCCCCGGGTTGACGTCGCTGCCGATGCTCTCGGATACGTAGTACGTCGTCTGAGCGCCGGCGAGCGGGCCGTACAGCGACAGCGCAAACAGAACGACGATTGATCTCATGGTGCGCCTCACGGGGGGGAGCATGGGCACGAACGGACCCAACCAGCGTAGTCCTCTGCGCGGCGTGGGGGCAGAGGGTGAAGGGTAATTACCCTCGAAGGCCTCGGACTACCCCGAATACACGCGACTCGCGGCGACGGTACGCGACGCCTTGCGCCTACCGTCCTATCACTCGGCCAGCTTCGCCAGTTTGATGGCGAGCGTCTGGAGGCTCTTGGGCCATTGAGAGAAGGTGACGCTCTTGGCGCCCGGGATCTTGGGAGTGGTGAGGCCTTCAACAAGGGAGCTCGCCGGTTGGGCATACAGGAACTGGACCCGTTCCATGCCATAGGTGCTTGGCAGGCTCTTGGCGTGGATCTGCAATTCGGCGGAGTAGTGGGCCGGGGTCTCACCGATGTTGTGTTCGGATGGGATCCAGATCACGCCGGAGACAGCCATGGGGGTGAGCGGGCTAACGCACCAGTTGTAGGCGTAGGTGGGAATCGTGTCGGGGCGCACGGTGCCGCCCTTGCCGGGTTCCGGGAAGACGGGAGCAGAGAGCGGTGCGGCCCCAGCGAGGTCTGCGCCTCGCTCGCCGGCCGCAATGATGGTCTGGACGAAGGCTTTGACTTCGGCGACGTGTCTGGCGGCGGCAGCTTCGGCGATACCCGTGTTGGGGAACTGCAGGAACAACTCGTCGAGGCGGGCGCGGAAGGCCGGGGCCTTCACGTCCTTGACGCCATGAAAGGACGTCCACGAGAGAGGCGAAGCAATCTGTCGATTGCGTCCCCCTCGGCCTGACGTCATTGTCATGAAGCCCTGCGGAATCCCCTCGCGGTTGAGTGCCTTGGCGAACTCGTAGGCGAACATGGTGACGCCATTGTTGTCCGTGGAGTAGTCCGCCGTGAGCCATGATGAACGGTACTTGCCGCCGCCGGTTTCGAAGCGGCGCTTTCTGGGCGTCGTCGAGCTGCTGGCGCTGGTCTTCCTCCGGAACTCCCGGACGAGGGGCATGGCGGCGGGTCGCGCGGCTTCCTTGTCGCGCTGATTGTAGGGCCACTCGGTTGCGAGGAGGGTGTGGCCGGTCAGATACCAGACGTCGCCAACGAGGATGTCGTTCACCGCTCTGCGGTGGTCATGGCTGGTCTCTACCTTCAAGGTGATCGCCCTGGTCGAGGCCTCGAGGGCGGGGAACGAAACCGACCACTGTTGCAGGTCGTTGGCGATGGCGGTCTTGGTGACCTCGCCGAGAGTCACGGTGAGCTTCACGCCTTTGTTGGCATGCCCCCAAACCGGTATGGGCTGACCGCGCTGGATGATGACCCCGTCGCGATAGTATTCCGCGACTTGCAGGATGGGGTAGTCGGGATCGGTGTAGCGGGCGTACTTCGCCTTCTCTCTGGCGGCCTTCTCCGGGTCGTCTTCCTGGAAGATCAGCCTCCCATCGATGGCGGCGAAGGGCGTGGCGGGCAAGCCGGCCAAGTTGTAGAGGTTCGAGTTCTCCGGCACGCCGCAATAGGCGTATTGCACGCCGATGGGGTTGGGCACGGCGTTGCAACGGACCACGACGGTATCGCCGACGATGGTGGCAACCGCCGCGTGCCATTTCTTGTCGGCGCCGCAGAGGCGGAAATGATTGAGCTTGTCGTTGGGGGTCGACCTGGCAGGCTCCACGAACTTGCCGGGTGCGTGGTAGTCCTTGGCCATGCCTTTGTTGGCCACCATCAGGCCGCCGAAGAGGCTGTCTTTTTCGAAGGAGATCACGACCTTGCTGCCGTCGATCTCGTAGCCGTCGTAAATCGGGCCGGTGTAGGCGATGTCCTTGCCGTATTGCTTGGCGNGGGCCCAGCGAGCCATTCTCATCCCGGGGTGGAGCTTGTTCTGGTAGTGGATTCCCTGAGGTCTCGCCGAGTTGAGATCGGATTGCACGACCATGCCGACGTTCTCACGGTTGTTGATGAAGAACTGGTGCTGGGCCTGGCGGATGTCGGCGAAACCGACGCTGTCGGGATCCGGGGCGCCGTAGCACTGCATCTGTGTGAAGTAGAAGGGCATCTCGGGCATGTTCCATGCGNCCCGCCAGCCCTTGATGAGTGCNTCCATTCTGGCGGCATAGACCCTGCCGTCGTTGCTGTTGCTTGTTCCCTGGCACCAGATCGCGCCGCGGATTGCGTAGGGGATGACCGGAGAGATCTTGCCGTTGAAGAACTGTGATGGTCCGCGCCACATCCCGGCGATGCCGGGCAGACCAGGTCGCGCTGGGATCTTGCCGCCAGCCACGGCGGCGTCGCCGGCTTCTTGCTGCCATGCCTTCAGGTCGTCGTAGTACTTTGCGTAGGCCTTGCGGCCTTGCTCGGTGAGCGGATCGGCGTCGTGCATGAGCTCGACGTCTGCTCTCAGCTTCGGATGCGCTTCGAATGCCTGGCGTTGGGCGAAGGCCTCGACTCTGGTGTTGCTGTGAGCGCTGAGGAGGATGCCGATCGGTATGTCGAGTTCCTTGTACAGGTCGTAGGCGAAGGACAGGGACAGGGCGGAGAAGCCGCTCGCGCTGCCAGCCTTCTTCCATCCGCCGTCCGAGGTGGCCTTCTTTTGTGGGTAGAGGGCAGAGACGGTGGAGATGTTGATCTCGCGAATGGGGATGTCCTCTTTGGCCCCGGCGATCTCGCGGGCGAGGTCCCTGCACATGCTCTTCCCGGCGACCCAGACCATGTTGGATTGGCCGGAGGAAAACCACACCTCGCCGACCAAAACGCCTTGGAGGGTAATGGACTTTTCCTGGCTGTTGCTGACCTTGAATACCCGCTCTTCCCGCGAGGCGTTCAAGGGATTGAGATGGATCATCCAATCGCCGTTCTGGTCCGAAACGGCGGTCTTCGTTTGTCCGGCGAACGCGACGGTGATCTGGCTTCCCGGGGCATCGAAACCCCACACGGGGACTTCGCATTGCCGCTGCAGAATCATGTTGTCGGTGAAGGGCGCGGCCAATTCCAATTGTTGATCGGCGGCGATTGCGCTGGCTGCCATGCAGAGGGTCAGGAGGACGAAGGAGAGGATGTGCATCATGGTTTGGAGGCCGATCGGTAACACTTGTTCGAGTAGTTGTGGCTGTTATCCCTCGAGCTTCTCCCGAGCATGCTCATCATATTACCGCCATCGCACGCGACTCATGGCGACCGTTCGCGACGCCTTGCGAGTGGGTGAGCCCGGGTGCGGATGACCGCACTTGCAGGTTCGTGCGAGAATGGGACCCGACATCGCGTCCCATGGAGAAAACGCCGTGACCATCGCGCTCCTGAGTCTCTTGCTGTTCAGCCCTTCCGCCGTTGTTCAGGAGGAGGAGAGCGCGCTCGGTAAAGACAAGAGCGGCATGAAGTGGGCGCTCCCCTTCACCGCCGCGAAGAAGGCCTCGGCGGACGGACGGAGACTGCTGCTCATCAAGCCGGTCGCGTTCGGAACGAGCTCCGACGGAGGTTGGTGACCGGCCGCCGAAGTGCTGAGGGCGGGTCCCTTCAGCGACGAACGGGTGACCGGTCTCGCGAACCGTCGATTCGTTCCGTTCTTCTTCGACCTCAGCGTCCGTGGCGCAGCGGGGGATCCGGACGCCCGCCGCTTCCTCGTCCAGGCGCGCCCCAAGTTCGGGCGGGGCCAGGTGCCGACGCCGCCGGTGTTCTTCATGACACCCACCGGAGAGGTCGTCGGTGAGGTCAGCAACTACGCGAGCGCCGACGAAGTGCTTGAGACGATGCTGAGGGTCCTGCGCGAACATCCCGAATGGGCAAAGCCCGCAGCGGAAGAGGCCGGGTTGAAGGGCCTCGCGAAGGCCCAGCTCCTTGTCGACCTGCAGGACCTCGACGGCGCGTTGAAGGTGCTGGGTGGCAAGGCGGACGATGACTACCGACTCGCCCGTGGGAAGATCCACCGCCGCCGCCGCGCATGGACGCTCATGAAGAAGGACCTGGACGCCATCGGCGACGCGAAACTCGAGGACCAGGTCCGCATGGAACGCGCGTATCCCATGTGGTTCGGCCGCGACTGGACGCAGCTCGAAAAACACCTCGCCGACTTCCCGAAAGAGAGCGCGCGCTACACCGAAGCGCGCTACTACCTCGGCCTGGCACGATTCCACCAGGAGAAGAAAGGCGAAGCGCTGGCCACCTGGAAAGCCACGATCGCGGGCTGCTCACAGGATCCGTGGATCTACCGATCCGACTGGGCGTTCTGCAATGCTCAGCAGAACAAGAGCAGCGGCAGCTTCTCGAGCGCTGGCCCTCGCACCTCGCCCCTGAACCGCATCGGCTACCTGGGACCGAAGAACCCGGACCTCGACGGACCGACGGCGCGCCGCCGCCCGCGGTAGGGCGGCGCCCGCGGTCTATCTCAGCGACGCCACCCAGCGCAGCCGGTCGAGTGGGTTCACCGCTTCTTGGCAAGGGACAGGACCGCCAGGACGGCTGCGTGATCGCTAGGCCATCCACGCGGGTGCTCGGACAGCACCTCCGACTCGAGTACGCGCCAAGAGGCGCCCCGTAGATAGACGTAGTCAATGCGTTCCTGGTGCGTGTCGCGAAATTCCGGGGACCAGGTGTGTCCGGGCGCCTTGACCGGGTCGGTGTTTGCCGTGCGGAAGGCATCGATGAATCCGGCGTCGGCCATGGAGCGGCTCGCAGGCCAGGCGACCGTGAGGCCCTGGTGGTTCGGAAGGTGCGCCGCTTCGGGTGTCCAATCCAGAGACGATCCGCTGTTGAAGTCGCCCGCAACGATGACGGGCATCTCAGGCGTCTTCTCGAGGTGGGGGAGCAGCTGGCTCAGGATCGCTTGCGTTTCCCTGCCTCGTGTCTTGGCGTCGGCGGCGACGAGATCGTCAGCTGAGGCGCCAGCCGCGAGCTGAGCCTTCACGCTGGGCAGGTGGTTGATCCACAGGGAAAATGCCTGAACGCGAACCCCTGGCTTGAGCTCGATCGTGACGCCGCCGAAGCGGAATGCACTGGCCAGGCGGTGCACATCGACGATGGGGAAGCGGCTCAACACGGACAGATTACTGGAGCGCAGGAAGTAGTCGAAGCCGAGCCGTCCGCTGATGCGCGGGCCGCTGCCGTACGTCTCCTGCATCAGCACGATGTCGGCGCCGCTCCGCTTGATCACTTCGACGACGCGCTTGACTCCTTCGTCTCGGCCCTTTCTGCGACCTCCGTGCCAGATGTTCCAGGCGAGCACTCGAAGCGGCCGTCCGTTCCAGCTGCGGAGGGTCGCCCCGGCTCGTTTCTGACCGAAGCGTTTCTTGAAGTCCGACGCCACGGCGGATGAGGAGAGGGCTGTCGGCTCGATCCGGACGGCTCCGATCTCGACGTCGAGGTCGGCGGACCCGAGGTGGACTTTCCTGGTGTCGGACTTCAGGCTCCCGACCCCGTGCAGGTCGTGCAAGGCGACGCGCCGTCCGTCGTGAAAGAGGTGAGCGACACCGCGGTTCCTGTCGATGGCGAATCCGACCTCATGCCACCGGCCGTCGGCGATGCTCTGGTCACGAGCCTCGGGACGATGGTCGATGCGGCGCCTTCCGTCGCCGGCGTTCCAGGTCCACGCTCCATCCGGGAGCACGCTGATCGCGAAGCCGGCCTTGCTGCCGGACTCTCGGCCAAGCCCGAAAGCGTTGTTGGTGGTGTAGTCCTTGATCGCCCCCGCTTCCCAGGCCTTGGACGCGGCGAGCGTGGGCAGGTCGCCTGGCGGCGACTTCATTCGAACGCACATCCGGAAGGTCATGTCGCCCCCCATGTCGACGCCTGCCGGGATCGTCAATGCGACAGGGAGATCGATCGGTTGGATTTGACCTCGGGCGAGGGAACAGATCAGGGCAATGAGGACATGCGTAAGAACAGGAATGGGTGCCATGGGAGTCTCCGTGTCTGGCAGAGGATACCGCCTGGCATCGGTCGTCGGCATGGCGCCAGGTGACGCACGTTGGCTCCCGTGGGAATCGCCCCATCCCGTACCAGTTCGACCACCCAGGAGAGCGGCGTTTTCAGGTCGAAACCATGGACAGGTATTCCTCGCGGCCCTACCCTGGAGGGTCCGTGCATGGGGCAATCCTGTGCGCGATCCCACCCACATCCTGAGAGGTATCCCCATGAAGACCCTCGCGACTTGCGGCCTCGTGATCGCCCTCTGCGGCGTGACGGCAGTAGGCCAGATCACCATGCTTCCCCAGACGGCGCCAGGTAGCCCACCTCCGGCCACCTTCGTCAGCCCCACGGTGATGGACTTCGACGCCGGAGCGCCGCCGGCAGGCCTAGTCGGAAACCAGGAGCCCTACTTCCTCGCCTTCGGTCTCTGCTCGGTGGAGATCGTCAACGCCCCGGGCCTGCACACCCCTTTGGGAGACCTTCTGTCGTCCGGGTACTTCGGCAACTGCCTCGCCTCGGTGAACAACCAACTGTCCATCGTCGCGCCCAATGGCGCCATGGATAACCACACCGCCGGCGCCGGCTGGCGCTTCGTTCTGGCTCCGGGCACTTTTGCGACTCAGTTCGGCGGGCTCGTCACCGATCAGGTCAACCATCCGATGGCGGTGGAGACCTGGTTCGGAGGTGTCCTGATGAACACGTTCAATTTCACCATGAGCGGCACCGGCGCATTCCCCAACCCCCACATCTACTTCGAAGACCTGGCGGGCTTCGACGAGGTTCGCTTCATGAACGTCGGCGTCGCTGGCGGTTGGGGCATCGATGACTTCACCCTCGCGAACGTGGTCGGCACGCCGGTCCCCTGCGGCCCGACCCCTGCGGCCCCATGGCAGGTCAACAGCGCCGTCTCGTCGCTGGATCTCGACGGCGTCTCGGGCTCCTCGTTTGCGGGCGCTGAGACGACCGTGTGCGCCGGTGGCGCGACCACCCTGAACTCGGCTTCGACCGCGGGCACCCCGACCGACATCGCGGTCGTCTTCGCGGGGACCGGTCCCACGATGGCGCTCAGCAGCCCCAACAACGTGGTCAACATCGACGTGTTCCATCCATCCATGTTCAGCTTCAACGGCGGCGCTCCGAACTTCGCGGGGCTCCTCAACCTGCAGCCGCATCCGGGCGCGTTCAGCTTCCCGGTCCCGACCGGCGGCCCATTCGTCGGCTCGGCCCAGCAGCTCGCCGTCGATCCCTCCAACGCTGACGGCTACGCGCTCTCCCAGGCCTCGCAGCTCACCGTCACAACAGGCGGCACGCTGACCTACTCGCACTCTGACGACGGCTTCATTCAGACCTTCATCAACACCCCGCCTCTGTGTGGCACCTCCGTCGACTTCTACGGGACGTCCTACACGGACATCTTCTCCAACTCGAACGGCTGGGCGAGCTTCACCGCCGGCAACGCCGACTTCACCGCGACGGTCGCCGAGTGGCAGACCAACGAACCGCGCCTCGGCTTCGGTGCCGACCTCGAGCCCAACAACTACGGCACCGTCACCCTCACCAACCTGGGACCGGCCCTCTCGGGTAGTCCCGGCGCGTCCAACCTGGTCATGTCCTACGCGGGTGTGACCGAGTGGGGCACCGGCGGCCTGGGCGTCACCAGTTACGACATCGTCTTGAACGGTCCCAACGGCCACGAGATCGCAAACTTCACGACCGACGGCACCTGGGGTGTCACCCCAACGGTCGCCGGCATGAGCCTCGGCACCAGTGGCACGCACCCTGCCCAGGTGAGCTTCGACGGGCTCCTTGGCGCCGGCCTTCAGGCCAACGTGGCCAGCACCGACTCGGTCCTCGACGCGAACCCGGCCGGCATGCTGGCCAACACGTCCGGCTGGTCCAACATCGTGTTCCCGCTCCTCGACGGCTCGGCCTACGTCGTTCAGTAGTACGACACGGACCGAGAGCCTCTTCGGCCTGGTAGTGGACGCGCAACGACGCGTCCACTACCAGGCCGACTCACTAGATCGTGACGCTCAGGACGTTGGGATCATGACACTCGAAGGCCTCAGGGCGCTGCGAATACACGCGACTTATGGCGACGGTCGTGCGCTAGGTTCCGGGTACGTCCGCTGACCACGGACGACGCCAGGCGAGGTGGAAGACCAGCCCCGCTCCAACGGCTGCCGCCCCCCATGCGAGCCGGTCGAGGGAGGTCTCGGAGAGCAACCAGCCGCACACGCCAACTGCGGTGAGGGGGATTACCGGACCGAAGGGCATCCTGAACGTCGGGGAGGGGAGGTCCGGCATGCGGCGCATGCGCAGGACCGCGAAGCACGTTGGAATGTACTGCGCCAGCCGCGCCACCACTGAGATCACGGCGAGCTGCTCGAAGCTACGGGTGAGCGACAGCGCGACCACGGCGACCGACGTGATCCAGATGGCCCGCGCCGGCACCCGCCGCGCATCCACCGCTCCGAACCAGGCCGGAAGCAGGCGCTCGATGCTCAGCGCGTAGAGCGCGCGCGGGGTCACCAGCGCCATGAACGCGTTGATCCCCAGCACGGAGACGATGATGCCCACCTGGATGATCGTCGCGCCGACGGGACCGAGGAAGGTCGCGGCGGATTCGCCGACCGGGTTCTCGGCGCCCGCGAGCCCGGGCAATGTCCCGGTGCACACCGTCCAGATGCCCGCGTACACGACGAAGATCGTCCCCATGCCAAGCAGCAACGCGAGGGGGAGCTTGCGCCGCGGATCGCGCATCTCCGCGGCCGGGATCACCGCGCCCTCGAAGCCGACGTAGGCGTACAGCATCATCACCGCGGTGGCACCGAGCGCGTCGTAACCCATCGGTGCGAGCGGGGTGAACCGCGCCGCGTCGACGTGCAACAAGCCGATCCCCACGAACGCGATCAGCGGAATCAACTTCAGGACGGTCAGGATCGTGTTCACCCGGCCACCCATCTGGACCCCGCGCAGGTTGGGGATCGTCAGGGCCGCCGCCAGCGCGACCGTCAAGGCGATGCGATGACCGTCAGCCTCCGGCCACAGCGGCAAGAGCGCGGTGACGAAGACGTTCAGGAGCGCGGCCCACGACACCACCCGCGCGATCCATGTCGCCCAGCCGACCTCGAACGCCACCACATCCCCGAGCGCCACCTGGGCGTAGCGCATCGCCCCACCGGTTCCCTGGAACCGACTGGAGGCCTCCGCGTAGCAGAGCACCAGCAGGCCCGCGAGGAACGCTCCGATGAGCAACGCGAAGACCGCGGCCGGCCCCATCGCCAGCGCCGCCTTCCCAGGCAAGAAGAAGATCCCCGTACCGATGACGCTGCCCACCGACAACGCATACACGTCGAAGAAGCGGAGGTGACGGCGCAGCGACTCCTGGCTTCCGTGTTCAGACATGGTCGGTGCAGTCTATCCCACGGGATTCCCGGCGGGCTCCGCTTACGGTGGGTGCGGGCGCCGACGCTCCAGGGGGCTCGCCGGGACGGCGGGCAATCTATTACCTGGCAGGAGANNGCCCGGTAAGGTGGANGGAGCGTGATGGGCCTCCCGAGCCGGTCTCCGGGAGCGCCACAGGCAATCGCAAGCACGGCCGCGACAGCAGAGGAGTAAGCGAGATGATCACCAGGTTTGTTTGGGTTTCCGTGATCGTCGCCGTCTGTGGGATGGCGACGCCCGCAGCAGCACAGATCTTCGACCTCGCTGATGTCGTCGGCGGGGGCAACGGGTCGCTCCCCGGGACCGGAACACCGACGGGGTTCGGGACCAACGCNGCTGCGGTGTTCGCGCCCCAACCCGGGAACACGTACGTGGACGGGATCTTCGTCCCCCTCTCTGGCGGCACGACGCAGGTCACGAGCAGCGGCCTCACCTACGACTTCTCGCCGTTCGTGTCCACCCCATTGACCTTCGGCGGTCCTTTCAACGGACCCACGAACAATGACCCCTCGACCCTGAACGGCAACCCGAACTACACCGGTGATCCGTTCAACCACTCGATCATGACCGCCCACTCAAACGTCGGGATCACCTTCGACCTCCAGGCCATCCGGTTGGTGAACCCGTCCATTACGGTGTTCAACGTCAACGCGGGGGGCGCATGCAGCGTGCGCTGTGAGACCTTCGTCCTCATCGATGGTGGCCTCGTAGCCCAGGCGGGTCCATTCGGGAACAACAACTTCCAGGCGCTCAGCGTTCCTGTCCCGCTGACGGCGAGCTTCTTGACGCTGGTCATGGGCGACGGCAACAGCGGATCCATCAACTGCGCCCACGGTTACCTCGGAGACCCGTTCCTGTCCAACGGATCGCCGCCGTGCGCATTGAGCCTGAGCCAACCATTCCCAGGGACGCTGCAGGTCGAGAACATCGGCTGCACTCCCTTCAATCCCTACGTCACCGCCTACACCTTCAATCCCGGCGCGTTTCCCCTCGGCTGGTTCTTCGGCATCGACATCAGCTGGACCGTCCTCATCGCCCAGGCCACGTCCCCCCTTGGCCCTCCAACGAACGGGTTCTTCGACACCAATGGCGGGTCCCTGTGGATCCTCCCCGGCGGGGTGCCTGCCGGACTGAGCATCTACGCCGTCACCATCGATATCGATCCCGTGACCGGTCAGCCCAACCCCACGCCCGCCATTTCCTTCACCACGACCTGACGCGCACGCGGAATCGCCGCTNGCCGAGGATTTTCTGAAACAAGACCCCGGCGGCGGACAATCCTCAGATACCGACGTCCCGGATGCAATTCCGGGGGCGNTTTTCATCAGGCAGTCCGCCGATCGCCAACAGGAATGCGCAGCGGCAACGTGGGGGGTGACCGTGCCCGGCGATGACGGCGCCGTTCGTCTGGGGTATGTAGGGGTGCGGTGGCTGACGTGCGACGCGACAATTTTGGCGGGAATCTCCTCCTGTGCCCCGCGTCCGCCCATGTGCCCGCCAGCGAAGAAGAGGTCTTGCGCATCCTCGACGCTCATCGTGGTGAGCGGATTCGTGCGGTAGGGGCGCTGCACAGCTGGAGCGACGCGCCCGCCACTGATGGCGTGCTCTTGGACCTGCGTCTGCTCAACCATGTCTCCGTCGAGCAGGACGCGGACGGTCCCGTTGCCGTGGTAGGGGCAGGCTGTCGGATCAAGCGTCTGCTCCGGGAATTGGACAGTCAGGCACGGTGCACCCTCCCGTCCCTGGGGTTGATCACCGAGCAGACGATCGCCGGCGCGATCTCCACGGGTACCCATGGATCGGGTCGCAACAGCATGTCGCATTACGTCGCGGGTGTCCGCGTCGCGCGCTACGACGCNGATACGGGCACGGCGCTCATCGAAGAGATCAGCGCGGGCGATGACCTGCGCGCGGCCCGTTGTTCGCTGGGCTCACTCGGGGTCATCCTCACTGTGCGCATCCGTTGTCGGGCACGGTACGACGTGGAGGAGCGCTTCCGCGAGCACCGGCGACTGGAGGACGTCCTGTCCGCCGAGGCGTCGTTCCCGCTCCAGCAGTTCTTCCTGATCCCGTGGCGGTGGTCGTATTTCGCGCAGCACCGACGGGAGGGNACNNGATCCGCCTCGCGCCTCGCCTGGCTCTACCGTCTNTACTGGCTGNNGGTGCTGGANGTGGGGCTGCACNTGCTGGTCCTGTTCTTNCTGCGGGTCGTNCGCAGTGGTCGGTTGATACGCATGATGTTCCGTCGCGTGGTCTCGCTGTTCGTGATCCGCGGCTGGAGCGTCACCGGACCCTCCTCCTCCATGCTGGTGATGCGGCACGACCTGTTCCGCCACATCGAGATCGAGTTGTTCGTGCGGCGATCACGGATCGACGACGCGCTGCGGTATGCGCAGGAGGTCCTCGAGGTCGCCGCGGGTACGCGATCGGAGTTGTCCGCGGACAACCACCGGCGCGTGGAGGAGCTCGGCATGTCGGAGCACCTGGCCGAACTTCACGGCCGTTACTGCCATCATTACCCCATTTGTGTGCGGCGGGTCCTGCCCGATGACACGCTGATTTCCATGGCCAGCGGCGCCGGGGAAGACTGGTACGCGTTGAGCTTCATCAGCTATGCGAAGCCCAATGACCGGGCGGGGTTCTCGCTATTCGCCAAGTTCCTGGGCCGCAGCATGTCGCGGCTGCTTGAAGCTCGTCCCCATTGGGGCAAGGTCTGTCCCCTGGACGCAGGGGAGTTGAGCCGTCTGTACCCGAGGTTCGCCGACTTCCGCGCGGCGTGTGACGCACGGGACCCATCGGGGGTGTTTCGCAATCGTTGGACCGCGAGCCTGCTGGACGAGGGCTCAAGAGACGCCGTTTCGAACAGCGGGGAGGACGCATGACCGAGGCCAGCTTCGTCGCTTCGGTCACGCGCGGGGATCGGCCTACTCGGCGCTGGCCGCCTCGTGAATGACGAAGCCCAGAGCCCAGGACTCTTCGTCGTCCTCCGACTCGATCCTGGTCGCCATGACATCGATGGAACCCATTCCACCNGCGTCCGCGTACTCCAGGTAGAAGCCGAGGAGATTTCCCTCCATCCGGNAATTTNCACCTCGCTGGAACGGGATCACGCACGGGCGGGCACCCGATCCGGGCACCCGATCCCGCGGGGCGCGAAGGNGTTCGCTTTCNAGCCGTNCGTCAGGGGCAGATGATGACTTCCAGGGCGTTGGAGCCCCGGAGGACGCCGTTGTCGAAGACGCCGGCCTGCACGTAGACGGTGAGCCCTGCCAACGACGGGGTCGCGGGCAGGGTGAGGGGGTAGCTCGCGACCCCGAGGGCGTCACTCATGACGGTGAGCGGCGAGAACGGGGGGGCCACCAACATGATNGCTGANGTGGTCGNCATGGNGGTGTGGGCGGGCGCGGNGCCNATGATCGCNTAGTGCANGGTGGCGGGNGGGCCACCGAACACNTCNAAGCTNGTGGTCATNCCCAACGNTNGNNGCNGCNGGCGTGANCAGGTCNAGGTCGAGCGCCGTCGCATCCATNGCCGAGTAGCTTCGAACGCCGCAACCCGGGAGCGCGTTGGGCGTGTTCGGGGTCGCNGTGGNGAANCTGACGAACGCGCTNGCGCCGTCGATCACGCGGCCCGTGGAGACGTCGCCCANCTGGGTNCCGAAGCCGATGTTGTCCAGGAATACTCCGAGGTCGGAGTCGTACAGGGCGANGGCCTCGCCGCTCGAAGAGAGCTTGAAGGTCGCGTGCAGGGGACCGTCGCCGGGGTCGTTGTCCGCCCAGATCAGCAAGGTGTCTCCTGGCTGCATCACGTAACCCGGCGGGAATCGCCACTGCTCCGGCACGTTAAGGTTGTCCGTCAGGCACAGGGTGTCCAAGAACACCGGATGGGGCGAGGGATTGTGGATCTCGATCCAGTCCTCCTTCTGCCCGGCTTCGTCCGTGATGCCGTTGTCGTTCTTGGCCATGAATTCGTTGATGGTGATGGAGTTCCCTGTCGAACCCAGGGGGAGATCCACCCGCAGCGGTGCGCGCTCCGCGTACTTCGGGAAGAAGGTCATGGCGCCACCGGACGCGAGGTCGGTCGCGGCCCCCACGTAGTACTCCACCCGCGCCCCGGGCAGGTGGGCCGGGAGCTCGGCCCCNTAGGTGCCATCGCCCGCGGCGCCGTCCATGTGCTGGCCGTCATCGAACATGGGCGACTCGTCGAAGGCGCCCCGTGTGCGCGAGAACAGGGTCACCTCTCCCAGCGGTGCGAACGCCCCGCTTACCCCGGCCGTGACCCATACGGCCTGGCCGATGGCCGGCGCGTTTGGCTGGTGGCTGACGGTGCCGATAAAGGGAGCCGGTTTGTTCAGGTCAGGGTGTCCAGTCAGGTAGCTGCGGCGGCCATTCACGAGGGGCTGCAATCCCGAGATGCCGGAGAAGAACCCTGACCCGTAGTTCTGCGTGACGTTGGATGTGAAGGCGGACGTCGGATAGAGCTTCTTGTTGTCCGCCGCCACCTCGGCGGCGATCAGCGACTGATAGGTCGCGACCATGGGACCAATGATGCTCCAGTCCCACCAGTCGGAGGCCATCGTTCGCATGTGGGCCAGGTAGCGTTCCCGGATCTTTGGCACGGCCCACAGCCGGTTCATCAGGGGGCGGCCCGAGTGGCCCTCGTTGTAGAAGAGGTTGAAGTTCATCCGGGCCGTGTACGACGACCCCGCCAGGAACGTGCCCGCCATGGTCATGTTCATGCCCCACGGGATCGCCTGCATGCGGTCGTGGAACACGTCGTGGTAGAGCCAGTAGTTGTGTCCGAAGTAGAGGTAGCTGTCCGGATTCACGAAGAGGATCTGGGCGGCGATCATCCACATGGCCGCGTCCACGGCGAGCACGGGCTGTGCGTCCTCGTAGAGCGTCGACAGCGGTCCGTTGTTGATCTTGTCGCAGGCCCGGATGAGCGGCACCCAGGGCGCCACGAGGTTGGGCGTCTTGAGGTCGTAGTTGTTGGAGTACGCGGTTGTACCCGTGCCCAGCCAGGTGAGGGCGGCGCCGCTGCTGGTCGCTGAGGGGAGCGTCGCGTCCGCCTCGAAACGGGGGCCGTCCTCATCGACGAACTGCTCGCGTAGCAGGTCCTTGTTGATCTGCTGGACGTTGATGTAAACGCCCCAGTTCTCGCCGTTGACCTTGAGGACGACGTAGTTCGCCTTCGAGCACGGCATGTAGTTGCGGTAGATGTGGTAGCAGAGCACCTCGCGAACGAAGGTGGGGTCCTGGAACCCGTTGTTCAGGTTGAGGCTCTTGTATCCGTACAGCCGTTGCCCGGGGACGAACGAACCCATGGAGATGTTGAACGGCTTCTTCTGAGAGCTGCCGATGGAGTTGTACGACGAGTAGCCGCGGAAGCGCACGCCCACGCTCGGGTACACCACTCCGTCAACCGTGAGGTCGGCTGGCAGCTCGAACCCGGTCCCGAAGTTCTGCTGCAACTGTTGATACCAGTTTGACGCGGCGAACTGCAATTCGAAGGTGCGCAGGACGGTCTCGTCGTAGAGATCGGGCTGCTGAGCGCAGATCGGCGATGCGCTGAGGGCAGCGACCACGCACAGGATGGACGTCAAGCGTGACATGGCTCGGTCTCCGAGGTTGCTGCGCCATTAGACCATGGTGCTGTGGAATCTGCTCTTGCTGGCATCGTCATGACTCTTGTCTATGGGACGTGGCGTCCGTGTTAATTGATCGACAGGTTGTCGAGGGCGACATCCCCTGTATATGAGCCACCCGCGGTGTACCCGAATCGGATGCTCGCCGCGCCGCTCGCCGGAATGAAGGGCAGAAGATCGATCGATTCGGCGGACCACTCGGGGCCGTTCTGGAACTGGTTGGGGTCGGCTCCGGAGTACGTGGCGATGGTCGAGAGGGTGCCACCTTCGTTGAGGGAGATGGTGAGCGTGCCCATCGTGGCGCCGATCCTGCTCAGGTCGAAGTCCAACTTGTAATTGCTGAGCGTGGCAAAGTTGATCGTGCACGTGTCGATGCCGAAGCTCGCGCTGCTATTGGGGCTGGAGGTTTCGCAGTAGAGATAGTTGGGCTGGCTGAGCGCGGCTGTTGGGCCCGTGCCGACTGATGGTGTCCCGCTGGCGTCGACCGTCCAGGAGACGGCGCCGCCAGGGGTGCTCCAACCCGGTGGCAAGGACAGGGACTGGTCGAAGTCGGATCCGAGACACGGAGCGACGGTTAGATCCACCGCGCCTCCGAGGCTGTAGCCAGCGGCGGAGGCCGGGTTCGTGACCGCGAACTGTCCCCCGTAGGTTCCGCCAGGCAAGGTCACGTTGATGCTGACGGGGACCCCGCCCCAAGGCGAGGCGAACACGTTGTTGAAGAACGAAAGGCTCGGATCAGCGAGATCCACGTTGACGATCTGTCCGCCGGGCAATCCGAGGCCACCTCCCAGGAGGGAGACGGTGGGTGCAAGGGTGTACGCCAGGTCCCACGCCGCGGGCGAAACGTTGCTGTCCATGGTGACGGCGAATGAGGCGCCGGTCTGCACCGCGACCTGGCCCGGAGCGATGACGCTGGAGCTGACCCCGTTGACGGCGAAGCTGGCCGCACCGGAATTGAGGCTGTAGGTCTGGGTGATGCACCCGACGGCCAGCTGATTGATCTGCGTGTCGGTCAGGGCCGTGTCGTAGAGCCTGAAGCTCTCCATGAATTGACCCGTGTCAAGAGAGTCGATGGACCCGGAGTAGCCGCCGACGCGGAACGTGCCGGTGCCCACGATCGCCAGCGCGGCAGGCTGGGCGACGGTGTTGACCCTGGAACCGTTGACGTAGGCGCGGCTCTCGCCGGTCGCGTCGTAAACGAACGCGACGTGGGTCCATCCCTGGGTCCCGTGGGAATTGGGACAAAGCGTGTCGGCGAGTCCGCCGCCGCGGAACATGATGCTGTCCGGACCAGCGACCCCGTCGGTGAAGCAACGGAACAGCCCCGCGGTCTGGTCGCCGCACAGGTAAGCAAACGCGTTGGTTCCCACCAACGGATGCCCGGACGTCTCGATGCAGAAGGCGATGGTCACACCCGACGCCAGGTTGGTGATCCAACCGCTGTCACCTCCGTAGATGGCGAGCGCAGTGTCACCCTGGAGGCAGGTCGTCCCGTTGGGCGACGCACCGGACAGGGTGAGGCCGTTGAGTGGCATGGTGGAGGAACCACCCGAGCCCGCGTTGACCGCGGGTCCGGCGGCGCCGGAATCGAAGTCATAGGAGAGCACGGGGGACTGCCCGGCGGAGACCGCCGTGGACAGGCCGAAGATCAGGGCGAGAAGCACGCTTCTCATCTGGATTTACTCCGGTCAGGTTGAGGACGCAGACGGTTGGAAAACAAGCTGATTGAGGGCGCAAGTACCCTCCCAATCCTACACCGGGGTGGCGTGGGAGCCCGGACTTGGGGGGCGTATCGCTCAGGGGTGAAGCGCGATCACCGAATAAGGAACGAGAAAACACGCTTTTGTCTGCTTCTTACGCCCGCGCCCGTCCGGCTGGAGGAGGGCAGAAGACCAGCCCGTGGGCGGTCGCGTGCGTGGCGCGGAGTCGGTCCGGCCTCTGAGAGGACCCCTGCGAGGCCGTGACGCTCTCGGGGCTGTCTAGACGACGATGAACGTCAGGTTGCCAGCCACGCCCATGCGCAGGTCGCCATTGACCGGCTTGATGACCTCACCGTCCAGCGTGACGCCGCCCTCGGGCAGGGCGAGGTGGATGCGGCGTCCGCCGTAGGTGTAGTAGCCGTTGCGTTCAGTGAGGTGTCGGTTGCGCCGGCCCCAGACGCCGACGAGTCCGCCGCGGAGCAGCTTCTTGTGCTCCTGTGCCACGGCCGTCATGCGGATGGGCTCGGTGTTTCCACTCCAGAACGGGTCGATACCGAGCGCCAGACGGTTGAGCGTGGTCGCCATGAAGACGCACCAGGAGCGCTCCTTGGGCCCCTCGCCGTCGACCGTGAAGGTGGCATCTGTCGGCGCGAAGGCTGAGCGTGACCACAGGTGCTTGCCCACCAGCTGGGCGACGTTCGCGGCCGTGCCGAGTCCTGTGCGCATGCCCGGGACCTTGCTCGCGTCGCGGAAGCGCCATGTGTCGAGGGAGCCCTGGTAGATGGCGCCTCCTCCGACAAAGAAGCCGCATGAGGGCGCGTGTCCGGGTGAGCCTACGCCGATGCATGGACGCTCTATAAGCGAGGCCGCGTCGATGTCCGGATTCTCCGTCCATGCGAGCAGCCGCTTCAGCGCGCCGACCTGGTTGCCCTTCATGCCCACATCGGACGCGGTCATGTTTGTGCGTCCGCCGCGGAGGACCGCGACCAGGGGAGGCGTGGGGGACTTCCAGCGCGTTAGCAGGTGGGTGGCGACCATGGACACGGTGCCATCGCCGCCGCTCACCCCGATGATGTCGACGCCGGCTGCTTCGTAGGAGTCCAGGGTCGTGCTGACGTCCTCTGGGCTCTCCACGACGTGGTGGGGGATGTCCGGGAGCGTCCGTAGGTGAGCAGATGTCCTCTCGAGGGACCCCTTGACGTTGCGGTAGCCGAGGCCGCTGACGACGCCG
The DNA here is from genome assembly GCA_002683135.1 of Planctomycetota bacterium. Lineage (GTDB taxonomy): Bacteria > Planctomycetota. Next base: position 52,265 of record NYSS01000055.1, on the reverse strand, counting down.
ATGCGCAGGGGCCGTGCTTTGACGATTCGGTGGAGGCGCTCGCGGGCGCTTAGCTGAAGGGCCGTCTCTGGCTGGGCCGACAACTCACGGGCGTGGCTGGAGACCACGGTCGAGTCCCTGGTTTTGGCAGCGGGTTCGGTTTCGGCGTCCATGGGTCCCATTGGTGGGGGATGCGGGCGGTGGGCCAGCGCCCTTGCTGGTGCCGGGTTGGCCCCGTGACCCTCAATCGCCCCTGTTGTTCCACAAACCGGCGACTCGCCCAACGGTGAGCGCCGGACGGAGGTTACGTGCATCGGGCCCCGATTGCGATTGTCGTATGGGGATTAACTCCGGACCGCGTCAAATCGTGAAGGACTCGCCCAGATAGGCGTCACGGACCGCCGGGTCGGAGACGATGGCGTTCGGGGTCCCTTCAGCGAGCACCCGTCCATTGGATAGGATGTACGCGAAGTCACATAAGTTAAGTGTTTCACGCACGTTATGATCTGTCACCAGAACTCCGATGTCGCGTTCTGTGAGCTGGGATACGAGGTTCTGGATCTCGCCGATCGACACGGGATCGACCCCTGCGAAGGGCTCGTCGAGCAGGATGTAGCGAGGATTGGCGGCCAGGGCGCGGGCGATTTCAACACGCCTCCGCTCGCCTCCAGACAGATGCGCGCCGCGGGAGCCGCGGATGCGCTCGATCTGGAGATCGTCCATGAGACGGCTCAATTCGGCCTTCCGTTCGGGCCTCGAGAGGTCCTTTCTGAGCTGCAGGACGGACATGATGTTTCCGGCCACGGTGAGGCCGCGAAAGACCGAGGCCTCCTGGGGCAGATATCCGATCCCCATCCGGGCGCGGATGTGCATGGGGGCGTCGCCGATGGCCTCTCCGTCGAGGATGATCGACCCGCGCCGGGGCCTCAGCTGGCCGAGGATCGTTCGAAAGCAGGTCGTTTTGCCGGCCCCATTGGGGCCGAGAAGACCGGCCACCTGGCCGGTCTCGACGCCGAGGGAGACGTCTTCCAGTACAGGTCGGCCCTGGATTCGAACGGTCAGCTGATCTACACGCAACACGGGTGAGGCCTCGTGCGGGCATGATAGCGTCTCGCTCCGTCCTTCCCCGTGATCCTTGGATGATGATCCTCGACCGTTACCTGCGCGCGAGCGTGCTCGTCAGGCTGGTGCTGGTGAGCCTGGTGTTCACCGGCGTGTTCACCGCGTATTCCGCGGCGGTCTTCCTCTCCCGGGCGGCCGCGGGGTTGATGAAGCCCGAGTTCGTCGTCGAGCTCGTCGCCCTGAAGGCCGTGATCGCGTTGGAGGTGATCCTGCCCATCGCGTTGTACGTGTCGGTGGTCCTCGCTGTCGCGAAGCTGCGTCGATCGGAGGAGGCGACGGCCATGCAGGCCGTCGGGTTTGGTGAGCGGGACCTGGCGCTGGCCCTGGCGCCCCTGTTTGTCTTGGTGGCGTTGGGTGTTGGATTTCTGTCCTTGTCGGTGCGTCCAGACACCTACACGCGCCTCTACGAACTGCGCCGTGAGGCGGAGATGGCGTTCGATCTGGCCGGCGTCGAGGCGGGTCGGTTCTACTCGGGGCCAGACGGCCAGCGCGTTGTGTTCGCAGGATCTCTCGACGCCGCTGCCATGAAGGGTGTCTTCGTCTGGAACCGGGAGGGGGACAAGGACTGGGTGATCCGGGCGGACGAGCTGGTGCGCGGTCCACAGCTCGACGGCCGCTCGACGGTCGGCGCGCAGAACCTGCGTATCTACAAGCTCGACGCGCGCGGTGCGTCTCTCGAGGCCCATCTCGGAAGCGGGACCACCGACGTGGGATTCGGCGTCTTCCGTCCCATGCCCTACAGGAGGAAGGCGGCGGGGACGAAGGCGCTGGCCCGGTCGGAGCGTGCTGAAGACGTGGCGGAATTCCAGTGGCGCGCGTCACGGGTGCTGAGCACCCTCATGCTCGCGTTTCTGGCGCTGCGGGTGGCGGGTTTCACGGGGCGCCGTCGCGGGGCTGTCTCCACTGGGTTGGTGTGGATCTCGGTCTGCATCGTCTACCAGTTGTTCAGCCTGGCTGCGAGGAGCTGGGTCAAGGAGGGCGTGGTCGGATCGATCCCGGGGCTGTGGTGGGTCGATGGGCTGCTGCTCTTGCTGCTGCTGGTCGTGCGTGAACAGCGCGGGCGAGATCGCTCATGAATATCCTCGAGCGGTATATCGCGCGCGCGTTGATAGCAGGGGTGCTGCTGAGCCTGCTCGTGCTTGTGCTGCTCATCAGCCTCGCGGCGCTCGTCGGCGAGCTGGACGATGTCGGCCGGGGGCAGTACGGCATCCTGGAGGCCGTCGAGGCGGTCGGACTGAGCATGCCGGAGCGGGCGTTCGACCTGTTCGCCGTGAGCGCGCTGATCGGCGGAATTATTGGCCTGGGGGGACTCGCGACCGGGCGAGAGCTCTTGGTCATGCGGGCGTCCGGGGTCTCTCCCTCCCGCGTCGCTGTGGCGGTGCTGAAGGCCGCGGTGCCGTTGCTCATCTTGATGGCGTTGCTCGCCGAGTTCGTCGCGCCGCCGCTCAGTCAACAGGCGGCTCGCATGAAGCGCGTCGCGACCCGCGGCCCTGATGCGGTGATGACGGAGCAGGCCGTGTGGCTCAGGGATCGCGACGCGATCGTGCGAATCGGAGCGGTGCAGAACGGCCGATCACCTCAGGATGTCCACGTGTTCCGGTTCGACGCCGCCGGAAACTTGGAGGAGGCGCTGCGGGCGGGGGCGGCGTCGATTCGAGGCGACGGTCGCTGGCTCCTGCTCGACGTGCAGCGGGACATCCTGGACGGCGTTGACGCGGGATCGACGCGGCTGCCGGTGCATGAGATCCCGTCCCCCCTGAGCGCCGACACCCTGGCTTTGCTGATCAGCCCACCGGACTTGCTGTCCGTGTCTCGCCTGTGGTTCGAGGTGGGGTCGGGGGGGCCGCCGGGGACGCACGAAGACCTGCGTCGCAGCTTGTGGAAGAAGATCAGCGCGCCGTTCCTGGCGTTGGCGATGCTGCTGCTCTCGGTGCCCTTCGCGCTCGGCGGTTTGAGCGCCACCGGGGTCGGTCGTCGCCTCGCATTCGGCGCCGTGGTCGGGGTGCTCGCCCACATCGCCGTTCAGGCGGTGGCGTACCTGGGTGCGCTCGCGGACCTCGATCCAGCGCTGGTGGCTTTCGCGCCGGTTGCGCTCACCGCGGCCGCGGCGCTCATGCTCTTGAGTCGAAGCCGCTGACGATCGACTCGGCGATACGGCGGCGCGTGTCGGTCGTCGTCTCGGTCGGAGACCCGAGGGCGGGGGGCCCCGGCCAGCCCGCGTCGGGGAACGAGGTCTGAGCGAATGTCGGCGTCTCGGCGTACCTCGGGATCACGTGAAAGTGCACGTCGGGGTCGACCATCATCAGCATCAAGTAGTTGATCTTGTCGTATTCGAACCCCTGCTTGAGGGCTCGTTCGATGTCGCTGACAACGGTGGCGAGCTCGCCGAACGCGGCTGGGGTGATGTCGCCGAACGCCCGGGCTTCGTCCTTGCAGACGAGGATGAGGGCGCCCAGGGTGACCTGCTTGGGGCGCAGCAGGACGGCCCAGTGGTCGTACTCCCGGACGCAGGACTCCGGGTAGCCGAACGTCTTCATGGTCTGGTTCATGTCAGGGGTGCTCGGGGATCAGCGCGCGCACGCGCTCCAGCAACAATTCATGGGATCGGGCCCGATCGGAGACGCTGACGGATCTCTCTCGCGGCGCGCCGCCCAGCCACGTGGCCTGTCCATTTTCGATCAGCGTCTCCGCCACGAGCTCAGTCCGCCGCGGCGGGATGACGAGGCCTCGCGCCACCAGGGCGTCGCGCAGCGGACGCGGGCAGGCCGCGCCCAACAGCCCGGTGAGTCCGCTCAGCAGCCGCCAGTGGGGCGGCGGCGAGAGCGAGGGCGAGAAGAGGTGGAGCGGGCGGCCCGTACCGATGGCGTCGGCGATCATGGAGACGCTGTCGGTGGTGACGACCAACTCCTCGGCGTGGGCGAGGATGGCTGCGTAGGGGTTGGTGCCCGCGTCCCCAACGGCGTGAAAAAGCGCGGAGCACTCACGGGTGGCGTCGCGGAGTCGGTCGCGGGCGGCGGCGGGTAGCCGTCGTCCGCTGGTCGTCGCGAGCCGGGCACCACGGGAGGCGCACAGGGCCCGGACACCCTCAGCGAGGGCGGTGACGGTGCGCGCGTCGAACCTGTACGGGCCGACATCGCCGCCGACCAGCAGGCCGATGGATCGTGACCCGGGGGGCACCGCCGCGTCCCATGCGTCGCTCGCGGCGTACCTGGGTTGGGCCTGGAACGGGAGGTCCAACTGGATGACGTTGTCGCGCGATGGCAGGCCGTATTGGGGCGTCGTCACGACGAGGTCGAACCAGCTCAGCGGCGCGCGGGGACGTCCGATATGGACGAGGCGCGTCCTGCCGCGGCTCTCTTGTCTGATCTTCGTTACGACGGGGACGCTGCGCTGTCCGATTGCGATCACCAGGTCCGGCCATGGAGGTGCGATCTGAGAGCGCGTCGCGCCCGAGGTGGTCGCCAGGGTGGCACCGAGGAACCAGTTGGGGAGCATGCGGCGTCGGTTGTAGGTGAGCCGCTTCTCGACAAAGGGCAGGCCCAGCGCGCGGGCGAGGGCGAGCACCTGGGCGTTGTCACCTGCCTTGTCGCCGACCAGGGCCCAGACCCGGGGTTGCGCGGATTCGAATGCCATCGAGGTCAATAGCGCACCCGGACCCGGCTCGAGATCACGCGGTGTTCGCCGGGCGTCTTCGTGCAGCTCGGGGTCCATTCAAGACTGGGGGAGCAGTCGCAGCACTGGATGGAGGCGGTTGATGACAACGATGAAGACCTTGCGGAGTGCTTCCTCTGGGCAGGTGAGCGGGCGTACGCCGTGCCAGGAATTGCCATTCCTCCTGAACAAGAGGCTGTAGTTGCCGATGGAGCGGGATTCGGTCGCGTTCGCGAAGTCACTGAACGCCGGGTTCGAGCGGCGGCTGAAGCGTCCTCCATCATCGAGGATCACGGTCTCACCGCCCCAGCCCGCGTCCCAGTCCGTGGCCGTGTTGAAGTAGAAGATGTGTGATCCCAGCTTGCGCTTCGCGTCGCAGTGAGGAGAGACGGAACAACCGGTCGGTGTGTAGTGCCAATGGAAGGCGAGCTTGAAGTTCCGGGTGCCGAGCATGTTGGCGAGCCACTCGCGGTAGCGCTTGCCTTTGAGCTCGGCCACGAACTCCTTCCAAGGGGTCGCCACATCGAGGTCGTCACGATATTCGAGTGAGTATCGGTCGTGAGGCTGCTGGCCGAACTTGCGCTCGTGCCCGAACCGCGTCTCGAAGCAGGAGGTGGTCGGCAGCGCCGCGCGCAACGCCGCGAAAGCGTCGTCGTGCAGGAGGCCCTCTTCATTGAGCCACGGATACGGTGAACGGCCCTGAAAAGCCCCCGCATCCAGGCTGGCGAGCTTGTCGAAGTCGATGTATTGGCCGGCTGCCATGGGGGGATAGGATATCGCCATTGGGCTTCGATTTCCGCGTTGTGGATCTCTGCCCCGCGCTTTCGTTGCGGAGGCGCTTTCAGCGCTTTGGACGCCGGGTTTCTGGCCACCGTCACCTCTCGCGACTCGGGACGGTCCGGAGAGGCTCGGGTACGCTGCCGGTGGCGCGGGTTCTGTACGAGGGTGCTCATTTGGCGTTGGTGAAGCGGCGTGGACAGTCGGCGACGGACAGCGAAAGCGATGGTCCGTTAGCTCGTCCGGACTGCGTGGTCCTGGACCCTGATCCACAGCTGCGGCCGAGTTCGAAGCCCTGCGTCAGGATCTTCCTTGGCAGCGAGCCGGCGCAGCATCGCGCGGAGCGCATCTTCATCTGGTCGATCCTCCGGGTTCGCGACCCGGCCCGGCGTTACGAGATCTACCTCCTCAAGGACCTGGGTGGCTTCGATAGCACTGGCTGGACCACCGGCTTCACGAACTACCGGTTCGCCATCCCTCACTTCGCCGCGGGCGAAGGGAGGGCCATCTACAACGACGCGGATCAGATCTACCTGGCGGACCCTGGCGAGTTGTTCGATCTCGATATGGGTGAGCATGGGGTGCTCGCGGTGTCGCAGCGGGACCTGTCCGTCGCGTTGATTGACTGCGAGCGCGCCATCGACGTTTGGGATCTGGGCGCGGCGCAGCAGATGAGCAAGAAGGCGCTGCTCAGCCGCTGCGGGGCGCAGCCAGGCTTCGTTGGCCCACTGGACGCCGGCTGGAACACCCGAGATCACACGGAGTACGCCCCTGGTCGCTCCAAGGTCTATCACTTCACCACGCTGCACACGCAACCGTGGCGCCCCTTCCCGGAGCGCTTTGCTTACCAGAGTCATCCAGACGGTGAGCTCTGGTTCTCGTTGGAGCGCAGCGCGGACGTCGCCGGATACCATCCGTTTTCCCGGGAGCGGCCGACCGCCGGTTTTCCATTGAGCCATGACCGGTCATTGACCGATACGGCTTCGAACGTGGATCACCGATCGTTCGAGCCGCGCATTCGGGAGATGTGCCAGCAGGCCGCGGTGGAGCACTTACTGTCGGTCACTCCCGACGATGCGGAGCCGGTCTCCGCGACGGAGCCGTACGGTGTCTCCCGCGTGACGCAGGCTGACCTCTCGTCTCTGCTCCACGAGGCGAGCTTGGACTCCGTGGGCGGCGTGGTCGTCCTGGGGGGGCTGGAGTCACTTGCGGACAACGACCTGCCCTGGGTCCTGGACGCCCTCTTCGGTGCGGCGACGGACTTTGTCTTCGCGGCGGTTCGGTGTCGTCCGACACGGGGTCGGGAGGGGATGCCTGCCCACGGCAATGTGCGCAGCGCCGCTTGGTGGAGGGGCCAGTTCGCGGCGGCGTCACGTCGTCAGCCTTCCGTCTATTGGGAGTTGTTCACAGCGTCCGGTTCGAAGCTGTCCGTTCCTGAGGCGGACGTGCACTACGGTGGATCTTCGTTCGACAGCGGCGACCCGCTGGTGTGGGTACTCGAGGACGATCGCTCGAGATCAAGGGCGCAGGTGATCACGGTGGCTGAGGAGCTCGAGTGGCCGTACGAGGTTCGCGCGCTGACCTTCAAGCGGAGCCCCGGGAGATTGGAGAAGGGTGGCCAGGAACTCGGAGCGGTGCTCGCGCCGGGCTGCGCGGCGACCCTGAACCCGCCATGGCCAGACCTCATCCTCTCGTCCGGCAAGCGCGCCGCCGCCGTCTCGCGCTGGATCCGCGGAGAGGCTGGCGGTCGCACGAGGATCGTCCACATCGGCGAGGACGGGGCGAGTCCCGCCCGGCACTTCGACCTCACCGTCGTACCGCCCCACGCGCGCCTGTTCACCCATCCCCGTCGGGAGGAGGCCTGTTTGCCAGTCACCAGGTCAAGCTCGCGCTCGCTCCACGACCTGCGGAGCAAGTGGCTCACGTTGTTCGAATCCGCGCTCGGGCAGCGGGTGGCGCTCCTCGTCGGGGGGGGGACGGCCGGCGATCACCTGACGACCCCGTTGGCCCGCCAACTTGCCCGTGATGTGGAAGCCGCGGTAAGACGTCGCGGTGATTCGCTCTTCGTCGCCGTCACAGCTGAGACACCTCCGGGGGTCGTCGCGGCCCTGAGGGAGACCTTGAGCGACGACATTCGCCTTGAGCACCGTGCGAGCGATGGGCCTGAGGCCAGTCTGTACGCCGCTTGTCTCCTCCTCGCGGACGTCATCGTCGTGGCGGGCGGCAGCGATTCTGCGCTCCCCGATGCCTGCGCGACTGACAAGCCCGTCGTCGTCTATCCGGTGCCGAGCCGACCCCGACATCTCCACCAGAGCCTGAAGGACTTCGCCGTAGCGCGTGCGCTCAGCAAACCGCTCGGGCACAGGGGTACGCCGCGGCCTCAAGGCGGGTTCCAGTACCTGTGCGCGCGGATGGTCGAGGGGGGCTACCTACGTCCGGCCCCCGACCCTGAGGTGACGTGGAGCCATCTGCTGGAGGGGGGGCGGGTCCGGATGTTCGATGGCGATTTGCAGCGCGGGTGGTCGAAGAGCCCCGCCGCCGCGTGGCGAGTAGCCGAGCGCATCCGCCAGCTCATGGGTCGTCCGGCGCCGACCACCTCGTGACGCTCAGCCGACGAGCGCTTGTTCGTAGAGCTGCGCAGCGGACCGGTCGCTGAAGACCTCGGCCCGCGCTTTCAGCACCTCGGTCGGCAGGGGGGCGTCGAGCGTGGCCATGATGGCCTCCGCCAACTGCTGGTGATCTCCCACCGGGACGAGGCGACCATACCTGGAGTCTTGCAGGATCTCCGCGGGGCCGCTCGGGCAATCGGTGCTGACGACCGGACAGCCACACGCCATTGCTTCGACGAGCGCCAAGGGGAGCCCCTCCCATGCGGATGACAGGACGAACACCTGGGCTCGTGCCATGTATGCGAAGGGGTTGTGGACGAACCCGGCAAACGCGATGTGTGCGCTGACGTCCAGGTCCTCAGCCAGCGCGCGGAGCATCTTCTCCTGCGGCCCCTCGCCGAGGATGATCAAGCGCGCGGGGCGCGACGCGCGCACCTCGGCGAACGCACGGATCAGGGTGGAGAGGTCCTTTTGCGGTTTGAACTTGCCGACCCCGAGCAGCACGGGGGGCTCACCCTCGGCGAACCAGGGATGTCCCGGGTCATCGAGCACGCGACGCTCCAATCCGGCTGTTGCGCCGGGGTTATAGATGGTGCGAATGCGCTGCCGAGGGATCTCCGCGACCTGGCTGAGGTCGGCGGCCACGCCGTCGGAGACCGCGACGATCTCATCAGCGCGGGGGAAGAACCTGCGCATGAGGGGGGCGAGCCGACGGGTTCGCGGATCTCGGGCGGCGGCGATTTGCCGTGACGGATGGTTCTGAATGCTGATCACACATCGGGTCGAGACCTGGGACAGATCCCGGGCGATCAGGGCAGCGATGTTCGTGTAGTTGAGGGTCGACAGGAGCGCGTCGGGCCGCGCTCGCTTCAAATATCGGATGAGGGATGGGATCGCGCCGAGGACTCGAGGGGCACGGGGAGAGAGCATGAGGGACCCCAGCGCCGCCGCGTCCCCAGGCCTTCGCAGCAGGGAGGGGATGGCGGCTTGTGCGATGGGCGCATCCAGGTCCACCACGTTCACCGAGGCGGGTATGTCATCGGAGAGGTGACCGGCGAGACGGCCCATCACCAGATCCACCTGCCGACCTTTCGACGCCAGGGCGGCGGCGAGATTGAGCATCACGCGTTCCGCTCCGCCGCCGCCGGCGAGCGACCTCACGAAGAGGGCGAAGTGTGGAGGTCGTGTCTCCGGAATGGGTCAACTCCGTCGCGGCTGAGAGCCGGATGTCGGGACGAGCGGACGCGGTCTCGGTGGCTTAGCCATGCGATCGGTCAAGGGCCGGCCACACTCTACAACGGGCGACGCATCACTTCAGGGGCTGACTTCACCGCGTCGCTTGTCCGCCCGCGTCCTGGTTCAGATGTTCGTCGCCGTAGCCGTGCTTGCACCGCGTTGCGTCGAAACGCGCGACCATGGTCTCTTCCCAGCGAGCGATGGCGGATCCGGACCACGCGGTCCTCGCCACGGCGGACAGGAGCGCCCTCGAGAGGTCGAGGTTCGCGGCATCTTCGACGATGAGACGAAAGGCGACGCGGCTCGCGTCGCTCGCGAATCCGTCGGCGTCGAAGTCCGGCGACATCCGTGAGTAGGCGAAGTCGATGGCCTGGTAGGAGACGGTGCCGTCCCGCTGCTTGACGGCGAGGATGTTCTCGCAGCTGTGGCGACCGTGGACGAGCCCCAGCCGGGCCGCCGCGGTCAGGCTCTCCGCGACGGCGTCGAGGACCGCAGGCCGCATGGCCTCGGTGGTCCCGGCGAGATGGCGGCTCAGCGTTAGGGCGCTGTCCTGCCAGTTCATGAAGATGAAGATCCGACTCAGCGTGAGCGGTCCCTGCTCCAGGGCGGCCCCCAAGAGGCTGGGCGTCTCGCCGCCGCGGGCTTCGAACTGGGAACCAACTCGGAACTCCCGGATTCCACGATGCTCCCGGAAGTGACGAAACCAAAGTTGTCTGAGCCGGCTGGGGTTGCGGATCTCCTTGACCCCGAGGGGGCCGAGCTCCGGGTGCTGCACGCGGTAGATGTGGCGGCGCTTGGCGCTGTAGAACGGGGTGTGGAGCGCGCTGCAGGCGATGTCCTCCAGCGCTTGGCGGCGCTCGTCGAACAGCCCTGCAGCTCTCGCTTGCGGGGAGAGCCAGACCAACCGGTCAGGTTGTGCGGGAACCATGGAGCGGGTCTCCATTTGCGGAGGATATACCACCCGCACGAGAGCTGCACGTCGCACGCAACGCGGTGACCGGCGTTCGCCTCGCATCCATGGTGTCGCGCCGCGGAGGCGCCCCGCCTTCGCTCACGCCTTCCTGCGGCGCCGCTTGCGCAGCTTGTTCAGGATCCCCTTGCGAACCAGATTGATGAGGGCGAACCTCCAGAGTTCCCCCCGCGTGGCGTCTCGGGCGGTGCCCCCGACAACCGGTTCATAGCCCAGGTAGACGAGCAGATCCTGCGCCCTGGCTTCGAAGATCTCGATGTCACGGTCGGACAGTTGAGTTCTCCAGCGATCCGCTCGTGAGGCGTTCGGGAGCTGGCCGACGAGCTCGTGCTGGGTCGTCGTGTAGGACGGAGCCTGAAACCCGGTGGCGTCGATCATCCGCTCTTCGAACGGCATGTCCAGCGCCTCGCAGAGGCGCTCCAGCTCTCTCTCCGGGTGATGGAGCAGATCCTCGTAGCGGACGCGGATGATCTGGTCCGACGCCAGGTGGGACTCCGCCGCGAGTCCAAACGCGAGCTTGCTCGCCCACCAGGTAGCAGCTTCGCGGATCGTGTTCGGGCCCCAATCCAGGGGGAGAACCGACGCGGCGACCGCGCGCCCATCGCGGACGATGTGTACAAAGCGCGCCTCTGGAAAGACGCTCAGCAGCGCCCGTCCTCGCTCCAGGTTGTTCGGGGTGTGGTCGACCCAGACCGTCGCTTCGTGCTTGCCTACGGAGTCCCCGTAGCGTCCGACGATCCACTCCAGCAAGCCGCGATAGCCGTCGTCGAGCTTCGCATCGGCGGGGCTCGCCGGCAGTCCCCAGAAGCGGAATCGCCGGTGATGCCGGAGCCAGGTGAAGGCCGCGGCGAGGTCGGCGTTGGGGTTGAGCGGATCGTGTTCGAGGAACGCCTCCGTCTTGAACTGGGATTCGGGGGTGCAGAGCGCAACGCTGTGTGCGCCCAGCATGGAACCCAGGAGGGTGGTCCCGCTTCGGCTACAGCCGCCGATGAAGACAGGTCGCATGCCATTCCTCAGCCACAGCGCACCTCGTGGATTCGTTGCGCGCCCGAGACGTCGTACACCGCCGTAGCGCAACCCCCAGCGGACGGTAAGCGGGTGAGCTTTTCCCGTCCAGACCCGAGGAGGGATGTGAGCGTGGGGGCCACGTCGCGGCGCGCATCACACGCGGCGCGGTGCGTGGAGCCGGCGTCGACGCTCGGTGTGTGCTTGTCGGCGACGTGTGATCCACCGGACGAGGGCGTCTCCCGTGTCGCTGGATCCCGTGGGTTGGTGGCCCTATGATCTCCCGGCGCCCGAACGCCGAGGCGCTACAGGCCCCGCCCACAGCCGCACACTCCCGGAGCACCCGGGGGAGATCCTCATGCCTGGTTCCCACATCGCCCTGCTGGTAAAGGCCATCTCAGGGGGCGGACTGGAGCGCGTTGTCCGGACGCTCGCGCGGGGTTTTACGGCGAGGGGGCACCGGGTGGATCTGGTCACCGCCGACGCCCCTGCCGAACCTGGCGATCTCGTGCCCGAGGGTGTGCGGTTGGTCAGGTTGAAGCCATCGTCACGTCTCGCGGCCTATGCTGCGTTGGCGAGGCAGGCTCCGGTGTCGAGTGGCGCGTTGTTGCGAATGCTGGGGTCTCGCAAGGTGCACCGGTTCTTCCGCTATTACCCCGCGGTCGTCGACTATTTCTCCGCCAACCGTCCGGACACCTGCTTCGCTGCTTACACGCCGGTCAACCTCGTCGCCCTGTGGGCGCGCGCGACGAGCGGCTGGAACGGACGCCTCGTGGTCAGCGAGCGCAACGCGCTGTCGGCCAAGGTCGAGACGACGAAGAAGCCGTCTGCGCGCCGTTGGCCCCCGCTTGTTCGGGAGAGCTATCCGTCCGCGGACGACATCGTCTCCGTCTGCCGTTGGGTGGGGGACGACCTGGTCAGGTTGGCGGAACTGGATCCGACATCGGTCACGACGATCTACAACCCCGTGTTGCGTCCCGAGATCCTGACCATGGCGGAGGAGGCCGTCACCCATCCGTTCATCGACGATACGGAGACCCCGCTGATCCTGGGGCTGGGACGGCTCTCGTCCAAGAAAGACTTCTCCACCCTGGTCCGTGCCTTCCACCGGGTGCGCGGGCGGCGATCGGCGCGGCTGGCGATCCTCGGGGACGGCCCCAAGCGACAGGGGTTGGTTGAGCTCGCCGCGCGACTCGGGGTTCAGTCGGACGTGGCGTTGCCAGGGTGGGTGGAGAACCCGTATCCATGGATGAAGCGGGCGAACGTGGTCGCGTTGACATCCCGGCGCGAAGGACTGCCTAACGTCCTCTGCGAAGCCCTGGCTCTCGACAGGCCAGCGGTGTCCACGGACTGTCCAGGTGGGATACGGGAGATCCTCGGTGACGAGGTCTACGGTCCGGTGGTCGGTGTCGGTGACGACGCCGCGTTGGGTGAGGCTCTCGAGCGGACCCTGGCCAACCCTCCGGCGCCTGGTCATCAGCGGCGGGGCGCGGAGCCTTTCGAAGAGCAGCACGTGGTGTCCCGATACCTGGACGTGCTGTTGCCGAAATCCGTGTGATCTGAGGACACGGACCCCCGCGCCGCGGTCAGCGGACGCTCTGCGCGTCCCGGTCGCTTGGGCCTCTGAACGGTTCAAAGCGGGACGCATCGACAAATCGCCACTTCTGCTCGATGAAGGCCCGCTGCATCCACTGGCTGAGAAAATACAGCTCGACGAACGGCAGGTAGGGGCGGAAGTCCGGGCCCCCGTGACCGCTCAGGTGCTCGAGAAACTCCGCCTTGTACTCCCCGAGCCAGAACTGTGACGCCTTGGCGTAGCCCATGCCGATCAGTTCGTCTGCGGCGAGACTCTCCACATCAATGGCGCAGGTCCGTCCGTCGTCGGCGGCGACGATGAAGTTCTTCAGGATCGCGTCGGTGTATTCGTACCCAACCCAGACGGACGTAGGCTGCAGGCGCTGGGCGGCCTCCCGCAAGTCAGCGTAGACGTCCGCGTTCAGCACCCCGACCCGGTGGAGGAACCGCAGGCTTCGCCGGAGCCGCGTGCCGAACCGCGTCTCGTCGGTGGCGACGAGTCGGGGGTTGTTGCGGTGCAAGATGGAGAAGAGCTCTGCGACCGCGCGGACCACCTCTCCGTCGGCGCTCTTGAGCCTCTCCCCGTCAATGAACTCCACCCACAGCTCTCGTTCGTACTGGATCGCGACGCCCGGCAGCCGGTCGCTCTCAGCGAAGGCCTCCAGGGAGCGTTCGATGCACTCGGCCGTGTAGCTGTCTGGCTGGATGGTGCGTTTGAATCGGTGGCCGTTGATCTCGACGACGTAGATGCGCTGCGACTTTTGCAGGCGCGCGCCGGCGAGGCGGGAGAGCCGATAGCGCAGGCGGCGCAGCCACGAGGTGGCGCTACGTTGCTTGATCCTGATGCGGTGCGGCACCTCAACCTCCGCCGTCGTCGCGGCTCCGCGCTCTACGAATCGACCGTTGCTTCGTCCCCTGCAAAGCGCGGCCGAGTATATCGGGGTCGCTTGGTGATTGCGACCATCGCGCAGAGGAGGTCATCCCGGGAAGCGCGGCGTGTTTTCGAGGGCCGAGGTGACCAGCTCCACGTCGGCCTCCCGGTCGACGTCCACCGCGGCCATGGCGTAGGGCAAGATCACGGGTGCGGCCCTGATCCCGATGCGTTTGGAGAAGCGGGTAAAGGCGTCCTGGAGCGTGAAGCGACGGAGGACGTAGCCGAGCAGCGTGCCGAGTCCGAACCGTCGCACGATGGCGAGCGGTCTCTTCCTCTCGGTCTCCACCGTGCGCCAGGTGAGGGCCGCTCGTCTCGCCGCTCGTGACTTGAAGAGGAAGAGGTTGCAGCCACAAAAAGCGCCGTCGCGAAATTTGAACGCGGTGCGACGGGAGCCCGGGAATGTCTCGAGCACGGTCTCGAGACGGGCGAGGCCTACGATCACGTCCGCCTCGGCCTCGAGGGCGGCGGTGACAAAGTGGTCGACGACTTCGCTGCTGAGGAGCGCGTGGTCCGCAGTGGTGACGAGGAGCGGGTCGTCCGCGGGGAACGCGTCGAGGGCGGCGACGACGCTGGTGGCCGGCGTCTTTGCAGACTCGATCACTTCGACGTCGACTTGTCCCATCCGTTTGGTGACGTCAGCGTCGGTCTCCAGTTTTGTCCGTGCGCCGCTGACCACCACGCTCGACACCGTGGACGCTCCGGCGAGGGCGTCCAGCACCCGCAGGATCATCGGGCGGCCGGCGATCGGGAGCAGGGCCTTGGCCGCGACCCCGAACCGGTCGGCCAGGGGGTCCCCCTCAGGCCGTTCGCCGGCGAGCAGCAAGGTGCGGATGGGGGGCGCGGTCAACGGAACCCACCCTTGCGTCTGAGGCGCCAAAGGGTCCACCAGCCCAGCAGCAGGGGATGGCGCCGGGCCCGCGCGCTGACCTCGACCTTCACGCCTGAGTGGCGCTCGATCTTCCAGACCAGGTAATCGATGCCGCCGTCGAATGTCCATGTCGCCTTGACCAGGCGCAGGACGTGAAGGACCCGTCCTTGTACGCGTCGGGCAAGCCAGGCGAAGCACGAGGCCGCGCGGCGCGCGCGACCATACGAGGTGACGAAGCGTGTCCCCTCTGCGCTCTCTTCGATTCGCCAGCCGAGCGCCTGGGCCGCGTCCCGGGCGGCCCGCTCGTACTGGGTGTGCCCGCTCGCGGTGATCATGCCAGCGCGTTCCTTACGCTCCGGGCGAAACTCGGTGCTGTACGAGAGGGCGAGCCCGCGGGACCACAACATCGCGGTGTCGAAGGTCCCTGGCAGTCTCGGTGCGGTGGCCCCTGCGAGCGTGACTGATGCCTGCCGCAGCACGCTCTCGATGGCGTCTCGGGCGTCGTTGTCGCGCGCGTGCACGAGCTCCACTGGCTGCGCGAGTCGTCCCCAGAAGTAGGTCTGCAGGCAGCGGGGAGCGACGTGCCGCCGGAGCTGAGGCAACGACACGACGGCGTACTTGGCTCGGATACGGACGCCGTCGAGCTCCGCCTCGAGATAGAAGACGTTGGGAGGCAGCAGGAGATTGAGGGTGGCCAGGGGCCACGTGCCGTAGGCGTGGCGGTAGCCGTCCACGACCACGAGGAGGTCGAATAGCCCGTCGTCGACCGGCTGGTCGTCCCGAAGGGCGGACCCGTAGAACGCGACCGCCAGGGCCGCGTCCCCGAATCGCTGGTGCACCTTTGCGGTGAGGACGTCCACGGCCGCCCGCTGCCCGCTCGAGGAGGACATGGGCAGAATCTACCAATCGGCCGGGTTGCGAGCCCTGGGGGGTTCGTACCATGCGGGTCGGAGAGGCGGTTCTCCCGCCAGCACGGCCATGACGTCGGACTCGACGATCGTTCACCTCTCGGATCTGCACCTGTCGGCCCCGAGCCCTAGCTTCCACCCCAAGCGAGCGCTCGCCTATCTCTCGTGGCGGTTGCGGCGACGGTCCCACTTCGATCGTGAGGCTTTCGCCGCTTTGCCGGAGGACATCCGCGGCCTCAACCCCAGCGGCGCCGTTATCACGGGAGATCTGACGCAGCTGGGGCTGCCCTCCGAGTACGAGCAGGTCGCTGACTGGCTGCCTCAATTGGGCGATTCGTCCCGGATTTCCCTGGTACCGGGAAATCACGATGTGACCCGTGCTGAGCCTCCGGCGCGGACCCTGGCCCTGTGGGACCAGTGGATCGGCCCCCCGGGTGGTCCGGCGGGCCAGCAGTTTCCCAGCGTCCGCGAGATCGGAGACGACCTTGTGCTGGTTGGTCTGTCATCCGCCCGTCCGTCTCTGCCCACCCTTGCGGTGGGAACTCTGGGATCGGCACAACTAGAGTCTCTCAAAGAGGTTCTGGATGTAGCGGGAGCCGCCGGGCGGTTTCGGATCGTGTTTCTGCATCACCCGCCGTGCGAGGGCGATGTGGGCTGGCGAAAGCGCCTGACCGACGCAGAGCAGCTGAGATGCGTGCTTAATAGTCATGGCACTGAGCTGGTCTTGCATGGCCATGCCCACCGGCCGCTGTTCGGCTCGCTGGTCGCCGCGGGCCGCTCCGTACCGGTAATCGGGGCCCCATCCGCTTCGGAATCGAATGCTGTGAAGGGGCGTCGTCCCCGTTACAACGCATACCGGATCGCGAGGGTCGCGGCCGGCTGGGAGCTCGATGTGTCTGTTCGCGCGTGGAATGCGCGGGAACGCGCGTTCGAGGTAGACGAGACCCGGCGGTTGAGCGTTTCGAGCCCTGAGAATCTTCGGGCAGCGAACTGAGCATTGCGACCATGGATGTGTTCAAATCATTTGGCCAACCGAAGATCGGGCAGCATGGGATCCCGGTGGCCTGTCGGTGTGTGCGCTTGAGTCGCAGGCACCGTTCTGAGTCAGGGCGGCTACCGTGGGCCCGCGAGGGCTGGACTCTCACGGTCAGGACGCCCGAGGTTGGAGAGCTGTGACTTGAAAGCTGTCATTCTCAGCGCCGGGCAGGGCCGCAGGCTCCTCCCGCTCACGCGCAATGTTCCCAAGTGTGCCCTCAACATCTCCGGTCGTGCGATCCTGCACTGGCAGATCGAGGTCCTCAGAGATGCAGGGGTTGACGAGATCGTCGTCGTCCTCGGCCACGGGGCCAAGCACGTTGAGGCGCTCCTCGCCCGGCATCCGGACTGCGCCCGCGTGCGGGTCCTCTACAACCCGTTCCACGGCGTCTCGGACAACCTGGCGAGCGCCTGGTTGGCCAGCCCTGAGATGGACGGGGATTTCATCTTGATGAACGGGGACACGCTCTTCGAGGCGGAGGTTGTGCGACGTCTCCTCGCTTCGCCGGACGCACCCATCACCGTCACCGTCGACAAGAAGGACGAATACGACGACGACGACATGCGCGTCAAGTTGGACGGCGTGACCATGCAGCGGATCGGTAAACACCTGCGGCCGAGCGAGACCCACGCCGAGTCCATCGGGATGTTGCTGTTCCGTGGTGAGGGGCCCGCCCGGTTCCGCTGGGCTCTTGAGCGCATGGTGCGTAAGCCGGAGGCCCTCGAGCAGTGGTATCTCTCGGTCATCGACGACCTGGCCCAGTCGGGCATCGTGACGACCGAGTGCATCAGAGGCCTTCGGTGGGCGGAGGTGGATACGCCCGCGGATCTCGACGACGCCGCCGCCGTCCTCGCTCCCCGGGCTCGCCGGGCTCGCCGGGCGCGCGCGGCTGAGGGGAACGGCTGAGGCGCTTTTGCCGTCGCTCTCAGGCGTTCGTTCGGGGGCGTTGAGCGAACCAACGGGCCGCGAGCGTCGTGCCTGGTGTGTGTGCATCGACGTCGAGGAGCCACGACGTCAATTTTCGCTTCGATGGCCTCCACGCGGCCCACGCGATCAGGAGCCGGATCACCAGCAGCACGGTCGTCGCCGCGGTCCATGTCGCCACCAGCCACAAACCCAGGTCGGGTCGATGGCCGATCGCGCAGGCGGTGAGCAGCAGCAGGCAGGTGTTGCGGCGCGCGGTGATCAGTCGGAGGAACGAGTCCACCGGTCGCCACACGAACAGGCCGCCAGTGATGATGCCGCTGGCGAGGCCCTCCGCGATGCGCCCGCCGAGGTAGAAAGCGAAGATCGTCCACACCGTGGCGCTCAGGTGGATCGCTGGCGTCGGCGAGTCGAATGCGCCGTTGAGCCCGTGGGCCCAGGCCAGGTACCAGAACGGTGGGTGGACGATGTCCGTCAACTTGTCGAGCCAATGACCGAAGCGGCTCGAGGTCAGAGTGGTCCGTGCGAGCTTGCCATCGACGGTGTCGAGGAACGTCATGGCCCAGGCGGCGAGGAGGCCCCAGGCGTAGGTGCCACGGGTGAACAGGACCAGCGCGACGACCATGAGCGTGAAGCCGAGGCCGGTCACCTGATTGGGGCTGATGCCCAGCCGTACGCAACCGCCGACGACCCAGCGGGCGGGCGTGGGCCAGACCCACTTCGTGACGAGGTCGGTCACCCCCTTGTAGGACGAGTCGTAGAGTCGTCGTTCGATCGCTCGTCGGTTTGCGTCCGTGACCAGGAGCGCGAACGGCTCCTCGGACTTGAGCAGGGCCAGGCGGGTGCTCGTGACCAGCTCTCCCGGAGCGACCCCCGACAGGCCGTCGAGGCCGTCTCCTGCGCGGGCTGCGGGGAGATGAGCAGCCACTACGGTGGCGTCCGCGGCGTCCCCGGCCCGCATGGCGGTATCGGGGTTTTCGATCAGCGCGCTCAGCAGGCGATCGTCATAGACGTGATCGCCCCGCACAAGGAGGATCGAGGACGCACCGTCAGCTTCCGCGAGACCGGTGACCGTTGGGATGCCCCGGCGGTCCAGGAATCGGGAGATGCGCTCCGTCGGGGTGAGACCCCAGACGCGGACCGGCGAAGCGTGGGAAATGAGGGCGCAGACGTGCATGCGAACGCCGAGCAATCAAACAGGATTCGGCGGCGTTGACAACCACCGGGCGCAAAGCATGAGTCGCCGAAGACCGCTCAGCATGACCATTCGCCTCCTCGGGAGGGCCGCCCAGCACCGGTGGGTCATCGTCGCCGCGGTGGTGGCCATGTTGCTCGCAGCCGTGGCTGAGACAGCCCCGATTGCCCTGGCGAAGGCCGCGGTGGGGGTCGTCTTCGTGGAGGAAGGGGCGGGTGAGGAGTCGGCCCTCACGGCCTGGTTCGGTGACGCCGGCCTCTGGTGCGCCGAGACTGTCGGCTTCGGGGGAGAGGATCGCCGTCTCGCCGCGCTCGGGCTGATCGTGGCCATGCTCCTCGCGGTGGGAATATTCAGCGCCGCGGCGACCTTCGGGAGCGTCTTCTTCGGCAGGTACATCGCCGGGCTGGTGGTCAGGGACCTGCGGTGCGCCCTCATGGACCGGATCCTCACGCGGGAGGTCAGCTGGTTCTCCAAACGTCGGGCGGGGGACATTCTCGCCCGCTTCGCGACCGATGTGGGACACACCCACCCAGGGATCGTGGCGGCCTTGACCAGCCTGACGCTCCAGCCCCTGATCCTCGCATTTGCCGCGACCGCGGCCTTCGTTCTGAACTGGCGTTTAGCGCTCGCGTCCACCATCGTTCTGCCGATCATCGCCGTGCCCATGATGGCCCTGGGGCGCAAGGTCAACCGCCACAGCGGCAGGAGCATGATGTCGCTCGGGGAGGCCTCCGAGGCCGTGAACCAGACGCTCTCGGGGCTGCGTGTGGTCAAGGCGTTCGGGGCGGAGGTGCACGAACGCGCGCGCTATCGGGCGGTCAACGACACCTGGCTCAAGCGTCAGGTCAAGAAGGTGCGCGCCAAGGCGGCGAGCCGTGGGTTGATGGTGTTGATGTCCGTGGTCAGCCTCGCGATCGCCCTCGCCATGGGCGGCTACCTCGTCATCACCGGAGAGTGGGGGCTCGACAGCGAGCAGTTCGGCGCCTTCCTCGTTGCGCTCGCCACCATGTACCGCCCGCTGCGGCACATCACCAAGGGCTACAACGACTGGCAAGATTCCATGGGGGCCGCGGCCCGGGTCTTCGAGGTCCTCGACGCGGACGAAGGATCAGAGCAACCCTCAGGTGACGTGGAGATCGGGCCGGTCCGACGCTCCATTGTGTTCGACCAGGTCTGCTTCTCCTATGGGGGTGAGGGAGGTGAGGAGGCGCAGGTCCTGACCGACGTCTCGTTCGAGATCCCCGCGGGCAAGACCGTCGCGCTCGTCGGTCCCTCCGGGGCCGGCAAGTCCACCATCGCGGACCTCATCCTCCGCTTCCAGACCGTCGACTCAGGGCGGGTGCTGGTCGACGGTGTCTCCATCGGCGACGTGCGCACCGGCAGCCTGCTCGATCAGGTCGCGATCGTCGGCCAGCAACCGTTCGTCTTCAACGCAACGGTGCGTGAGAACATCGCGTACGGCCGTCCGGATGCGACGACGGATCAGATCGAGGCGGCCGCTCGGGCAGCCCAAGTCCATGACGTGATCACAGCGCTGGCGGATGGTTACGACACCGTCGTCGGCGAGCGCGGAGAGTCGTTCTCGGGCGGTCAGTTACAGCGGCTGACCATCGCGCGGGCGATCTTGAAGGACGCGTCTTTCTTGCTGCTGGATGAGGCGACGAGCAGCCTGGACGCCGAGTCGGAGCGCGCCGTTCAGATCGCGCTCAAGAACCTGCTGCGGGGGAAGACGACCCTTATCATCGCGCATCGCCTCTCCACCATCGTGGATACGGACCTCATCCTCGTCATCGACGAAGGGCGCATCGTCGAGCAGGGGACGCACGCCTCCCTGATCGCTAACGAGGGCACCTACGCGCGCTTGTACCGGGCTCAGTAGGATGGGCACCATGCGTTTTGCCTCCGTCCTCACGTGCGTCGTCCTGGTCGTCTCCGCGCTGCCGGGGCAGCGTCGTCCCAACATCGTCTTCGTCTTCTCAGACGATCACGCGGTTCAGTCCATCGGTGCTTATGGGTCTCGGATCAACCGCACCCCCCGGATCGACCAGCTCGCGGCTCAAGGGGCGATCCTCCTCAACAGCTTCTGCGGCAACTCCATCTGCGCGCCGAGCCGGGCGACCGTCTTGACAGGCAAGCACAGCCACGCCAACGGCAAGCGCACCAACATGGATCGCTTCGATCCGGATCAGGTCACGTTCCCGAAGCTCTTGCGCGCCGCCGGCTATCAGACGGCGTTGATTGGCAAGTGGCACCTCCGTGAGGACCCACAGGGTTTCGATTACTGGGAGGTCTTGCGGGGCCAGGGGAACTACTACAACCCGGATTTCCGAACCAAGGATGGCTCGAAGCGCCGTACAGGGTACGCCACGGACCTCACCACCGATCTCGCCATCGAGTGGCTCGAGAAGCGCGACCCGGACAAGCCGTTCGTGCTCATGTGCCAGCACAAGGCGCCGCACCGTACGTGGGCGCCGGCGTTGCGACATCTGGGCATGTTCGACGGCAAGGACATCCCGGAGCCCGCCACCTTGCGGGACGACTGGTCCGGCCGCTCAGCGTTGCTGGCGAAGAACGAGATGTCGATTCGGGACTACTTCTACTGGGACTACGACCTGAAGATCCCGGACTCGGGGATGCCCGATCCGTTCGACCGGCACCTCAAGAGCCCCGAGACACGGCGCATGACGCCGGAGCAGCGGCAGCGGTGGAGCGCGGCGTACGCGAAGGAGAACGCCGCGTTTCTCGCTAACCCGCCGGTGGGGGACGCGCTCCTTCGGTGGAAGTACCAGCGCTACATCAAGGACTACCTCAGCACGGTGGCAGCGGTCGACGAGAACGTCGGGCGGTTGTTGGATTGGGTCGACGCCAAGGGGCTGAAGGACGACACCATCTTCGTCTATGCCTCCGACCAGGGGTTCTACCTGGGGGAGCACGGCTGGTACGACAAGCGGTGGATGTTCGAGGAGTCTCTGCGGATGCCGCTGCTGGTGCGGTGGCCGGGGCGGATCCGGCCCGGGACTCGGGTCGAGGGGATGGTGCAGAACATCGACTATGCGCCGACCTTCCTCGAGGCCGCCGGCGTCGAGATCCCGAAGGAGATGCACGGGCGCAGCATGGTTCCGCTGCTCGCGGGGCGTCCCACGCCGTGGCGTGACCAGGTCTGGTACGCGTACTACGAAGAGGGCGAGCACGCGGTCCCCCGTCAGGAGGGCGTACGGACCCGCCGGCACAAGCTGATGTACCTGCCGGGGACAAAAGAGTGGCAGCTGTTCGATCTCGAGACCGACCCGCACGAGCTGCGCTCCGTGCACGCACACGCCGCTTACGCCGACGTCCTGACCGAGATGCAGGGGCGGTTGCGCCAGGCACGTCAGGAGTACGGCGCCGCCCCGTGGCCGCTGCCGGGGGACGCAGGGGGACACGCCACGCGGATGATCGAGGGTTGGACGGTGTATGTGGACAAAGCGCTGCTCGCCGACCCCGCCCTTCATGTCCTGCGGACCAAGCTGGCGGAGGTCGCGCTGGTCGTCCCCGCGGACAAGCTCGAGCAGTTACGGGAGGTCCCCATCTGGATCGACCGTCAGCACGCGGTGGAGCGCATGTGCTACCACCCGTCCGCCGGCTGGCTCCGCGGCAACGGGCACTCCGTGCGCATGGCGAAGTCCGTGCACATCCCCCGCGCCGCCGACTTCGTCAATCTCGTTCGAGCGAACACCCAGCCTTACGTCATCCTTCACGAGCTCGCCCACGCGTACCACGATCGTGTCCTGGGGTTCGAGCGAGGGGACATCACCGCGGCCTGGAAGCGGGCCAAGGCGTCCGGCCAGTACGACACCGTCCGCCACATCGGCGGTCGCACCCGGCGCCACTACGCGTTGAACAACCAGAAGGAGTTCTTCGCCGAGATGACCGAGGCCTACCTCGGCGTCAATGATTACTGGCCGTTCGTGAAGGGAGAGTTGAAGGTCGCGGACCCGGAGACCCACGACCTACTCAAACGCCTCTGGGGCAAGTGACCGACTACTTGAACCGCCAGCGTGGCGAGGGGGTGTAGGAGGAGTTCATCAGCGTCGTGAGCTCCGCCAGGAGTTCCGGTTGCGCCCCCGCGAGGTCTGTCTTCTCTTCGAGGTCAGTCGACAGGTCGTAGAGGCGGACGGACGACTTCATCGGTTGCTGAATCGCCTTCCATCGGCCCTTGCGGATCGCCTGGGCGCCGCCCCGTTCGTAGAACGCCCAGTACAGGTGGCTCCTGGTCTTCTGATCCTCAGGAGTCCCCAGGAGCGTGGGGGCGAACGAGACCCCGTCATGCTGTTTCGGCAGATGCGAGCTCGCGCCGCCGAGGTCGGCGAGGGTGGGCATCAGGTCCGTGAAGTCGGCGACGTGGGATGTCATCCCCGCAGTCTTGCCGGGCCACCACGCGATCAGCGGGACGCGAATGCCCCCCTCCAGGAGGTCTCGCTTCTGTCCCCGTAAGGGGCCGTTGGAGTTGAAGTAGCCGCTCCTGTGCCCGCCTTCGGAGTGGGGCCCGTTGTCCGAGGTGAACAGGATCAGCGTGCGCTTGGCCAGGCCATGTTTCTCGATGCGCGCTCGGACTCGACCGACGTCACGGTCGAGCCGCGCCACCATGGCGGCGAAGCCCTTCTCGGGATCAGGCCACGGCGCATCGGCGAAGGGGCCGAGCTCGGGGACCTCCATGCCTCGCTTGCCCGCTTCGTTGTTCGCGTGAGGGATGGTGACAGGAAGGCAGAGGAAGAACGGATCGTCCTTGTTCGCGTCGATGAACGACAGGGCCTCCTCGACGATCAGATCATGGGAGTACGCGACCCGCTTACTGGCGACCCCTTGGCCCCACTTGCCCTCCTTCGGGACGACGTTGGGGAGGCTGACGCGTTTGCCGTTCCGTATGAGGAACGTGGGGTAGTAGTTGTGTGCCTGATGCTGATCGAGGTAACCGAAGAACGCGTCGAAACCCTGGCGCGTCGGCAGGCCGTCTGACTCCTCGTGCCCGATGCCCCACTTGCCGAAGCAGCCCGTCCTGTATCCCGCCCCCTTGAGGACCTCGGCGATGGTCACGTCATCGGGGCGCAGGTTCTGCTTGCCATTGCCGCGGATGAGGCAGTGCCCCGTGTGCAAGCCGGTCATCAGGACGCAGCGGGANGGNGCGCACACNGTNGACCCGGCGTAGAAGTCGGTGAACCGGAGCCCCTCCTTCGCGAGCCGGTCGATGTGGGGCGTCCGCAGGACCTTCTGCCCATAGCAGCCCAGGTCTCCGTATCCGAGATCGTCGGCGACGATCAGCACGATGTTCGGTGCTCTGCGATCCTGGGCTGATACGAGGGCGGCCAGGGCGGCGGCCAAGAGCATGGGGGCGACGCGTCGTTTGACCATGTCGCGTTTGTACCAGACCTAGCGGACGATCACCTCGGCGAAGCCCACGTGCCGGTTCCCAAACTTCGGGTCGGTCTCGGTGATCTTGATCTCGAGCTCAGTGAGATTGATGCGCCGCTTGAACGGAATGTGGATCGGTGCTCGCGGATCGGTGACGTCGATGATCTTCGGCCTGCCGCCCCCGTTGAGGACCACCTCGATCTTCTTGATCTTGTGGTGGACCTGGTTCGGCCAGAGGACGATCTCCTCGCACTTCACCGAGTGCTTGGCCACGATCTTGATCCACGGGTTCTTGTCGTTCGCCTTGCAGAGCCAGGATGTGACGAGGCGTCCGTCGCTGATCCACGGGCTGCCGCGCGGCCATCCGTTCTGGATCGAGGAGGCCGTGACTCGCCCTTCGACCCTGCTGAGCTTGTTCTTCTGAAGGGACTCGCCCAGGGCATCAGCGTCCGGATTGGGTAGGTCAAGGACCTCGACGATGAGGAGGGGCGATTCAAGCAGCACCGTGTCGGCCTCACCGGCGAGCNNNGCGTCCGGGTTCCTGATGTGGACGCGGGCNGCGATGTTGTAGCGGCCGCAGCGCTGGAAGATGTGGCGGTGGCTGAACGGCTCCCCGTCCCAGACCGCCTTGACGTCACCCTTGACCGAGTGGATGACCTTGCCGTCGAGCAGGTAGTCGACCTGCGCCACGCGCATCTCGCGCTTCTCTTTCCCTTTCCCCTTGGCCTTCGGGAAGCGCTTCGCGAGCTTCTTTTGGTTGAAGCCGGCGATCCACATGGACAGCTTGGGATTCCCGGCGGCGCGCAACTCCACCTCGGCCGCGTCGCTCGCCGCCAGGTAGACGCGCTGGTTGCGGTCGGTTCCCCCCGCGCCGGTAACGGCCCCGAGCCAGGTCGCGCGCTTGAGGAACAGCAGCGCGAACGACGTCTGCGGGTTGCCGCCCCACTTGCCGTCCTTGGTCTGCTTCTTCAACAGGTGGGCCGCTCCCTCGCGGTACCACAGGCGGCCGGCCATGACCTCTCGACGCATGAGGTCACCGACACGCTCCAGCCCGTAGAGGTAGTAGAGATGCCAGCTGCCGCCCGGATTCCGGTTGACCGCCCAGTTGACGCGCATCCAGTTGAGCCCCTGCTCCATGGACCGGTCGAATTTCTTGCGCAGCGACCGCGCCATCTTGTCGTCGAGGAGCTCCTGGCCGATCAGCAGGATGCCGAGGCCAGCGGTCGTCATGGAGCCCGTGGCCTTTTGGCTGGCACGATCCGTCTTCAGGCCGCGGTAGCCGAATCCTGCGACCTTGCCGGGGCCGCCCGAGCGTGCGTACCCCGGTTCCTGGACGGGGTCGGGGGGGATCTCCTTCAGCTCCGGTTCTTGCTGATGGTGGAAGGTGTGCTCGATCAGCTTGATGAGGGCGCGACGGGGGACCTTGATCCCGGCGATGCGCGCGGCGCGCAGTCCGAGCGCGCCGTACTGGGTGTTCGAAAGATCCACCGTGCCGTGGGGGTAACCCCAGCCGCCTCGCTGCCACTCCAGGAGCCGGTGCAGCAGCTCCTTCATCAACGGCTTGTATCGCTTGTCCTTCGTCGCTTCGAACGCCATCAGCTGNCANGCCGCGCCGTACGTCTTGTTNGAGAGGTTGCCTTCNAGGAATCGGAGCGCNCGNTNGACNGCNGGATGNNNNGNNTTCANNCCNCACTTGAGCANCGCGTANGTNCANAGGGCNGTCGGGCCGACNGGGTANGCNTACTGNTTGTCNGNCCANGNNCCGTCCGNCTGNTGNGTNCGCAGGATCGCGTCGACGCCGCGGTGGATNGCGTCGTCGATNTTGGTCTGGAGCTCNGTNAGNGTCGGCGGNTCNGGANCCGGNTTNGGCGGNTGACCGTGGACAGNNNCCGNNANNANCAGGCAGNNNACGTAAGTTGTTGTAATGAAACGCATAGCNNGACNGNGNCCGGGGCGGCATCAGATCCACACCTCAATTTACCAGGGGTTTGGGCGGGCTGGCAAACGGGGCGGACTGGACGCTTGACGGACCGCCTGGATCGGAGCGCGGCCTCCCGGTGTGTTCAATCCAGCGGGACCGGTCGTCGGCGATCCCTGCCCGAGCCTGTGTCAGGATCCTGACGAGCGTTACCAGCGCGGAACGTGCACACGGAGGTCGTGATCCAGTCACGTCGTGGCGATTGATCGTAAGGTGCTTTGTGAATGTGGCTTATGGATAGGCGGGCCGGAAGGGCCCGTTGCTTGCGCTAAGGGGTGCGTCGGGATCACCCATCATGCGCACTTTCCTCCTTATTCTCGCCAGCGCCTTCGCCCTCACGGGTTGCCAGCAGCCGTCCGATTCGGCTCGCGTCAGCGCCCAGGCGGTTGGAGTGGCGCCGCTCGAGACCGCGTACGACCGTGCCATGCGGGTTCAACTCCCCGCGCCCGTGGTCTCAGGGGAGGACGGTCCTGGGCTGGTGAACGTTCATCGGCTGAGTCCGCGGATCATCTCCGGCAGCGAACCGGAGGGCGAGGCCGGGTTCAAGCGAATGGCCGCTCTCGGGATCAAGACGGTCCTGTCGGTGGACGGTAAGGCGCCGAACGTGGCGACCGCGAAGCGCTACGGCATGCGCTACGTGCACGTGCCGATTCAGTATCGCGGGATCACGGAGGACGAGCTCCTTCGGATCGCCAAGACCTTTCATGAACTGGATGCGCCCTTCTACGTTCACTGTTTCCACGGTCGCCATCGCGGTCCCGCCGCTGCTGCCGTGGGTCGCGTGTTGATCGACGGCGTGTCGCGGGATCGGGCGCTGGCGGAGATGCGCCAGTGGTGTGGGACGTCCGGTAAGTACGAAGGCCTCTACGAGGTCGTCGCGTCGCGGGCCCTGCCTACCCGGGGGATGTCAGCGTCGCTGGCGTGGGATTTCCCGCCCCAGGTGCGCTTCGATGGCCTGCGTCTCGCGATGATCGAGAGCACGCGCATCTACGATCACCTGCGCATGCTCGACAAGCGCGGTTGGAAGGTGGACCCGGAGCATCCGGATCTGGACCCGGCGCACGAGGCCGGCCGCCTGGCCGAACTGCTCGACCGCGCGACGGTAGACGCATGTGGCGGCGAGACCGCGGGGCTGCGTCAGGGCATGACCGACGTCGCCGAGCAGGTCCGCGGTCTCGAGGACCTCCTCGAGAAGGTCAAGCTGGGCGACGCAGAGGCCGCCGTGGATGCCTCCGCTGGGCTGCGGAGCATCAAGCAATCCTGCGACGCTTGCCACCGCGCCTTCCGGAACTGATCAGTTCCATTCGCAGCGCATGTTGTCGTCGGTGATGAGGCCGGCGCCCATGGCCTTCACGCGCGGGAGGAGGTCCTTCCTGAACTCGAAGCTGGAGCGATCCGGCGGGGCGTTCACCGAATCCGCGAGCGTCATCAACGCGTCCATCGCCTCCTGGTGGGCCGGCTTCGAGAGGTCGAACATGGGGCGCCCGTAGAGGCGGACCTCCAGTAGCCGCTGCCGCCACCGCTCCTTGGAGAAGCTCAGGGGAGCGTTGCTCACCATCATGTTGTTGGACACACGCATGCCGTGTGGAAACACGGTCATGGCCGTGAGCATGGCGTCCTCCGACCAGGTCGTATTGAACAGCATGACCCCGTCGTCGGTGAGCCGTGAGCGGCAGAGCTCCAGGTACTCCCGGGAGAGGAGGTTCGTCATGTGGGCGCGCCAGTGATAGGTGGTGTTTTGGACGATGGCGTCGAACCGCACGTCAGGGTGACGGTTGAGCCAGCGACGTCCGTCATCGACCACGATCTCGACGCGGTCGTCGTCGAGGAGGCTCGCGACCTCCGGGAACGCGGGGATGAGGTCCAGGTAGCCACCGTTGATCTCGACGACCGTGAGCTTCTCGAGTCCCGGGAAGTGGGTGATGACTTGCGCCCAAGAGCCCATTGAGAGACCGACGACCAACACGCGGCGATATTCGCGGTCCGCGCCGAGGAGCGACCACGGCCGCACGATGCCGTTGCGATCGGTGGTGAGGTCGACGTTGATCTTCCCGTCGTACATTCCCCCGCCGTAGACGGTGCCATCGCCGGTCACGCAGATCACGCCGTGCCGGTTCTCGATGACGTGTTCGAAGGGCGCCCCCGCTTCCCACTCGTCTTTGAACATCAGCCGCTCCCACAGCTCGACATGGAGCCACGGCGCGAGGAGGATCAGAGCCGCCGTCACGATGGGCGCGAGGATGAGCCGCTTGCTCAGCAGCATGCCGAGCAAGGCGCCGAGTCCGAGGAGGATCTGGCCGCACACCTCGATCGTCACGAGGTCCAGCAGCAGGAACCCGGTAGCCAGGCTGCCGAGAGCGGAGCCGATGATGTTGGCGAGGTAGAGGTGTGACAGGCGGGCGCCGCTCCTGTCGTCCGGCGGGATGGCGAAGTGGGCGAGCAGCGGCAAGGTCGCGCCCATGAGCCCCGCGCCGAGCATGACGAGCAACGACGCCGACCACCAGCCGATGCTGGTGGTCGCGAGCCAGGCCTCAAGGGGTATGACGAGGAAGCTGACGATGTTCGCCAGCAGGATGATCCTGCCGATCCTCGTCAGCTGATCGCCGGTGTCGGTCGCAGCGCTGCGGCTGCAGATCCGTCGTGCCCAGATCGATCCGCCGGCGATCCCGAGCAGGTAGAAGCCGAGCAGCAACCCGAATACGTTCGCCATGCTGCCCGTCACGAACGAGAAGGACCGGTACCACAGGATCTCGTATGACAAGGCGATGAAGCCGGCTGCCCCAGCGATGATGAGTGGGCGGGCGCCGCTCACGTCGTCACCTCCGTGTGGTGCAAGAGCAGGGCGCCGATCCCGACGCTGACGTTGAGGAGACCGGCGAGCACGACCGAGCCGCTTTGCCCCAGCGCGGGCAGCATCCACAGGACCGTCGCGAAGCAAGCCAGCGCCGATCCGAGGGTGTTGATGCAATACAGCGCGCCGACGGACATGCCGACGTTCTTGGACCGTCGCACTCTGTACGCGACGAGCAACGGCAGGGTCGCACCCATGAGCAGGGTGGGTACGAGCACGAGCAAAAACGTGACGCAGGCGGTGCCGACCATGGACAGTTGAAGCGTCGCGTCGCCGACGGTGTGGAACAGGGCCAGGGAGCAGAACCCGAACACGCCGATGGCGATCTCGATCCCTGCGAATGTTCGCAGCGCCGGCCGGGTGGGGTCCTTTGACAGGGCGCCGCCGGCCAGGCTGCCGAGACCGAGTCCGAGCATGAACGCGGTCACGACGACGGTCACCGCTTCGATGTTGATGCCGTAGATGGCAAACAGGGAGCGCTGCCAGACCACTTGGTACACCAGCGCGGCGAACCCGGACCCGGCGAAGAGGGTGAAGAGGGTGCGATTGGAGCGTGGCATAGTCTGGGTAGCGCCGGAGCCGGCCTCCTGCTGAGAGGGGGTGAGGACGCCGCGTTAGTATGCCTGTATGACGGCGGAGCAAAAGGCGCGAGTCAGCCCCAAGAAGAGGCGGCGCGCTCCTCAAAGCGGAGCCCCTCGCCAGGTTCGTGGACGAACGAGTCAAGCTCCTGGAAAACCGGTAGCCTCGCCCGCCATGCATGGAGGTCGGGGTAACGGCCACCGCTCGGACCTGGATGCCGTACATGGCGTGCTCTTCGATCCAGAACAGGAGTTAGTGGACGCGATGCGTTGCATGCAGGACGATGGGGAGCGTCGACATCGCAGGGCGGAGGCCGGGCAGGCAGCCGGCGAGGGGCCGTGGCTCGAGGAGACCCCGATCTCCCGCTACCCGCAGCTTGTCAGGGGCGCGGCTGAACGAAAGGGGGCGCAAGACGTCATGGAGGTCCTCGCCACATGAGGGTCCTGGTCACGGGCGGTGCTGGCTTCATCGGCTCGCACCTCTCGGAGCGGCTGCTCGCGCGCGGCGACGAGGTCGTCGTGCTCGACGATCTCTCGACCGGGAGCATGGAGAATGTCCAGCACCTCGTCGGCGCCGACGGGTTTCGCCATCACATCGGCTCGGCGCTTGACGAGCCGCTTGTCGCTGAGTTGATGGACTCCGTGGACTGCGCCGTCCACCTCGCCGCGGCCGTGGGGGTCCGTCTCATCGTGGAGCGGCCGACCCACACCATCGAGACCAACGTGGGCGCCACGGAGAACGTGCTCAAGGCCGCCTCAAAGCAGCGTCGGCCAGTCCTCGTCGCGTCGACCTCGGAGGTCTATGGCAAGAGCGCCAGTGTCCCGTTCGCCGAGGACGATGACCTGCATCTGGGGCCGACCACGCGTTCGCGATGGTCGTACGCATGCTCGAAGGCGCTCGACGAGTGGCTGGCGTTCGCCTATCACCGCGAGAAGGGTGTGCCCGTGGTGTGCGTCCGGTTCTTCAATACGGTGGGGCCGAGGCAGGTCGGCCGTTACGGCATGGTCGTCCCCAATTTCGTTACCCAGGCGCTCCTCGGGAAGCCGATTACCGTGTATGGGGATGGCGAGCAGACCCGTTGCTTCGGCCACGTGCAGGACGCGGTAGAGGCGAGCTTGCGGCTGCTTGGAAGCGAGGTGGCCGTCGGCCATGTGTTCAACGTCGGCTCCGACCGTGAGGTCACCATCAACCAGCTCGCTGAGCTCGTCAAGGAACGGACAGGCAGCAGCTCGGAGATCGTGCGGGTGCCCTATGAGCAGGCCTACGCGGAGGGCTTTGAGGACATGCCGCGTCGCGTCCCCGACCTGGCCAAGCTCGAGCGGGTGACCGGGTTTCGTCCGCGGACCTCGCTGGAACAGATCATCGACGACGTCGTCGCTGAGCTGCGTTCGAAGGGCGTCGGCGGGGCGTGATGCTGGTCCGCTTCCGCTCCCTGCTGGTGTTGGCGTGGCTGGTGGTCCTGGTGGTGAACGCGCCCTCGTTGCGCGTGCGTGGCGATCCCGCCGACGCGCTCGATCCGGAGGTGATCCTGGCGTTAGGAGATGCGGGGGCTCTGGCCTCCGAGCTGCCGGAAGGTGCCTGGGTGGTGTTCCTCCTGCCTGCCGCCTGCGAGCCGTTCAGTGCGCACATCGCGGGGTTGTGCGAGCGCTGGATCGGTCGGCAGCGGACGGACTTTTTCTACGGTGAGCTGCCGGTCGCGCTGGATACGCTGCAGTTGCCCGGCATGGAAACGCTCCCGCCGACCTACATCATCTGCCCCAACGACATGACGAGCCGTGTCCGGGGCCGCCGGGTGATCCCGTGGTCGCGGCTTCGAAGGGTGACCGGGTTCGGCGTGGACTGGGACGGCTGATGGCGCACGTGATCCTGAGCTGCGCGCAGATCTTCGTCGTAGGCCTGGGGCTGTGTGTCGTGTGCGGGTGGGATCTCCGGGCGCTCGGGTTGCGGGGCCCCGCCATCGCGTGGGTGGTCGGCGCCTTCGCGGTGGCCGCCGTGGTGCTCGTCGCGGGCTTCGCCGAGTGCCTCGTCGGCGCGCGCGTGGTGGTGGGCCTGTTGTCCGTCGTGCTTGGTGTCTCGGTCGTGCTCCGCCCGGCGTGGCGGGCGCGGTTGCCGCGGGTGACGGTTGATCGAACCGACCCGGTGCGCGCCGCGCTCGTCGTCGTCCTCGGGGCATGGTTGTTGAGCGGCTGGCTCTACAGTTCGGACTATCCGCTGACTGGTGACGAGGACCGCATCTGGGCCGCGCGTGCCGTCGCCGCCCGGCAAGCCGGCGGGTTCGGTGATGGCTACCAGGCAGCCCTCGATGTCGAGGCGCAGCAGGTGGGGCACGGGGACTACCCGCCGCTCAATTCGCTGCTCCAGCTGTGGGCGATGCTCGGGGCTGGGGGAGACCTGGGAAATCGTACGCGGTTGCCGATCTTGCTCTTCGATCTGGCGTCGCTGCTGTTCCTGGTAGGGCTGCTGCGTATGCGGACACGGGGGTGGCTCGGAGTCCTCGTCGCGGTCGGCCCGTTCTTGACCGTTTGGTACGGGTCGCCGACGGCGTCCGCCGACCGGTTGGTGGCGCTCGGTGCGCTCATGTCCATGAGCGGTCCCACGCTTCCTCTCGGGCTCGCGTTGATGGTCTGCGCCAAGCACGAGGGCGCTGCCTTGGCCGCGGTGCTGGCGGTTTCGCTGGCGCTCACGCGAGTCATGGCACGGCCGCGCGACCCGTGGTGCGCACGCAACGTGTTGTCGGGCTATCTCCTCGCCGGTGCCTTGCTGGCCGGTATTTGGGCGTGGAACGCGGCGTGCGGTCTGTCGAACGACATCGCAGCGTCGGGGCTGTTCACTCGCCTGATCGAGGTCGGACCCGATCGTCTCGGGGTTCTGTTGGCGTATCTGTGGGACGACTTCCTCTCGGCGCCCACGGCTTCGGCCTTGCTGCTGCCGCTCGCGGTCGGCGCGTCGGTCCTGCGGCCGTCCTCCTTGCGGCATCCCCACGTGATGCTCCCTGCGCTCGTGGCCTCCGGTGCCTCGCTTGCGTTCTTTGTCGTGTTTCTCGCGACACCTCACGGGCTGGCATGGCACTGGGACACGGCCGGCCCGAGGGTCTTCTCGCAGCTCACGCTGGTGACCGCGCTTTGGGCGGGCTGCGCGCTCGACGGCGGCGTCAGTCTTCGACCACCGGCGAGGTGAGTCGCGCCGCGCCGGTTTTTTTGGCGCGCGCAGCCTCTCGCGTCGTGACCGCTTCCGCGTCGGCGACATGGTGGGGAGAAGTCGAGCAGCGTCGCGCCAAGTGCCCGTGATAGGATCCGCTCGAGGAGGGTCGCATGGCGCGACGACGCCGCAAGCCCTGGTGGATCGACCTGAAGCAGGGCGAGTTGCTCGATGAGCGGATCTGCGACCTCGAGTTGAGGTTGGCCGGGACCGCTCTCGAGACACGCGTCGAGCGTCTGCACGAAGAGCTGGATCGCGCCGGGGTCCGGTTCCGTCCTTATGCCTGGCTGTCCACGGATTGGTTCACACCGGATCGGCTGACCGGGTTCGCCCTGCCGTTCTTCCTCGCCCATCCTCGGCTCGCGCGGCTCGAGCGGCGCCACATGCTCGAGGTCGAGGGCGGCACTCATGAGTGGTGCATGAAGTTGCTGCGTCACGAGACGGCGCATGCGCTCGACAACGCGTATCGGCTGCATTGGAAGAAGCGGTGGCGTGAGGTGTTCGGTCACTTCTCGGTGCCGTACCGGGAAGAGTACGTGCCCCAGCCATCGAGCCGCCACCATGTCCTGAACCTGGACTACTGGTACGCCCAGAGTCATCCAGGAGAGGACTGGGCCGAGACCTTTTCGGTGTGGCTGCAGCCGCGCAGTCACTGGCGCCGTCGCTACGCCGGCTGGCCGGCCATGAAGAAACTCGAGTTCGTCGACGAGCTCATGCACGAGATCGGTGACCAGCCCGCGAAGGTGCGTACGCGCGCATACCGTGATCCCGTGAACAAGCTCACCATGACCCTGCGCGAGTACTACCGTAAGAAGCAGGGCCAGTATGCCGACGACCACTCGACGGCTTATGACGCGCCTCTCCAGCGGATCTTCTCCAGTGACCCCATCTATGCACGAAGAGAACGGGCGACGATCTTCCTGGTTCGCCATTACAACGACCTGCGACATCGTGTCTCCGTGGTGACGGGGCAGCATCCGTACGTCATCAAGCAGCTGTTCAACGAGATTCTGCGTCGGTGTCGGAAACTCGACCTGCGTCTCATGCGCCCGGCCGCCGAGGCGCGTGTCGACGTAGCGGTCCTGTTGACCACGATCACGGTGGGCTTCTTGCACTCGGGCCTTTCGGAGTACAGGAGATGAAGCGACGGCGTGTTCTCCTCGTGATGCATGAAGAGCTGATGCCCCCCGATTCCATCGAAGGGGTGCCGGAGGAGGAGATCTACAAGTGGCAGGTCGAGTGGGATGTTCACTCGGCGCTCAAGCGGGCGGGTCACGACGTCATCTGTCTCGGCGTCAAGGATGAACTGGGGCCGATCCGCAAGGCGATCGTCGAGCACAAACCCCACGTGGTCTTCAACCTGCTGGGACACTTCCAGGGGATCACCGCCTACGACGCGCACGTGGTGAGCTGGATCGAGCTGCGCCACGTCCCGTATACCGGGTGCAATCCTCGGGGGCTGCTGCTGTCCAGCGACAAGGTGCTGAGCAAGAAGATCCTGAGCTTCCACCGCATCCCGAGTCCTGCGTTCCAGACGTTCAAGCGCGGCCGCGCGGTTCGAGTTCCCAAGCGACTGGTCTTCCCGCTGTTCGTCAAGTCCGCGGCGGAGCACGCTTCCATCGGCATCGCGCAAGCCTCGATCGTGCAGACGGAGAATGCGTTGCGTGAACGCGTCGCCTTTATCCACGATACGGTCGGCACCGACGCGCTGGCCGAGCACTACATCGAAGGGCGCGAGCTATACGTTGCGGTGATGGGGAACCAGCGACTGAAGGTGTTCCCCATCTGGGAGATGACCTTCGATAACCTGCCCAAGGGTGCCGCCCCGATCGCCACATCGCAGGTGAAGTGGAACGTCGCGTACCAAAAGAAGATCGGCGTCAACACGGGGCTGGCGAAGGACCTGCCGGAGGGCGTCGAGAACCGGATCTGTCGCCTGGCCAAGCGCATCTACCGGGCGCTTGGGCTGTCCGGGTACGCTCGCATCGACCTGCGCCTCGACGCCAATGGCCAGGTCTGGGTGCTCGAGGCGAATGCGAATCCGGATTTGAGCCGGGAGGAGGACTTCGCTGAGTCGGCGCGTTCAGCCGGACTGGAGTATGCGGATCTCTTGTACCGGATCATGAACCTGGGCATCGGGTATGCGCCAGCTTGGAAGGATGACGCGGACGGGTAACAAGACCCGTCGGTTGGTGCGATTCCCGGGCCCGCGCGGCGTGCCGCCCGCGTGTCCTTGCTGGTACGATCACCGCGACGCGCCGTCGATTCACGCCATGCTATTCCCAAGACTTCTCTTACCGCTGTTCCTCATCCAGTTCACTTGCATCGCGCCCGTGGCAGCGCAGGAGGGCATCCCCTTCTTCAAGCGAGAGATCCGTCCGCTGCTGCAGGCCCATTGCGTGAAGTGCCACGGCAACGGCGCCTCGTTCAAGGGCGGGTTGCGGCTGACGCACCGCTCGTTCTTGATGGAGGGTGGACAGTCGGGCGCGGCAGTGGACTCCGCTGACCCAGCCCGCAGCCGGTTGCTGCAGATGTTGTCGTACAAGGACGATCACCATCGCATGCCGCCCAGCGGCAAGCTCCCGCAGGCGGCGCTCGATGCGCTTCAGCGGTGGGTCGAGATGGGGACGCCCTGGCCTGACGAACCGGTTCCTGAGGTGGTCTCCCCGGAGAAGAAGAAGCTCGGCCGCGATGACGGCCTGGCCGGGTGGTCCTACGCGGAGCTGACCCGCCCCGAGGCTCCNGAGGTCAGCGACAAACAGTGGGCGACCAACGGGATGGACCTCTTCATNCTCGCGAAGTTGGAGGCGGCGGGGCTCGCGCCGGCGCCCGCAGCGGACAGGGTCGCCCTGATCCGTCGGGCGTTCTATGACCTGATCGGGCTGCCCCCCACGGCGGCGGAGGTCGCCGCGTTCTTGGCGGATCAAGGCCCCGACGCCTTCGCCCGGGTCATCGACGATCTCTTGTCCCGTCCCCAATATGGCGAGAAGTGGGGGCGGCATTGGCTGGACCTGGTCCGGTACGGCGAAACCAACGGCTATGAACGTGACTCGGATAAACGTCACGCCTGGCGCTACCGGGACTGGGTGATCGATGCGTTCAACAAGGACAAGCCATACGACCGGATGATCACCGAACAGCTCGCCGGCGACGAGCTCGACGAGGTCACCCCGGAGTCGATCGTCGCCACCGGGTTCTTGCGGCTGATGCAGTGGGACGACGAGCCGGGCCAGGGGCGCCTNCAGGCGCGTTNCGACGTCNTGGACGACATCGTCGTCACGTCGTCGGAGGCGTTCCTNGGGATGACCATCGGCTGCGCTCGATGCCACGACCACAAGGGCGATCCCATCTCCCAGGANGAGTACTACCGGTTCATGTCCTATTTCGTCGGCATGACGGAGATGAGCATCGATCGGGTGCTCACGTCGATCGCCAGCGATGAGGAGGAGCGGGCTCGGGCTGATGCGGAGGAGCAAAAGCGGAAGGACGAGGCTCAGGTCATCGAGCAGATGCGGGGGCTCGAGGGAGAGTATGTCAGCCGCCTCGCGGAGCGGGCGGGGGCAGCCGGGAAGGGCGACCTGGTTGATCTGAAGTACCGGTTCTACCGCGACACCTGGGAGGCCATGCCGGACTTCGACATGCTGCGCGCCGAGACGGAGGGGGAGCTTGCGAACGGGCTGCTTGACCTCGNNGTCGCGTCCCGCAAGGAGTCCATCGGCGTCGTGTATGAGGGGAAGCTGCGGGTGCCGCGGGACGGCCGCTACACGTTCAGCTTCAAGACGCGCATGCACCCGCGCCTCGTGATCGACGGGAGAGAGGTGATCGGCCGCACCGCCAAGCGGAGCGATGGGCTATGGCGGGTGACGGTCGACCTGGAAGCGGGGCTCAGGCCGTTCCGCGTCGATTACTGGAATCGCGCCNAGGGCCATGGCCTCGAGGCGTGGTGGGGGCCGGCCGCCGCTGCGTCGTGGCACTACGTGACCGAGGANCCGCCCGAAGGGTGGCAGNCGGAGGCTNCGGTCNGNTCCTGGAAGACCGGTAAACCGGGGTTCGGTTCGCCTGGCACGCCCGGCGCGGTGGTGGGGACCGAGTGGCACAGCGGCACCATNTGGCTGCGCTCCACATTCGACTGGGACCCCGCGGACGCCGCGAGTTTGATCCTGGTGGCCCATCACGACGAGGACCTNGAGGTCTGGATCAACGGTGTCCCGGCCATGAACCAGCCCGGATACAGGGGNGACTACGCCGTCTTCGAGGTCTCGGACGCGGCGCGGGAGGCCCTGAGGCCTGAGGGCAACATCCTGGCGGTGCATTGTCGTCAGACCGGCGGCGGACAGTTCGTTCACGTCACNCCAGTGCATCGCTCGGATCTCGGCGTCGGACCATTGGTGGACCTGGCGTTCGGTCGGCGTGATCTCTCGGTTCGCAAGGCCCAGCGCGTGCGCAAGGACCTTGAGGGCGAGGTGCGCAAGAACGGGAAAGACATCCTCGGAGAGGCTGACTGGAAGCGATACGAAGAGCTGCGCAAGCGGCGTGACGAGGTGCGTCGTCGGCGCATGCCCGAGGTGGCCATGGCCATGGCCGTGCAGGAGCGCGGGCGGAGCGCTCCCGAGATGCACGTGCACGTCCGTGGCAACGCGCACGTGAAGGGCGACCGCGTCGAGCCGGGCGTGCCGTCGTGTCTCGCCGCGCCGCCGCCGCCCGCCCCAGAGCCGCGTGAGCGGTCGTCCGGTCGTCGGCGCGCCCTCGCCGCGTGGATCGCCAATCCCAAGAACCCGGTGACCTCACGGGTCGCGGCCAACCGCCTGTTTCAGCACCATTTTGGTCGAGGGATCGTCGCCAGCTCTTCAGACTTTGGCGAGCTGGGTGAGCGTCCGACGCACCAAGGGCTCCTGGACTGGTTGGCGTGTGAGCTCGTCGACAACGGGTGGAGCCTGAAGAAGCTGCACCGGACGATCATGCTGTCGAGCGCCTATCGCATGTCGAGTCAGGCCGACGCCGCTGCGCTGGAGAAGGACCCGGCGAACCAGTTCCTCTGGCGCTTTGATCGGCGGCGCCTGACCGCGGAGGAGCTCCGTGACTCCATGNTGTGGGTGGCCGGNGTCCTCAACCNGAAGATGGCTGGCCCGTCGTTCTACTCGCGGATGCCGCCCGAGGTCCTCGCGACGTCGAGTCGGCCAAATGGGGTCTGGGGAAATTCTTCGGACGAAGAGCGAAACCGCCGCAGCATCTACATCAAGGTGAAGCGATCACTGCTGACGCCGATCCTCTCCAACTTCGACCTGGCTGATACGGANCGNGCGTGCCCCGTNCGCTTCAANACGNCNACGCCGACGCAAGCGCTGCACGTGCTCAACGGCGAGTTCNNNGGCCTNATGGCGGACGCGTTCGCCCGNCGCCTGACCGCTGAACATGGGCGGGACGACGCCGCCCGTGTCCGACGGGGGTTGGCGCTGGTGACCGGTCGCGAACCGGGAGATCGTCGCGTGAGAGAGCACCTGAAGTTCCTGGCCGATCTTCGCTCCGAGCACGCGCTCGATGATCACGGCGCCCTGAAGATGTTCTGCCTGGTGTGCCTGAACGCCAACGCGTTCATGTATCTTGACTGACGAGGACCCCTGATGACGGACATCACGAGACGCTTCTTTATCCGCCGCGCAGGCGGGGCCCTGGCGGGCCTGCCGCTGGCCGGCCTCATCAACGAGATCCCGTCGCTGCGTAGCGACTCGGGGCTGACCAGTTCTCTCGCCACCGGCATGCCGCATTTCGCGCCGACGGCAAAGTCGGTCATCTTCCTGTTCATGTACGGAGGTCCGAGCCAGGTCGATACCTTCGACTACAAGCCGAAGCTGTATCCGCTCGACGGCAAGACCATCAAGGTGAAGACCCGAGGCCGCGGCGGCTCGAAGAACCAGGGGCGCATCGTCGGTCCGAAGTGGAAGTTCAAGCAGTATGGCGAGTCCGGGAAGTGGGTCTCTGATTTGTTCCCGCACCTGGGAGGCTGCGTAGACGACATCGCGTTCGTGCACTCCATGTACGCAGAGTCGCCCATCCACGGATCCGCCATGTTCATGATGAACTCGGGGAACCTGTTTTCCGGCCACCCGTGCATGGGTGCCTGGGCCAACTACGGACTCGGTAGCGAGAACCCCAACCTCCCCGGGCACGTCATCATGCTCGACAAGACCGGGGGCCCGATCTCCGGAGCAAAGAACTGGTCTTCCGGTTACATGCCGGCGTCATACCAGGGTGTCGTTGTCCGTTCGGAGGGCGAGCCGATCCTCGACCTCAGCCCGCCTGAGGGGATGACCCGCTCGCTTCAACGGCGCATCCTGGACCAGTTGAAGCGGGAGAATGAGGAGCACCTCAAGACCCGTCGGGACAGCTCTGAGCTGGCGGCGCGCATCGCGAGCTACGAGCTGGCGTATCGCATGCAGGCCCACGCCCCCGAGGCCCTCGACGTCTCGCGGGAGGACGAGGGGACTCAGCAGCTCTACGGGCTCGACCAGCCGCGTACACAGGACTTCGCGCGCAAGTGCATCATCGCGCGCCGCCTGGTCGAGCGCGGTGTCCGCTTCGTGCAGGTCTACTCCGGTGGCCACCACAACGACAACAACTGGGACGCCCACGGCGACCTCAAGATCAACCACGACCGTCACGCCGGGAACACGGACCGGCCCATCGCCGGGTTGCTGAAGGACCTCAAGAGGTCAGGGCTGCTGGACGAAACCCTGGTCGTCTGGACGGGTGAGTTTGGTCGCCAACCGACCGCCGAGTACGCCAAGGGGACGGGCCGCGACCACAACAGCTATGGCTTCACGCTCTGGATGGCCGGGGGCGGCATAAAGGGCGGCATGAGCGTCGGTCGCACCGACGAGCTCGGGGCGGCCGCGGTGGAGGACCGCTTCCACGTCAAGAACCTCCACGCGACGGTCCTGCGTTGCCTCGGCCTCGATTGCAACAGGCTCGCCTTCCGCTACGGCGGGCTCGAACGACGTCTCGTGGGGGTCGAAGGAGCGGAGCCCATGCACCAGGTCTTCGCCTAGGTCGCGGGCGAACGCGACCTACTTCTTGGCCGCGGGCTTGGGCAGACCAAACAGGCGGTCCGCCTGTTTGGTGTGGCAGCTCATGCAGGATTGCATCCGACCTGCGCCTGTGATCTTGCCGTCGTTCGTGACCGTGGCGTAGACCCAGCCGGCGTCGGTCGCCGCCGTCGGCTTGCCGGTCAGGTGCATCATGACGAACAGGCCGGCCTGTTTGTCGGCGCGATACCAGTGCTCGCCGCGCTTGGTCGGCCGCAGGCGACTCTTGCCGAAGGTCTTGCTCGACCAACTCAGGGGGTGTCCCGACGGCGCTTGCTTCATCCGCTCCGGGACCCAGGCTTCCTTGACGAGGACCTGGTCGAACGCCGCCAATTTTTTGCGGAGGGGCGTATTCGTCGTGATCCCCATTCCGGTCTTCTTTGCGCCGTAGGCGACCGGGTCCTTGGCGTAGAGGGTGTACAGCTTGCGGGCGTGCGGCGTGTCTTTTTTTGCGCGGCTGAATCGCGCTGGAGCAGGCATCGGCTGGCTGCAGAGCCACGGAGCCCAGCGCATCTCATCCTCCAGCCGCATCCACGCCTTGTATCCGGTGGCCACGTCGCGGACGGAGGCGTGCCATCGCGTGTCGTTCTCGTCCGGTTTCTTGGGCTCTTGAGCGACGAGGGGCAGGATGCAGATCATCAGGATGAGGCATCGGTGCATGGATTGTCCTCCGTTCCTACCACCCTACGCGGTCTCTGCAGCCAGGTCCCGTCACCGGGACGTCACACGGTTCCACCCTATACTGGGTGCGATTGGAGATCCCAGTGNCNGATACGAGAGTGGGCNTNGTTCTCATAGGGTCGTTGGCCATCACGCTCCTGATTGGGTGTCGCGAGGAGGACCCTGCGGTCTCCGTTGCCTCNCCTGCCGCCTCGGATCCGCGGACCAAGGTTATGGAGCGGACCGTGACGAGGTTTGCCGCTGCTGCGCAGCTGATGCCCGGGAANCTGCAGGAGNGGCACCTGCCTTCGTCCCTCGCGCCGCTGATCCTCGTCAAGGACAGGGTGATCGGAGAATGGGGCGCTGTCGGCGCCGATGGCGCGCTCGAGGTCGTCGCCGCTCCGGTGATCTACTACGGACGGACGCGCGCGCTGATCTCAGGGAAGCACCGCGATCAGTATCACTACCACTGGTGGCATCGCACGGACACGGATGCGGACTGGCGGAGCCAGGGGGTCCGGATCACGGTGGACGGGAGCGGCCTCCCCATGGTGTGGGAGGTGCTGCATGACGCCACGGGCCAGCGGGTCCTCTACGTCTCCGAGAAGCTGGAGCAAGCAGCGCGGCGGCGGCATGGTGAACCGGNGNCCGGTNACGCGCTCGCGCGCGATCCGGAGGAGTTGCCGGATGTGGTCGTGGCNCGGGCGCTGACGGATGGTCCGGTCCCCATGGGGCCGTGGGTNTANCTGGAGAGCGGCGCCGGCGATGTGGTCACCCTCATCTGCCGCTGCATGCCGTCTCAGGCGTCGGGGCCGCTGGAGCGTACGGACTATCGGCTGGTGCCGTGGAACGAGCTCGCCCGGTTGCCCGATCCATGGCCGCAAGAACCCGCCGACGCGCCATGGAACGAGCGCCTTGATGGCTGGNTTCGGTGGCCGTGATCCAGCNGACGGGACTCGGNGACCGGGGTGAGGCGTTCCCGCTATGATCCTGCGCAGTTTCACGGACCCCGGTNGATGAGCGCGTGGATCGTATGACGTGGAAAGCGCCGACAGACTGGCTGTGCATCAAGTCCATCGATGCCCACACCGCGGGTGAACCGCTGCGGGTGGTGACCGAAGGGTGGCCGGACATGCCCGGGGANACGATCCTCGCCATGCGTGAGCACGCCCGCGTGCACCACGATCATCTGCGTCGCGTGATCATCCTGGAGCCACGTGGCCATGCTGACATGTACGCCTGCCTGCTGGTCCCACCCGTCACGCCGGATGGCGACGTGGGGGTGCTGTTCCTGCACAACGCGGGGTACAGCACCATGTGTGGCCACGGCATCATCGGCCTCGTCAAGGTGGGGCTCGATTGCGGGCTCTTGGACGCGGAGGGNGATGAGCCGGAGATCCGGATNGATACCCCCGCGGGCCGGGTGACCGCGACGGCGCACCGCGGGGGAGGGGACACGGTCGAGACCGTCTCTTTCCTGAACGTCCCGAGCTTCTTGCTGGAGCGGGACCTCGTNGTNGAGGTNGACGGGATTGGCCGTGTGACGTGCGATATCGGCTACGGCGGCGCGTTCTACGCTTACGTTGACGCGCGGTCGGTCGGGGTCGATATCGGCCCCGACGCGTTCTCTCGGATCGTGGATGTCAGCATGCGGATCAAGCGCGCCGTGATGGCCTCCTACGAGATCGTCCACCCGGACGGGGACCCGGACCTCAACTTCCTTTACGGGACGATCTTGCACCAACCCGGCGATGGCGACGTCCACAGCCGCAACGTCTGCGTCTTCGCTGACGGCGAGGTCGACCGATCGCCCACCGGCACCGGCGTCAGCGGGCGCGCGGCCATCCTCCACGCACAGGGCGAGATGGCCGCCGGCGCCATCACCATCGAGAGCATCATCGGAACCCGCTTCGATGTCAGCGTTCACGAGGAGACGTCCGTCGGTGGGCGCGACGCGATTATCCCGAACGTTTCGGGCACGGCCCACATCACGGGCCGCCACGAGTTCTTCGTGGACCCCTCCGATCCCCTCGCCGGTGGTGTCCTGCTACGCTGATCCCATGCGACATCTCNTGCGCACAGCCTTGTTCTTTTTGCTCGCCGGGACGGTATCAGCGCAATCAGCGTCAGGCGGCCGNTTGATTGACGAGC
Source organism: Planctomycetota bacterium (assembly GCA_002683135.1). Taxonomy (GTDB): domain Bacteria; phylum Planctomycetota. The sequence goes on along the minus strand of NYSS01000055.1, from coordinate 9,589 downwards.
AGGCGGCCATTGACGNGNGGCGCTANGACCTGGNGNTCGCGGTCGACNCCGAGGCGNGCACCATCAACGGGTCGTGCACCATGCGGGCCGCTGCTCTGCGCCCCGTGAAGGACGTGATCCTCCATCTCGACGGGCGGTTATCGGTCAAGGGCGTCACCTCCAACGGCGAGGACCTCCCGTTTGAGCATGCGGGGGGACTGGTGAAGGCTTCGTTACCACAGACCGTCCCCGCGGGGTCCGAGGTCGAGGTCCGAGTGAGCTACGGCGGCGCGCCGCGTGTGGCGCCGCGACCGCCCTGGGACGGTGGGTTCACCTGGTCGAAGACCAAGGGCGGAAAGCCGTGGATCGCCACGTCCTGCCAGGGAGAGGGCGCGGATCTGTGGTGGCCTTGCAAGGATCATCCGTCGGACAAGCCGGAGGCCATGGACCTCAAGATCACCGTCCCAGACGACCTCGTGTGTGCGTCGAACGGGTCGCTCGTGTCCAACAAGGGCAACGGCGATGGCACGCGTACTTTTCACTGGCGCGTCGTCAACCCGATCAACAACTACTGCGTCGCCCTGAATATCGGTCCGTACGTCGAGCTCAAGCGCACCTTCACCAGCATCACGGGGGAGAAGGTCCCTGCCTATTTCTGGGCGCTCCCGGAGAACAAGGCGAAGGCTGAGAAGTTCTTCCCCGAGGTCCTCGACCACCTGAAGCACATGGAAGAGGTGTGCGGTCCGTATCCGTTCCGCAACGAGAAGTACGGCGTCGTCGAGACCCCGCACCTGGGGATGGAGCATCAGACGATCATCGCGTACGGGAACAAGTATCCCCAGCGACGGGAGTTCGACTACGACTGGCTTCACCACCACGAGATGTGCCACGAGTGGTGGGCGAACCTGGTGACCTGCCGTGACTGGAAGGACATGTGGATCCACGAAGGCATCGGCACCTACATGCAGGCGCTTTACGTCGAGAGCCGACGTGGCGCGAGCGCTTACAAGGTCGCCATGGCGGGCAAGGGCCGCCACGGCAACCGCCGCGCCATCGCCCCCCGTGAGGTCCAGAGCAGCAAGGAGATCTACTTCGGTGGCGGCGGCGGCAACGACATGTACTACAAGGGCTCGTGGGTGATGCACACCTTGCGATGGGTGATGGGGGACGAGAAGTTCTTCATCGCTCTGCGTCGTATGGCGTATCCCGACCCGGCCAAGGAGAAGGTCACCGACGGGACCCAGGTGCGCTTCTCGGACACCGAGGAGATCCGCGGCATCGCGGAGAAGTATCACGGCGCCGATCTCGGCTGGTTCTTCGAGGTGTATCTTCGTCAGGCGGAGGTGCCCGAGCTGCTGGCCAAAGAGCAGGACGGCCAGCTGCACCTGGAGTGGAAGGCCCCCGGCGTCAGCGCGTTTCCCATGCCCGTAGCCGTCCGGGTCGGCAAGGAGATCCAGGTTGTCGCGATGAAGGACGGCAAGGGGACGGTGCGGCTCGCGGGCCAGCCATGGGAGTTAGATCCGGACAATCGGATCCTGCGCAAGCAAGAACGCCGTCGCGGCCGTCGCCGCGGCCGTTGAATCCTTGACGCTCGTCGTCAACTGATTCGCAGCGCGGCCGCGGCTTAACGGCTGCGGCCGGCGCTCTTCAGCGTGTCGAGGACCGAGGTCAGGCGGGTGACGACCTCGGGCTTTGTCTTCCAGAGGTTGGTCGTCTCGGTCGGGTCCTCTACGAGGTCATACAACTGGACCTTGGGGCCGCCCTCCTTCGGCTTGGGGTTGCGCGGCGCGCTGAAGCCACCTGAACCGAGCCCGAGGATGAGCTTGTAGCGGCCGACGCGGACGGCGAACTTGCCCGACACGCTGTGGTGGACGACGTTGGCGCGCTGGGGGCCCGTTGCCGGACCTCCGAACAGGGCGGGGGAGAGGTCGAAGCTGTCCTCGGCGGCGTCATCCGGCAGCTCGGCGCCGACCACGCCCGCGATCGTGGCGAACAGGTCGGTCAGGCAGGTGATCTGGGGGCTGATCCGGCCAGCCGGGATGCGGCCCGGGAAGCGCGCGACGAACGGCACGCGGTGTCCTCCTTCCCAGATGTCGGCCTTCTGTCCGCGGAGCCCGACGTTGGCGCGATGGGGATACTTCTTCTTGTCGCCCGGAGTCCAGTGCGCGCCATTGTCCGATGTGAACACGATCAAGGTGTTCTTCGCCGTGTCGGTGCGGTCGAGGGCGGCGAGGACCGCGCCGACGCCGGCGTCGACCATGTGCGTGAAGTCGCCGTAGGGGCCCGCCCCCTCGGCCTTGCCCTGGTAGGGCTCGGTCGGGAGCCACGGCGTGTGTGGCGCGGCGAACGGGAGGTAGAGGAAGAATGGCTGCTTGGTCTTGGCGCGCTGCTCGATGTAGGAGACGGCCTGCGTGACGAGGGTGGGCTGGACGTCGACGTGACGGAATCCGTCGGCGACCTTGCCCTTGCGCCAGAAGCCGCCGCCGCCGTTGCGTACTTGCCCGCTGCCCGCGATGTCCTTGTTGATGGGCGCCGTCGGACGGCGGTCCTTGACGAAGCAGTACGGGGCCATGTCGAGGGAGGCGGGGATACCGAAGAACGTGTCGAAGCCGACCTCGAGGGGGCCCGGTCGTAGCGGCTTGTCGTAGTCCGTGCGCTTCCTGGATCCGAATCCCAGGTGCCACTTGCCGACGCATGCTGTGTGGTAGCCCTTGGCCTTGAGGATCGACGCGATGGTGAGGCGGCCCGGCTCGATCAACGCCGGGGAGTAGCCGTTGCCGACGCCGCTCTTGCGACGGGAGCGCCAGCAGTAGCGACCCGTCAGGACGCCGTAACGGGTCGGGGTGCAGACGCTCGAGGGAGAGTGGGCGTCGGTCAGCCGAACCCCTTCCCGTGCGATGCGGTCTATGTTCGGTGTCGGGACCCTTGACTCCGGGTTGCTGCAGCGGGGGTCGCCGGATCCCATGTCGTCGGCGAGGAGGATGACGACGTTCGGCCGGTCCTGGCCGGCGAGGCCGGCGATGAGGATCATGAGGGTGAGAGCGGTGCGCATGGGAGAGAGGTTAACCTGAAGGCTCCCATGCGATACCTCGTCGTCATCGCCCTCGTCTCTACCCTCCGCGCACAGGGTGGGGACGGCCTGCTCGACGCCACGATGAAGCGCTTCGAGGGATGGCGATCGCATCGCGACATTGTCGGCGTGGCGGAGGCGGAGCGGGCGCTCCATCGGCTCCGTGGGTTGATCGACGCTCCGGACGCGGTCCGCGAACGCGCGTGCGCATTTCTGGAGACCGTCGTGACCTCGCCGGCACCCCAGCCCGAGGTCTATCGGTCGCGGGTCGCGGCCGTGGGCTTGATCGGCGTGCTCGCCGTGGAGCGGCCCTGGGCGGAGTTCCTGATCAAGGTGGCCCGGGGTCGTCGCCCGGAGCTTCGCGGGCTCGACTTTTGGGTGGAACGGGCGCTCGGGGAGCTGCGCGGCAAGACACACGCGGAGCACCTGGCCTCGCTCCTCGACGAGGATAATGATGCGCTCGTCCGGCTCGCGCTCGGCGGGCTGGCTCGCATGAAGCGCGCTGCGCAGCGTCCGGTTCTGCTCGCGTCCCTTCCGCGGTTGTTGGAGAGGACGCGGGACGATGACCCGGAGCTCCGGTCGCGTGCCGTGAGCGCCCTGTCCCTGGTCGCGGGCGAGGGGGCGTCCGTCCCCGCGTTGTTTGCCGCAGCGCGTGACGAGAGCCCGGTCGTGCGCCTCGCGGCGGCCCGCGCGTGTGCCCGGATCGGTCGGACCCCGGGCGTCGAGCCTGTCATCGGGCGTCTGCTGGAGGACGCCATCGCGCTCGTCCGCGAGGAGGCCGTCATCGCGTACCGGGCGTGCGGCCACAGGGAGACCGCCGGGACCCTCATCCGCCGTCTCGACAAGGAGCCGTTGCGTGTCCGCATCGCCATCGCGGAGACGCTGAAGGAACTCACGGGGGAGACGCTGCCGCCGGAGTACGGGCCGTGGAAGGACTGGCTCGGCGCGGAGGAGAAGCCCCCCGGGGTGGGCGACGGGAGCTATGCGCGACCCAGGTACTACGACGTCCCGGTGGAATCGGATCGCATCTTGTTCATCCTCGATGTGTCCATGAGCATGGGTTACGCGCTGCACCAGAACACCAAGTCGATCTCGCGGCTAGCTGGCGCCAAGCGCGAGCTCGTCCGCGTCATCAACGCGCTCGACGATCGCAGCCGCTTCAACATCATGACGTTCTCTACGGCGATCGGGACGTGGCGAAAGACCCTCCAGGGCGCCACGGAGAAGGTTCGCAAGTCCGGCGCCGCTCACGTCCGACGGCTCGGGCACGCAGGCAAGACAAACTCCCATGGAGCCCTCGCGGAGGCGTTCGAGCGCTTCCCCGACATCGACACCATCTTCTTCGTCACCGACGGCATCCCCACGGTCGGAAAGACGACGGTTCAGGAGCACATCATCGAGCGAGTCGCCCACTGGAATCGACTGCGGGGCGTCCGCATCCACACCATCGCGGCCATGCCCGCGGAGCCGGGTCCACCGGTCGGCCAGTACACCCCCAATCACGACGCCATTCGATTCATGCGGATCCTGGCGGCGGAGACCGGCGGTACCTTCACTCGGGTCAGATGATCGCTACGATCATCACATGCGCTTCTTCATTGCCGTCGCAGTCGTCTGTGTCTCCACGTTCGCGCAGCCCAAGGATCTGACCGCCGACTTCGAGGTGCCGGACGGCCTGCGGGTCTCCCTGTGGGCGGAGTCGCCCCACCTGTTCAACCCGACGGCGATGGATGTGGACGCGCGGGGCCGGATCTGGGTCACCGAGGCGGTGAACTATCGCAAGTGGGGCACGCGAAACCCCGGCCGGTTCCACGAGAAGGGTGACCGCGTGGTCATCCTCGAGGACACGGACGGTGACGGTCGGTGCGATAGCTCCAAGGTGTTCGTTCAGGAGAAGGGCCTGGTGGCCCCGCTGGGCATCTGCGTGCTCGGAAACGAGGTGTTCGTCTCCTGCTCGCCCGACATCATCAAGTACACCGACACTGATGGGGACGATGTCCCGGACAAGCGGGAGGTCTTCCTGACCGGGTTTGGTGGGCACGACCACGACCACGGGGTCCACTCGGTGGTCCCCGGGCCGGACGGCAAGCTCTACATCGCGGTCGGTAACGCCGGGCCACACGTCGTGCAGGACGCCGCCGGGTGGACCTTGCGGTCCGGGTCGATCTACGGCGGCTGGGGGCCCAAGTCCGGTCGGAGCGGGTCCGGGCTGGTGAGCGACGACGGCCGCCTGTGGACCGGCGGCATGGTCCTGCGCATCAACCCCGACGGCACCGGCCTGGAGGTCGTTGCCCACAACTTCCGCAACAACTACGAGGTGGCTATCGACTCGTTCGGAAACCTGTGGCAATCGGACAACGACGACGACGGCAACCGCTCGTGCCGCACGACCTGGGTCATGCCCGGCGGTAACTACGGGTTCTTCTCGAACGACGGGACGCGCAGCTGGCAGGCGGATCGGCGTCCGGGTCAGGAGACGATCACCGCCCACTGGCATCAGGACGATCCCGGCGTCGTACCAGCGGGGTGCATCAACGGCGCCGGTGGACCGACCGGCGTCGCGGTGTACGAGGGCGGCCTGCTGCCCGCCTCGTGGATCGGTCGCGTCCTCAACTGTGACGCCGGTCGCAACGTCGTCTACGCCCACACCCCCGTGCGCAAGGGCGCCGGCTTCGACCTCGAGCCGGGTTTCATCATCCGGGCTCGTCTCGATCGGAATGCGCAACAGCGCCAGCGCTGGTTCCGGCCATCCGACGTCGCGGTCGGCACCGACGGCGCGGTGTACGTGGCGGACTGGTACGACCCGGGAGTGGGCGGCCACGCCGCGGGTGATCGTGAGGCGTACGGCCGCATCGTTCGGATCGCGCCCGAAGGCGCGCCGACCGCGGTGGGCATGGTCGACCCAAAGAAGGACTGGCGCACCGCGCTCCGCAGCCCCGCTGCGAGTGTCCGCTGGCAGGGACGGGTCGCCGCCAAGGGCGCATCCACCGCGGAACGGATCGCGGAGCTCACGGTGGCCACGGAACGTGGCGATGGCCGGCACATGGCCCACGCCCTGTGGTTGCTGCAAGGGGAATCCGGGTCGCAAGAGGATCTGGTGAAGCTCCTGGCCGCGAGTGATGCGAAGGGCAGCCTGGCGCTCGCCGAGGTGGTCTTTCGTGCGCTGCCGGCCGCGCGCCTGAAGGACGTTATTCAGGTCATGTTGAACCCCGATCGTGAGACCTCCGCGACGGTCCTTCGGGAGATCGCGCTGGCGGCGCGCAAGGAGCCGGCCGCTGCGCGTGAACCGCTCGCCATGCTGTTGGCGACGCGGCTGCCACCTGGTGACCGGTGGTACCTGGAGGCGCTGGGAGATCTGGCCCGCGGGATCGAGCCCGGCCTGTGGGATCGCGTCTCCAAGTTGCATGGAGAGGGGGGACTGACGGATAGCCAGGTGTTGGATCTCGCCTTCAGGCTCCATCCTCCCAAGGCCGCGGTCTTTCTCGCCACCAAGGGGATGGACAAGGCCCTTGAGCCCGCGTCACGTCGTCGGGCCGTCGACGGGCTCGCGTTCATCGACACGCGGGAAGCGGCCGACGCCATGGTCAACCTGGCCCTCGCCGGTTCCGACGACATCCGAGCCCTCGCGCGCTGGTGGGTCGAGCACAAGGACCGTCACGGCTGGAAGCGCTTCCGTATCGGGCGCGAGCTGGGCGCCACCAGTCTGGAAGGTGGCGAGCTGATGTGGAACAGCGGCGTCATGAAGGGCGGGACCAAGGAGGTGGACGTCGACGTGTCCGGCATCGAGGCGTTGTGGTTGGTGGTGACGGATGGTGGCGACGGGTACGGGTGCGATTGGGCTGCGTGGATCGATCCTCGCCTGGAGGGCCCCGCCGGAACGCTCCACCTGTCCAAGCAGCCGTGGGACAACGCGACCCAGGGGTGGGGCCAGACGCGCGTTGGCCGCAACGCTGGCGGGGGGCCCATCAAGATCGACGGCAAGGAGTACGGGGCCGGCGTCGGTACTCATGCGAATTCTCGGATCGGCTGGCTCATCTCCAACAAGGGCTACAAGAGATTCAAGGCCACCGTGGGTCCCGACGACGGGGGCACGACCCAGGCGAGCGGGAAGACCTCCATCGAGTTCCAGGTGTGGGCGAAGACCCGCGTCGACACCTCGTGGATCGCTGGTCTGAAGCGCACGGTGTTGGACGGTGCGCAGGCGATGGACGATCGTCAGAAGGCGGCTCGTCGTCTCGCCGCCGATCCCAAGGGCGGGCACGTCATCCTCGATCTCGTGGCGCGCGACCAGCTCGACGGGAAGCTCAAGGCTGCGGTCACCGAGGACCTCTTCAAGAACCCGGATCTCACGGTGCGGGCGCTCGCGTCCGCGCGCTTCCCGCGGACCAACCTCAAGGGAGTGGCGCTGCCGCCGATCGCCGAGCTGGCCAAGATGCCAGGGGACTGGCGCCGGGGTCGGGAGGTCTTTTTCGGGACGACGTCGCAGTGTTCCAAGTGTCACACTTATGGAGCGCGGGGCGGCAACACCGGGCCCGACCTCACGGCGGTCAGCCAGAAGTACGGCAAGAAAGAGCTGCTCGACCACATCCTCAATCCGTCGGCGGCGATCGCGTTCGGGTACGACGCGTGGATCGTCACCACCAAGGACGACGACCTCTACTCGGGGTTCATCCTCGCCGACGGCGATTACGTGATCATCAAGGACGCGGACGGCCGTCGTCACGTCATCCCGGCGGACCAGGTCGATTCGCGGCGCAAGGAGTCGTCGTCGACCATGCCGGACACCATCGCCCTCGGCCTCGAGCCGCGTCAGCTCGCTGATCTCGTGGCGTTCCTCTCCGCGGGCGGGGCCAAGCCGAAGCCAAAGCAGGCTGTCAGCCTGTTCAATGGCAAGGACCTCGCCGGATGGACCCATCATCTCTCCAAGGCCAACGTCGCGAGAGACGCGGTCTGGAGCGTGCTCCCCGATGGCATCCTGGACTGCAAGGGGGGCCCGTCTGGCTACATCCGCACGGAGAAGGACTACGCGAACTTCATCCTCGAACTGGATTGGCGGTTCCCGGGGCGCCCGGGTAACTCGGGCGTGTTGCTGCGCATGGTGGGGGAGGACAAGGTGTGGCCCAAGTCCATCGAGGCGGACCTCGTGAGCCACGGCGCCGGCGACATCTTGAACATGGGCGACTTCGAGATGGAGGTCGACGAGGACCGAACCCGAGGTGCCCGTACGCAGAAGATCCACCCGACGAACGAGCGGCCCATCGGCCAGTGGAATCAGTACAAGATCACCCTGTTCGGAGGGGATCTCACCCTCGAGGTCAACGGCAAGATCCAGAATGTGGGACGTTGGTGCGAAGAGCTCCCCGGTAAGATCGGCTTGCAGTCCGGGGGGGCGCACATCCAGTTCCGCAACATCCGTCTGACGCCGCTGGAGCGTTGATCGAGCGGACATTGGATCATCCCGTGGTCGAATGGTACGTTCGACCGTCCGAACTTCCCGTCAGCCCCATGAAGTACCACTCGACGTTCACGGCGTGCGTTGCGCTGTTGGCATGCTCGCTGCTGCCAGCCCAGGAAGACGCGTTCCCTTATGACATCAGGGGAACGAACTACACGCCCGTCACGTCCCTCGCGTTCAACAACGTCGTCGCCATGATCCCGGAGCGCCCTCCTGGGGCGCTCATTCGCGGACAGTTCAACGCCAAGCTAGTTCAAGCGGAGCTTGGCCGCATGGCGAAATCGGGCGTCAACAACATCCGGTTGTTGCCGTCGTTCTATGGCTACATCGCCGACCGCGTCGGGTACATGTCTTGCTTGAAGACCCTGTCACGGCTGTGCCACGAACGGAACATCAGCATCACCTATCAGGTCTGGAGCGGGGTGACGAGCACCGCCCATGCGGTCTCCGCCGACGGCGTCACCAGCATGGAGTTGTGGCACGAGCTCATCGGATCGAGCGTCACCGATCCGTACAATTTCCCGGTCCTCGGCGGCGCCCTCCTCCGATCGGCCGCGCGCCAACAGCTCTTCATCTCTCGGGGAGGAACGATCCCGCCCGGTGAGCCTTGGCTCGCGTCGATCTTCGCGGAGCCAGGGAACGAATTGCTGCTGATGTCCGGCGATTACGGGACGTGGCCCTACAACCTGAAGCCGCGCATCGATGGGTACCTTGACGCGATCGCTCGGTTCTTCTCTGCCGATCCGGATGGGCGGCTCGCGTTCGCGAGCTACGACCTGTTCAACGAGGCGGACGCGACGCAGACGGTCCCGCCGGCGCATGCCATCCAGTTTATCAAATTTAGGGTTCATTGAAACAGCTGAAAAAAATTAAATAATTTTGCAAGAAATGAATGTAAATACGCTCATATTAAAAGGTGAAACACTACTTTGTTTTATGTCCAAGTAATTGCAGTCAATCATTAATAGATTTTAGACTCATATTTCAGCTGTGTCCAAAGTGTTCCGTGAAGCTTACAGCCACTCTAATCTTCTTTGTAATCGTCAACCTTGAGTGTCCTTCAGGCCTTGTTTTGGGTGATCATT
>NYSS01000054.1 GCA_002683135.1 Planctomycetota bacterium | reverse complement strand
CCAGGTACCGCCGNATNGGNGGCAGNCCGATGATGCTCANNGNNCCCANGAAGAAGGCNNCCATGGTNAAGGGCATGNNGCGNCCNATNCCGTCCATNTCNCTGATGTTCTTCTTGTGGGANGCGACGAANATNGCGCCNGCGCAGAAGAANAGNGTGATCTTNCCCATGGCGTGCATGGCGATGTGCANNCCGCCGCCNANNANNCCNGCNGNNGTNGCCANNGCNCCNCCCAGCACGATGTAGGAGAGCTGGCTGATCGTGGAGTAGGCGAGCCGCGCCTTCAGGTTGTCCTTGGTGAGCGCGATGATCGACGAGGCCAGCAGGGTGAAAGAGGCCGCGTACATCAGCCACACGGANGCGTCGGTCTCATCCAGGAAGTTGATGCCGAACACGTAGACTATGACCTTGAGCACGGTGAACACGCCCGCCTTGACGATGGCGACGGCGTGCAGGAGCGCGCTCACCGGGGTGGGCGCGACCATGGCCGCCGGCAGCCACCGGTGGAACGGCATCAGGGCCGCCTTGCCCGTGCCGAAGGCGTACAGGGCCAGCAGCACCGCGACCATGGGGCCCTCGGCCTTTCCGTTGAGGATGCCGCCCGGCGCGAACTCCAACGTGCCGGTGAGATGCCAGGTCCACAGGATGGCCATCAACAAGAACATCACCGACGTGGTCAGCAGGATGCCCAGGTACGTGCGGCCGGCGGCCTTGGCTTCGTCGTTGCCGTAGTGGGTGACCAACGGATAGGTGCTCAGCGTGAGCACCTCGTAGAACAGGAACAGGGTGAACAGGTTGCGGCTGAACGCGATGCCCAGCGCCGCGAAGATGGCCAGGGCGAAGCAGGTGAAGAAGCGGGTCTGGTTCTGCTCGTCGTGNCCGCGGCAGTAGCCGATGGCGTACAGGGCGGTGGGGATCCACAGTCCNGCGGCGACCAGCGCGTAGAGCATGCCGAGCGGCTCGACCTGGAACGCCAGGGCGACGCCCGGCAGCACCTCCGCCAGTTCGAGTTCGGGTCGACTGCCCGACGTGACCTCACGCACCAACGTCAGGACGACGCCGAACGTGAGCAGGGACGTGAGGATGGTCACGGCCTCGCGCAGGTTGGGCTTTCTGCCAGTGAGCTGGATGCCGATGGCGCCGAGCAGGGGCAGCAGGACGGCGACTCCGATAGCGGTGGGAGGGGTCACTTGGCTCCCTCCAGCAGCATGCGAGCGATCTCCGAGGCGGTCCCGGCCGTCAGCTCGGTCGTGAAGCCGAAGTAGATGGTCCCGCCGATGAGCACCCAGGTCGGGATCAGCATCGACAGCGGCGGATCGCTCAGGCCTTCGCGGCTCTCACCATCGCCCTGGAAGTACATGACCTCGACGATGCGCCAGACATAGACGACCGCGAGGAGCGAGCTGGCGAGGATCATGAAGGCGACGACGTAGGACCCGCTGTCNAGCGCCGCCAGCACCAGGTACCACTTGCTGATGAAGCCGACGGTNCCCGGNACGCCGATCAGGCTCAAGCCGCCGATCACGAACGCCGCCATGGTGACGGGCATCTTGCGGCCTATGCCNCGCAGGTCGCCGATGGCGGAGGAGCCGAGCTTGTAGACGATGCCGGCGACCACGAGGAACAGGCCGCCCTTCATGAGCGCGTGATTGAACAGGTGAACGAGGCCTCCCGTGAGNCCGTCTTCGTTGGCGAAGCTCAGCCCCAGGGTCATGTATCCGATCTGGGCGATGCTCGAGTACGCCAGCACACGCTTCAGATCCTCCTGGTAGATGGCTGCGATGGAGCCCAGGAACATGGCGAGCAGGGCGAGCGGCATGAGCAACCGCTGCATGCCCATGGTCTCGAAGACGAAGGCGGCGCCGAAGAGCGTGAAGATGGCGCGGACGAGGACGTAGTAGGACACCTTGGTCGCGGTCGCCGCGAGGAACGCGGACACCACCGGAGGGGCGTAGCTGTACGCGTTGGGCAACCATTGGTGTAGGGGGAACACGGCCAGCTTGATGGAGACGCCGATGATCAGGAANGCGAGGGCCATCCAGATCGTGCGGGTGCCGAGNACGGGCGGCAGCCGCTCGGCGATGTCGGCCATGTTCAGCGTCCCGGTCATCATGTAGATCATGCCGATGGCGACGAGGATGAACGTGCCGCCGATGCTCCCCATGATGAGGTAGGAGAACCCAGCGGTGAGCGCGCGTCGATGCTGCCCCAGGCTGATCAGGGTGTACGCCGCCAGCGAGGAGACCTCGAGGAACACGAACACGTTGAAGGCGTCACCGGTGATCGTGATGCCCAACAGCCCCGTAAGGCAGAGCAGGAAGGCGGCGTAGTAGAGGTGATGTTGCCCGTCCCGCAGGCCGGGCTCCGGCGTACCGAAGCCAAATGGCATGACCACGGCGCCGATGGCGGAGACGATGACCAGCACGTAGGCGTTGAGCAGGTCGACGCGGTACTCGATGCCGAGCGGCGGCGCCCAGTTGCCCAGGTGGTAGGAGATCGTGCCGCCTTCACGCACCTCCGCCAGCAGGGTCAGGGCGATGCCGAGGCAGGTCCACGCGACGAGCACCGCGAACGTCCGCACGGTGGCGTGATGACGCAGCAGCACACACACGGGCGCGGCCAGGAGCGGGATGACGATTTGCAGTACGGGCAGATGTTCCATCAGGACTCCTGCCTGTCCACGGCGCCGATCTCGTCTTCCTCGACGGTGCCGTAGGCCTTGTAGATCCGGACGACGATGGCCAGGCCGAGCGCGGTGGTCGCGACGCCGACGACGATGGCGGTCAGCATCAGGACGTGGGGCAGCGGATTGGAGTAGAGGACGTCCGATTCGGACGGGTCGGTGGGGAGGATCGGCGCCGTACCACCCTCCACCTTGCCCATGGACACGTAGAGCATGATCGCCGAGACCTGGAAGATGGTCAGCCCCATCATCTTCTTCACCAGGTTGTCCTGGGCGATGACGATGTACAGGCCGATCATCATCAGCACGATGACCGCCCAGTAGTTCCAGAGACCCAGCAGTTCCATCATCCGCGCTCCCGTCCGGCGAACGCGTAGAAGATCGCCAGCATGGCGGCCGTCACGGTGATGCCGACCCCCAGCTCCACGAACAGGATCCCGTAGTGAAGCCCGTGCATCGGGTCGTGGTGGTCCAGCACCTTGTAGTCGAGGAACTCGCTACCCATCCCCATGGTGACGAGCCCCACGGCCCCGTAGAGGAGGAGACCCGCCGCAACGAGGATCTCAATCGTCCTGAGCGAGACCACCTTCTTGAGCTTGTCGAGCCCGAAGATCAGGCCGTACAGGATGAACCCCGCGGCGCAGATGACCCCCGCCTGGAAGCCGCCGCCCGGACCGAAGTCCCCGTGGAACTGCACGTACAACGCGAACAGCAGGATGAAGGGGATGCATGCCTGAGCGACCACGCGCAGCACGATCTTCTCTCGCATGCGCATCGGAGTCTTCATGGCGAGTCCTCCGGCGCTTGCCCTTCGTCTTCGCGCTTGCGGCCGCGCACCAGCAGCAGCATGACCCCGACGGCGGCGGTGAAGATCACGGCGGTCTCGCCGAACGTGTCGTAGCCTCGGTAGCTGGCGAGGACGGCGGTGACGATGTTCGGCAGGCCGAACTCCTCTTCAGCGCCCTTGATGTAATCAGGCGCGACCCAGTGGTGGATCACGGCGTTCCCCGCGGCCGGTTCCGGGCCGGTGCCCGGCGAACCGTAGGGCGGCATGTCGAGCGTGCCGTAGATCAGCGCCGCGCCCGTGAGCACGACGACGACGAAGGGCATGATGCGCGTCGGCTGCTGGTTCTCGTGCTTCGCGGTGAGCGCCAGGGTGCCCAGCATGAGCACCGTGGCGATGCCCGCGCCTACCGCCGCCTCGGTGAAGGCCACATCGACGGCGTCCATGAGGGTGAACAGGCCAGCCGAGAGCAGGCTGAAGATCCCCGTGAGCATGGCCGCGGCGAACAGGTCCCGCAGCCGTGCGATGACCACCGCTGTCGCCAGCAGGAACAGGAACAGGAGGGCCTCAATCGGGAACGGCATCGCCATCCTCCGGGTCGGGGCTTGGGGTGTTTGTCTCGTCGGTCATCTCGGCGGCGACCTGCGCGGCGATGTCGGGGCCTTCATGGATCTTGACGCCGTCGGCGTAGGCTGCCTTGAACAGGGCGTGCCCGGCGGTCGGGCCCACCAGCCACAAGAAGCCCAGGATGATCACCAGCTTGATGCCGATCAGCGCCGTCGGTGCCTGCAGCATCAGGCCGATCAGGACGAGGCCAGCGCCCATGGTGTCGGTGACGCCGGCGGCGTGGGTGCGCGCGTAAAAATCCGGCATACGCAACAAACCGATGCCACCGATGACGCAGAACCCGGCTCCGGCGATAAGGAAGATCCAGCTAGCGCTCTCGAGGGCGACGCTCACAGCAGGCTCCTTCGATCATCGCGGCCGAGATTGCCGAAGCGGGAGAACTTGAGCACCGCGATGGTGCCGATGAAGTTGACCAGCGCGTAGACCAGGGCCAGGTCGAGGAACTCGGGACGCCCGGCGAGGAATCCAGCCACCGCGATGAGCAGGACGGTCTTGGTGCCGAACATGTTCACGGCGAGGATGCGGTCGTAGACCGTAGGGCCGCGGACCGCAGCCACCAGGGCCAGCAGCATGGTGACCAGCACCCCGATCATGGCCGCGACGAACATCAGTCCTCGGCCTCCATGGCGGCGATGCGCCGGCCCATGTCGCCGCTCAGCACGCCGTCAGCTGCTTCTTGGGTGAGCGCGTGCACCAGGATCTGATTCTCGCGCACGTCGAGGCTGATGGTGCCGGGGGTGAGGGTGATGGAGTTGGCGTACATCACCTGGCCGACCACCGTCTTCTGGTTCGCCGGGGCCGAGATGAGGCGGGGGCTGATGGGCAGCTTGGGGTTCAGGATGATCCGGGCGACGTCGATGTTGGCGATCACGATCTGCCACACCAGCCACGGGAGGTAGAGCAGCGGACGGAGGCCGAGGCGATAGCTTCGTCCAGCTTCGGCGACGCGATCCATGCGGCTGCTGACCGCCATGACCCCGAGGACAGACGCGACCCCGAAGCCGAGAATAAGCGGGTTGTCCGTTATTCCCGACCACAGCAACCAGATCCCGGACAGCACCGCGAAGGTGGCGACCAGCCTGATGATTCCGCCCTGTTTTACCGTCACTGCGGGCAGATCTTGCCAGCCCCGTGGGGTGAGGGCAAATCGGCGGACGGCGGGGTCTCGGGGATGGGGCCACGCCGCCTGTCCCTCGGAGAGAGATGGGGGCAGATGATCGTGAAACGAGGTGGCCACCAGGACGTATATAATCTCGATATGTACAGATCAATCATTGCGGCAGGGTTACTGACGGCGGCCTTGGTGGCGCAATCCGGGCTCTCCACGGAGTTGAAGCAACCGGTGAGGATCATGGACGGGGACGCGCCCATCGCGGTGGGCACGGGGCACGCGGCCCCGTTCCTCATCGACCTCGATGGCGACGGTAAGCGGGATCTTGTGGTCGGCCAGTTCGCTGGAGGCAAGGCGCGGGTCTACACGAACGTGGGCACCGATGCGGCTCCCAGGTTCAAGGGGCACACGTGGCTTCAGGCGGGGGGTGGGACGGCGTCCGTGCCGCCTTCGTGATGCATCGGCTTCGATCCGCAGTTCGCGGATCTCGATGGTGACGGCAATCTGGACGTCATCTCAGGACGCTACTCACCCGGCTATGTGACCTTCTTTAAAGGGACGAAGCAGGGCTTCAGCGCGGGGGTGCCCCTGAAAGAACAGACCAGCGCCTTTGCCGACGGCAAGGCCTTCGACATGGCGGTGCTCATGGCGACCGGCAATCTCGTCGACTGGGATCGCGATGGTGATCTGGATCTCGTGGTCGGCAATGTCCGTGGCGGCGTCTTCCTGAATCTCAACGAGGGCACCGCAAAGCAATCGAAGTTCGGCGAGCGCGTCGCGATCAAGGCGGCGGGGGAGATCATGAAGGTCGCGGGCAAGTCGGACCCGTGGCCGTGCGACTGGGACGGTGACGGCATCATCGATCTGTTGGTGGCGAGCGAGGCCGGCGACGTCACGTTCTTCAGGGGCTCCGCGGAAGGTGGGTTCCTGCGGGGCGTCTCCCTCCTGACGGGGCACGAGCACGACCCGTCGCACAGCTACAAGCAGGCTCGCGAACGGCTGGGAGAGGACCGGGTGGTGCCGGGATATCGGTTCCGGCTGGCCACCGCCGATTGGAACAAGGACGGCAAGCTCGACCTGCTGGTGGGTAACTGTGTCAAAGGTGAGGACGGCAAGACCACCGGCCACGTCTACTTGCTCCTCCGACAGGGAGGATAAGGGGCCGACGGGCGCGGCCCCCGACCGCTATGAGCGATGGGGGCCGCGGCGTCAGACGTGCTTCCTCAGTCCCCCAGCAGGACCTTCCAGCTGCTACCGCCGTCATTCGAGTGCTGGACTTGCCACTTGGCGTTGTCCGGGTGGTCGTTGGGGAGCAGCAGGGCGAGAGCAATGATGGCGAACGTTTGGTGACGCATCGGCTTTTCCTCTCGGGGCAGTCCTTGGGGGAGGAGCGCGGCACCCCCCGTCCCCATCCACGATCTGCCCATACGCAGGAGAGGTGGATGGATGAGGAGAAGAGTTGGGGAAAGTGGCCCAACCGGACCCCATGCCTGGAAATACCCGCGAAAACAGAAGCCGGACGGGATGATCCCTGGTTGTCTGAGGGGCGCAGGTCTGACCCGTCAGGGACCGGCTCTGGCACCATCGGAGGCATCCATGAAGACCCTCGTTATGCGCTCGATTCTCGGTGTAGTGACCGCTGTCCTGCTTGGGCTCAGCGGAGTGAGCCGCGGGCAGGATGCGGCGGTGCCGCGGATCCTCGAGAAGTTGGAGAAGGCGCGACCGGCGGACGCGGACATGGGCTTTTATCGACTGGACTGGTCCCCCTCGATCACCGACGCGAAACGTCGGGCCCGCAAAGAGGGCCGACCGATCCTGTTCATCTGGCTGACCAACAAGACAGGCCCGACTGATTTCTTCACCGGTCACTGCTGAGCGAACGCGGACCACGTGAGGGGGAGTTCCCTCTCCGATCGTTCTGTGACGAAGGCCCTGGAGTCGTTCATCGTCTGCGTGTGGAACGGGGCGAACCGCCGCGAGATGCCGACCGACGTGCGCGCGATCTGGGACGCAGCTGACCTCGGTCGGAGGGTCAAGAACAACATTGTCTTGTTCGTCCTGGACCGCCGCGGCGCGTTCGTCGATTGGTTTCAGCCCTTTCCGGGCAAGAACCCTAGCTCCCTTGGGTTCAGCTCGAGGCGGCAGGCGGAATACATCCGGTCGCAGATCGAGCGCATCAAGAAGCGCCTGCCTTCGCCGCGCCAGGTCAAGGCCAAGACAGAACTCACGCTCCCCGAACTCGCACGGGGCAAGCGCGGTGTGCGGGTGATGCTCTCCCTCGACTCTCCTCGCATGTCGTCCTACAAGGCGCCGGTGGTGGAGGTGGTGGAGATCGCAGCGACCGAGCAGACCGCGCTTGCGTATCCCAAGAAGCCTCGGGCGATCGATGCGTCGTCTCTCGGTCGTTGGCTGCGGCAGATCTATCCGCCGGCCATCATGATCCGTAGCGGACAGGTCACGTCGGTTTCCGGGCAACTGCAGCTCACGGCCGCCGGGTCAAACGGTGAGCATCGGTACGCGACGCTCACCGGGGATGTCCGCATGACCATGGATGACGGACATGGGACGACCTTCAGCGGCACGCTGGAAGCCGTGGTCACCTACGCTCCTGGCGTCGATGCCATGCGCACGTTCCGCGGTGTCTACGAGGGGATCTATCCGAAGCCGGATCGTCACCGTCGTCGTCCACAAGAGATCGGCTTGCGCGCGGTCATCGAGTCCCTGCCTGAGTGATTCTCCGGCGCCTCGCTCAGGGCACGACGATCATCAACTCCTGCGAGACCGCCGCGAGCCCGAGGGTGAGCGGGTCGATCGCGCCGAAGGCGACGTACAGGGGCACGTTGCCGTAGATGCCTGCCGGGAGGGTCGCGGTGAAGGTGCCGGTGCCGGTGGCGTCGAGGGCCCCTGACACTCCGGTGGCGATGGAGCCGCTGCTGGGGCCTAACCACCAGGTGAGCAGGGGGTCCTGATCGAGCGGGATTACGCGGCAATCCGGGGCCGGGAGCGGGATGCCTGAGTTGCCGCCCGATACGCCGCTGAGGTAGGGGCTCCCCGGCGCTCCGGGGAACGTGACGCTGATGGAGAACGTGGATCCGCCAGCCACGAGGCCGGTGAGACCCAGGGATGGCGGGGACGACGCGGCGTTGATGGGGTCGTAGCCGAGCTCCAACTCTCGGCGGTTTGGGATGCCATCGCCATCCGCGTCGCCGAGCGGGTCGATGACCGAGCAGAGCCGCAACCCCGTCGGATCGCCCTTGTTGGCCGCGTTTGGAGCGCCTGTCCCCACAAAGGTGGCGAGGGGCGCGCCGGTCGCGTCGAAGGCGGCGAAGCCGGCGGGGGTCGATGAGAGCCAGTAATTGCGGGTCGGGTCGATGGTGATGCTCTCGTAACGGCTCGTGGTGGAGAGCGTCGTCGTGGCCAACGTCCCGCCGGTCACGGGATCGATGACGGCGATGGTCTGGGGCAGGGCTGCGTCGAGGAGGACGTGGGGTCGTCCACACGCGTCGAGGGTGAACGCCATAGGGATCGATCCGATGGTGATGCTTTGCGTGAGGGCGCCCGTCGTATCGAAGCGCATGAGGGTCCCGTTCGGCATCGCCGTGGTGCCTTGCCGCAGCACCCACGCGTCGCCCCGGCCGTCCACATCGAAGTCGCTGATCCCGCTGAGGCCTGGGATGGGGAAGGGTCCGAACCGTGTGCCGTTGGCGTTGACGTACTCGAGTCCAGACGACGAGATCCCATCGATCACCCAGCTGTTGCCAGCGCCGTCCGAGCGAATGCCGATCGGCCACAACGCGTTGAGGGTGACCGACCAGACGACATTGCCAGCGATGGAGTAACGCCTCATGGTCGCGGGTGCTAGCAGGGCGCCCGAGAGACCGATCAGGTCACCGGACGGTAGAACGGCGATGTTGTTGGTGAGCGGCGCGGAGAATGACCAAACAGACCCTGCTGTCGTATGCAACGAGATCGTCCCTGCAGACGAGTCGGAGATCGCCACCGTTCCGGACGGGTGCTTTGCGGTCACGATCGTCGAGATCAAGTTGCCGGTGAAGCCCGCTGCCGTGGAACCGGATATGTCGTACACGCAGACCTGGCACGAGGGCTGGCCCGTGCCGAGGACCCAGGACATCCACGCGCCCGGTGGGACTTGCCCTGCGGCGGTGGCTGCGACGAGAAAGACCGCAGCAACGACCGGGATTACGGTTCGCATAGAGCACTCCCTGGCAGAGGCCACCCTCGAGTGACAGCGCGGTCGGCGTCGACATGCAACGCTGTTTCGCTATGAGGCCTCTGCTTCGACTATAGACCCCACGAGGGGTGTGTTCCTATAGGCGTTCGCCGCAGGCCCGAAACGCCATCACCCCGAACATGGTGGCGGCGTGGCTGATGAAGTGCTTGCCGTCTCGCTTGGGGGAGCGGACGTACCAGCGACCGCTCTTCCGCTGCTCCTTGCGTAGCCACTGGAGGCCCCGGACGAGCTGCTCGTGGTTCGCCGGGATGTCGGCCTTGCGCAGGACCAGGACCGCGAAGGCGGTGGCGTAGGCATCGCTGGGGAGCTCGGCCAACGTGTCCTTGGGACGCTTCCATGTTCCTGCGCCCAGGTCCGCCAGCCGCCAGCCCCCGTCCTCCCGTTGCATGGCCAGCAGCTCGGCGGACCATTGGGTGCGGGTGGCGGCGTCGGCGATGTCCTTCATGGACGTCGCGGCCCACAGCATCATGCCTTTGTGGTGCAGGTTCTGTGGCGGGTGTGCCTGGAGCCAGGAGAGCAGGCGGCGGGTCCCCTCCTTGGCCGTGGACGTGCGGCGATACGAGGGCGGGGTGGCCCCCACGGCGATGGCCGCCAGGGTGACCCCGAAGTGGTCGTCCGATTCGAACGGCGGCCACCCGCACTTGAGCCAGTCACCCCAGGCGCCGTCGGCGTCCTGCACGCTCCACATGTGCTTGAGGGCGCGCCGGGTGATCGCGCTCAGGCGCTTGTTGGTCTGCATGTCACTGAGCGTCAGGAAACACGTGGTGGCGACGATGCCTTCCAGGGCACCTCGCTGGCCGGACGGCTTCTCCTTCTCGACGACGTAGCGCTCCAGGTATTCCTGGGCGAACGCGCGGGCGCGGCGGTAGTTGGTGGACTTGGTGGAGACCGAGGCCCGCGCCGCGAGATACAGGCCGTTGGTGTGACAGGTGACGCAGCGGTACGAGCGTTCCCAGTCACGGGCGGCGGCGTCGGTGAACGCGACCGCGCGTCGCAACGAGAACGACTTGGCGCGGGGCTCGTCTTCGCGGTTGGGCCCGTGACGCGGGTCCTCCTGAGGGTCCGGTGAGACGAGGACCGGGAACGCCAGCACGGACGCGAGCAACGCGAGGGCCAGAGGCTTCCGGGCGGCGACGGTTGTTCGGTGTGACATGCGCTCCCCATCCTCGCATCTTGGCTCGGGGATGGGGAGCCCGTGTGGCGCCGCCAGCGCCGGTTCATGGGCTGGCGGCGCGGTGGCATGGTCCCGGGTAGCATCAGGCAGGGACGGATTTTGATCATGAGCGGCGATGACATGACGGTGCGCGCGCGTCGCGGACGATGGGTCACCAGCGGGCTGTGGTTGCTTGCCTGTTTGTGCGGGCTGCTCCCGCCGGTCTGGGGGCAGCAGGAGCAGCGCCCGTCGCCGGATACGGCTGCGTGGGTCGGGCAGGTGTTTCGCCAGCGCGAGGACACCCGCGTCGTAGACCTGATCCTGCCCGGCAGCCACGACGCGGGCTCTTTCGCGATCACCAAGGAGTCGAAGGCGGCGCCGGGCACGCCGGCTGCCTACACCCGGTTCGGTTCCATGGCCGCCGGGTGG
>NYSS01000053.1 GCA_002683135.1 Planctomycetota bacterium | reverse complement strand
ACTTTAAACACTGGTAAAAAATTAGTCCTCCCTTGATCAATCCTAAGTTTAACCGGTTTTTCCCGTCTTTGCTGGACTTTACCGATGAGATTTGATAACATGGCGCTGTTTCGACCTTATGAACTAGCCAGCTAACTTTTCAAATTTTAATTCCTGCCATCGGCACTGAGATTTTATAGCATCAGANTTCTCCCTGCNGTCTNAATNNAATANCGTCAATCTAANCNAATGAATGGCCCAAAGGAAGATCAATGACTACAATNNCNGNGNGGTTAAACGCNACCAAGGTATTGTCGAAGCATCAGCTAGAACAGTTCATCGAACAGGGCTATTGCCTAGTCCGCCAGGCGTTTGCGCGTGAGGAGGCGGCAGAAGCACTCGACAGATTGTGGGAAGAAGCAGAGACCNAAGCCGGGGTTGATCCCAATAAACCCTCGACATGGTCGCGCCGGCATCTACATATCCGAAAAGGACTCGTCGATCCACCGTTTCGTAAGATCGCCCATGCTCCACGCCTGCGTGATNCCTTTGATGATGTATTGGGCGAAGGGCGTTGGCATCCACTGAACGGTTTGGGTTGGTGGCCTATTACCTTTCCAGGATTCGACCCAAAGCCTTGGCAAGAACCGCAAGACGGTTGGCATGTGGATGGCATTCAGTTCCACCATCACGTCAATTCGCCGGATCAAGGATTGCTGCCNATTCCGATCTTTTCTGACATAGAGCCCGGCGGCGGAGGCACAGTAATCAGCCTGGGCTCTCATAAACTTACGACGCGCATTCTTCAACAGTCAGAACCGGATGGTCTTTCCTGCGGGGAGTTGTCGCAAGCCGTTCGATTGCATCCACGTGAAAAGGTTGTCGAAGTACAGGGAAACATGGGCGATGTTGCCTTGCTACATCCGTTCATGCTACACGCCAATAGCGCCAACTGCGGAGTGGCACCTCGTATCATCTGTAATCCCTGCGTCCGACTTCGAGAACCAATGNAGCTGAAGCGTGCCAACCCTGATGACTATTCGGCGGTGGAAAGGGCGATTGTCAATGCNCTTAATCTAGCCTGAGTCACTTAGGAAAATCACCAATTTAGCTGTTAACGCATCAGAAGAAAAATTAGAGATGTTATTATAGTGATGTCGCCGCANAAAAACAATTAGCTGACACGCCNAAAGTAACTGGCTCCAAAATGTAAAAGCCGGTTAGGGCTATTACCATGTCAAGATTCGCCACAAAATTAATTGGGTCAAAATGATGAAGAATCTCTTGCCAAAGAAGTACAGCTATTGGATACTCCTGCTGGTATGTCTATTTTTGGAGGTATGGTTGTCTCTGGCAACGGCGCAGATCAGCGAAGANCAGGTTAAGTTCTTCGAAACCAAGATTCGCCCTATCCTGGCGAAACATTGCTACCAGTGTCATGGGAACAAGCCGGACAAGGTTGAGAAAGAACTCGTTCTAACGACNGCGCATGGTATACGCCAAGGNGGACAGTCCGGTTCCATCATCGTTGCTGGCAAGCCAGACAAGAGTCTATTGATTCTGGCCATTCGTCATTCNACCCCGAACCTTCAAATGCCGGCAGACAAACTGCCTCCTGAAGTAATTCGGAACTTTGAGCGCTGGGTAGAGGAAGGTGCTTTTGATCCTCGGAACGATACGGACTATGAAACGCAGAGATTAGTTGAATCAAATAAGGAATACGATTTCAGCCAAGGCCGTAAGCACTGGGCGTATCAGCCCTTGCGAAAGCCAGAGTTGCCAGAGGTTAATGATGGCGAGTGGGNTCGGTCACCGATTGATCGTTTCATCTTGTCCAAACTGGAAGAGCAAAGTCTTAAACAAATGGGACCAGCGACTAAAAGANAACTCATTCGTCGACTTACCTACAACCTGATTGGGCTACCGCCAACAGAGGAAGAAATTGATAACTTCTTAGCAGATAAGTCTGCACAAGCATACGAAAAGGTGGTCGATCGATTACTCGGCTCAGACCGCTATGGTGAACGATGGGGTCGTCATTGGCTAGATGTTGTTCGCTATGCAGATTCAAATGGGGGTGATGACAACATCGGTTATCCCAATGCCTTCCGATACAGAGACTATGTCATCAAATCATTCAACCGAGACAAACCTTATGATCAGTTCGTGAAAGAACAAATCGCTGGCGACCTGCTACCCGATCTGACGGATGATAGTACCAGATTTGAGGCTTTAACCGGCACCGGGTTCTGGATGCTGGGCTCGAAGGTGCTAGATCTTAAGGATCAGGAAGAGAAAACTCTCAATATTATCGATGAGCAGTTAGATGTGATGGGCATGGCATTCATCGGCCAAAATATTGGTTGCGCCAGGTGTCATGACCACAAATTTGATCCTATTCCAACCACCGATTATTATGCCTTAGCTGGAATCCTGAAGAGTTCAGTTACCATGGACGAAAATGATGAACGCGGCCACTTCATGGTGCAGCGACCTCTAGCAAATCAGTCCAAATTGGAAGCCTTTGAGAAAGCTCAGGAGGTGATCACGTTGGCGGAGAAGGAGTTGAGTGACATCATTGTCGCTGCCAACGATCAGCTTCGCCGGCAGCGAATTGGTAATCTGGCGCAGTATCTGTTAGCTGCAGATCAAAGTCAAGGTGTTTCAGAAAATATAAGCTCGAATTGGAAGCAAATCGATCCTTCAGTGCTTGACCCAGACATCGTTCGGCGTCTTTCTGACTGGTTACGGAACTCAGAAGGTGCAGAAGCGCCGATCTTCATGGTCTGGAACGTTTTTTCGGAGGCATTTCATGCAAAGAATGCAAATTCGCCGGCCAAATTGAATCAGCTTTCACAATCTTTGCGACAGAGATCAAAGGAAGATCCAGGTAGTGTTTCTGTTTACACACTGAGGATGCTCGAGTCAGGTTCTCCGGCTTCACTAGATGAACTGGCCGCCCGGTATCAGAAACTCTTCCTAACGTTGGATGAATTGCTAAAGGCGCATCTCGACTTCTATTTATTGCGCGAAGAGCTCGACTCTCAACGCCTCGCCCAAGAAGAGAACACTGAGATTCCAGAAAACACCAAACTAAGTGATCCCCTGAAAGAACAGACCAAGCTCACTCAGCAAAGCTGTGCGATTGCCACCAAACTAGACAACATTGAGATTCGTTTAGGAGCTTCATCGGGTAGTGGGGTGCTTAAGAATCTGAAAGCGGTGAAGGATCACCTGCAGGAAGCAATCAAGGCACAACAGGAGGCACAGGAAAAACTCATCGACGGAAAAGCCAGAGAATCGGTGGAACTGCGCCGGCAGGCCCACGATTTTCTTGAGCAGGCATCTCAGCGCATCCAGAAACTGCCTAAGGAACATGAAGAGCGGATCCATAATTTCGTGGACAAGGTACGCCTTGAGGGAATCTCAAGACTGCTTCTCATTGGCGACGACAGTCCATTTATCCTCACTCAGAAGGCAGAGGAACAACGGTACAGCGAAGACAGGAGATCCCAGATTGCGAAACTGCGGAAAAATATTGAAAATCTTAAAGCTCAAGCTCCATCTCAACCTTCCTGGGCAGTAGCAATTAGGGAAGCAGAAGAGATGGTGGATCTTCCAGTTCATCTTGGCGGCAACCATCTGACAAAAGTTGACACGCCTACACCACGCGGATTCCTACGGATGACCGATCATCTGGTCAAACCGCCACGCCCTCCAGAAAACCAAAGCGGGCGATTGGAATTGGCAGATTGGCTGACCGATGCCAGCCATCCACTCACTGCGCGGGTCATGGTGAACCGCATTTGGCAATGGCATTTTGGTACAGGGCTCGTTGATACACCAAACAATTTTGGGATACGCGGTGGCCAACCGAGTCACCCGATGTTGCTTGACTATCTTGCCACTCGTTTTATCGAGTTGGACTGGTCGGTAAAAAAGCTGAACAGGGAAATTGTCCTCTCCAATACCTACCAGTTGAGTACAGAACACCATGCCGGCAAGGCAGAGAAAGATACAGATAACAAAATGTTCTGGCGTATGAATCAGCGAAGGTTGGAAGTCGAGCCTATCCGTGACGCCCTACTAGCTCTCGGTGGGAATTTGGATTTGACAATAGGGGGCAGGGTCAGTCAATATAAACCTGGGCGGGGAGACCGAGATCGTTTCGTGTTCAGCGAAGGAGCAACTTGGTTTCGCCTCAAGGAGGAACTCTACATCGCGCCACGAAGATCTGTCTACCTGCCCGTGATCCGCAATGCCTTATTTCCTATGTTTTCAGTCTTTGACTATGCAGATGCATCGGCGCCAATTGGTAATCGTTCTAGCACAGTTCTAGCTACACAGGCATTGCTAATGATGAATAGCTCTTTTGTGATAGAGCAAGCTGAAAGATTCGCACGAGAGTTACTGAAAGACTCATTGATTAGCGAAGACCATCGCATCGAAACAGCCTTCATTCGTGCCTACGGACGAGCACCCAATAGGACGGAGATGACGGATGCCAAACGTTTCCTAAAAGTCATGCGAGAGCAAGCTTCTTCTCAAACATCCGAAAATGACCTGGTACCAATAGACGAATTTGCTTGGTCAAAATTTACTCACGTTATGGTTTCTGCCAGCGAGTTTATTTATATCGATTAAAACAGCTGACCTGAACCATGAGGAGACAATACCAATGACCCGCCGAGAAATGCTCAAAAACTGTGCGGCTGGTTTTGGAAACTTGGCTTTGCTTTCGCTACTCACCGAACAAGGAGGCACAACTGAAGCAATTGGCCAACCAATTGCTTCTCGAATACCACATTTTGCGCCCAAAGCAAAGCGGATCATCTTCCTGTTCATGTTTGGTGGCCCTTCTGCGCATGACCTGTTTCTTCACAAGCCCCTTCTGGAACGGGACCATGGCAAGCCGAATCCTATTCCTGAGCCACGAATTGTCTTCGCCAGAACCGGCCAATTGATGAAGAGTCCTTGGCAGGTCAAGCAACACGGTCAATCAGGCGCTTGGGTTGGAGAACTGCTACCGGAGATTGCATCAGTCGCCGATGAGCTTTGCTTTCTCAAAGGCATGCATGGTACCAACCCTGAGCATGGTGCAGCCGCTTTGATGACGCATACTGGAAGTAGCCAGTTTGTGCGTCCTAGTATGGGATCGTGGGTATCCTATGGATTGGGAACCGAAAACCAGAACCTTCCTTCATTCATTACAATTTGCCCAAACATCGGGGGTGGAGCATCTCAAAACTATTCTTCGGCCTTTCTTCCCACAGCACATCATGGCACGCCCCTTGGTACCGCCCAGATGGACAACGTCGCTGAGGCACAATTCCCGTTTCTAGATAATCCGAAGATTTCCAGATCTGTTCAGGAGCAGCAGCTGGAACTTCTTCAAAAATGGCAACGATCTCAACTCGAGCAAGCTGGCCCTAACCAATTACTGGAAGGTCGCATCAAGTCGTTTGAGCTGGCCTTCCGTATGCAGACTGAAGCACCTAGTGTGGTCGATATTTCGAGCGAATCTCAGGCCACGCGAAAACTATATGGGCTGGACGATAAGCCGACTAGAAACTTTGGCCTGAGATGTCTACTAGCTAGGCGTTTCATTGAACGAGGGGTTCGGTTTGTTCAAGTCACCCACGGTGAGAACAACAAATGGGATCATCACGAAAACCTGCAAAAGGATCTTCCTATAAGCTGTCGAGAAATTGACAAGCCAGTCGCTGGACTCATCAAGGATTTAAAGGCGCGTGGTCTACTCGATGAAACACTGGTACTCTGGGGAGGAGAGTTTGGTCGCACAGCGGCAGTCGAGTTAGACCGATCTGGCGACCCTGGTCGTGACCATAATCCCAACGGCTACACCATGTTCTTGGCTGGTGGCGGAGTGACGCCTGGTGTCAGCTACGGCCAGACCGACGAATATGGGTACTACGCTATCAAGGACAAGATCCATATTCATGATTTGCATGCCACCATTCTTCATCTGATGGGCCTAGACCATCAGCAACTGACTTACAGATATCAAGGACGTGATTTTCGGCTGACAGATGTCCATGGAAATGTCGTGCATGACATTATCGCATAACGGGAGATGGTTGCCAAAAATCCAGTAGATAACAAGATTAGTGCTGTTTCCGACCAACTGGAAGCCAGAAACCGCCAGCTTTAGATGATAGCTAAAATTGATATGTTTTGCTATCAAGTTTCCATCCCAAAACTAATAGGGTGAACTTACACTCCAAAATGCTGGTACTAGTTCTTTTAGCCTTTTCAGTTTACGCTGAAGATGGAACAGTAGTGGCTGTCGGAAGTGCGCAGGAATTAAAGGGGATTACGGCTGAGAAGATTATTTGGAAGAAAGATGAAGCCGAAATGGTTCTAATTCCATATAAAGTCGTTATACCAGAAAAAACAGAACCCGCTGTTTACGATGAATTTGGCGATTTGGTAAGCGCAGAAATCGTTGTTCCTGAGCAAATAAATAGTTTGCCGTTTTATATGGATGCTTATGAAGTAACCGTTGGCCAATTTAAAAAGTTTCTGAAGTCGTCAGGGTATAAACCTGATAAAGCCATTAACTGGAATAACGTTTATGAATATTCCCCTACCGAGGAACACCCCATGGTTTATGTCAATTGGCATGATGCGACGGCTTACTCTAAGTGGGCAGGAAAACGACTGCCAACTGAGGCAGAATGGGAATTTGCCGCTCGGGGAGGCTTGCAAAACAAAGAGTACCCTTGGGGAGATGATAAAATGGTGGCCCGTGATTATGCTAACTATAATGGCACAGGTGAGGAAGATAAGTGGGAATATTGTGCTCCGGTAGGAAGTTTTAAGCCAAATGGCTACGGCTTATTTGATATGGCCGGTAACGTCTATGAATGGTGTCAGGATTGGTATAGCAGTGACCAAAAATACCGGGTGTTGCGGGGTAGTAATTGGGGCGACGGTACTAGCGCCCTGCGGGTAGCTCACCGCCTCGACAGCAATCCGAATAATAGGAACCTCAACGGCGGGATTCGATGTGTGGCGAATGTGCCTTAAGTACTCTTTACCACCGAGTCAATCAGCCACAAACACTGCTCGCAGGCGTTGCAGAACCGAGCGAGAACACATCTCGGATAACTGCTGATGTTCAGCTTGATGACGGCT
>NYSS01000052.1 GCA_002683135.1 Planctomycetota bacterium | reverse complement strand
GGCGACCGAGGCGGCGACCGAGGCGGCGACCGTGGCGGCGACCGTGGCGGCGACCGTGGCGGCGACCGTGGCGGCGACCGTGGCGGCGACCGTGGTGGCGACCGTGGCGGCGACCGTGGTGGCGACCGTGGTGGCGACCGTGGTGGCGACCGTGGTGGCGACGGATGGGACCGTGGCGGCGATCGTTCGCGAGGCCGGGGTCGTGGCGGCGGTTCGCGCGGCCGATAGATTTTCGGCCCCTGAAAAGGCGCGCGAATGGGGTGACTCGTTCGCGCGCCTTCTCCATCAACATGCTGGAATCGCACGATTTGTGGTCGCCGGACCACGAACGGTCCCCTATACTCCGCGGTGGATTGCGGGAAGGGGAGGGTGCCTGGGGGCCCCTAGGGATTGGCGTGCGGGTTCCACCCGCACGGGCTCACTAGGACCAAGAGGGTGGTCCGTCTCTCCCAGCATAGCGACCGCGATCCGGCGAAAGGGGAGTCGACGATGCCCACTGGTCGCGTCAAATGGTTCGACAACCGCAAGGGCTTCGGGTTTGTAGAGCAGGACACGGGTGAGGACGTTTTCGTCCACTACTCGACCATCACCGGTGAGGGTTTCCGGACCCTGAACGACGGTGAGCTCGTGAGCTTTGATGTCGTGCAGGGGCCGAAGGGGCTGCTCGCCCGCAAGGTCGAGCGTCTCGAGGCCGTGGATGAAGGGGACGTCGCGGCGGAGACCTCGTGACGTGATGGAGGAGGTCGTCGTCCAACCGGGCCAAGCCCGGGCGCTGCGACTGCCGCAAGGGACCATGTTCGGCGTGCGTGACCTCGAGGGTCGTCAAGCGTGCGAACTGGTCGCCTTGTGCTCAGAGGACCCAACCGAGTTCCTTGATCCGTCCGTCACGATGGAGATCGTCGGCCGCCTGTTCCCGACCGAGAAGTCCAAGCTCTACACCAACCGGTACGAGCCCATGTTCACGCTCGTCGAGGACACCGTGGCGCATCACGACCTGATGCAGCCGTCGTCGTCGGCAGTGTCGCGCCAGCTCTTTCTGGGGGAGAGCGGCGAGCGTGAGGGGACAGGGGAGTGGATAGCGGCGGTCCTTGCGTCGGAAGGACTCGGTGATCTGCCTGTGCCTCGGCCCGTGCATCTGTTCCGTCGCACCGATGTGGATCCGGACGGGAACTTCGTTCTCATGGAGACCCCATCACGCGCGGGAGACGGCGTGGTGCTGCATTGCGAACGCTCCGTCATTGCAGTGATCGCTGTTCCCGATGACGAGATCTCGCCGATCACGGGGTGCAATCCCACCCCGATCCAACTCGAGGTCAGCGGTAGCGTGTGATCAGTCCGGATCAGACGGCAGCCAGAGGCGGACAGCTCCGGCGGGCATAAGGTCGAGTGGGTACAGGCCCTCTTCGTAGACGGTGAGCAGAGACTCGTAGGGGTTCTCTCCGACGAGGTCGCCGATCATCTCCCAGAGAATGGCCATCCCGAGTTCCCAGAGGACGCGGTCGACGAGGGTGCTCACCGTGGTTTCCGGCAGGCGATCTTTGCGTGGTCCCTGAAGTCGGTTCCACAGCGTTTCCTGCTGAATGGGAAGCGCTTCGGGGCGTATCAGGAGGGCCTCCCCGGAGACCAGGATTAGCGAGTGCCCTCTCGCACGGCCAGTTTCACGGATCACCTGGCGAGCGGTGTCGAAAGGGGCGCGCAGCAAAGCGTCCCATGCGGGGCGCTTCAGATCGACGTGCTGATCGCGGACGTCGGCGCGCCCTTCTCCAGATTGCCGCAGGTTGACGGACGTGGGCGCCGCTGCGCCAAGCCTGTGCGTGTGCTCGACAAGTGCATCGGAGAGCCGTTGCCCCGGGTCACGGACGACGGAATCGCGCTGAAACCAGTTGATCGCATCGATGCGCCGGGCGAGCGTGGCGACTTCCCTGGACCGAGGCCAGCCGTCTTCCGTGAGTAGTTGGGAGTTCACGTCGAGAGCGTACCGCGCGAGCAGGTTTCGTGTCGTCTCAACACGACGGCCCTTGCATGCCGATGCTGAGAGTCATGGAATCAACCGCCGACGAAACGTGTACTGCCGAGAAGAACTTCAGACTGTTGCAGCCTCATGCCTCTCTCTCTGGTATTCCGCTGCATGCGCCGACTGAGCATGAGCTCGAAGAGGCGTTGCACCGAAGCTTCTCTCTTGGCCGTCTTTGCCGTGTGAGCGCTCTTCGATTCCGCGATGTATGGCGGGCTCGAAAGGACGTCACGTTCCGTGGCATCCTCAGGCGCATGGACCTGCTCGTCCCCGAAGGAAGTTTGGTCACCCTCGCTTCCCGTCTGTCGATGAACCGTCTTCCTTCGGACCGGGTGCGCACAGATCTGATCAACCCCGTGCTAACCGTGGCGCAGGAGACGGCGCGCCGCGTGTTCTTTCTCGGTGGGCGTGGAGCGCAGCCATTCGACTGGGGGCGGCGGGCATCCCAGCGCTACCCAGGCCTCGTCATCGCTGGAGCTCACGCTCCGGGGGCCGACTTTCGTGATGCAGCGGGCGGTCGACGCCTGGCGGATCGCATCAACGCCAGCGGGGCTGACGTGGTCATCGCGCTGCCATCGACAAATCGGGGCGAGGAGTTCGCATTCCGCTATGGCCGCCGACTCGAGGCGAGCCTGTACCTCGATTTGAGACACGGAGCAGGGCCGACCATTGCACACCGGAAGCCGAGGGTTGTGCGTCGTCCGCTCGGGCATCCAGAGCATCGGCGGGTGATCTTGCTGTCCAATTGAGTCGCGTCTTCTGCGCGCCCCAGGGCTGACATAGAATGCCGTTGTGACAGGACCTGCGGCAGTCAACGTGCATCCGACGGCGGTGGTTTCCCCTGAGGCGGACCTCGGGGCGAGTGTCGCGGTCGGCCCCTATGCCGTCATCGAGGCTGGCGCGGTTGTGGGTGCAAGCACGACCATCGACGCGCACGTCGTCGTCAAGGCGTCGGCGACCATCGGTGAGGATTGCCGCCTGCATGTAGGTGCTGTCATCGGAGACGACCCCCAGGATGTCTCCTTTGACTTGGGAGCACCCACCAGGGTTGAGATCGGCGCCCGGACGGTGCTGCGTGAGTACGTCACCGTGCATCGGTCGACCGCTCCGGAGCGTCCGACGCGCATCGGTTCCGATTGCCTCCTCATGGGCAGCAGCCATGTCGCCCACGATTGCCTGGTTGGCGACCATGTCGTCTTGTGTAACGCTGCGCTCGTCGCTGGCCATGTGGAGGTCGGGCCGCGGGCGTTCATCTCCGGTAACGCGGTTGTCCACCAGTTCTGCCGGGTTGGTGCGGTGGTGATGCTCTCGGGGCTGTCGGGAATTTCTCGTGATGTCGGCCCGTACCTGACGGTCTCCGGTCGCAGCGACGTGAGCGGATTGAACGTTATCGGCATGCGTCGCGCGGGCTTGTCCGGGGCTACGCGGGCTCGGGTCAAGGAAGCGTATCGTCGCTTGTTCGCGTCCACTCTCTTGGCTGACGGCCTGGTCGGCGTTCGGGAGTTGGGCCTTGAGCATGACGAGATCCGCGAGATCGTGGCGTTCTATGCCGCGTCACAGCGGGGCTATTCTCGCCCTCCGCAGGGGCACCCCCTCGGCACCGCGGAGCGCTGAGATCGTGGCGTTACTTGACCCCGTATACGAATAGTTGGTGCGCACCCGGTGCGCCCACCACGACCTCGGGCTTGCCGTCCCCGTCAAGATCGCCGGCGGCGACCGTCGCTCCGAAACCGAGCGCACCGGAACCTCCCGCCATTTTGTAGCCCGACGGTCGCGGGTTTGGTTCGAACCCGGGGGGGTCGATGAGCCATATGACCCGCCCCACCTTGGGGCTGCCGATAAGGACGTCGTCGATCCCTGGGCCATTCATCGCCGCTGCCGCGAGCCCACCGCCGATCTGCTCATGTGCGACCACACCTCGGTAGGTCGCGATCTCGCGGATCTCCGTTGAGCGCCCGAGGTTGATGCTCTTCGCGGACGACCATTGGAGCACGTGTACCGCGCCAGCTCCCTTGATGCGCCCGTTGTCACGAAGCGGCTCCGACATCAGCAACTCCAGGCCCTCTGCGCCGTCGAGGTCGATGGCGGCGATGCACTCCCCCAGTCGGCTGCGACGGTGACCCCGCACGATCAAGTCCGGGGCGTCCTTGTCGAGCACGAGAGTCCGTGGCTTGGACAGGCCGCCCTTCCGGCCGCGCACGACGATGACGGAGCCGGCCCCCTCACGATGGAACGGCGAGCTCATGACCAGGTCCTTCAGCCCGTCCCCGTCGAGGTCTGCGGCCAGCAGGCGATGACCGAGCAGTTCCCTTTCCCGACCGACGATTACGAGGTCGGGCTGGATCCCCTTGCCTCCGACATGAATTTCGTTTTGCTTCCACTTGGTTCGGCCGCGGAAGACGAGCACGCGGCCTGCATTCGGCGTCGTCCCTACGTTCGCGGATGGCTCGGACACGATGATCTCGTCCTTGCCGTCGCCGTCCAGATCTCCAAGCGCGACCGCGTGTCCGAGCTTGGCGTTCACCTGGTTTCCGAGGATTGTCAGGTTTGCGTCCGCCCCCGACCCCCCGGCCATCGCCTCGCCTCCCCCCTTACCGCCGAGGATGAGGTGGCACATGCCGGTGAGCTTCGCGCGACCTGGGGCGCCCACCAGGAGGTCGACGTGTCCGTCACCGTTCATGTCACCGGCCGCGACGCTGCGGCCGAAGTAGTCACCGGAGAGCGCTCCGTGCCAGGTGACCGAGCGATCGGGATCCCCCTTCTTCGCTCCTCCACGGAAGATGACCAGGCGTCCGATCAGGTGGGCTTGGAGGTTCGGACCATCGCGTGTGAAGCTCGGCGCCGTGGCGATGATCTCCGCCTTGCCGTCGCCGTTCAGGTCCTGGACAAGGAGCGCATGCCCCAGGCGATCCGGGCCGATCCCAGCGATGACCTCGGGGTCCTGAGCGAGGCACCGGGCCAGCAGCAGGATCGTCCAGGCGAGGAGGACCCGGCCTACAGGACGGTGACCCGTGAGACGGGGGACGCTTGCGTGAAGCCCGACCCGGAGGGCCCGGACAAGCCCCACTGGACGGCCACGCCGTCGACCGTGAGGCCCGAGAGCGTGACGTTGGTCAGCGACCAGTAGTAGAGCCCGTCCGCGGTGGTCGTGCTGTGCCAGGGATTGGCGCCCAGGGATTGACCGAGGGCGTAGAACGTCAGCGTGTCGGGGTTGAGGCCGAAGAACGGTCCTGTCCCTTGCGTGGCGGGCAGGTTCCCGCTCGGGAGCAGATACAGCTCCGCCGCCGGCTCGAAGCACAACGCGATGACGTCGATGTTGCCCGGGGCGTTGCTTCCCAGACCGAGGTTCGTGCCTGTGCCGGAACACGAGAGCGGGTTGCTCGGCCAGTCGCGCACCTTCGCGCGATACGAGAAGCCGTTGCCGTCGTAAACGATGAGCTCGCACCAAAGATCCCCCTCCGGCGGCAGGATGTCGATCTGAACGGGGGACAGGTTACCTGTTCCACTCGCCACGGCGTCGGTCAGGTTGTCGGTGAGGACGCGCTCGATCCGCAGCCGCAACTCCTGTGGGTTGGTGGTGGGGTTGAGCTGGAAGAACTGGAAGCCGAGGTCGACTTGCTCGAGGGGGCCCATGTCGATGTTCAGGACACCGGCTGGCCCGATTTGGCTCGGGACCGTCAGGCCCCACTGTTGCATCGTTGCGACGGGGGGGGCGTTCGCGCCGGCTGGCTCGTGCCCGAGGAACGGATCGTTCCCCAGCATCGTCATGTTGATGCCGAGCGAACCGGCGGTGAGGACCGGGTCGAATATCGGGTCCCGCTGCTCGCGGAACGCCTGGTACGGGTGATCGTCGAACCCGATCCACGCGACCTGGCCAGCCGGCGTCGTGGAGACGTCGATTTGTCCGGCGAAACCACCTGGTATGGACGTCAGGCCGCTGATGGTCCCGGTGTTGGAGCCGACTGGGACCGGAGGTGGTGGCTGCGTCGTGAAGGGGATGCCTCCGTCTTGCGGGCGGTTCTGGGTGGCGCCGAAGAAGAAGCCTGACACCCGCGCCATTTCCGGGTTCACGACAGTGGGCGTTGGGCGGACCGGAGGCCCCCCGTATGGCGGATCAGGCAACGGTACCTGGCCTGGCGGCGGCAGATCGATGAAGTCGTGGAACGTGTTGGAGTCGACGCGATAGCTGCGGATAACGGCGCCGCCATACGGAAGCATGCCGTTGAACGGCGCGGACATGGGGCCGCAGGCCCCCGTCCCTCCGTTCAACATCACGGTGTCGAACGACGCCGTGCCTCCCGCACCCATGGGCACGAACAGGCATACGGTCCAGGGTTGGTTTGGGTTGAGGGCGCCTGGCATCATCGCGAACAGACTGGGAATAGGGAGAGTCGTTTCGTTCGGGAGTATCAGGCCAGGACCATTTGGGTCCACGAGGGTCAGCGTGCCGCTGCCCGGAGTCGCGGACCCTGAGGAGTTGACCGTTGGTGTGTACGGTGGCAGCGTCGCCGCTTGCGGCAGCGTGAGCGCGGTCTGCCCGCCGTTGGCGTTTCTCACCACGAGCACCGCGCCGGCGAGACTGACGGGGCTGTTGTTGGGATCGAGGTTCTGCAACTCGATGTAGGTCGGCATGCCGTCGCCCCGGCTTTGGTGGTGGATTTCGCTGATCACCACGCCTCGTCGTCCGGGGGAGCCAGCGATCTGGGCGGGGCTCGTCAGCGCCACAAGCAGGACCCAGCAGGCGGCGGCCGCCCAAGTTATTGGTGTGCGTTCTCGCATAGCAGAGGTGTTCAGAGTGCGGGGCCAGATCGGGGGAGCGCCTATTGAAGGATACCCCTCGTCGAAGAGCGGGACCAAGGACCGTCGCGATCCCATCCGCGCTTGCCGGGTCCTCCTCGCTGCCCTACAATTTCGGGGTTAATGGTGCAAAGTAATGTCAGGAAAAGACTTGGGACCGAAGAGATGGCCGACGCGGTAGAGCAGGGCGACGATTCCGGCGAACGCACCCTCCAGGGTATTCGTGCGCTGATCGAGCGCGCGCAGGCCGGTGACGCAGTCGCCCTTAATCGATTGCTGGAGTTGCATGAGCCCATGTTGATCCGGTGGGCTCGACGGCGCCTCGGCCAGCCGCTTCGGACCCTGGACGAGACCCGGGACGTCCTGCACGACGCCTATCAGGTCGCCCTGACGAAGATCTCGACCTTCCGGATGGGGGACACCAAGTCATTCGCGCGATGGCTGCGCGGCATCATCACCCGCGTCGTTTTGCGCAAGGCGGCCAGTCCCCACGTCGTGCGTCGTACCCCCATGGGGGAGGCCTTCCAGTCGCCCGATCTTGAGCTCACCCCGATGTCCCGGCTGACCCTGCAGGAGCTTCGTGAGGCTCGTTATCGCATCCTCCGGGAGATGGACCGGACCGATCGACTCATATATCGGTTGAAGGCGCGAGGTTGGTCCTCCTCCGACATCGCTGATCGCATCGGTATGACCGATCGCGCGGTGCGGATGCGCTTCGCCAAGACGGACGCCCGTATCCGACTCAGGATGATGCAACTCGTGGAGGCACACCGTGGCCAGTCCTGAGGACAAGGCGCGTCGCGATCAGGACCTCGAAGAGATCGTCACGGACTTCATCCTCCGCCGGGAGGAAGGCGAGGAGCCGACGATCGAGGGGTACATGGCGCTTCATCCGCGGTATGCGGAGGAACTCGCCGTCCTGCTGTCGAATCAGGAGGAGCTCACCCGATGGCCCACGGGCCGCGATGACGACTCGACGTTCTCGATCTTCATCGAGCCTGCGCGCCTGCTGAAGAGCCTGGGGCCGTATGAGATCATCGAGCTGGTTGGCGCAGGAGGGGGAGGCACCGTTTACCGGGCGCGTCACGAATCGGAGGGACACGTCGTCGCCCTGAAGGTGCTCGATCATGTCGCCGTCAGCGACCCCCGAGACCTGGAGCGCTTCACCCGAGAAGCGAAGATGTTGCGGTCCATGGACCTGGTCAACGTGGTGCCAGTGTTCGCGGTGGGTCAGGACGACGGGCGCCACTGGATCGCGATGAAGTGGATCGAGGGATCGACCCTCGCGGGGCTCAGGGATGGGATCGCGTCCGGTGAATCGGACCCCCGGGTCGATCGGTTGCGTGACTTGAGTGAGCGGGCGCGCCTGGTTGCGCGGATCGCCCGCGCCTTCGAGGCGGTGCACGGATATGGCGTGCTCCATCGTGACATCAAGCCGCTCAACATCCTCATCGACCGTCTCGGCGAGCCCATGATTATCGATTTCGGGATCGCGAAGGCGCCGGGGCTGGGCGAGGTCACGCTGACGGATGATGGCCCGCTGGGAACGCCGCGCTATATCGCGCCGGAGCTGCTGCAGGGCGGCAACGCCGAGGTCACGGTCACGACAGATGTCTACGGACTTGGCCTGTGCCTCTACGAACTCGTCACGGAGACGCGGGCATTTGTCCAGCAGACGAGATCGGATCTGTTCACCCAGATCTGCTCCGCGGGCCCGCTCGCGCCGCGCCGGATTTCGCCCCGGATCCCGCATGATCTCTCGGCGATCATCCTCCGCTCAACGGATATCAAGCCGGAGCGCCGCTACCCATCGATGAACGCCTTCGCAGACGACCTTGATCGGTTTGCCCGCGGCGAGTCGTTGGACCCTCTGACCCTTCGTCGCGCGGCCCCCTGGCGGCGGGCCTTGTCGCGTAGGTGGAGGGCGATCGCTGCGACCACCCTGCTCGTCGTGCTGGTCAGTTCGGTCGCGGTCTGGTTGGTCCTCCGCGCTGCGCGGGCCGCTGAGATAGAGGATCTCCGGGCGTTGATCGATCCGTGGTTCCTCGCGCCTCCGGGCGTCGCGCTCGTGGACGGCCCCGCGCTGATCGAGGCGGCGCATCAGCTCGCCGTGATGGAGGTGGATCCCGATGTCAGGTTGCGCGCTGCCTGGATCCCGTTCGTTGCTGGTCGGTGGGAAGATGCGGTCGCGGCGCTTGGCCCGGCGTCGGGAGGGGAAGGCGACGCAGCGCGCTTGCTGCGTGCGTGGCTCGACCATCGTGTGGCGTGGGGCCTTAGCGGGCGGACCTTGACAGTCTCCCAGAATCCGGAGCTTGAGCGGCCTGGCGTCCCGCTGGAGACGGAGGACGTCCGGGCGGAGTTCGCGGACTGGTCGCGCGAGGCCGAGCTCGTCCGGTTGCGCATGCGGGTGCCGATTCCGGAGGACGTGGTCCCCGTCTTCAAAGAGTTCAGCGAAGCGCCCGAGACGGCCGGCGCGACCTTGCTGCAGATGCGCGCGACGCTGCGCTTCATGGCGCTGCCGAACAGCTTCGTTGACAAGGGCCGAGCCGTCGCGCTCTTGCGCCCGGTCCTCTTCGATCTCAAAGCGGCGGCGGAGCGTGAGGATACCGGGCCTTGGTGTCGCTTCATGCTCGCCGTCCTGTACATGCAGCACGGCAAGCCGAGCGACGCGCGGCCCCTGCTGGATGCTCTGGAAGGGGCCTTCCCCGACGGCCCCGAAGTGCGGTATTTGCGCGCGCTCTGTCACGCCGCGCCGGAGCCGGGGCGGCCCTTCGACCCGGAGCGCTCGTCGGCCCTCTTCGCGGCGGCCGCCGACGGGATGCGGTTGCGCTCAAACGCGTTGGACCGTGTCCCCGGGGACACGGCGCTCGTGGATCAGGCGGAGCGCAAGATATATGGGCACTGGGCGTTGCACGAGCTGGACCGAGGGCAGGTACAGGCGGCGCGGAAGGTGATCGGGCTGTGGCGGTCGCGGTTCGTGGTTCCGCCGGCCGCCCTGTGGCGGGACCGGCAGCACTGGCACGACTCCGTGTTCATCAAGCTGATAGAGGCGCGTGCCCACGCCGATGCGGATGAATATGAGCAAGCGACCGATTGCTTTCGCGCTGCGCGTCGCCACCTCCCCGGGCTGGCTCTCCCGCTCCTCGAGGAGGCTCGTTTTCACGAGGATGTCATGGACGATCGCCGGGCTGCGCGCGCTCTGATCTCGCAGACCCGGGATCAGAAGTCGTTCCCCCGGCAGGCGCCGCGGAGCGTGGAGGAGTGGCTCCAGGCCGGGTGCTTTGGTTTGCGGCCGTACGCCTCTGAGGTCCTCCAGACGACCGTGGTCCGACCGCCGCCCAAGGATTGACCAACATGGTCGACCCCGGTTCGTATGGCGTGATGGCCGCGATCGCTTGACGTTTCCCCTAACGGTGGCGCTATCATTGACAGCGCTCCGTGCTCGCTGCACCGGAAGGACGCCATGCGCTCATTCCTCGCTCTCGTCACGCTCAGCCTCTCTGTCTGCTCTCAGAATCGGACTTCGGAGAACGAGCCGGTCGTATTCAGGCACTTCACGCCGGTCGTGCCGTGGACGTTGGACCCGGCCCTGGAGAACCACGCCAATGTTTTGAAGTTCCAGGCGCAGCTGTTCGAGCCGCCTCTGGAGATGGGTCTCGACTCAAAGGGCCGCGTGAAGATCCAAGCGGGGATCTGCGAGCTTCCGAAGATCGGAGATGGCGGGCGATCGCTGAAGCTCAAGGTGCGGCCCGGCGTACGCTTTCATGACGACCCGTGCTTTGCGGGCGGCAAGGGGCGTGAGGTCACCCCTAGCGACATCAAGTACATGCTCATGCG
This sequence comes from Planctomycetota bacterium, assembly GCA_002683135.1. Lineage (GTDB taxonomy): Bacteria > Planctomycetota. Next base: position 81,377 of record NYSS01000052.1, on the reverse strand, counting down.
CCACGCTGACCCGGATGTGCCGAGCCGGTACTTCGCGGCGTTCGTCGCCGGGCGCTTTACGGGGCTGGATGCGTGGCGCGAGCGATCAGCGTCTGAGGGGTTCGCGGATTATGACGCCGCGGTCGCCGGGTTGGAGGTGGACGAGGACACGATCACGCTGGGCCTGACCGCGGCCTATCCACAGTTGTATTCCTTGTTGACCCAACCGTGGGCCTCCATCGTTCCGAAGGAGGCGATCGCGCGGTATGGGAGCGGCTTCGGGCAGCGCCCGATCGGGACCGGGCCGTTCATGTTCAAGAGCAAGGACGCCTTGGGCACCATCACGATGGTCAAGAACCCGACCTACCGTATTCGCGGGAGGCCGCTGATCGACGAGTTGCGGTTCGAGCACGTGCCCACCTTGGAGGCGAGGACGGCGCGCTTTCACAACGGGGATCTGCACATCCTCGATGTGTGGTCACAGAACCAGGACAGCTTGTTTGATCGGTTCGGGAAGGTCCGGTCGCGGTTCTCCAAGGTGGGAATTCGGGCCGCCCGAGGAACGGAGATGGAGATCAGCTACTTCGTCTTCAACTGCAAGAACACGTTCCTTGGTCAGGCGAAGATCCGCCACGCGATCCGACTGGCCCTCGACCGTCGCGCGTTCGTGCGGGCTGCTGAAGGTCGAACCTACAAGCTCGCGGACCTGCCATTCCCATCGGCCTTCCCTGAGTCGACGCTGTTCGACCGACAGCGCCTCGCCGGGCTGGGGAGATTGGACAGGAAGGCAGCGCGGCGCCTTTTGGCCGAGGCTGGCCACCCCGGGGGCAAGGGACTCCCGGAGTTCGTCGTCGACTTGCCCGGCCACCTCGGCGACAGGGAGAAGGCGGCCTTCAAGATCCTCAAGCGCGACCTCGCGCTTGTCGGGTTGAAGGTGCAGATGCGCGCGAGCCCGTTCGAGGAGTTTATGCAGCGGGCGAAGAGCGGCGACCTCCAGATCGGATGGGTGCGCTGGTACGCGGATTATCCCGACGTCGAGAACTTCTTGATCCTGTTTCGCCACGCGGGTGATCCGGCGGCCAACGGCAACCACGGTGCGTACGTGTCTCCCGAATACGACAGGCTCTACGAGCGTATGGCGAAGATGTATCCGGGTGCGGCGAGGGATGTCCTGATCAAGCAGATGGTCGCCATCGTGCACCGAGATTGCCCGTGGCTCATGCTGTACTACTCCCGCGCCGATCGGTTGGTGGCGAAGGGCGTGACGGGATATCGCTATAACGTCATGAACCTCAGCATGCGGGACGTGGGGCTGGTCCCAAAGTAGTACACTCGATCCTTCCCGGAGGAGTCCCGCGATGGCCCTGAGGTTGCTGTTGGCTGCGACGTTGCTCTCCGCGTCGATCCCCGCCCACGTCGCTCTCGACGCACCGAACGGCGGGGTCGTTCTGACGCCGGGGACGATCTACGTCATTCGGTGGCACGTCGTGATCCAGCACAACACGACGGGGTGGGATCTGCACTACTCGACGACCAACGGCGCGGGTGCGTGGATCCCCATCGCCACGGGTTTGCCCGTCGGGGACCCCTCGTCGGGGGCGATGCACACGTTTTATTGGACGGTGCCCAACGACGCGTCGAGTCAGGTCCTCGTACGTGTCACGCAGGTGAACCTGGGAAACAGTTACATCGGCGTGAGCCCCTTGGCCAACGACATCATCGCCATCCCCGTGTCGGCATCGCCGGCGTCCATCTCGGCGACGATCGGTGGCGCGCACGTCATCGCCGCGCAGTTCCCCTCCGCCCTCGCGGGGTCACCGTATATCGTCGCCGGTTCGCTCAGCGGAGTTATGACGACGTCGTATCCGTTCCTCCAGTCATCGATCCTCAACGGATTCGCTCTGCCGATCATCCCCGACTGGTACATGGATTGGACGCGGACGTCGCTGAGTCCGGCCCTGATCGGATTCCAGGGATTGCTTGATGCCACCGGAGCCGCCACCGCGACGCTGGCGATCCCGCCCAACCTGCCGACCTCGATGATCGGGTTCGCCGGGCATCACGCGTGCGGTGTCGTCGGCTCCGGGACGCTCATCGCGGTGGGCAACGCTGCCCCGCTGACGATCATTCCCTGATCGGTCCCGGATCGTGTGCCCGTGGCGAAGCGGGTGCCGCTCGAGCAGCCGAACAATGGCCTGTTCGATATCATGGTGGTATGACCGCGACTGGTCCCGCTGACGAGCTGCGACGCTTCGATCCCGCGATCCCGGTGGAGCGCGCCGCGACGCCCCCTGCTTCGTGGTACGTCGATCCTGCGTTCGCGGATATGGAGCGGCGTGCGTTCCGCGAAGCGTGGGTGCCGGTCGCGCGCGTTGATCAGGTCGCCACCGTGGGTGTTTGCGTCACGGGCACCGTCGCCGGTGAGCCATGGGTCGTCGTGCGCGGCGAGGATGGTGCGTTGCGCGGCTTCTCGAACGTCTGTCGCCATCATGCTGCGGGTGTCGTCACCGAGGCGCAGGCCGCGGCCTGCGAGCCGCTCGAGGAGCTTGTCTGCCCCTACCACGGCTGGACGTATGCGCTGGATGGGTCGCTGAAGCGCGCCCCACGGACAGCGGGCATCAGAGACTTCGACGTCTCGGCGACGGGATTACGATCGATCGCTGTCACCACCTGCGGTGAGCTGGTCCTGATGCGTATCGCCGGGGATGGGCCGCTCCCAGGAGGCCTCGCTGAGGTGGCGTCCAGCCTGGATGCGATGGGGGTTCCGGACATGCGGTGGGCGGCCCGTCGGACATTCACCGTCGAGTGCAACTGGAAGGTCTTCATCGACAACTATCTCGACGGTGGCTACCACGTCCCCACGTTACACAATGACCTCGCGTCCCAGCTCGACCTTGAGGGCTACGCCACCGTTTGCCAGGGGGACACCGTCGTGCAGACATGCGGTGACACGGTGCTCTACGCCTGGGTGTGGCCCAACCTGATGATCAACCGCTACGGTGCGGTCCTCGACACCAACGTGGTGCTGCCCCTCGCCCCGGATCGCTGCGCCGTTGTGTTCGATTGGTGGTTTGACAAGGACCTGGATGACGCGGCCATTGGAGAGAGCCTGGAGAGCAGCGCTCAGGTTCAGGAAGAGGATCGGCTCATCTGTGAATCCGTGCAACGCGGACTGAGCTCGTCCGCTTACGATGTGGGCCGCTATGCGCCGCGTCTGGAACACGGGATGCACGCGTTCCATCGTCGTCTGCACGCCGCGTTGATGCCCTGAGGCAGGACGCCGCGGTCCCATGCCTCCTCAGCCCCACAGGGGCAGGAGGTCGCGGACGGTTTCGACGATGGCGGCGGGCTCGACGCGCTCCAGCATCGCGCGAGGGTGGGCGCCACAGGTGACGGCAACCGCGCAGACGCCGGCGGCGTGGGCCATCTCGATGTCAAACGTGGTGTCGCCGACCATGATGGCGTCAGCGGGCTGATGATGGGTGCGGTGGAGGAGGTCGACCAGCATCTTGGGGTGTGGCTTCGACGGGCCGTCGTCGGCGCTGGCCCGGTACGCCGCCGGGAACATATGGCCGAGATCGTCTGCGGCGAGCGTCCGGTCGACCCCCGGACGACTCTTGGACGTCGCGACGGCGACCGCGATACCAGCTGCGCGGAGGCGCTCCAGTGTCTCCCGGACGCCGGGGAAGAGGGGAGGTGGTACGGAGGTGACCGTCTCGATGTAGATGGTCTTGTACCGATCGAGAAAAAGCTCGAGCTGTGTGTCCGTCAGGCCCGGGACGAGGGCGGGGAGCGAGGTGGTGATCGCCTGGCCGATGCGGTTCCTGATGTCGTCGGCGGGCAACGGTTCGATCCCGCAGGCGGCGATGGCGCGCTGCCAGCAGTCGACGATGGTGTCCGTCGTGTCGGAGAGGGTGCCGTCGACGTCGAAGACGACGAGGCGAGGTCTGGTGAGCCGGGTCATGAATCGAGCTGGGCGGCGAGGAACGTGGCCAGGTGGAGGACCTCTACTGCGAGCCCTCGCTCGGCGACCCCGGCGCGCCACTGCATGAGGCATCCCGGGTTCCCGGTGACGAGAACCGCCGCCCCGGACCGCTCGAGGGCGTCCAGCTTCTCGTCGAGGATGCGTCCGGACAGCTCCGGCTGATCGAGGTTGTAGATGCCGGCGGCGCCGCAGCAATGGTCCCACAGGTCCATGGGGACAAGCTCAAGACCGGGGACCCGACCGAGGAGCTGCTGCGCCCCCGTCGTCTCACGCTGCGCGTGGTGGAGGTGACAGGGGGCGTCGTACGCGACAGGCTGAGTGAAAGGGCTGAACGCGAGGCGTTCCCCGTGGTCGGCCAGGAACCGCGAGATGTCGACGACGGGCGCCGGCATGTCCGTGCTGGACAACGCTGCGCCGCAACCCGAGCTGTTCATGACGATCGCGTCGAGGCCATCAACGGCGAACGCCTCCCTGTTCCGATCCAGCTGGCGGTGGGCCGTCTCCAGGTCACCGTCGTGTTCGTGCAGCGCCCCGCAGCACTCCTGGCCCTGAGGGACGAAGACCTCGTATCCGGCGGTCTGCAACAGGTGCATGGTGTCCCGGTTGACGTCCTGGAACAGGACGGACATGACGCAGCCCTCGAGCAAGGCGACCTGGCCGCGTTGCTCTCCGATGGCTGGAGCGTGGGGGGGAAGCGGCCTCCGGGTGTCCGCCGCAGGCACGGTCGGCATATACGCCTCCATGTGCTTGAGGCGTCCCCAGAGGAGGTGACGCAGGACACGTAGCCCAGATCGCTGCCAGAGGCGCATGAGGGTGGCCGTCCGGTTCAGCCTCTTGCGGTCCAGCAGCGCCCCCATCATCCACCGACGGATGCGGCCACGCTTCTTGAGCTTGTCACGCGTCTGCGCCATCACCTCTCCGAAGGCGACACCGGAGGGGCACGCGGACTCGCACGCCCTGCAGACCAGGCAGAGGTCCAGATCCTCGATGACGTCTGGCGTCGGCTCGATGCGCTCCTCCATGACGGCGCGCATCAGGTAGACGCGTCCGCGGGGGTTGGCGCTCTCCCGTCCCAGCTGCCGGTACGTCGGACAATGCTCGATGCACAGGCCGCAGTGGACGCAGTCCAGGCTCGCGAGGTAAGCGGCGAGCTCTTCGGGTGACCGCGCTGTCTCGGTCATGGCGCCACCTCGTAGCGACCTGGGTTGATGACGCTCGCGGGATCGAGGGCGCGCATCAGTCCTTGCATGACAGCCGTGCCACCAGGACGGGTGGACGGGAACAGGTGCAGACGTCGCAGGTGGAACTCGGGATCCCCAGGGCGGTCGACCTGCGCTCCGATGGGTTCCAGGTCGGCGCCGAGAGCCGTCTCGTCTACCGGGTCGAGGAACCCGGGGTCTTCGTGGGTGACGTCGCAGGCGCCGCTCAGCACATCCAGAACCAGATCTGCGCCGTCCCCGATCCGCCGCGCGAGCGCCTCCAGCAGGCGTCCGCCGTCGGCCGGCAGAACGCACACCCGCAGCCACGCGTCGCGGGTGGAGGCGGGCCCTGCAATCCCGGGCACGGCGTCCGGGGCCAGCACCTCCCGCGATGTGGCGCCGAGGTCGTGCTCCCAGCACGACTCGCCGACGGCCTCGACGAAGGCCTCGGGGCCACGCAGCGTCGCCAACAAGGCGGCGCCGTCGCCCTGCATCCCTTCGGTGAGCGTGCCTCGAGCAGCGTGCAGCCCGTACAGCGCGGGGAGGTCTCTCCGCAGCGTCATCCCGGCCTCCCACGCGTCCTCGATGCGCGGGAAACGCCACGCGAGCATACAGGCCGATGGCTCCATGGGCCTGAGTCGCAAGGTGAGCTCGGTGATGATCCCGAGGACGCCCCGGGACCCCGTGTACAGACGGCATAGGTCGTAGCCGGTGACGTTCTTGACCACCCGGCCGCCCGCACGGGAGATGCGTCCGTCGCCGTGAACGATCTGGACGCCGAGGACCTGGTCGCGGACGGCGCCGTACGCGTCGCGTGTCGGTCCGTCGGCGGCGCAAGCGATGATGCCCCCGAGGGTGGCCCGTGAGGCGAACGGCGGGGCGAGGGGAATGCGATGCCCGTGCGCGGTGACCGCCGCCTGAGCTTCCGTCAGGACGAGACCGGCCTGCGCGGTCAGGACCAGATCCTCGACGGCGTGCTCAACCACATCGCTCATGCGTTCGAGGGACAGGGCCACGCAGGGGAGGTCCTCTCTCCGCCCCTGTCGGGGGGCCGTGTCCCCCCCGACAGGGATGACGCCGACACCGGCATCCGCGGCGACGCGGAGCGTCTCCGCGACTTGTTCCGCTGACGCGGGAGCGACGACGACGGCGGGCGCGGGGAGCGCTCCGGGTGCGCGACCTTCCTCGACGGCATACACAGCGTCGTCGCCGAGGGCGGCGCGCATGCGTTGATCGACGTTCTCGAGCACCTCGGTCACGACGGGCTCACTCCTGGCAGGCGGTGCACGGGCTTGACCTCGACGCACGCTCGCGGCGTCGGCAGGATCTTGCCGGGGTTCAACAGCCCTGTCGGATTGAAGGCCGTACGGACACGGGCCATGGACTCCAGGTCGTCATCCGAGAACATCAGCTTCATGAAGCCTTGCTTCTCGAGGCCGATGCCGTGCTCGCCCGACAGCACCCCGCCGACCGACAGGCATAGCTCGATGATCATCTGTCCCGCCTCGACCACCTTCTCCACTTCCGCGGCGTCCCGTCCGTCGTAGCTGATATTCGGATGCAGATTGCCTTCGCCCGCGTGGAACACGTTGGCGAGCTTGAGGCCTCGTTCGTCACAGATGCGTCCTATCTCGGGCAGCACCTGGGGGAGCTTGGAGCGCGGGACCACCGCGTCTTGCACGTAGAGGTCCGGGGCCAGACGCCCCATGGCGCCGAACGCCCCCTTGCGGCCTTTCCACAGCTGTTGGGCGTGCTCTGGATCGCGGGCGGTCTCGATGGAGAGCGCGCCCATGTCTGTGAAGATCCGGTGAATTTGTTCGCGCTCCGCCGCCACCTGCGATGGGTGGCCGTCCAGCTCCACCAGGATGACGGCGGCCGCGTCGTCGGGGTAGCCGGCTCGGTAGACGCTGGCCTCGACGGCGGCGATGGTGCGGTCGTCGAGGGCCTCGAGGGCCGCGGGGATGATCCCTGCAGCGACGATCCGAGAGACGGCGGTGCACGCCGATCCCATGGAGTCGAACGCCGCCAGTAGCGTCTCGACGCATTCGGGTATGGGGACCAGCCTGCACGTGATCTCGGTGACGATCCCGAGGGTGCCTTCGCTGCCGAGCACGACGCCGCGCAGGTCGAGTCCTGCCGCGCCTGCGACCGGTGTTCCCAACTCGACCACCTCGCCGTCGGGCATGACCAAACGCAACGCCAGGATGTGATTGGCCGTCGCGCCGTGCTTCAGGCAGTGGGGTCCCCCGGAGTTCTCCGCCACGTTGCCACCGAGGGTGCACACGGTCTGGCTCGACGGGTCGGGAGCGTAGGCGAGCCCGTGCTCGGCGACCTGCTGGGACAGGTGTGCGTTGACGACGCCAGGCTCGACGCGCGCGATGCGGTTCTCCACATCGACCTCGAGGACGCGTCGCATGCGTGAGCACTCGATGAGCACGCCCCCCTCTGCTGGCACCGCGCCGCCGCTCAATCCGGTCCCCGCGCCGCGAGGGGTGAAGGGCACCTGGTGCTGCGCGCAGATGCGAACGACCTGCTGGACTTCGTTGGTGGACTCCGGCAAGACGACCGCGGAGGGTGTGCTCTTGAAGTGGGTCAGGGCGTCACACTCGTAGCTGAGCAGGCGGCCGGGCTCGGCCAGGCAGCGCTCGTCTCCGAGCAGGCGTTTGAGGTCCTTGATGCAGGCGGTCTGTGACATGGAGACGCCATGATAGTCGCGGGGGCCCGAAGCTTCGCTGGCGCTCATTTGCCCCCCCCTCAGCGCGTCTCCTGGGGAGCGATTCTAGTAGACTGCCGCCGCTTAACCGACTGCCGAGGGAGCCCCGCATGAGCACAGGTCTCAACTTCCGTCTCTCCACGATGATGTTCCTCCAGTACGCGATCTGGGGGGCATGGTTGCCGTTGCTCTACCCCTTCCTGATGGGGCATCGGGGGTTCTCCCTGGATGAGACCGGCTATTGCTTGATGGCGGGGGCTGTCGGCGCGATCTTCGGCCCTTTCATCGCTGGTCAGATCGCCGACCGTCACTTTGCTACAGAGCGGTTTCTGGCATTCAGCCATCTCGCGGGCGCGGCCTTGGTTTGGTTCCTCGCTGATGTGTCTACGTTCGGAGCGTTCTTCGTCATGAGCCTCCTCTACGGGCTCGTCTACGCGCCGACGCTGTCCCTGACGAACTCCCTTGCCCTGCACCATCTCCCGGATCGCGACCGGGACTTCGGACGTGTGCGGGTGTGGGGGACCGTCGGCTGGATCGTCGTCGGCATCGCCGTGGGCCACTGGTTGGCGCAGCAGCACACCCCCGACGGGATTCCTGAAATCGTCACGGCGGCGCAGAACGCGGGCCGCGCGGATGCCTTCCGGCTGAGCGCGTCCCTCGGTGTGGTCATGGGGCTGTTCTGCTTCACGTTGCCTCACACACCTCCGACCAGGGACGCACCCAAGCGGAACGCGGCCTTCGAGGCCCTGGGGGATATCCGGCGTCAGCCGTTGGTCACGCTGTTCCTGTTGGCGGTCCCGGTGTCGTGCATTCACCAGTTCTACTTCGTCCACACATCTTCCTTCCTGACCGGATTACAGAACAACGTCTCTGACGCGAACGAGTTTGCGAAGAGCATCAACAGCATCCTCGGGGTCGGCGGCGGTGGGTTGATGACCATCGGCCAGATGACCGAGATCCTGGTCCTCGCCAGTATCCCGTTCCTGGCCAAGACCTGGTCAAGGAAGACGCTGCTCGCGACGGGGCTCACGGCTTATGCGGCGCGTATGGCGCTGTTTGCTTACGCCGGTGATTCCATGCCGTTGGTGCTGCTGGGGGTGGCGCTGCATGGTCTCTGTTTCGGGTGCTTCATCTTCGTGGCCTACATGGTGGTGGATGAGGAGACCAGCTCGGACGTCCGCGCATCGGCTCAGAGCTTGTTCAACATCGTGATCATCGGCGTCGGCATCATCGTCGGCAGCCTGATCGCTACCAGCGTCGTGGGCGAGATGGCGAAGGACGCCACCGGCGCGACCAACTACACGACGTTGTTTTCGATCCCCATGTGGGCGAGTGTCGCGTGTCTGGCCTTGCTGATGCTCTTCTATCCGAGCAAGTCATCCAAGGGAGCGTGACATGGGGCGCATTCGTATCGGGATGGTCGGCGGCGGCCAGGGGGCCTTCATCGGCGCCGTGCACCGGATCGCCCTGCGCATGGACGATCGGTTCGACCTCGTCGCCGGCTGCTTCAGCCGTGACCCGGAGAACACCAAGAAGACCGCGGAGGAGCTCAGCGTAGATCCGAGTCGCGCCTATGCGACCTGGGAGGAGATGGCGGAGCGCGAGGCGGCGCTCCCCGAGGACGAGCGCATCGAGGCCGTGAGCATCGTCACGCCCAACCACGTGCACGCCGGACCCGCCATCGGCTTCATGGAGAAGGGCTTCGACGTCATCTGCGACAAGCCCCTGTGCACGACGGCCGAGGAGGCGGAGTCCATCGCGGCCGCCGTCGAGCGCACGGGCCGCGTGTTCGCGCTGACCCACAACTACACGGGCTACCCCATGATCCGCGAAGCCCGGGACATCGTCCGCGGAGGCCGTATCGGGACCGTTCGCAAGGTCTACGCCGAGTACCTGCAGGGCTGGCTCTCCACTGACCTCGAGAGCGGAGGTCACAAGCAGGCGGCCTGGCGTACGGACCCGGCCCAGTCCGGTCCGGTAGGCGCCCTCGGCGACATCGGCACCCACGCGTTCAACCTGCTGGAGCACGTGACCGGTCTGAACGTGACGTCTCTGTTCGCCGTCCTGCACACGTTCATCGAGGGGCGCCGCCTCGACGATGACGACATGGTGCTCTTGAAGCTGGACGGCGGCGCCTCGGGCACCCTGTGTTCGTCCCAGGTTTGCTACGGCCGTGAGAACGGTCTGATGCTGCGGGTCTTCGGGACCACGGGGGCGATCGCGTGGCGCCAAGAGCATCCCAACGACCTCGAGCTCACCAACGAGGATGGGAGCGTCACTACGATCCGTACGGCCACCGGAGTTCACGGCGACGCGTCAGGCTCCCTCGCGCGGACCCCTGCCGGGCACCCGGAGGGTTACCTGGAGGGTTTTGCCAACATCTACACGGCGTTCGCGCGGCGCCTCCGGGGGGAAGATGATCTGGAGGACGCCCATCCGACCGTCCACGACGGGGTGCGGGGTGTTCGTTTCATCAGCGCGTGCTTGGAGAGCAACGCCGCGGGCGGCTGGGTCGACGTCTGAGCGTCCGGCGTCCCTAGAGTCCGCCCTTAGGCTCGTTGTTCTTCCGCTCGCGCTCCGCCGCCAGCCGCTTCCGTTCGTCCGCCTTCTGTTCCTTGCGGGCGGCCGTCATGTCGCGCCAGATGGCTCCCTGCTGCTGCGCGTCGTCGAGGGGATCGTGGGTGTGGGAGAACTCGTTGGGGTAGTGCTTCAGGTACCGGGCCTTTCCAGTACCGAGGAAACCCACCCCGTGCATCCCCATGAAGTATGACCGCATGTCCAGCCCGGAGAAGCCGAAGTCGGGCATCTCTTCGAGCAGATGCCACCAGTACCAGTAGAGCCACATGAAGTCGAAGGTCACCGGCGACCCGACGATCACGGCTCGGTTCTCACCGACCTGCTCGGCGATGAACCGCTTGAGGTCCAGGAGCGTCTCCTTGGGGTCTTCTCCGTGCTCCTCGAAGTGTCGCCGTACTGTCGCGGTGTTCTCCTCGGGTGACAGTACGCTGTCCCAGGTGACGGATGGGAGTCCAGCGGCGACCACTTTCATGGCCTCCGGTGAGTCGGGCCGGGACAGGCCGGGGATGACGAGGGGCTTGAGCTCCTTCTTCAAGCCGATGGTCACGTCGTCGGTCCGGCAGATGCCGAAAGAGCACATCCAGGACGGGCCCGGTATGGGACCCGCGGCCTCGATGTCGACGCTGAAGATGATGGTCGTCTTACCCATGGGAACGCAGTCACCCTAAGCGATTCGAGGCTGGGGAGCCAAGCGGTCGGGAATGACCGTACGATACGGGCCATGGATGCTGCTGCAGAGGCACTGGTCGCCCTGGGGCGCCGGACGCGAGACCTGATTCGCGCTGGGATGCGTGGTGACGACGGGCGGCTGGCCGCGCCGGCTGGGCAAGGCGTCGGCGATCTTCAGTACGCGCTCGACGTCCTCGTCGAGGAGGACCTGGTCGCCGCCGCCGGAGAGCTGTTCGCGGGTCAGGGGCCCCTACGGCTGCTGTCGGAGGGGTTGTCGGCGGAGGGGGAGACGGTGCTCGCGGGGGAGGGCGGGCGTCTGCTCGTGGTCGATCCGATCGACGGCACGCGCGGACTCATGCACGACAAGCGGAGCGCGTTCTTCCTGGCCGCCCTCGTACCGGATGGCCCGGCGCCGCGCCTGCGTGAGGTGACGCACGCGTGCCTCCTCGAGCTCCCTTGTACGCGTTCGCACCTGTGCGACGTCATGGTCGTGTCACCGGATGCCGGGCTGGAGGCGTGGACCGAAGACCTGGAGAGCGGCGCAAGAACCGCGCTGGCGACGCGGCCCAGCGACGCGACGGGGCTGGCGCACGGGTTCGCGACGGTGTCTCGTTTCTTCGGCGGCGCGGGTGCCCAGCTCGGGGCTTTCCAGGATGCCCTGCTCCAGGAACTGATGCCCGATGATCCGGATGCGTGGATGGGGATCTTCGAGGACCAGTACATCTGCAATGGAGGGCAGATGCACGCGCTGATCACGGGCCGCGACCGGTTCGTCGCCGATTTGCGTCCGTTGTTTCGACGGACCGACGGGGGGCCGCTCATGTGCTCCCATCCCTACGATGTCCTCGCCCTTCCCATCGCCGAGGCGGCGGGGGTGGTCATCACCGATCCGAGCGGCGCGCCGCTCGATACCCCGCTGGATCTCCACACAGACGTGGCGTGGATCGGCTATGCGTCCAGCGCCTTGCGCGCGAATGTGGAGCCTGCCGTCAGAGCGGCCCTGGCCAAGGTCAGCTCGACGGATCGCCCCTGAACCTGGAATGGGGACACCTGCCCGGGCCGTCACCCGGACGGCGCGGCGGCCATCACGTTGACCAGCTCTCCCAAGCCGTCGATGGCGATGATCACCTCGTCCAGGGGCTGCAGGCAAAAGTCGTCCGGGGGCACGATGCCTGTCCCGGTCATGAGCAGGCAACCGGCGGGGAAGGAGTTGTGGCGCCGGAGCCACTGAACCAGGTCCTCCGGCGTGCGCTTCATCCGCGAGATGGGGGCGTCGCCGACGAAGGCGTCCGCGCCGTCGCGACGGATGGTCATGTGGATGGTGGTGTCTTGCGGGAGCGGCTCGTCGCGAATGACCAGCCCTGGACCTACGGCGGCGCAGGCGTCGAACACCTTTGCCTGGGGCAGATACAACGGGTTGTCGCCCTCGATGTCCCGGCAGGAGAGGTCGTTCCCGATCGTGTACCCGAAGATCCTCCCTTCGCTCGAGACGGCGAGCGTGAGCTCGGGCTCGGGGACGATCCACTTGGAATCCGACCGTAGCAGCATGGGTTGCCCGGGCCCGACGACGCGGTGGGGGGTCGCCTTTAAGAACAGCTCGGGCCGCTCCGCGTCGTAGACCTTGTCATAGAAGTCCGACCCGCCGCTGGCTTCGGACTCTTCCATGCGCGCCGTGCGCGAGCGTGACCAGGTGACGCCCGCGGCCCAGATCTCCTGCGACGCCACCGGAGCGAGCGGCTCCAGGTCATCAGAGAACGGCGCCGCGGATTCCAGCGCGGTCAGGATGGTGGCGTGCGCTGCATCCGATTGGAACAGGGCGTCCCAGTGGAGGGCCGCCAGGCTGAACCGGTCGCCGTTGTCGAGCTCGACGACGACCCCGTGGCGCGTGCGGTGAACGCGCATCTCAGGAATCGTGTCGCGCCGTGATCACCGACCGGATGCCGCCACGTCCCGTCCACTGCGTCTCGATCTCCATCCATCGAGGTGCGCAGGCCGCGACGAGATGGTTGAGCATCTCGTTGGTCGCGTCTTCGTAGAAGATCCCGCGGTTGCGGAACGACTGGTAGTAGAGCTTGAGGCTCTTCAGCTCAATGCATGAGGCCTCGGGTACGTAGCGGACCACGACGCTGGCGTAGTCCGGGTGGCCGGTCATGGGGCACACCGAGGTGAACTCGTCGGCGACGTGCTCGATGATGTAGTCCCGGTCGGGGTGCGGGTTGTCGAAGACCTCGATAGCTCCAGCGTCACTCATGCGAGCACTATATGTGCTCCGCTCGCGCTTCGGGAGAGGCCGGGCGCCTCAACCTGGCGCACCATGTCCTCGTGCGCNTGGGGCAGGAGCGAAGCCGGGCGACCAANGGGATACGGCAAAAGCCGCCAACCCTCTGCGATCGGGAGAGAGNTGACGGCTTTCCTGGCCGGATTTCGGCCTCGCTCGGTGGAGGCCTAGTGAATGAAGAGCATCTCCCGGTACTTGGGGAGCGGCCAGAGGTCATCGTCGACCATGGTCTCGAGCATGTCGCAGGCGACGCGNGTCTTCTCCATGGCGGGGATGACCTTGTCACGCATGGCCTCCGCGTGGGCGGCGAGGTCGTCGCCGTGGCCGTTCTCTGCGGTGNNCNCNGCGAGCTCGTCCGTNGCCCNCACGAGATCGTTGATGGTGGTCGCGAGCCGGCTCAGGCATTCCTCCTGCGGCCCCAGGTTCAAAGAACCGTCGGCTGCGTGCGCGGCTGAAACGGACCTGGCGGTTCGCTCCTGCTGGCGCATGGCCGTGGGGAGGATNCTCGTCGTGGCGAGGGCAAGGCATGACTGCGCCTCGATGGCGATGGCCGTGGAGTAGTTTTCGTAGGCGATGTTCGCGCGCGACTCGAGTTCGCGGCGGCTGTACACCCCGGCGTCTTCAAACAGCTTCACGTTGGCGTCGGTGGCGTAGTGGCCCAGCGCCGTGACGGTATCACGGTAGTTGGGCAGGCCGCGGGACTCCGCTTCCTGGTGCCACTCATCGGAGTAGTTGTTGCCGTTGAAGACCACCCGGTAGTGGGCCTTGAGGCTCTCCGTGATCACGGCTTGCACGGATTCTTCGCTGCCGCCGGCGTTTTCGATCTCGGTCGCCAGGTAGTTCAGGGATTCGGCCACGATGGTGTTGAGGACGATGTTCGGCGTCGCGACCGACTGGCTCGATCCAGCAGCGCGGAACTCGAACTTGTTGCCGGTGAACGCAAACGGCGATGTGCGGTTGCGGTCCGTGGTGTCGCGGGGGAGCGGAGGCAGAGATGTGACCCCGAGCTGCATCTTCTCCTTTGCGTGGTTCGCGGGAGCCGCGCCGCCCATCAGCGCCCGGCAGACACCGTCGAGTTCTCCCCCGACGTAGGCCGAGATGATCGCCGGCGGGGCTTCGTTCGCTCCCAGGCGATGGTCATTTCCGGCGCTGGCGATGGAGATGCGCAGCAGATCCGCGTGCAGGTCGACCGCGCGAATCACNGCGGTGAGGAACACGAGGAAGCGGCCGTTTTCTGCCGGTGTGTCGCCTGGCTCCAGCAGGTTCTCGCCGGCATCCGTGGCCATGGACCAGTTGTTGTGCTTGCCGGACCCGTTGACGCCGGCGAACGGCTTCTCGTGGAGCAGGCAGACGAAGCCATGGCGTGTCGCCACCTTCCGCATCACGTCCATGGTGAGCATGTTGTGGTCGGTCGCCACTGTCGCGCGCTCGAAGATATGGGCNACCTCGAACTGGCTCGGCGCGACCTCGTTATGACGCGTCTTGATGGGCACGCCGAGCTTCCAGAGTTCGTGCTCGGAGTCTTCCATGAAGTCGAGGACGCGCGGGCTGATGGTGCCGAAATAGTGATCGTCGAGCTCCTGCCCCTTGGGCGGACGGGCGCCCTGGAGCGTGCGGCCGGTGGCGACGAGGTCAGGCCGGTTGACGAAGAAGTTGCGGTCGATGAGGAAGTACTCCTGCTCGGAGCCCAGCGTCGGCCACACATGTTCGGTGCGATCGTCGCCGAGGATACGCATCACGCGGATCGCCGCGTTCTCGAGCGCCTCGTTGCTGCGTAGCAGGGGCGTCTTCTGGTCGAGCGCTTCGCCAGTCCACGAACAGAAGGCCGTGGGGATGCAGAGCGTCGCGCCGTACTTGCCTTCACGGACGAATGCCGGGGANGTCGGGTCCCAGTTGGTGTATCCGCGCGCCTCAAAGGTCTGGCGGATACCGCCGCTCGGGAACGACGACGCGTCCGGCTCACCCTTGATCAACTCCTTGCCGGAGAACTCGAGCAGGAGACGTTCACCGGAGAAGCTCAGGAACGAGTCGTGCTTCTCCGCGGTGAGGCCAGTCATGGGCTGGAACCAGTGCGTGTAGTGGGTGGCACCCAGCTCTACGGCCCACTCCTTCATGGCGTTGGCGACGAGGTCNGCGACCCGCGGGTCGAGCTCCGTGCCCTTCTCGACGGATTCGCGCAGCGCTTCGTAGGACGAGGCAGGCAAGCGCTTCCGCATGGCACGGTCGCCAAAGACCCTCGAACCATACAGGTCTGTCAGAGATTGCTGAGGGTGCTCCGGTAGATCCGGACGGTGGTCGACGATCGACGCCAGACACTGCCGACGATTGCTGGACATCTTTAGAACTCCCAATCNGATTGAGCCTGCCATTCGCGCATCGGGCAGGCCTTGAGGCGCTCCCGGAACCNCCCCAGGCCCCGAGGATGTGNTCACTATACGAGACCTCAGGCCCAACACGAGGGGGATGGATCGGGGTGGCTGTGGAGAGATGGGACCCCAGGTTCGATTGGATCGCGAAGCGGGGCGCCTGGGGTGGCTCCGCGTTTGTGGATGACGGAGAGGGGCGTTTCGCAATATCCTCTGCGCATGCACGTGGCGGTAACAGGGGCGGCCGGTTTCCTCGGCGAGAACCTCGTTCGGGTGCTGCTGGAGCAACCCCAGTACGAGGTCGTGGGCCTGGTCCGCGCGGGCGGCAAAAGCGCGGACGTGGAGGTGCCTTGCTCCGAGATCGACCTGACGGCGGGCGNCTTGCCGGCCGGCGTCTTCTCGGGGGTGGANCTGGTCGTNCATCTCGCGGGGCTTTATTCCGAGCGAGCGGCTGATCTGGCGGCCATGCGGGCTACAAACGTCTCCGGGACGAGGGCGGTGCTCGATGCGGCTGTTCGAGACGGCGTCCGTCGGGTCGTCCATTGCAGCACCATGGGCACCTGCGCCCCTGGCAAGCCAGGTGCCCCGGCGACGGAGGCTGACCGGATCGACCCCGGCGCGGCGAGCCCTTACCACTTGAGCAAGCTCGAGGGGGAGGANGTGGCGCTGGCGGAGGAGCGGGTCGAGGTGGTGGTGGTCAATCCGGCAGCCCCCGTCGGTCGCTTCGATCGGAAGCCGACGGTGACCGGGCGGCGCATCCTCGATATCGCTGAGGGCCGTTGGCCGCGCCTCCTGGCCGGGCCGATCAACCATGTCTCCGCGACCTCGTGCGTCGAGGGGATGCTCCAGGCAGGCGAGAAGGGGCGGCCTGGTGAGCGCTATCTGCTCGGCGGTGAGGACGTGGCGCCGGAGGATCTGCTGGCGCGCGTGGCCGATGCGGCCGGGATCCCGCCGCCGCGCCGACCGCTCCTGTGGCGCCTGCGCGGCAAGGGCAAGCCGTCACCCGGCTCCCTCATGGTGGATGACAGCAAGGCGCGCCGCGAACTGGGATACGACCCCGGGAGCCTGGACGCCGCCTTCCGCGATGCGGTGGCGTGGTTCAGGGAGGGCTGACCTCCAGCGTTTCCTACCGGAGCTTCTCGAATTCGTCCCCGGGGGACCACCTGGGCGGGTCGTCGGCCTCGACCGTTCGTAGCAGACACTCGAGCAGCAGGCGCGTGTCTTGAGCCGCGCCTTGCAGGTTCCAGCGCGCGTCGTATTCGTCCGAGGGCTGGTGGTAGCGGGTGCCGGTGTAGGAGAGCTTGACCCGCCGCCGCACCTCGCCCCGTTCCAGGAAGTCGTTCCCCGCCTTGAAGAAGGCGGACGGAACGCCGATACGCGCAAACGAGAAGTGATCCGACCGATAGAAGAGCCCCTTGTCGGTTTCCGGATTGGCCCGGAGCACCCGACCTCGGCGTTTNGCGACGGTGTCGGCGAGGCCCGTGAGGGAGTTCTTCCCGTACCCGATCATCGCGATGTCCTTCGTCGGCCCCCAGATGTTGATGCCGTCGATGTTGTAGTTGGCGATGATCTTCTTGGGCGGAATTGTCGGATTGCGTGCGTAGTACAGCGAGCCGAGCAGCCCCGACTCCTCCGCCGTCACGGCAGCGAAGACAATGCTGCGTCGCGGTGGCGACGGGAGGCTNGTGCAGGCCCGCGCGAGGGCGAGCAGGGCNGCCGTTCCCGAGGCGTTGTCGAGGGCGCCGTTATAGATGTCGTCATCACGAACGGGGCGGCCCTTTCCGAGATGGTCGAAGTGGGCCGTGACGACGACGGCTTGGCCCCCTAGCTTGGGGTCGGTGCCAGGGATCTTGGCGAGCACGTTCGCCGACCTGATCTTGCGAATGGTGTTCGTCGTCTCGACGTCGACCGTGACGCCGATTTGGACCGGACGGAACGCGCGCGTCTCGGCCTTGCCGCGCAGCTCGTCGAGGTCGTGTCCGCCGAGCGCCACCAGGCTCTTGGCGGCGTCCTCCGAGCACCAGGANCGGATGGCGAGGGTCTTCTCTCCGTTGGTGAACGGGAGCCAGAATCGCTCCTGCCCTTGCCCGGTCTGGATCACCTGGAACGGGTACCCGGCGGACGGCGTTGTGTGGATCACGATCACGCCGACGGCGCCGCGTCGCGCCGCCTCTTCGTACTTGTAGCTCCAACGGCCGTAGTAGAGGCGTGTCTTTCCGGCGAACAGGTTCGGGTCGTCGCTCGGGTCATTGTTCATGACGAGNGCGACCTTGCCCGTGAGGTCGACGCCCTTGTAGTCGTCCCAGTTCTGCTCGGGTGCGTCGATCCCGTAGCCGATGAACACGAGCTCCGCGTTCTTCCATTCGGTCACCTTGTCCGGACGGCCAGCGAAGGTTGTGTAGTCGCGCGGTGCCGTGAAGGAGAGTGACCGGCCGTCTTGCGCCTTCGCCGTGAGCTTCCGCGTGACCTGGGCGTTGATCCCGATGATCGGGACTTCTTGTTCCCAGCTGCCGTTCGGCCCGGCGGGTTTCAGTCCGAGCCCTTCGAATACGGACTTGATGTACAGCCGGGAGAGGAGATCTCCGCGGGTTCCGACGCCGCGTCCCTCCAGGCGGTCGTCCGCCAGGAAACCCAGGTGGGAGCCGATCAGCTCTGCGGTGACGTGCTTCTCCGCCTCGTCGATGACGGACTGTACGGACGGGGGGAGCTGGGCGGTGGTGATGGAGACGAGCAGGGCGAGGGCGAGCATCGAGCGACTCATGGGGACTCCTGGTTGACGTGGGTCCACACGGTGCGCGAGATCTCTCGGATCACGGCACCGGCGGCCTCACTGTCGTCGAAGCCGCGCGTCAGCACGACCAGGACGTAGGGTGAACGGTCCTTTGGGTAGACGATCGCGGCGTCGTGCCGGATTCCGGTGATCCGGCCGGTCTTGTGCGCGACTGGCGTGCCCGGTCCCACGCCGGCGGGGATCAGGTCGTTGAACTCCTGCGCTCGCAAGGTCGCGATCATCGCCTCCCTGGAGGCGGCGGAGACCCCGCGTCCCTCGTGGATCGCGTGGAGCAGCAACATGAGATCGCGGGCGGTCGTCACGTTGTTGAGGCCCGCCTCGAAGGCCGGCGTGTCCTCGACCCCACGCAGCACCTTCATGTCCCGGCAGCCGAGAGAGCCCAGCGTCTCCTGCACCGAGCTGGCGTCGAGCGCTTCGATGAGGATGTTGGTAGCCAGGTTGCTGCTACGGACCATCATGCGTTGTACGAGGTCGCGGGTCGGCAGGCTCGCACCGAGATGCGCGTATAGGTCGGACTCGCTGTCGTCCTCCTTCTCGACGGTGTACGGCGAGCCGTCGAGGATGCTCTTGAACGTCGCGTGTACGCGCATGGGTCGGTCGAGATCGAGTCTCTTCGCCTCGTGCTGGCGATAGGCCTCGAGCATGACGGCCACCTTCATCGTGCTCGCCGCGTGGATGACGACGTCGGCGTCTCGCAGCAGGGTCTGGCCCGTACCGAGGTCGTGGAAGGCGACGCACACGTCCTGGTCCGGGGTCCGGGCGCAAGCCGCCTCCACCGCGTTCTCCAGCCGGGTTAGCGGTGCGGGTTCCTGGGTCGACATGCAGGCGGGGATGATCAGGGTTAGTACGAACGGGAAACCGCGCATGGAGGTCTCCAGCGGAGCCCGACAGGATAGTCGAGAACGGGGCTAGATGGGCGGGTTGACGGCCGCCAAGACAATCAGGGCCAGCGCCAGGCAGATGACGGTGATCGCTGCCACCCGGGCGGCGGCGGTGACCGTGGGGGACTCGTCGCGGCAGCTCATCTGTTGAGATCCCGTTTCGTGGGCGGTTTCGCGGCCCATTTTTGGACGAACGGGGTGGGCGATGGCAACGAGGAGACCGGGTATCTACCGGCGCCGGCGCTTCTCGCCGTCTCTGCTGGGGCTTCGCCAGGTCCGCTCGTATCGCTGGGCGAGGCGCTCCTCGACCCCAGCCGGGGTCCGGGGGACCCTGAAGCGCGGCCGGTTGGTCTTCCACCACTTCTTCCACTGGGACACGTCGTTGTCGTTGCGCACGGCGGTGAGGTAGTGCAGCGTCAGAAAGGCGCCCGTGGGGCCGCGGTCGGCTCGGTTCCCCCGGTTGCCGCCGCCGCCGTTGCGGCGCCCTGAGCGCCGCCCGGAGGAAGTGAGCAGCTTGATCGCGGCGTCGACCGCTTCTCGGTGACGGATGTGGGCAAGGGCCATCGCCGCAGCGTTCCGGACCTTCGATTCCCGTGTTGACTTGGCCGCGTCAACGATGGTCGAGATGGCTTTCTTCTCACCGGACTGGCCGATGGCCAACAAGAGCTCGCCACGCAGCTCGGGCCGCTTGCGCGCGGCCTTTGATCCCTCGGCCTTCACGAGCGCTTTGAACGAGGCGTCGTTCTCGTGGTAGCGAAGGGCCTTGATCGCGGCCTTGGCCAGAATGTCGTTTTCGTGGGCCATGAACGGGGCGATGATCTTCGCGACCCGCGGGTCGTCGAGCCAGATGGCGTCGTTGAACGCCTTGGCGAGGGCGGGGGTGTCCTTGGCCTTCTTCGCCTCGGCGACCGCGTTCTTCAGCGCGTCGATGTCGTCCTTTGATGGCCCCTCGGCCTGGGCGGGGAGGAGGGCGGTGAGGACGAGCAGGAGCGTGGTCAAGCGTGGCATCGTGGATCTCCAATCATGGATCCTACCGTGCCGATCTCCGTTTCTTTCTCAGAAGCGGAACGTCCAGGCCACCTTTACCGTCATCTCGGTCTGGATGTGCCGGAGCCGAAAGTTGCGGTCTTGAGCGAGGTTGAGGTCCTCGGCGGTGGCCATGCTGTGGTTGATCACGAAGAACACTTCGTTGCCCGGCTCGATGATCCAGCGGACGCGACTGTTCAGTCCGATGGAGTCCGAGATGTCGTCCCACTGGACGAGGATCGACCATGAGAGGTCCGGGGTGAAGTCGAAGTTCGTGCTGAGGGCGAACAGGGTCGTGTCGAAGTCCCCCTCGGGGAGCTTGATGTCGTTGTACTCACACTCGGCGGTGATGCGAAAGCCGCCGCTGGGTCGCCAGGTGATCTCGCCTCCGATCTCCCGCCTGGAGCCGCCGTAGAAGCCGCCGGTGCCGGCCTGGAGCCTGCCGGAGAAGGTGCGCTTGTCTGCGAAATCCGCGGAGACCTTGACCCTGGTGAAGTCGTATTCGCCCACCGGGATCGTGACGCCATCGAAGATCTCGAAGCTGTCGACGAGTCGTTCCCTGGTGGGCGATACTTCGATGCCGAACTTGTCCCCCGATTCGAGCTCCACCATGAGCGGAGTGAATTCCAACTCGAGGGTCTCGATCTCGCCGTCGTCGATGCGCCAGACGGCCATGGGCTCGAGGGTGAACTCGAAGCGCCTGATGGCGCCGCCGACGCGCGGACCGTACTCCAGGCGTCCGAAGACCTCGCGGACGCCCCGACGCCGAACGAATCCCATGTCGGGCCGGTAGTCCTCCGACACCTCGCGGTAGCGGAGCCTCAACTCGATCGGGTCGTTTGGGTACTCGAGATGGAGACGATATGCGTATCCGTATTCCTCGGAGAGGGTGGGGTCGTTGAGGATGTCCTCAGGGGCCGGGGTGTCGTGGGACGCGACCACGAAGGCGCCCGCGCGCAGCACCTTGTCACCGAACAGCTTCCGTGTGCGGTAGTTGAAGTCGAGCCCAGCCAGCGCGTTGTCGCCGTCGGTGCGAGGATCGCCATGGGTCATGAGGACGCCCAGCGTGGACTCTTCCAGCACGTTGAGATACGCACGGACTGCGGCGAGGTTCTTGAGCCCGACGCCGGCGGCCTCGTCCTGCACCACGTCGAGGATGCCGATGTTCAGGTCGCCGATGCGGCCCGTGATCTTGGCGCCGGCGATGATCGGTGCCGGCGTGCCGTCCGCCGCCAGGCCGATGCGACGGCTGAAGAACGGCAGGAACGACTGGTAGCGGCCCGTCCCGAAGTTGAAGATGTTCGCGTCTTCGAGGAAGAAGTCGCGCTTCTCGGGGAAGAAGGAGGAGAACCTCGTGAGGTTGACGATGCGGTCATCCACCTCCGTCTCCGCGAAATCGGTGTTGACCGTGAGCGTCGCCGACAGGCTTTCGGTGATCTTGTAGACGAGGTCGAATCCGGGTTCGACGTCACCGCCCCACTCCCTGTCCTGCCAGTGGCGGCTTCGTTTGACGCTGAGGAAGGGCTTGATGTCGAGACCGATGCCCTGATCGAGGACGCCCATCCCCTTGATGACGCCCGCCGCAGAGACCGTGAAGATGCGCGTGTTGCGCCGCGGTGACGACCACTGGATCCGCTCGTTGGTGCGCTTGATCTCCCGTTGAATGTTCAGGCCGAAGGACTCATGGGTGCTACCCATGGAGATGGTCTTCGCCGGGATCGCGGCCTCAGCCATCCAGCCGCTCTCATTCACTGACGAGCGCGCCTGCCAGATGCCGTCCCAGTCCTTGGTGAAGAAGTTGGGGCCGAGCAGTCCGTCGCCCTTGGCGCCCCCGGCGCCGATCTGCAGAAAGTAGGCATTTCGTTTGTCGTGGAACGTGTCGAGGATGATCTCGACGTGGTCGTCCGGGTCGAGGCGGACGTCGCGGGTCTGCAGGTTCGCCCGGATCTCATCGGCCTTGCTGTCAAAGCACTGCAGCGCGATATAGAGGTTGTCGGAATCGCACATCAAGTGGATGACAGTGCGCTCTGATGGCTTCGCCCCCTCGACGGGCTCCACCTGCGTGAAGTTGTCGATGATGACCGCGCCGTCCCACTCTCCAGGCTTGAGGACGCCGTCGATTTCGGGGGCGGTCTTCGTCGGCGGGACGAACCGCTCGTACGGCGTCTGCGCCCGGACGCTCAGCGCAGACAGGAGCAGGGTGATCGCGAGCCGGTACCAGTGCGCTGACGGCATGGGGTGAGGGCCGACAGTCTACTGCTTCTCGAACACCTCGGAGACATCTGCGATTCGTATATTCCGAGCCCCGATCTGGAGCGGATAGCGCTCAATGAGCTTGTCCTCTTCCAGGATGTCCCGGGTCTTGTCGCTGCTGTAGGTGATCGGGGATGGCGCCCCCGTGGCGAGCGCGTCTCGCAGCCCCTCTGCGTCCTTGGTGATGAAGACGATGTGGAGCCGGTCGTACGCGAGGTGCCTCTTGATCGCGGCGTTGACCTGATCGATGGTGAGGGCGGCCAGCCGTTCGCGCATGGTCCCGACGAAGTCCTTCATGCCGTACCAGCGGCTGTCCATGGCGTATCCGAGCTGGCGATCCTGTGACTTGACCAGCACGGCGAGGTACTTGGTCAAAAACTCCCGAGTCGATGCGAATTGATGCTGGGTCAACCCGTTCTTGACGAGCTTGTCGAGCTCGTACTTCGCGATCCGCATGGCGAAGACGCCTTGTTCCGGTGGAACCGGCCGCACCCAGACCTGGAAGACCTGCTGTCTGCGACAGAGCCCGGCGTCTGGATGGAACTGGGACATGCCGCGCGGGAAATATTCGATGTAGGCGTAGTCCCCGTAGTTCATCCCGCGGATCTCGCGCATCCGCTGGAACAGGTGGCTATTGGAGGAGCGGTGCTCACCCAGCCATGACCGCGCGAGCCACAGCGCCGCGAAATCAGGGTGACTCCGGGTGACGTCGATCTTGAAGCCAAACGAGAGCGCCGTGGCCCGCGTGTCCTTCTTTACGATCGTGACCTGGTGGCCCTGGGGGATGTGTGGCGATTGTCCGAGGCGCCGGGTCTCGACGCTGACCTTCGAGAGCTTGTTCGCCAGGTCGTTGGACACGGTCTTCGCGAACGCGGCGTCGAACCCGCCGGCCAGGCCGAGCCACACCTTGCCGGCGCCGTAGTTGCGTTGCCAGTGCTCCTTGGTGTCCGCGACGGTCATGCGTTCAAGGGCGGCGACGTGCCCGAGGGTCAGGTGCCCGTAGGGATGGTCGTCGTAGAGCTGCTCGTAGAGGACCTCTTTGCCCAGCTCCTCGTCGTTGTTGGCGCGCAGGTCGGTGCGAATCTGGCTGATGACGTTGTCTCGGACGCGCTCGAAGTCCCGGCTCCTCCAGCCGGGATCGAGGAGCTGCCCGCTGACGATCTTCCAGTACTCGGCGGCGTGATCTCTGTGCACCCGGCCGATGAAGGTCGTCATCTCCTTGTCGACCTGGGCGCTGAAGCTCGCGGCCATGGGGAACAGGGCGCGCGTGATCTCTGGGAAGGTCCGCTCCGCGCTGCCACCTCGTGCGATGACGGCTGCTGTCAGGTTGGCGAGCCCCGGCTTGGCGTCGATCGCCGACCCTGTGTCGAACACGATGCGCAGGTCGATCAGCGGCGACTGGGTGGGCTGGAGGAACTGTGTGATCGGCTCGCTGGCCCACGAACCACTGGACGATGAGCCCGCACCTTCTGTCGTTCCGATCGGATGCTGTTGCGCCGGTAACTCACCGTGGGCGACGGTGGAGACGATCATCCGCTGGTCTCGGAACCATCGCTGCGCGATCTCCTGGACGCTCTTGGCGTCGAGCTTGTCGTACAGCCCATAGACCCGATTGA
Organism: Planctomycetota bacterium; assembly: GCA_002683135.1. Classification (GTDB taxonomy): domain Bacteria; phylum Planctomycetota. Next base: position 57,044 of record NYSS01000052.1, on the reverse strand, counting down.
TGGCTGACCAGTCGTTGTACAGCGCCACGTAGGGGACGATCGCCTCGGCGATCGCCTCCGAGTTGTCGAGGCCGCTGGCGAATGAGTAGCGCAGGTTCGACTTGATGGCGCTCAGCCTGTCCGCGTCTATCTTTCGACTCCGCAGCCCGTTGAAGGTGCCCTGTATTTGATCGCGCACGTACCAGATGTCGGCCTTCGACTTGACCCGGGCCATCACCGTCAGGAGATAGGGATCTCGTTGGTCGGGAAAGTAGGCGAATAGCTGGTCGATCTTCTGCTCCTCGACGACCAGGCGCTTGTACAGCTCGGAGCTCGACCCGAACGCCAGCCCGCCGATCACTCCCATGGCGGCCATGTCCGGTTTCTCGTCCGACGCAGCGGGGCCGTGGAAGCCCACGGCGACCCAGGGCTGAGTCGGGGAGGGCCAAGGGACGTGGTGGTACGCGGCCTCCGTCGGCTGGGGCTCGGCCTCGATGTGGTCCTCGTGGGTCCCGGGTTTCCAGGGCCCCCAGTACTTGTCGACGAGCGCGAAGACGTTCTCGGCGTCGACGTCGCCGGCGACGATCACGGTCGTCCGTTCCGGGCGGTAGAAGCGGTCGAAGAACGTCCGGCTGTAATCGAACATCTGGGGCATGCGCTCGATGTCGCGGATGAACCCCATGGTCGTGTGCTTGTAGGTGTGCTTGGCGAACGCGGTGTCTCGCTGATTTTCGATCAGTTGATTGATGGGGTCGGCGAAGTTCTTGTTGTATTCACCCAACACGGCGCGGGCCTCGGTCTCGAAGGCCGGAGCGGCGTATTTGAGGTTCATGAACCGGTCCGCTTCGAGCTCCAGGACGGTCCCCAGATCGGCCTTCGAGAAGGTGGTGTGGTAGTTCGTGAAGTCGTTCGTCGTGTACGCGTTGGAGTCCGCTCCCGCGCGCTTCAGGACCTCGTTGTAGGCGTCCGCAGAGAACCGATCGGTGCCCCGGAACATCATGTGCTCAAAGAAGTGGGCGAAGCCTGATCGGCCCTCCTCGACCTCATTGCGCGAGCCCACTCGCACCGGGATCTGTAGCGCCACGATGTCGGGATGATCCGTGGGGATCACGAGCACCGTCAGCCCGTTGGCGAGCTTCTTTTCGTGGACTTCGAACGGGAACAGATCACCGGATGCTTGACCGAAGGCGCACGTAACGCTGGCCACCATCACTGCGAGGACGCGAGATAAGAGCATGGACGAAGCCTAACGGAGGAGGCCACGGCCGTCAGCCTATAAGGCTGCGGTCGCCGTCGCGGGCGCGCCGGTGCCGTACAATGCGCGCCCTGGAGGAGATCCCATGGCAACGACACGCCGTCAGTTTTTGCGCTCCGCCGGCGTCGCCGGTCTGGCTTTACCCGGCGTCCTGCGCGCGTCCCTTCGTGGCAGCAACGAGGACGTGCGTATCGGAGTCGCCGGCTTCAACGGTCGCGGGCGGGGGATCATCCGAGATTTCCACGGGATGTCCGGCGTGCGTGTCACGGCGCTGTGTGATGTGGATTCTCGACTCGTCGCCCGTGAGCGCGCGGCCTTCGACAAGCGCGACGAGCGGGTAGCGACGTTTACGGATGTCCGCGAGATGCTCGATTCGAAGGAGGTCGACGCGGTCGCCGTCACGACGCCGAACCACTAGCACTCGCTCATGGGGATCTGGGCCTGTCAGGCTGGCAAGCACGCCTATGTCGAGAAGCCGGTGTCCCATAACGTCTGGGAAGGGCGGCGGCTCGTGGAGGCGCAGGAGCACTACAACAAGATCGTCGTGACGGGGACGCAGTCACGCAGCAGCGCGGGTATCCGGGAGGCCATCAAGCGCGTCCACGCGGGGCGCTACGGCGCCGTGCGTTGGGCGTGGGGCCTGTGCTACAAGCCGCGACCTTCTATTGGAAAGACCACCGCCGCCCAGCCCATCCCCAAGGAGATCGACTGGGACCTGTGGTGCGGCCCGGCGCCCAAGGAGCCATTGCGTCGCAAGAAGCTGCACTACGACTGGCACTGGCAGTGGCCGGCGGGGTCGGGCGATATTGGCAACCAGGGCGTCCATGAGATGGACCTGGCGCGCTGGTTCCTCGGCGAGGCGGGGCTGCCGAAGTCGATCCAGAGCGTCGGCGGGCGGCTCGGCTATGACGACGATGGCACGACGCCGAATACGCTCATCACCCGATACGGGTATGACGCCGCGCCCATGTACTTCGAGGTGCGGGGGCTGCCAAAGCGGAAGGGCGGGGGCCGCGCCATGGACACCGTCTCCGGCCGCAGCATCGGCGTCATCGTTGACTGCGAGCAGGCCCGCCTGGTCGTCAGCGCGAACGACGTCAGGGTCTTCGATCACGACGGCAAGCAGGTGGAACATCTGGCCGGCGGCAACCACATGCGGAGCCACTACGCCGCGTTCATCGACGCCATCCGAAACGGTGATCAGGGCCGCCTCACCGCGCCTATCCTGGAGGGGCATGTCTCGAGCGCTCTCTGTCACCTCGGCAACATCGCCTACAGGGTCGGCGTCGAGCAGCGCTTCGAAAAATGGGCGGCCGCGTCCCGGGACGACGCCACGTGGGACATGATCGCGAGCGGTCAAGGCCGACACCTGGACGCGCACGGGATCCCGCGCGGCTCCACGAGCGTCCGCGTCGGGGCGATCTCCTGCGATCCCGCCACCGAGACGTTGACGGAGGGGCCGTCCGGTTTGCTGCGGCGGACTTATCGGGCGCCGTTCGTCGTCCCCGAGGCGTTCTGAGTCTCCCTACCTCCCGATGAACTCAGCGACGGCTTCGGCCGCGACCCGGTGTCCCTCCGCGTTCCAGTGCGTGTCGTCGGGGTGGTACGTCTGGACGCCATCGAGGGTGGCTTTGCGGAGCGCTGGGGTGAGATCACAGAACCGGATGTCCGCTTCCTGGCACCAGGCCCCGAGCTCAGCCGGGAGCGTTGTTCGCGTCCAGGCTTGTAGCGCTGTCCCTTTGTCGGTGACGAGGTCGCCATAGACCGTGAACTTGCGGGGGACGTAGGCGACGACGAATCGGACCGTCGGCGCACACTGGGAATGGGCCTCGCGCAGCGTGTCGGTGAGCACCTGCCACTGATGATCACTCCAGGGCGCCGTGTTGCGTCCGAACCAAACGTGTTCGTCGCGGAGCGTGCCGCGCTGTGCGCGGGCGGTCGCGCTGGGACCCGGGTCCGGCGTGGTGTGGATCGAGAGCCGCAGCAAGGCGTTACGGGTGAGAGATCGTTGGGAGACCGTCCCGGGCAGGTGGACCCGGGCGGCGCTGTCGCGGGCCTGCTCGTAGAGGGTGACGTCGAGGAGATCGTTGCCCCCGAAGACACACCAGATGACGACGCGTGGGGCGAGCGGCCTGGCGAAGCGCTCAAGGACGAGGAGCTCCTGCTGGGGGCCGTAGGCTGCTTGCCCCAGGTTGACCGTGCTCGCGCCGACGAGAACAGCCAGCTGTCGTGAGAAGGTGTCTCCGGCCCGGACGATGGCCCCTTCGACGAATGAGTCGCCGATCACGGCCACGTCGACTCCTTCGAGATCGGTGTCGTTGCGGAATCCGTTGCGGTCGTAGGAGACGCTGACGCCGTGCCACGGGGGGTCGGAGATCCCCAGCGCCGCCAGGTTGCCGCGGACCGAGCCCTCCCACGACGTGTGCGGCCAGTGGATGTGCAGGAGTTCTTCGTCGGGCTTGTTGAGGGCCGTTGCTCGGGCGAGCCAGGACTCTTCCCTCCAGGTGTGGAAGGTGTCGCGATAATCGTGGCCGAAGAGGACCGTTGGCACCTCGCCCGCCGCGACGCAGGCGACGCAGACAGCGTTGAGCAGCAGGACCCGCGTCCACCGCAGGCGTCGTTCGTCGCCGCCGAGGGCGACGTAGGAACCGCAGAGCGACAGCCACGTGATCCCGAGGTTCAAGGCCAAAGTACGGAAGTTGTACGAGCCCCAGAACACCGCGTAGGGACCGGTGGTGTCGTTCAGCCACCACAATAGAACGACGCCGACGGCGAGGGCGGCGCGGACAACGCTTCGACGTCCGAAGGTCATGGCCCGGGCGCCTCCCGCGCGTCGAGGTGGATGAGGTCGTCGGCAGCCTGAGGGAGCTCCTGGATGAACGCGATGCCCTCTGAGACCCGGTCGTCCGAGAACGCCTCGAGGTCGGGTTCGAGGAGCGGGCGGGGGAGGAACACGACGCACTTCATCCGCGCGCGGGTGATGGCGACGTTTAATCGGTTCAGGCTGTAGATGAACTCGCGCTCCTGCAGGGCGAGCTCCACGTCCGAGACGCCGTACGAGACGATGACGGCGCGCGCCTCCTGGCCCTGCATCTTGTCGACCGTATCGACGAACGGGGGATGGTGCCAGGTTCGTTTGTCCTCGAGCGCTCGGATGACGGCGCGGCGCTGCACGTGATGGGGGGTGACGACGAACAGGTGTTCGCGCCAGAACTCCCGGTCGCCAGCCGCATTATCCGGGAGGTCCGTGGCCTCCCGGAGGGCGACGGCGCATTCGGCGGCGCGGTCGGCTTCGAACACGCTCTCTCCGGTGGCCTGCACCCCCTCGATGATGACGACGACGAGCGGCCGCTCCGGTTCGAGGACGCGGGCGATGAACCGGTCTTTGATCGAGGACGGGTCCAGGGCCAGGCGCTGCGCCGCGATTGTCTCGTTGGCCGGGCCGTATTCGGGGACGTACAGCCGCTCAGCGGGCACGCGACAAAGCTCAGCACACATGCGGAAGTTGTCGAGGAGGATGGAAGAGCAGGTCCCCGCATCGTCGGCGCTCCGTATGGACTCGAAGACTGACCGGTGCAACAAGGGCTCACCCGGATCGGGATCCGGGTACGTCCCGTTGATGATGGGCGGGAGCTGGAGGTGGTCGCCTGCCAGGACGAGACGCCCGTCCGACTTCAAGCGGCGAATGGCGATCGCGGCCTCCGCGACCTTGACCTGGGAGGCTTCGTCGATGACGAGGAGATCGATACCCGATGTGTCGTCTGGAGGGAACTCGGCCTGGAGTCGCCATACGGTCGCGCCGATGACCGCCCGCGGGTGGGCGCTGATCCACTCGTGCGCCTCGCCTCGGCCCACGGGCGCGATACCTGGGCCGGGGTCCTCGTCACGTACGGCCTTGCCGATGACCAGTTCTTCTCCGTAGAGGCCGTGTTTGTTGTGAGCGAGACGGATGCGTCGAAGCAGGTTGTCGATGGCCGTGTGGGTGAAAGCAGAGACGACGATGCGGAACGGACGGTTCATCGCCCGATGGGCTTCCAGCAGCGCGAGGACGGTCTGCGCCAGGAACCACGTCTTGCCGGTTCCGGGGGGTCCCCAGATCAGCTGCAGGCCGTTATCCAGGACCGCTTGAAGCGCGGTCTTCTGCGACGGGGTGAAGCCGGTGGCTTCGGCGAACTCCATGGGGAGGGTGGAGGTCCAGCCCTTCTCTCCGAGCATCCCGCCGAAGCTTCGAGGGTCGGTGACCAGCCGCGCGATGGAGCACGGGCTCGGGTCGCTGTCGAGCTGAACAAGTTCCCGCAGCACCCGTTCGGTGTTCCAGTCAGTGAACCGAAGGTGGAGGTTGAAGCGATCACCCGGTCGAACGGGAGGAAACCCGCGGCCGGGGCGAAACGACAGACGGTATTCCGTGCCGTCGGTCGATCGGTTGATCACCTCAGCCAGGGCGACCGGTCCCTTCGTGCCGCGCACGGATGACCGCGTCCCGAAGTCGTCGTACGCCATCTGGGCGTCCTCGCCTTCGTCCGTGTCCGGGCTCAGGAGATAGCGGGGGAAGCTCTCGTCCCAGTCCACATCGACAGGTGGGTCGGCCCGGAAGATCCCGTCATCGCCGAACACCAAGGGCACCACAGACCCGGCGGCGATGCGCTCGCCCATCGGTCGGGTGCGCCGTTCGCGCGTCTCCAGGCACGCGCTCACGCACTCGTACCTGGTGATGAACGCGAGCTTGGACAGCACGGGGTCGCTGATGCCCAGGTTGGAAGGGAGCGCGAACTTCGGTGCCCACGCGACGAGCCGGGACTCGGGGTGTTTTTCGAGCCGTTCTCGGAATCCACGGACGATCGAATCGGTGCCCCGTAGGCGCCGGCCGATCTCGTCCTCGACGGCCACCGCCAGATCCGGCCGCTCCTTGCGCCACGCGTGGAAGATGGCGTCCGACTTGAGCTGATTGGAGAGCTGAAACGCGAAGAAGTCGCTCTCCTTGTACTTACTCCCGTACTCCTCTGGCTGCAGCGCGTGGTTGACGTCGGTGAAGCGGTAGGTGATGGGGATCGGGAGCGCGACCAGGTCGCGGACGATCTTGTTGAGCACGATCAGCGGAAAGAAGGAGGTGCCATCCGGGTGCGACTGGGCCTCGAGCAGCTCGGGGCTCTGAAAGTGGAAGAACAACTCGAGCGCCGCCGCGCCGACCTCTGGATCACCGAGCAGGTCTTGCAGGACGCGGATCAGGAGCGTCTTCTCATAGGTGTCGAAGACGTAGCACTGCAGGGATAGCTGATCTTTGAAGTCCTTGCCTTGGTTGTGATGATGGACGGCCAGCAGGCGCTCCCGGAGTGAGGTGACCAGCCCGCGGCGCAGCTCGAGCAGCGTCTCGGGGCTGTCGTTCGCGGCGACGCGGATCATGGTGCGGGGGTCCTCCCCGAACAGGTCGTTCCCTCCCGTGCGGTGCCAGCCGAAGACGTAGACCTCGCCGCCAACGGGTTCTGTCTGCAGCGTCAAGATGAACCGGACGTTCTCGAATCGGGGGAGCGCAACAGATGCTCCTCCAAGCGCGAATCCCTGTCCTTTATGCAGGGCGTTGACCTGCTTGTGCAATCGCAGTCGCTGCCCCGCGAGCGACGCCACGCCAGCGAGGGCCGCCTCCGCTCCGTCGTCGCTGAGGAGCGCGCCCAGCGCGTCGAGGGTGTGGACGGGCGGATCGAGCGACGCCAGGTAGCGACGAGCGTGGGCCGACAGGTTTGGGAGTAGGGACACGCCGCGGTTCTTCAGGGCCTCGCCGCGGCAATGGTCGAACCAGTCGCACCATTCACAGCGGACATTCAGGTGCCAGGGCGCGTCGGAAGCGGTCGCCTCGAACAACGGCCGGACACGTTCGCGGAGGAAGCGCTCGATTCCCGGCCGGGTTCGTCCGGTGTCGAAGAGCTCGGAGTTCTCCTGGCCGGAGAGCCACACCCCGCCCACCGGGTCGACCGAGACGTCTTTGACGCCCGCATCTTCGAAGCACGCATCGAGCACCAGCGCGTAGATGGTGACCTGCACGCGGTGGGAGAGCTTCTGGTGACTCGACGCCTTGGCGTCGTGGATGCGGATCTGGCGGACGCCGCCATCCTCGCGTATCTCGAGGAGATCCGGTCGGCAATCGGGGAAGTGGAGCGACCCGTCGTTGAGGCCGTAGCGTTCGCGGAACGCACGACCGACGCGGAGCGTCGGTTGGTAGACCCAGGTCCCCGGGGCCGCGGTGCGCAGTCGGACGAGTGACTCCTCTACGCTCCACGCGCGGTCGCGACGCGGCCCTTCCCCAGGGGCGATGTCGGCGGTCTCCGCCAGGTGTTCGTCCAGGAGCCGATCTTCCCAGTCATACCCTCCCTCGAGGATCGCCCGCGCCACCGGGTTTCCCTCCTTCGCGGGCCTGGGGACGCCCTCATCCGAGCGCGCCTTCCCTGGGGTTGCTGCGTACCGCAGAAAGCGATCGCAGTCGAAGTGGAAGTAACGCGCGATCCGGGACGGTGACAGGTTGAACGAGGGCATGGCCGGATCGACCAGTATCTCCGAGGAAGCCGTCGCTGGAAAGCGGGCGGCGCCCTAGCCCCGCCGGTTTGACGAGGCGTGAGGCGGTTCTTGGGCTTCCGGGAACCCCCAGTGGCGGAACAACAGGTAATTCCACCCGCCGCTGAGCGCAACGCTGACGACGAAGGCCGCGACGGAGCCGAACTCCAGCCCCCAGATGAGCTGGTCGTGGAGGAAGGTCGTCGCGAAGAGGCTGCAGCCATAGATGACGTAGGTACGGCGGAGTGATCGCCAGTACGGCGACGGCCAGCGGAAGGCGATGCGTCGATGCAGCCAGTGGGTGATCAGGCTCGTCAGCAGGTAGGGGACCGCCCAGCGGATGCCGTCGCCCAGTCGGGTGCCCTCGAACCCGATCTTGAAGAAGATCCAGCTCAGAAAGACGAACGCCAACGTGCCCAGCCCACCGCTTACGCCGAAGCGGAAGAGCTCCTCGAGGCCACCCAGGAGACCGGGCTTGCGGGGGGGAGTGGGCTGACTCACCGGGGGATTCTCGCCTCTCGTCACTTGTCTGTCACGGCGTCGCGGGATTCAGCGCGGGATTCGTAGTCTGAATTAGGAGGACCTGACATGAAGATCCACACGATTTTGGCCCTCATCGTGCCCTTGAGCCTCGTGATGGCCCAGGAGCCTATCGATAAGGAGCGGATGAACAGCCTCGCCAAGGTCACTGGCCAGTGGGGGGGGGACCTGAGCGGGCTGATCTGGAAGCGCTCCGTCGAGGACGCGCTGAACGCCCAGAAGCCGCTCGTGGTCTTGCACCTGTTTGGCAGGCTCGACGAGGAGTTTTGCTGAGCGAACGCAGCCCTCGCGAGGACCGTGACGTTCTCGGACAAGACCATCGTGAACTTTGTGAAGCAGCACTTCGTCCCGGTCTGGGAGAGCGTGGCCCCGACCCGGGTCACCACGTTCGACCTCGGCGGAGGGAAGACGGTCACCGGCATCAACAACGGTGAAATCGCGCTCTACGTTTGTCGACCGGACGGCAAGGTGATTGACATCCTCCCAGGGCTACGGAGCCCTCAGGAGACGCTCGATTTTCTCCGCGCCGCGAAGGCCGCTCTCGAGCGTACGGGTGGCGACGAGGCCGCGGTGCGGGCGACCCACCGGAGGCTCTTGAAGGCCACCGGCGGCGCGCGTCCGTTGCCTTCGGTGCTGCCCGTGCAGCCGGCTGAGCGTCGTGACGCCACGGACGAGATCCGCAACATGGCGAAGAAGAGCGTCCTCGTCACACCGACCGAGCGGGTGATGGTTGTCCAGCCCAAGCGGCCCGGGGCCCTCCGCGCGGCGATCCACGCCAGCTTGTCTGGTGCTGCCCTCAGGACGCCGGACGGCTGGAAGGTCCACGTGTTCGAGACGATCATGAGCGAGCCGCTAAAGGGCGGCAGCAGGCGCTTCGCGCCCGCTTCTCTCACCGTCAGGTGACGGCCCCGTCCTTGAACTCGGGGATGGGGGAGGCGGGTGCCGCGGGTAGGCGCGTCATCTCGGGGTGTCGACGGTTAGAATCACGGACAGATGCGGACCATGCGTTGGGACCATATCCTGCTCACCCTGTGCCTCCTGCTCGCGGCCGCGCTGGTCTGGGCGTGGCGGCGGGGGGCGGTCCACGCCGTGGAGGTCGAGGTCCTGCTTCCGGACAGCCTCGAGGCGAGCGTCGAGCTCGTCGCGGAGCTCTCTCGGCCGACCGACGGGACGCCGCCCGTGGCCGACAAGCGGGCCGGGTCCGCTTGGGAGGTCCCCCCTGGGCACTGGCGGGTGGTCTTTCCTGGGCTCGCCCGAGGCGACGTGGGCCTGTCCACCGTTCCGTTCCTGGCGCTCCCGGACGATGATCGCCTCACCATCGATCTGAGGTTCGCACCGCCGGACGGGTTCGCCCCCGTTCCTCCCGGGCGCTACCTCCGTTGGCCCGACGGGGAGGGCTCTCAGACGGACACGCTCATCGTCGCTGCCCGGCGAGAGGTGTCGCGCCGCGAGTTTGCGACCTTCCTCCAAGCTGTCGAGAAGAACGGACGCGACCGCTGGGCGTCGGATGAGGAGCGCGCTAGTTTTCCCGACGGTCTCGTGGGCTATGGCACCGTCGAGGATCAGCAACTCGATCGCCAGCGCCCCGGCGAGGAGCTGCCGGCCTCTCGAGTCAGTTGGTACGCGGCCAAGGCCTACTGCCGCTGGCTCACCGAGACGGCGGGGCACGGCGCCTGGTCCTACCGACTGCCGACGGCGATCGAGTGGGACAAGATGGCGCGCGGGACCGATGCGCGACGGCATCCCTGGGGAGACACGATCGCTCCCGTGCCGCTGCTGAATCTGGGGCTCGGTCCCGTCGCTGTCGATTCTCACTTGGAGCTCGCGTCTCCCTACGGGCTCCTTCACATGGAGACGAACGTCTCTGAGTGGGTGGAGGATGCGTTCGACGCTTCCGGTGTCCGCCGGGTGGTGAAAGGCGGCTCGTGGAGCCAGTACGGTGACGCGCTGCGCACCGAGGCGCGCGTCGGCAGCCCGGCCACGCGCCGTTCGCCGGTGGTCGGATTCCGGGTGGTGGCGGAGCCGTCGCGATGACGAAGGTCGGTGCCGCGCTCCTCCCCGTCGCCGGCGGCTCCCTCGCCGGCGCGGTGATCGGCCTGGCGACGCTGCGCGGAGGCCCGCTCGGCGGGGCCGCCTCGGCTTGCGCGTTGTGGACGGCGTGCGGTGGTGTGGTCGGCCTGGTGCTGGTGCTGATTCGCCCAGCGCTCGCAGCGCTTGCTCGCTGGTACGGCGCGCGCCCGACCGCCGTCGCTTCGGTGTTGTTGGTCATGGGGAGCGCCCCCGCAGTGCTCGAGGTGGGGGCCCGACCCTGGGCTAGCCGGGTGCCCGGCGGGGTCATCGTCGCGTGGATCGCGGTCGCCGTGACAGCGGTATTCTCCGCCCACCTGCTGGCTTGGATGTACACGCGCAAACCGAGCGTCGTCGTCGTCATCCCAGTCCTGGCCGGCATCGTCTTGGCGACGTTCTTCATGCCCGAGACCGTGCTGTTGCCGCTGCCGCTGGGTCGGTGGACGATCGCTTGTGGGTTCCTCTTTGCTGCGTCTGCGGTGTTGCGTGCTCCGTGGCGGTGGCTGGCGGTCGGGTGGCCTGTCGTGGGCGGCGCGGCGCTGGTGCTCCTGTTCATGGGGCCGGCCGTCCCGCTCGCCCGCGAGCACCTGCTGACCTCCACCATCCGGACGCCCTTCGTGGCGAAGCCTGACGGCCCTTCGGTCGCCGCACTTGCGCGGGTTGGCGAGGTCTTCGGCCGCTCGGTCTCGGGGCGCTCCGCGGACCTGGCCCGTCTTGTACCGGACCGCCGGCTCAACGTGCTGTGGATCACCGTCTGCACGTTCCGGCACGATCGCTTGGGCAAGGATGACGTGACGCCGTCCATCGACGCCCTGGCGCGCCGATCCCGGGTGTTTGACAACGCCTGGACCCCATGCCCGGTGAGCGCGGCGGCGTCCGAGGCGATGTTCAGCGGGCGCTATGCATCGGCGTGCGATGGCTGGCGGAAGAAGCTCGGGCTCGCGCCCCTGCCGTCCCAGTCTTGGCTGCCGTCGCTCGTCAGGGACGCGGGGTACGCGACGTGGGCCTACACCAGCCTCGGGCGCTTGGTGCGGTCCGAGGACTTCAGGCGGCTCTTCGACGGTTTCGACATCGCGGACCCGGCGGGCGTCGTCGAGCACCGTCCCGGCGTCGATACCGTGCGCGCGTTCAGCGATCAACTGGAGGCGCGTAAGGGCGCGGCATCGCCGTTCTTCGCCTGGCTGTTCATCATGGATGCCCACGCGCCGTATGACGGCGACCCGGAGCGTCCGGACGACCAGGCCGACGAGCTTACGCGGTATGACGGCGAGGTCCGCGCCTCAGATCGCGCCATCGGCCGTGCGCTCGCTGCCCTGGACCGCCATGGGGTAACTGATCGGACGATGGTCGTCGTCCACGCAGATCACGGGGAGGCGTTCGGGGAGCACGGGGCGTCGTGGCACGGCTCCTCGGTTTACGAAGAGCAAGCCCGCGTACCGCTGGTCGTCCATGTGCCCGGATTGCCGTCGGGGAGGACCGAGGCACCGGTAGACCTGACCGATCTCGCTCCCACGGTTCTCGAGGTGCTCGATGTGGCCGGTGCCGGCGGCCTGGGGGACAGCCTCGTTCCCGCGTTGCTCGGGGATGAGTTCGAATCGTATGCGTGCTCCGAGATGCTGGTCCGGGATACGCCGTCGGCCGAGCAGCGGATGATCGTCGGTCCCGACCTGGAGAAGCTCGTGCAGTACGGCAACGGCGCGAGCGAGGTGTACCGGCTCAAGGAGGACCCGCACGAGGAGCGACCGCTCGGTGCCGTCGCTGCGGCCGCCCTCGAGGAGCTGCTCGCGGCCCGGGTCCATGTCTCCACCTCGGGAGGCGATGGGACGTCCCGGCCCGCCAAGCCGGGTTCCCTCCATGGGAACCTCCCGGCGCACGTGCGCGCCGCGGTCGCTGCTCTCGACGGGGAGAAGCCTGATCTCACGGCGTTTCAGTTGGTCAGGAGCTGGCTGCCTGGTCGCGCGCTCGGCGCGGCGCGGCGGCTGAGCGTTCACGAGGCGCCCCCGAATCGGGTGCTGGCGCTCAATGAGATCGCTGCGCACGGTTCACCAGCGGACCTGGATGTGGTGCAGGCGGCGCTCGCGGATGACCATCACAGGGTGCGGTTCGCGGCGGCCGCTGCTCTGGCCGCCCTCGCCGGCGATGGCGCGGTCTCCGAGCTCCGAAGGACGGAGGGGGTCCCGCTTCGTGATGCCGTGGAGCGCGCCGTCATCCTGGGTAGGCTCGACAAGCCCGACGCCCTGCAGGGGCTGACATCGCGCGCAGCATCCATGCCAGATCCGGTCCTGCGGCGTCTGCTCCATGGTCTCGCGGCGGTCGCCGACGCGGACACCCTCGCGCTCGCGGAGGCCGTGGCTCGGAGCCCAAGCGTGCCGCCGGACGAACGATGGCGCGCGGTGGGGATGCTGATCTCCGGAGGCTCCCCGGTCGTCGGGCGGATCGCTCGTGATCTGACGCGCGCGGGGCTCCCGCCGGACGGGGTCCTCTCCCTAGCCATGACCCTCGCTCCGCGCGACGTCCGCCCCGTCGCCCCGGTCCTCCTCGATATAATCGACCGAGCTTCTCCGGCGCTGGCGTGGCGTGCCTACAAGGCGATGCTGCGTTCCTGGTCCGTCGATGAAGCGACCGCGCTCGTGCATGCCTGGCAGGACCTCGTTGCCGGGCGCTCGGACGCCGTCGGGCGTCTCGTCGCCGCCGGGGTCGATCCCTGCGTCCCCTTCGCCACGGGCCCCGCGTTTGAAGACGCGCCGAGGTTGGAGCAGGACCAGCCTTGGGGGTCCTTGCGCGCCCGCTGGGCTGCCGTCCCGGTCCGCGTCCGCTCCAGCGGGCCGATCAGTTCGCCGGTTCGCCTGCGTCTGCGCGCCTCCTGGGCGAGAGAAGGAGGGGCTCCGATCCCCGGCCCTGTCGTCGACGTCGTGCTCCGACCGGGTGGCTCGGTTGTCGCGCCCCTGCCTCGCTTGGAGCGCGATGTCCGGGTGTCGGGGACGGTGCTGGAACTCTTGGCCGAGGATGGGCGCGTGCGGCGGGTGGAGTAGGGGCTGCGCCTACGGGAAGATCCCGAGCGCCTCGTATGTCGCCGCGATCTTCCGGATCGAGACGCGCATGGCCGCGGTACGCAGGTCCTTGCCGCGCCCCCGACCTAACTCGCCCAGGATCTCGTTCAGGGCGTCACTCATGGTGCCCTCGAGGCCAGAGCGGACGAGGTCGACCTCGTCCGGGCCCTTCGTGAGCTGGTATCGCTCGTCGTCGCTGAAGCCGGTCTTCCCGGTCGCGGCGTCGATGACGTCGAGGACGCGACGTTCGCGCATGCCCTCGAAGCGCTTGGCCATGCGCCCGAAGCGCATGTGGCTGATGTTCTTCGTCCACTCGAAGTAGGAGACGGTGACGCCGCCGGAGTTGAGGTAGATGTCCGGGAGGATCGCGATTCCACGCTTGAGCAGGGCGCGCTCTGCGCCGGGAGTGGTCGGGCCGTTGGCTGCCTCCGCGACGAGGCGAGCCTTCACCCGGTGTGCGTTGTTCAGGGTGAGCTGGTTTTCTAGCGCGGCGGGAACCAGGACGTCACAGGGGATGTCGACGAAGGACCTGGGGTTCTTGGAAGACCGGGCACGCCCGAAGCCGAGGATCGTCCCGCGGCGTTGCTGATGGGCCTTGACCTTGTCGGGATCGAGCCCCTTGGGGTCGTGGAGGACCCCGTCCCATTCGCCGATCCCCACGAGCTTGGCGCCCCCTTCCTGCACCATGATGCGAGAGGCGTGGTAGCCGACGTTGCCGAAGCCCTGCATGACGAACGTCTTTCCTTCGATGCCGGCGTCGAGCCCGAAACGCTTCACTGCGACGGCGTTGTCGAGCAGGTCGCGAATCCCGTAGAACACGCCGCGGCCCGTCGCCTCGGTCCGTCCCGGGATGCCGCCTTGCGTGACGGGTTTACCGGTGACGCACGCCATGGCGTTCAGGTCGCCCGGGTTCATGACCCCGTACGTGTCGGCGATCCAGGACATCTCGCGTTCACCCGTGCCCATGTCGGGCGCTGGGACGTTGACCCCGGGTCCGATGAAGTTCTTGTGGTACAGCTCGAAGGTGTAGCGACGTGTCACGCGTTCGAGTACGTCGGCGGGTGTCACGCGGGGATCGATCGCGACGCCGCCCTTGCTACCTCCGAACGGGACGTTCACGAGGGCGCACTTGTAGGTCATGAGCGCCGCTAGCGCCGCCACCTCGTCGGCGTTCACGTGCGTCGCGAAGCGGATGCCTCCCTTGAGCGGCCGCCGGTGGTGGCTGTGTTCCGCGCGGTATCCCTTGAAGATCTGCACCTCGTCGCCGACGCGTACGGGGAACTGAAACGAATACGTGTTGTTGCACAACCGGATCGACGTCAGCACGCCGCCGGGGACGTCGAGACCTCGGGCGGCGCGGTCGAATTGCTGGTGCACGATGTGGCGGAGATTGAGGTCCTCCACCGGAGCGGGCCGCTTCTTGGGGGTGGTCTTCTTGGCCATGGCTTGGCGGTTCCTATGACTTCTTGGGCCGAAAGACCTCGATCACGGCCGGGTCGTTCTCCAGGTACGCCGCGCCGATGAGGTCCAGGCAGTAGGGGATCGCGGGGAAGACGGCGTCCAGGCACTGGCGTATGGCCGTGGGCTTGCCCGGGAGGTTGACGATGAGGCAGCGCCCGCGCAGGCCAGCGGTCTGGCGGGACAGGATCGCGGTCGGGACGTACTTCAGGGACTCCTGGCGCATCAGCTCGCCGAACCCCGGCATCATGCGTTCGCAGACGGCCTCGGTTGCCTCCGGAGTGACGTCTCGCGCGGCAGGCCCCGTGCCGCCCGTGGTGACGATGAGGTCGCAGGCGTCGGCCAACTCCACCAGGGTGCTCTCGATGGTGTCTCGATCGTCTGGAATGCAGCGGTAGACCGGCTCCCAAGGCGAGGTCAGGTATGCGTTGAAGGTCTCCTCGATGGCGGGGCCGCCCTTGTCTTCGTATTCACCGCGACTGGCGCGGTCCGAGACGACCAGGACACCGATCTTCGCCGGGCGTGTCTCGTCTGACATCTGGCTACGTCCTCTTCCGGGGTGGCATGGAACCGTGGTCGGACGCGCGTACGCCGACGTAGGGGAGGAAGCGGACCCGCTCTCCGGCGCTCTTGACGGTTCCGGGGGCGGCGTCGATGAGTCCGTCGCCGGCCGCGGCGGCGATGAGGTCACCGCTGCCGTTCCAACGCACGGGATCGACGCCTCCATCGGCGAGCCGCGCGGGGAGGAACAGGCGACGCCGTCCCTCGTGTTCGAAATCCCGCGCCAAGGGCACGTCGATCCAGCCGGGTTCCCAGCCGCCGATCAAGCGTCCAAGCACGGGTCCGAGGATCAGGTGGGCGGTGGCGAGGACGCTGACGGGGTTGCCGGGGAGTCCGACGAAGAAGCGGCCGCCCGGGTGTCGGCATACGAGCACGGGTTTCCCGGGCTGCATCGCGACCTTGTGGAAGACGGTCTCATACCCCAGGCGCGTGGCCGCGCCGGGGACCAGGTCCTTGGCGCCTGCGCTCACCCCTCCGACGGTCACGACCATGTCGCGCCCCTCTCCGGCTTCGGCGAGGGCCCCTTCGAGGAGGTCATCATCATCCTTGGCGTGGCTGCGTACGACGTCGCACCCGAACGCTCGCAACAGCGTCACCAGGAGCGGTCCGTTGCTGTCACGGATGCCGGCTCGACCGGAGCCGCCGACCTCGTCGCCGGTCGTGACGACGCCGACCCTGGGACGTCGCCACACGAGGACATCCGTCAGCCCCGCCATCGCTACCGACGCGAGCATGACGGGATTGAGGCGCTGGCCCGCCGTGGCGACGGGATCGCCCTCATGGCCGTCCTCGCCGCGCCAGGCGATGTGGCGCGCGGGAACGAGGGCGTCTGGCTCGGTGACCGTGACCACGTCCTGGCCTCCGTCGGTCCGCTCGATGGGGATGACCGTGACCTCGGGCGGGCACGGAGCACCCGTCATGATGCGTACGGCCTGCCCCGGACGGGGTGAGAGGTCCTTGTCTTCACCGGCGAAGATGGTCCCGATGACCTCGAACGATGTTCGATCACCGTCGAGCGCGACGGCGTAGCCGTCCATGGTCGCGCGGTCGAAGCCCGGTACGTCGCGGTCGAGGCAGGCATCCTCCGCGAGGACCCGGCCGTCACCTTCGGTCAGGCTGATCCGCTCCGTCGTCCCGCCGTCGGGTAGCGAGCGGATGCAGTCGAGGGCCTCGTCGTAGGTGAGCATGGGCCCAGGGTAGCGCGTCCGCCCAGAAGCGACACGGGCGGCGCGCCCATCTGGCCGCGCCGCCCGTGGCAGCGTCATCCGAAGCATCCGGAGATGCCCTCGATCAGTCTCGCGCTACTGAACGATGTAGGCCGAGCCGTCGAGGAGCGGGAACACGATGTTGGACCAACCGGACGCGTTGGCCAGCATGCCGGCCGGGTTCGCGTCGAGGACCGAGTCGGTCGCGGCCACGTTGGCCTGAAGGCCGGTGCCAAAGAGCCCGTCGAAGCTCACCTGGGCAGGATGGGTGCCACCGGCTCCGAGGGTCATGCCGGCAACCGTTGGGGTGACACCCCAGGAGCCGTCGGTCGTGAAGTTCGCGATCTCGTGGCCGTTGGCGCCGTTCAAGACGATGTCGTAGCTGGTGACGCCGAGGCCGCCCGTGCCCCACTCGGTCACGCTCGTGTAGGACATGACCAGGTTGGACGCGCCGGTGCTACCCGAGAGGGCCGGTCCCGCGTTGGCGAGGGTTACGGTGCCGAAGTTGTTGGGCTCCAGGTCGCCCGCGAAGCCGAGGCGCGGCTCGAGGGTTTGCCACTCGGCCAACGTCGCGGTGAAGTCGGCGTTGCCGGCCGTGACGCTCGCCCAGCCGTTCGAGTTCGAGAAGACGTCCGTGTAGGACGTCCCGTAGAAGTCGATCGAGGTGCCACACAGAGGCGCGGCGTTGATGAAGGCCTGAACGAAGCCGTCGTCAGCGTGCGCGAAGGTGAGTGTGCCGCCGAGGGTGACGGTGAGCTCCGGTGCCTGGGACAGCGTGAATCCGTCGGGGTTTCCAGGGTCAATGGCGAGCTGCTGAGTCGAGCCCACGAGCGGAGCGCCCGACGGGATCGGGAAACTGAACGCGCCGGGGTGTGGCTGTAGATTAAGGAGGCCCGCGAAGTTCGGGGCGCCGCCGTTGAAGCTGAACATCGTCGCGTTAAAGACGTCGATGTTGACTACGTTGTTGGGGCTGCTGAGGGCTTGAGTGGGGCCGTGCGCCGCGAAGACGACCGCGATGTCGGTTGGGGTGCCCGCGGTCGAGGCCGAGTTCAGGTTCGATGTCCCACCGACGCATATGGTGGTCTTGGCGCCCTGGAACGCAGAGCCCTGGAGGCCGTCGATGTCCAGCGACGAGACGGCACTGTTGACCTGCCATGGGGCCGCCGGAGGCGCCGTGCAGCCACCAGTGCCGGTGGCGTAGTAGATGTTGCCGTTCCAGATCCGCGGGTTGAAGACCCCCCCGAAGGGATAGACGATGGCGATTCCTTCGAAGAAGGAGATGTTCGCGTCCGAAGCGAACAGAGCACCGGGTACCGTGCCCGACGAGTACCACATGATTCCGCCGTTGGACACGGTCACGTAGAACCCCTGCGTTGCGCCGGCGGGAATCGTGGTGTTCATGGTAATGGGGCACGGAGTTGGGACGCCCGTCCCGTTCGAGACGATGCCTGTCGCGGATCCGATGAGTGTCCAGGCGGCCGCGTTGGCCTCATTTCCGACAAAGGACCCTCCTCCGGTCACGATGTAGATCTCGACGTCGTGAGTGCCGGGGCTGAGATTCAGGTCGAAGTTGCAGATCTCAACCGTGTTGGTGGCCTGAATGTCGAACATGTTGCCTGACTGGCCAACGCCGCCGGAGAACGTGGTTGTCAGCTGCGCCTGGGCAGCAGCGACGCCCGTGACGAGGCAGATCGTAAGCAGGGATGCAAAGAGCTTGTTCACGAGGAGCTCCTGATTAAAAGGACCGGTTGCGCTTGGTGGGCGACGCCTTGGGGTCGCAGTGAGGACGGTACTTACACAAGGCAAGTGAGATCCCCAGCATAGCGTAGAGGAGGGGCGCCGGGGGGCTGGCTTGTGCGGGAGATCTGGGATTCTCAGAGCCCATGCCGACCCTTGCGGGAACGCACTTGCCATTTGCGACACGGGCGGCGCGACCATCTGGCCGCGCCGCCCGTGGCGGCGTCATCCGGCGCGTCCGGAGACGCTTTCGATCAGTGGCTACCTACTGAACGAGGTAGGCCGAGCCGTCGAGGAGCGGGAACTGGATGTTGGACCAGCCGTTTACGTTGGCCAGCATGCCGCCCGCGTTGAAGTCGACGACCGAGTCCGTGCCGAGCACGTTGGCCTGGAGGCCGGTTCCGAACAGAGCGTCGAAGCTGACGAGGGGCGGATGGGTACCACCGGCGCCGAGGGTCATGCCGGCGGCGACCGGGGTGATGCCCCAGCTGCCGTCCGTCGTGAAGTTCGCGATCTCGTGGCCGTTGGGGCCATTCAAGACGATGTCGTAGCTGGTGACGCCCAGGCCGCCGGTGCCCCACTCGGTCACGTTGGCGTAGGACATGGTGAGGTGAGAGGAGCCGGGGCTTCCGGAGAGGGCCGGTCCGTTGTTGGTGAGGGTGACGGTGCCGTAGGCGTTGGGCTCCAGGTCGGCCTGCATGCCAATGCGCGGCTCGAGGGTCTGCCATTCAGCCTGCGACGCGATGAAGGCGGCGCTGCCGCTTACGAAGGTGGCGAAGCCGTTCGACCCAGAGAAGATGTCCGTGTAGGACGTCCCGTAGAAGTCGACCGAGGTGCCACAGATTGGCGAGGCGTTGAGGGTGGTTTGCACGAAGCCGTCATCAGCGTGGGCGTAGGTCAGCACGCCGCCAACGGTGACCGTGATTTCTGGCGCCTGAGACAGGGCATAGCCGTCCGGGTTGGTCCCGTCGATGGCGAGCTGCTGAGCCGAGGCGACGAACGTGCTGCCGGTCGGGATCGGGAAGCTGTATGCGCCCGGATGCGGCGTCAGGTTCAGGAGTCCGGCGAAGTTCGGAGCGCCGCCGTTGAAGCTGAACATCGTCGGGTTGAAGACGTCGATGTTCACGACGTTGTTGGGGCTACTGAGGGCCTGAGTGGGGGCGTGGGCTCCGAAGACGACGGCGATGTCGCTCGGGGTTCCCGAGGGGACCGCGGAGTTCAGGGTGCTCGTCCCACCAAAGCAGACGACCGACTTCGGGCCCTGGAATGCGGATCCGTTGATTCCGTCGATGTCCAGGGACGACGAGGCGCTATTGGTCTGCCACGGGGCCGCCGGCGGAGCCGCGCAGCCACCGGTGCCGGTGGCGTAGTAGATGTTGCCGTTGAAGATGCGAGGTGTGAAAGAGCCTCCGTACGGGTAGGCCAGTCCGATCCCCTCGTAGAAGGTGATGTTGCCGTCGGAGGCGTACGCCGCTCCCTGCACGGTGCCGTTGGTGTAGGCGACGATTTGGCCGTTGCTGCAAGTCACGTAGAAGCCCTGAGTGGCGCCCGCCGGGATGGTGACGCTCAGCGGCATGCCCAGCGGGATAGCGGTGTTGGCGGCGGCTACTGGGATGCCGAGGGACTGACCCTGCAGGGTCCAGGCTGCTGGATTGGTTTGATTGCCGAGGAAGGGGCCGCCGGCGCTCACCGTGTAGACCTCCATGTCGTAGGTGCCCGCCGCCCAGGCAGAAAAATCGAAGCCGCAGATTTCGACGGCCTGACCGCCCGTCGCGGTGATGTCGAACATGCAGCCGCTTTGCCCGTTACCGCCGGCGAACGTGGTCGTCAGCTGAATCTGGGCAGCAGCGGTGCCGGTGATGAGGCACAGTGCGAGCAGGGATACAAAGAGCTTGTTCACGGGTGACTCCTGATTGAATGGGTGCGGTGCGTCGGCCGTAGCCGGGCGTCGTGGTGCACTACTGAATGGGGAACGACAGTCAGTCGGATCGGGGACTCCCTCAATCCTACCTGGAATCCGGTGGGCACTTCCACATGGCATAAATCCCGTGGTTGGCAGTGCTTTGAGCCGGTGCCATGGGGTCGGGTAGCCACATAGCAACACGGGCGGCGCGACCGTCTGGCCGCGCCGCCCGTGGCAGCGTCATCCGGAGCATCCAGAGATGCTCTCGGTCAGCGTTACGCTAGTTAGTAGACGATGCACATATCGCCGTAGGTGGTCGGCCAGGTGATGGTGCTCCAGTTGGCGGTGGGGATCAGGCCGGCCGGGTTGGCCTCCAGCCACGAGGCGTTTGTGCTCGCCTGGGTCTGGGGGCCGGTGCCGGCCAGAGCGTCGAAGCTCACGGTGGCGGGGTGCACGGCGTTCCCGTTGCCGCCCCGGGTCATGCCGACGACCGTGGGGGTGCCACCCCAGGTGCCATCCGTCGTGAAGTTCTGGATCTCGTGGCCTTGGGGGCCGTTCAAGACGATGTCGTAGCTGGTGATGCCGGAGCCGGTGGTGCCCCACTCAGACATGTTCTCGTAGCGCATGACGAGCCAGATCGCGTTGGGGTTGCCGGATTGGGCCGTACCCCTTGCGAACAACGTCACGCTCCCGTAGTTGTTGGGCTCGAGGTCTGCGCCCAAGCCGATACGAGGCTCATTGGACTGCCACTCGCCGAGCGTCGCTGTGAAGTCGCTGCTGCCGGCGCCGAAGCTGGCCCAGCCGTTCGACTGCGAGCAGATGTCGCCATAGGTCGATCCATAGAACTCGGTGACGTTGTTACCGCCATTGCAGATGGGGGCGCCGAAGAACGCCACGATGAAGCCATCGTCAATGTGATTGAAGGTCAAAACGCCCGTGTTGGTGATGGTGAGCTGCGAGGCCTGCGACAGCGTGTAGCCGTCGCCGTTGCTCGGGTCGACGGCGAGCTGCTGGGCCGATCCGAGGAGCGGAGCGTCCGTCGGCAGCGGGATGTTAATGGCGCCCGGGTGGGGCAGCAGGTTGAGGAGCCCGCCGAAGTTCGGGGTGCCACCGTTGAGGTTGAAAAACGTCGTCGCGCCGACGTTGATGTTCACGGTGTTGCTGGGGCTGGTCCCCGCCATGCTCGGACCCGAGGCCTCCAGCGTGATCGCGACATCGGTGCTGGTGCCTGCGTTCGAACCTGAGTTCATGACTTGATAAGAACCCATGCAGCCGGAAGCGGCTGCGCCCGCGGACGCGGTACCCATCTGACCGTTGACGTCCAGCGACGAGATGGCGCTGTTGGTCTGCCACTGAGCGGAAGCGGTACCAGCGATGAGGCACAGCGCGATAAGAGATGCAAAGAGCTTATTCACGAGAGACTCCTGATTGAAACGACAGTTGGATTGAAACGACAGTTGAGACGAGCGGCTGTGCCTGGCCAAGGGCCAGTCTCACGGCGCGGAGGGCCGTACAGGGGAAAGGAGGAAACGGTCCTCCTGCGCAGCGACAGTCGCCCACCAGAGTACCGCAAAACGGGGCACCGCATGGCAAAACGGGGCACCGCATGGCCTGACGGGGCAGCGAATGGCCTGACGGGGCAGCGAATGGCCTGACGGGGCAGCGAATGGCCTGACGGGGCAGCGGGTTTCCTGGGAGGGGGGCGGACCGTGGTTGCGCTTTCCGGGGCTCTATTTATAGCAACACGGGCGGCGCGACCGTCTGGCCGCGCCGCCCGTGGCAGCGTCATCCGGGGTGTCCGGCGACGCTCTCGATCAGTGCCTACTAGTTAACGATGCACATGTCACCGAAGGTGGTCGGCCATGAGATGTTGGAGAAGCCGGTCACGTTGGGGATCATACCGGTCGGGTTCTCTTCGAGCCACGAGTCGTTGACGCTACCGGCCTGCGGGCCAGCGCCGGACAACGAGTCAAAACTCACGAGCGCGGGATGGGTGCCCGAGGCGCCCTTGCTCATCCCGACGACGACGGCCTGGGCGGACCAGGTGCCATCTGTCGTGAAGTTCGCGATCTCGTTGCCTTGCGGGCCGTTGAAGATGAGGTCGTAGCTGGTGACGCCCAGGCCACCGGTGCCCCACTCAGTGATGTTCGAGTAGGACATGGTGAGCATGGATGCCCCCGGGTCGCCGGACATCGCCGGGCCGTTGACGGCGAGGGTGACGGTGCCGTAGTTGTTGGGCTCCAGGTCAGAGCCGAGGCCGAAACGACCTTCGCCAGCCGCCTGCCACTCAGCAGCCGTCGCCGAGAAGTCGGTGCTGCCGGCGCCGAAGCTGGCCCAGCCGTTCGACTGCGAGCAGATGTCGCCGAAGGTCGCTCCGTAGAACTCGGTGTAGGTGCCACCACACAGAGGCAGCTGGTTGATGAGCTGCACGATGAAGCCATCGTCAGCGTGGGCGTAGGTCAGCAGCCCGCCCGCGGTCACGTTCGCTTGCGGAGCCTGCGACAGCGTGTAGCCGTCGCCGTTGCTCGCGTCGAGGGCGACCTGCTGTGCAGAGCCGACGAGCGGCGTGGCGGTCGGGATCGGGAAGACGAAGACGCCGGGGTGGGCGACCATCCTGAGGAGACCCGCGAAGTTCGGCGTGCCGCCGTTGAAGCTGAAGAACGACGGGTCGAAGATGTCGATGTTGACGGTGTTGTTGGCGTTAGAGCCGAGCATCGACGGGCCGTGCGGCGCGAGGGTAACGGCGATGTCGGTCATGGTGCCGGCGGTCGACAGGGAGTTCAGGTTCATCAAGCCGCCCTGGCAGGCCTGGGACACCGCACCACTGAACGCGGAGCCTTGGGTGCCGCCGACGTCCAGCGACGAGATGGCGCTGTTCGTCTGCCACGGGGGAGGCGGAGGCGCGGCGCAGCCGCCGGTGCCGACCGTGTAGTTGATGTTGCCGTTGAAGATGCGGGGGGCGAAGTTCGAGCCGAACGGATAGCTGTGGCCCGTGCCTTCGTAGAACGAGATGTTCGAGTCCGAGGCGTACACCCCACCGAGGTTCGTGCCGTTGGTGTAGGCCACGTTGCCGTTGGTGAAGGTCACGTAGAAGCCCTGGGTTTGGCCCGCCGGGATGACGACGGCCAAGCTGATGGTCGTCGGCATGGGGGTGCCGACCGTGCCCGGGATACCAGTCGCCGAACCAGCGAGGGTCCAGTTGGCCGGGATGTTCTGGCTACCCGCGTAGGAGCCAGCGGCAGTGTGGGTATAGACCTCGATGTCGAAGGTACCGCTTGCCAAAGGCGAGCAGTCGAAACCACAGATGGTGACGTCCGAACCGCCGGTTGCGGCGATGTCGAAGCAGTTGCCCATCTGACCGTTGCCACCAGCGAACGTGGTCGTCAGCACTTGCTGCTGACCTGTGGCGGCGCCGGTGACGATGCACAGGGCGATGAGGCATGCAAAGAACTTATTCACGAGAGACTCCTGATTGAAACGGCAGCTGAAATTCCGTCCGGAAACCGGACGGCGCGATCCTGGGGGGGATCGCTGGGGGGAACAGGGCCCGCATACGGCGGACGATGTATCCAGAATACCCTAGGAGCCCGGTGAGCAAGGGCCAGTTTTCCCATAGATTTCCCGCTGCCGTGAGCCCGTGGGGGCTCTCTGATTGTGGTGTTTTCTTAGGGTTTTGGTGTGGCATGCCCCCATGGGGGCCCGATCGCCGATCGCCGATCGCCTCCGGCTGGGGCCCTCGTCTTGGGGGCGGTTTCGTTGACCTGGCGAGCCCCGCGGGGGGCCAATGAAGGGTAGGTGGGGGTCCGCGCGGATGACCGGAGGTCCGGTTTTGGAAGAGATGTCATCAATTGTGTCCGATTTATTGACGGAGAGCGCGGGGCCGATGCGAGACAGTTGTGTTGCGCATGCGTCGCATCATTGAGACTGCGCGCGTTGTTGCGGTGGCCGCGCGTCACTGTTTTGCGACACGGTGAAACACACAGACGCCTGTCAACGGCATGTCTAGTCATGATAAGACATGGTCCATGTTGTTCGGCGATCACATGCCCAATGCTCGCAGTGCCTGGCGTGCGTACCTCACGATGGTCGCGGTGGGGAGCCTGGCGCTGCTCCCGATGCTCTTCGTTTTTCGCGAGTCGGCGACTTCGGTCGAAGTCGGTGCCTGGCAAATGGTGGTGGCCTATGCAGCGGTTTTCCTTGTCGGAGCGCTGTTCGCTCATCGCGCTGCTCGCGCGCTGGCCCGTGGTAACGGCTTGCTCATAGGGCCGTTGCTGGGAGTGGTCGCGTTCTCGGTGGCGTCGGCCACCGGTTGCGTCGTGAACGCGTTGCTGGGCGGTGTCTCTCAGGGGCGGGAGCTGTGGTGGGATCGATGCGGTGAGCCGTTCGCCATGCTCCTGGTCGTGGGGTCGCTGCCGTCGCTGCTGGTTGGGGGCGTATTCACGGTCATGATGTCGCCGTGGTTGCCCCGGCGTCCGCTGCCCGTGCGGCGCCCACCCCCGGAGATCTGATCCCGGCGCGTCGGTCGCTCACCGATCTCGACGCTGCCAGACGACGCGACCCCGCACCAGGGTTCGCACGATGGTCTCCCGTCCCATACCCATCAGGAGGGCGAAGAGCCGGTCTACAGGGCTTCCGGCCGCGAGCCCGGAGAGCCGACCGGCGAGGGGGGGGTGGCGCTCGGGGTCGATGATGACGAGGTCGGCATCCTTGCCTGGATCGAGGTTGCCGGTGCGGTGGCTGAGGCCTAAGAGCCCGGCGCCGCCGATCGTGGCGAGGTGAAGGAGCTCGGCGGGGTGGAGGGCCTGGCGTGCCGAGGCTCCCACGTGCACCTTGTAGGCGGCGTTCGCGACCTCGGGCAGGCTAAAGGTGTCGCCCGCCGCGACGTCCGTGCCGAGGCCGAGTCGGATGCCCGCCGCCATCATCTTTGCGATGGGCATGGTCCCGTTGCCCAAGAACAGCTGGCTCGTCGGGCAGTGGGATACGGCCGAATCGGTCTCTGCGAGGCGGGCGATTTCGTGATCGTCGCAGTGCACCGCGTGCGCGAGAACAGATCGCGGACCCAGCAAGCCGCAGGCGTCGTAGGCGTCGAGGTAATGGCTGACGCCGAACGCGCGCCGGACCGCCTCGACCTCCTCCGGGTTTTCCGACAGATGGGTCGTGAATCGGACCCCGCGGTTGCGGACGTCCGCCCACAACTCACCGATCGCGCCCAGGGTCTCCCCGTCGAAGCTCAGCGCGAATCGAGGCACGAGCGCGACATGCACGAGCGCGTCATCCAGCGCCTCAGCGCGCGGGTGCCACCGGTCGATCTCCTCGCGGCATAACCTCAGGGTCTCGTCGATTGGTGCGGTGAGGTCCTTGGGACCGTTGACCATGGCCGTGCGCCCGACGACGGCGCGCATGCCCTGCGCGTGCAGCTCCTCGAACAGCGCGTCCTGCGCGGCGGAGAATTGAGAGCCGTAGATCAGGGCCGTCGTCGTCCCGCAAGCGAGCATCGCGTCGATCACGTCCTTCGCGGCCATGCGAGCTATGGAGGGGTCTGCGAGCTCTGCCTCAGCGGGGAAGATGCAGTGATCGAGCCACCGCAGGAGCGAGCCCCCTCCCCAGGTATGCAGGGCATTCACCTGTGGGTAGTGGGCGTGCGTGTCGACGAATCCGGGGAGGATGCACTGCCCTCGATGGTCATGGACGGCGGCGCCCTCTGGTACCGAGCTCTGGTTCCAGGCGCCGGCCGCGGAGATCTGCCCGGCGTCGCTGACGACCACCATGCCGTCCGTGTGCTCTATGAGCGAAGACGCTGCATCAGCGAGCGTCGGTGCTCCTGTCAGATGGAAGAGGTGTCCTCGCCAGACGGTGGTCACGGGCAGATTGTAGCGCTGTCGGTTGTCATCGGTCAGCCGGGCATCCGGCGGATGATGGCGACGATGGCGGCACCCACCAATGTGAGCCCGAGTCCTACAGCGATCACGTCCGTGGATTCCTTCATCACGGCGAGGAAGACGCTGGCGACCAGCAGGACAGTGGGGACCTCATTCCACATCCGAAAGCCCCGTGACGTCCACGTTGTCGCGTCTGTGGCGAGACGGTTGCGCAGGGCTCCGCATTGGAAGTGGTATACGACCAGCAGCGCCACGCATCCGAGCTTGATCTGCAGCCACCACGGGAACCCGTACCACCACGTGAGCGCCCCGCCGAAGGACAGGGTCACGACCATTCCGGGCCAGGTGATCGCGTAGTAGAGGCGCCGCTCCATGGTCTGCAGTTGCTGCGTGATCACCGCGCGGTCGGGTTCGCCCTTGTCGCGGGCCTCTCGGTGGTAGACGAACAATCGGCCCAGGTAGAACAAGCCGGCGAACCAGACGACCACGCCGATGATGTGCATGGCCTTGCACAAGAGAAGCGCGCTATTGCCGTCCATTATCGGATGAACCGATCGGCCCAACTGCGCACCTCGTGTCCGTTCAGGACGTGCGCTCGACGGAGGCGTTCGAGGGTGGTGGAGGAGAAGGAGCTCAGAGGGAGATACACGATGTGCTTGCCCAGGGCGGCGGCCTGCTGCTTCGCCTCGGGACTCGGGGGCGTGGGCCCGGCGTAGGCCACGTACCGGTCGCGTCCGTACCAGATCGCGGCGAGGAGGAGCCGTTCGGATGGCCGGCGGGCCTGTTCAAAACGGAGGTCGTCCCAGACGTCCGGGATGAGCATGGGGGGAAAGAGGAACATGCAGCCCCCGTAGAAGATGCGTCCGACCCCGGGACCGACGATGTCGTCTTCCGGGTCGGTGGAGTAGAACGCGAGGGTGGATTCGTCCTCGTGTTCCGCCATCCACGTCGTGCGCCACGGAAAGCGAGTCCCGAAGTCATCCTCCTCGAAGATGAGGACGAGCGCCCCGACGTCGCCCGCGACGCGGGGCTCCTCTTTCACGTGGATGCGTCGCCGGTGCCAGTCCCGCAGCGTCTCCCTTAGCGCGATACCGTCCTTGAACGAGGAGGTGAACGGCTCTGTGCGAACGAGGGACAGCCCCGCGAGGCCGAGCGCGCGACGGGCAACGTAGTCGCGGAAGTTCTCGATAACGACGTCCTCGGGAGGCCACGAGCAGTGTCGCGACATGTCCCATCCACGCTTCCAGAGCTCCCGGTTGCGCCGGTCTGGCCTGCGCTGCAACGGCAGGGGGCGCCACTCTGCGGACTCGCCTGGCGTACGACACGTGGCCTCCGCGGTGCCGTGCTCGGTCTCCAGCAGCGTGCGCGTCATGTGGGCCATCGGCTCAATCGGTTCCTGGGGCGGGGCGTCCGGGAGTTCGTCTTCTGTGGGTTCGAGATATTCGATCTCGCCGTTCGGTGGATAGCGGCTGGAGCTACGCAGGACGCTGATCGCGAAGTCGTTGCCGACGCATCCCTTGGCCGCGGTCGCCAGGGTCCATGTATCGGGGATGAGGCGGCGGCTGCGGACGGAGAGCTTGCGCGTGTAGGAGAGCATGGTCTGGAGCGCCCGCGGGGTCGCGCGCTCAAGCGAGTCGGGGAACGCCGCTTCGTAGTGGCCGCGGGCCTCCGTGAGGAGGTCCTTCAGGCCGAACACCGGGTCGAAGTCCTCCAACACGATGCCACCCCGGTGTTGCTCCCAGTGCCACGCCGTGTGCGGCGTTTCGCCGATCACGTGCGGCAATGACGTGGGGCTCACCGTGGTGACGGTGACCTGGTCGGGCGCGGGGCCTTCCTCGTCATGGAGTTGATCCGTGCCGTCGTCGAGATGGCGGCGTACGCCACTCCAGTGCGCCAGCCCGCAGAGAAACAGGACCTTGCCGTCCGGGCCCGCGTCGGACTCGATAGCTCGCAGGCGCGCGGCCATGTGACGCTCGCGGATGTCGTCTTGCTCGGTGCGCTCCTGCAGCGTCAGCCATGGCTCCACCGCCTGACACCACGTCTCGAGGCCCAGCCCGTGGAGGGCGTGAGGGTCCGGGATCGTCACGGGCCGCGCCTGGAATTCCTCGACCTCCGCGTCGATGAAGTGGGTGGGGGTCCGTTCGCCGCGGGCCACACGCAGGGCCTCGATGATGCCGTCGCACGGGTCAACTGGGACGTACCAGAGGTGCTGATTTTCGGGGTCCAGGAACTCGGGGAGGCCGCGATAGACCACGACGCTGATCTTCGGCAACTGGTCGAGTCCCTGGTCGACGGCGCGCTCCAGTGACGGGGGCAGTTCGACGGCGACGGCGTCCCAGCGCGTCGCGAGCATGCGTCGTCGGGCTTCGATCGCGAACGCGAGTCGTCCGTGAACGAGCGGGAGGGGAGTGATCACTTCTTCTTCGAGCCTCTGAGGACCCAGGTCTTCCACCCGTCGGCTACGGCGTCCGTCTCGTGCCCGTACGTCGCCTTCATGGCGGTGCGCAGGGCCTGCTGTGGATTGACGCCGGGGCGCGTGTGGAGGAGCGCCGAGCAGAGCTGGGTGAATCTACCCTGGTCGACTCCGAGGAGGTACTTGACCAGGCTCCACGCCTGCAGGCGGCTCTGCAACGTCAGGCCGCGCTCGGGTGTCGCTGACAGGGCGCCGAGCTCCCCGGCCCTCCCCGATGCGACCAGGTCCCGCACCGCCTGGTCCCAATCGCGCAGGCCCTCGGTCGCCCCTATCAGCGTCCCCGCCGTGTTTTTTTTCGTGCGCGTGGTCTTCGTTTGCCGCCATTCGAAGTAGTGGGCGAGGCCGATCTGCATCCAGGCGGGCAGGCCTCCCTCGAGACGTCGGTGGACGCGCACCAGCTGAAGCGTCGACGCGTGTCGCATTCGCCGTCGGATCGAGCCTGTCGGGGCATCGTCCAGCATGATCGCTGCAACTGGCCCGGACCCCAGGGTCTCTCCGGAGAGGCCCCTTGTCTGTGGCTGGAAGAGGTGTCGGGTGAACGCCGCGTGGGGCGAGGGGTTCGAGAACAGGAACAACTCGCAGCCCTTGTGGGCGAGGGGCCGATAGCCGGCGCTGAATGAGGACGGCTTGAGGCCACCGTTGTCGTCGAGATCCATCACCTCTTTGATCGCGCCCTGGATGCGTAACGTGCGAATCGCCCAGAGGTGCGCCCGTTGGTGCCCCGTCAGCTTGTTCGATCGTGGGGTGATCTCTGGGAAAAACGCGCGCAGTCGGACCGCCTCCTCAGGTGTCAAGTCAGCGACCCTGGCGCCTTTGAGCAGGCTCACGATCGTCCAGTTGCGGGTCCAGATGATCGACGGACGGATCTTGGGGTCGAGCCGCGCGAGCCACGGCATGACCTTGTCCGTTGCTTCGCCGATCATGCGACGGGGTCGCTTGAGGGCGCCCTCGGGGATCACCTGGTCGCCGTCTTCGATCGCGCGCATGCAGTAGTACGGTGCGCTGTCGATCGGGCCGTTCGCCGTGGACCGGGTCGGCATGGGGGCGATGTGTGTCGCGCCCAGATCCAGGTCCTGGGCGGGGTCGCCGCGGAGGGCAAGCGATACGGGCGCCACGTCCCCCTGGCCGACGGCCACAGGGCCCACGAGGACAAGGGCGATCATGGCGCTGGTGATCTTCATGGCTCGGGGGACTTCCCCCCCAGCCACACCATACGGCTGACCATCGCCGAGCGTAGTTCGGGTCACCGTTCGTCCTCGCCAAGGTCTTCGGGCGTCGTGAAAAAGCCGCTGAAGTCCTGGACGTTGCCCAGCATGAACTGACCCCGAGCGCGGGCCTCGAAGTCCTCAGCATCGGGGCCGAGGATCTGCTCCACCGCTCGATGGAATGCGTCGGCGGGGTCTTGGGAGAGCCCGGAGTGCTGCAGCTTGATGGCATACCGCATGATGTTGACGCCGTCTCGCGTGCTGTAGTTCAAGCGGAATCGGTGCGCCTCCTGAAGGAAGCCGCAGGTCAGGTCGAGGAGGTCCTCTGGGGCGAAGTCGATGTTGTATTCGAGGATCGCCAGCTCGTCCTCGTGTGAGGGAAACCCGATCTCGATCATGGGTTGAAGCCGAGAGACGATGTAGTCCGGGACCTCGTAGGTGGACGCGTCGTCGTTCATCGTGACGCAGCACCGGAAGTCGTCATGTGCGTCGATCCGTGCACCTGCGACGATGCTCTCGACGTACCGGCGGTGGTCGAGGAGGGGAGCCAGGCTCGCCCAGGATTTCTCCGACATGCGGTTAGCCTCGTCGAGGATGGCGATCCCGCCGTCGATCATGGCCGTGACCAGCCCGGATGCGTGGTAGCTGATATTGCCGGACTCGGAGAGGACCGGCGTGACCAGCAGGTCCTCGGGGCGGGTGTCCATCGTGCATTGGAAGATGAACACGGGCTGGTCCATCGCCTCCGCGGCAGCCTGAGCGAGGGTCGTCTTGCCCATGCCAGGTTGTCCCACGATGCGTGGGCACAGGGGGAGGTCGCCGTCGGTGACCATCGTCCAGCAGGCGAGCAGCTGCTCAAGGAGTTCCTGCTGGCCGATCCACCGTGTCCCCTTCGTCACCGGCTCCGCCAGGACGAGGTCCGTTTCGCTGATCCTGGCTCGCCGCATGGGCGGCAGTATAACGACGTGGCTTGCGCGCCCGGGTGTGTTTGTTTCAATGCCCCTCTAGACGAGAGGGGAGCGGGTGGCAAAGACCGTGAAGAAGTACACAGCGAAGAGCGCCGACCGGCACGACCTGTACGAGCAGTCCGTACAGTGTCCGGAGGCTGACGTCCGTTTCCTCGGCCGCGTGTTCCGCACCGTCCGCGGACGTCACGCCCGGACCTTGCGTGAAGACTTCGCTGGCACATCGCTCCTGTGTGCGGAGTGGGTCAAGAGCCGGGCAGAGCGGGAGGCCTGGGGTGTCGACCTGGATACGGAGGTCCTCGAGTGGGGCCGAGAGCACAACATTGATCCGCTCGGGGAGAAGGCGAAACGCGTTCACCTCGTCGAGGGCGACGTCCTGACGCAGAAGCGCCCACTGGTCGACATCCAGGTCGGCTTCAATTTCTCATACTG
This sequence comes from Planctomycetota bacterium, assembly GCA_002683135.1. Taxonomy (GTDB): domain Bacteria; phylum Planctomycetota. The sequence goes on along the minus strand of NYSS01000052.1, from coordinate 25,792 downwards.
CATCTTCCACGAGCGGAAGACCTTGCTGAAGTACTTCAAGGCGGCGTACAGATCGCTGGGCCGCGACGGGATCTACTTCCTCGACATTCACGGTGGGGCGGAGGCCCACGACCACCTGACCGAGGACAAGAAGCTCCCCGGATTCAAATACGTGTGGGAGCAGGGCGCGTTCAGCCCGGTGACCCACAAGCGGATAAGCTGGATCCACTTCCACTTCCCCGACGGGACCAAGCTCAAGAAGGCGTTCACCTACGACTGGCGTATCTGGACCTGCCCCGAACTATGCGACCTGTTGGTGGAGGCGGGGTTCAAGGAGACGCGCGTGTACTGGGAGGGCACCGACAGCGAGACCGAGGAGGGCAACGGCATCTATCGCGAGACCAAGAGCGGTGATAACGACCCGTCTTGGATCGCGTATGTCGTCGGGTTGAAGTGACGACCAACACGGTCCTCGCGGTCTCCGGCGGCCTCGTCGTCGTCGTCGTTCTGGCGTTTCAGTTGACGTGGATGGACGATCCTTGGGATGGCTCCCAGGGAGGAGAGATCAGCGGGGCGCTGACTGAGTACTCGTGCAAAGCCTTCGACGCGCACGGGTGGGTAGAGCTCGGCGGTCGCCCGGCTCACTTCTTTTTGCCGTGGGATGCCTCCGTGTTCCGGCCTCTGGATCACCACCCACCGGCGCCCTTCCTCGCCTATTACGGGGCCTGGCGTGGATTCGGCCGCGGACCCGCTGCCCTGCGTGCCTTGTCGCTCCTGCTGCTCATGGTGAGCCTGGGTGCTGTGATGTGCGCTGGTCGCCTCGTCGCGCCCGGTGCGGGTGCCGCGTCGGTCGCCTTTCTGGCGGCGGCGCCGGCGACGGTTCACTTCGCTTGCATAGCCGAGGGGATGCCGTGGGCGGTCGCGTTCATGGCGCTCGCGGCGGTGGCGTGGGTGCGTTGGCGGAATGGGGGCGCGCGCGTCGCGCTCGTGGGCTTCATGGGCGCGGCGGTCGTGGGTGCTTTGTCTGCCTGGTACGGCGGTTTCTTGCTGCCTGCGCTGTGGCTCGGGCTCCTCTTCGAGCGCGGCTCGTCGGGGCGGCTCCGTGCGGCGCAGCTCGCCGCGGCGCCGTTCGTTATCGGGATCGGGGTCTTCGTCGGATGGATCGCGTGGTCTGGTGGGGTCGAGAGGTTGTCCACGCTGTGGTCTGAAGTGATCGATATCCTGGCCCGTCGCGACGGTGCCTATGCGGACGTGGAGGTCGTGCTCGGTCGCGATCTACTGCGTCACGCGCGCGCCGGATTCACCGACCCCATCCTCGCCCTCGCGGGGTGGGGGGTGGTCTCGTCGATGCTGCGCGGGATACGGAGTGGCCGTTCTCCGGAGCTGCTCCCGTTCACCGTCATGGCGGCGGGACTCATGATGCAGTTCGCGTTCGGGTCGCGCTCGGCGACCCACGCCTACCTGTCGTTGATCCTGGCGCCGGGGGTAGCCCTGTGCGCCGCGAGGGCGGTCCTTGACGTCACCGCTCTGGTGTCCGGCCGGGCCCGCCCGGTCCTGGCGGCGATGATCGTGGTGACGACGTGCGCCTTCGCGACGTGGAGGGGGTACGAGCTGCGGGACGCTTCCCGGACCGGTCGTTCAGCGGAGGTCGCCGGCGTACTGGAGCAGGAGCTTGGGGGTGACCGTGACGTCGCGGTCATGTTCTCCACTGTCCGGCTCCCGACCTTGAACGTGGCGTGCGCGCGTTCGGTCCTGCTGTTGCCGCCGCGCCCCGACCGCGGGTTGTGGGACGAGGCGTGCGACGTGCTCCGCCCCGGGCGGCGGCGGATGGGACGACTGTTCGTCCTCGCTGAAGCGCCGCTCATCGACGCCAACGCCATGCCTTGGGTCTCGGGGATACCGCTGATCGGCGGGACCGTGCGTGTGATCTCGGCCGGAGCGACGCGCTGGTGGATGGCCGAGGTCGACAAGGCCCGCGCGTTCGACGACAACTGATCGTTCTCGGGTAGGCTGCGTCACCATGTCGCAGCCGCCACTCCAGCGTCATCTCGGGTTGTGGTCCGCCGTCCTCCTCGTCGTGGGGTCGGTGATCGGGTCCGGGATCTTCATGAAGCCGCTGGATATCTCGCGGAGCCTGCCCGACGAGACCTGGATCTTCGGCGCCTGGGCGGCGCTCGGGGTGATCTGCCTGTTCGGGGCGCTGGCGTACGGTGAGCTGGGCGCCATGTTCCCCCAGGCCGGCGGACAGTACGCCTTCCTGCGGGAGACTTACGGGCCGTTCGTTGCGTTCCTGTACGGGTGGTGCCTGCTGCTGGTGATCAACACGGGGACCCTGGCGGCCCTGTGCGTCGTGTTCGCGCAGAACCTGGAGCGCATCGTGCCGATGGGGGACGGGACCCGCTTCGCCGCGGCCGCGTCGATGGTGCTCGCGCTCGCCGCGGTGAACCACTTCGGCGTCCGATGGGGGACGCTGCTGCAGAACGCGTCGACGATCGCGAAGCTGCTCGCGCTTGGGGTCATCGTCGTCGGGGGGCTGACGTTCGTCTCCGCGGGATCGGCGCCGTCGGCGCCGTTGCCCGAGTACCCGATGCCCGATCTGATCAGCGGCATCGTCGCGGCCGCGGTCGCGCTCTTTTGGGCGTACGAAGGCTGGCACCAGCTGGCGTTCTCCGCCGCGGAGATGAAGAACCCGGAGAAAGACCTGTGGCGTGGGCTGGCGATCGGCATCTTCGTGCTGGTGGCCGTGTACGTCCTCATCAACATCGCGTACCTGAATGTCGTGCCGCTTGACGAGATGCGTCACCTCCACGTCGACCGGGACGTGCCCACCCTCACGGTGGAGCGGGTCTTTGGCGGCGCCGCCGGGGGCTGGCTCGCGGCGTTGATCTGCCTCTCCGTGTTCGGGGCTGCGAACCCGAACTTGCTGTCGACGCCGCGGGCGTTCTACGCGATGGCCCAGGATGGGCAGGTCCCCGGCGCGCTCATGCGGGTCCATCCGCGGTGGAAGACCCCACACATCGCGATCTGGGTGCAGGCCCTCTGGACGATCGTCCTCGTCTGGGTCCTCGAGACGTTCAAGGACATCACGGAGTTCGTCGTCTTCGCGGCCCTGATCTTCTACGCGCTCGTCGTCGCCGGGGTGTACATCCTGCGCTTCCGGCTGCCGGACCGGGACCGCCCGTACCGTTGCTGGGGCTACCCGGTGACGCCCGCGTTGTTCATCGCGACCGTGCTGTTCGTCGATCTCCGGTTGCTGACCGAGCCGGATGATCGAGAGAACGCCCTGTACGGCCTCGCCGTCATTGGGCTCGGCGCGTTCGTGTACATGTTCAGGAGTCTCGCACGAAGATCGAGGACTCCTTGAAGGGGTAGCTCCTGACCGGCCTCCGGGTGATGGGGCCGCGGTTGACAGTCTCCCAGGTGGTTCTCGCTTGACTCCACGCTCCGCCTAAAGAAACACGCCTCGGTGGGCCGAAAAAGAGAATTGCCGCTCGGCGGATGCAGCTCGGCTCGTCGGCGCGTAGGGGAGGCCAGAGATGATTGCATCCGCGAGTACGTCCACGACTCGGTCTTACGATGCCGGGCAGATCCGCCGCGACCTCGAGAGCGCGCTGATCGGCAAAGAGCACGATCTCGGTGCCTGGCTCGACGCCACGGGTGGACATCGTCATGTGGCTGCCGCTCGCTTGAAGGGCGTAGGGGACCTCGACGGGTATCTCGAACTCAGGCTTTGGGAATCTGCCGCGGAGCTCGAGGCTGGTCGAGTCGAGCGCGCGTTCGCGGCGGCTCGCGAGGTTTGGGTCGCCATCGATGGCCGTGTCCCGTATCCCGCCCAGGCGCTCGTGCTCTCACAGCTCGCCGCGTGCTCCAAGGGCCGAGGCGATTTCCGTGGGGCCATCCGCGCGGCTCGCCGCGCCGAGGCGTTGTTGGTCGCCGGGGCTGGCGATGCGACGCCTTCCGTGCTCGCCGTCCGCGCGTGGCTGTGGCGTTGCCTGGAGGAGCACGGGCAGCACGCCGAGAGCGTCCGTTTGCGCCTCGACCGAACCGTCACAGCGATGCAGGACGCGATGTCCGACGACATGCGCTGGACCTTCCTTGAGAGCGAGACGCCGCCACACTGGGCCCTCGTTCACCTGCTCCGCTGGCGCTGCGTCGGTCGTCGCGCGGACTGAAGGCTCGGCGCGAGGCACCTGGGCGTTTGTCCGCGCCCCGCGACCCACCGTTGACCGGTGTGAGCTTGAGCCAAGCAACACGGATCACGGTCAACTGACTCCCGGCTTGATTAGTTGCCCGGGCAGCTGGTGTCGCCTGGGTGGTCGGCTCTGCGTTGCGCTGGGATGAACAGCGCCGAGGCCGCAGCGAGCGCGGCGGCGACGGCGCAGGCGACGACGAAGCCGCCCGCGTCGTCGAGGACGATCGCGAGGGAGACTCCGCCGGAGACGCTGACTTGGACGGCCATGTTACGCAGCGATAGGTAGCGCGGCCGGTCTTCCTGTGGCGCCAGGGTGCCGATGTGGCCCTGCAGGGCCGAGCGACGGAGGGTCTCGAAGGAGAGGGCGAGCATGAGCAGCACTGCGGCAGCGAAGATGCCGTGGGCGCCGAGCGGCATGGCCAGCAGGGGGCCGACCAGCAGGAGGGCGCCGGCGACGCTCGTGCGCTTGCGACCCAGAGAACGGATGATCCGCGGCACGAACGGTAGTGCGAGGACGGGGCCAATGCCGCCTATGTAGTAGATGACCGCTACATCGGAGAGCCCCAGCCCCGCTTGGGTCTGGAGCATCTTGGGGAAGATGGCGACCGGGCCCGCGAGCGCTGCACCGACGAGGACGGACGTGAGCAGCCCCGCGCGGTAAGTCGGGTTCCTCAGGAAGTGACGGAAGGGCTTCGGTCGGGTCGCAGTCAGGTGCCGTCTCGTCGACGGGACCACGAAGCAGGCGGCGGCGCATAAGAGGAGCGATAGACCTCCCAGGCCTTGGAACAGGGCCGGGAGGCCTAGACCGGCGGCCACCTTCGCTGCGCTCGGGATGGCCAGAACGTACGCGAGGAGGAAACCTGACGTCATGGCGGTGACCGCGCGATCACCGCAGTTCACGGCCTCGATCAACAGGGAGTACGACAGCACGCCGGAGGCTGCCCCGGCGAGCGCCCGCAGGGCGAACGCGAGCTCGATCGTTGGCTGGAGCGCGAACACGAGCTGCGTCGCCGCGAGGACGGCCAACGCGGCAACGACGGCGCGCCGCCCGTGAAACGAGGGCGCGAAGCGCGTCAGCGAGAGCGGGCCGATGGCTGCGCCGATGGGGTAGGCAGTGAGCAGCCAGGATGCGTCGATCCCGCTCCCTGGCCAGAAGGCCGCGTTGAGGCGTGGGGCCACCAACGCGAGGACCTGGTTGTCCGTCAGCTGGAGCGCGGCAGTGATGAAGAGGAAGACCGGCATTGGCTCCCTGTTCATTCCGGCCTGGAGGCTACTTGACCTCCCAGATGTCCCCGGAGTTGATCAGTTGATCCAGGGTGCCATCGCCGCGCTTGGCCTTTGCGTCATCGATCTGGCCGTGAATGAGCGAGTCGAAGCTCGGGTGGGCTACCTTGCGGTAGACGCCGATGGGCGTGGGGAGGTCGCTGTCGGTTGCCTGGGCCAGGGTAAACGCCATCCCCGGGTTCTCGACCGTGGGGTCCCAGTGGATGCAGTCGTCGGGGCCGGACCCGTTGCCGAGGTCGAGGCTCTCCACCTCGAAGCCGTTCAGGTGGAGGCCCTTGTCCATGCCCTTTCCGTAGATCAACGGCTTCCCGGTGCGCAGCTCGATGATGGCGTCGTCCTTGACCTCCTTCTCGGTGAGGTCCTTGAACGCGCCGTCGTTGAAGATGTTGCAGTTCTGCAAGATCTCCACGAACGCCGACCCGTCGTGAGCCGCGGCTTCGTGGATGGTCTGCTTGAGGTGCGCCGCGAACACGTCGACGGAGCGGGCGACGAATGTTGCGCCGGCGCCGATCGCCAGGCTGAGCGGGTTGAACGGGGTGTCAGTCGAGCCCATGGGCGTCGACTTGGTGACCTTGCCGATGGGTGAGGTCGGGCTGTACTGGCCCTTGGTCAGACCGTAGATGCGGTTGTTGAAGAGGAGCACCTTGAGGTTCACGTTGCGCCGCAGCGCGTGTATGAGGTGATTGCCGCCGATGGACAGCGCGTCGCCATCACCAGTGACCACCCACACGTCGAGCTCTGGGTTCGCCAGCTTGACGCCGGTCGCGATGGCGGGGGCGCGTCCGTGGATGGAGTGGAACCCGTACGTCGACATGTAGTACGGGAATCGGCTCGAGCATCCGATCCCGGAGACGATGACGGTCTTTTCGCGCGATACCCCGAGGGCCGCGAAAGCGGCCTGGACCGCGTTCAGGATTGCGTAGTCGCCGCATCCTGGGCACCAGCGGACCTCCTGGTCGCTCTTGTACGCCTTCTTGGTAAGCGTTTCGGCCATGATTGTTGCTCGGTCCTAGGTGCGAATGGGAGACGGGTTAGGCGAGGTGTTCGTCCACCATCTCCTCGATCTCGGCGGTAGTAAAGGGGCGGCCTTGCACCTTGTTCATGGGAATGGCTGGGACCCCGTACTGGGCACGGATGATGTTCACTAATTGACCGAGGTTGAGCTCGGGCACGACGACCTTCTCGTAGCGACTGAGGATCTCACCCAGGTTCTTTGGCATCGGGTTCAGGTAGCGGAGATGTGCCCAGCCGACCGATTTTCCTGCCTTGGTCGCACGGATCAGGGTGCCGGCGATGGACCCATGAGTGCCCCCCCAGGACAGGACCAGGAGCTTCCCCTCCTGTGCGCCCTCGACGGTCTGCTCCGGGATCCGGTCGGCGATCCTCTGGACCTTTTCCCTGCGAGTGCGGCACATGAACTCGTGGTTCGCGGCGTCATAGCTGACGTTGCCTGTCCCGTCCTCCTTCTCGAGTCCACCGATGCGGTGTTCGAGGCCGGGCGTCCCGGGTCTGGCCCAGGGCCGCGCCAGCGTCTCAGGATCGCGAGAGTAGGGGAGGAATCCTTCGGCTTCGTGTTGCAACCGGGGCTTGATCTCGGGGAGCTTCGAGATGTCAGGCAGGCGCCATGGCTCCGCGCCGTTAGCCAGGTAGCCGTCGGTCAGTAGCACGACGGGCACCATGTGCTCCAGGGCGATGCGACAAGCTTCGAACGCCATCTCGAAGCAGTCCGCCGGGCTCTGCGCCGCGACGATCGCGCAGGGGCTCTCGGAGTTGCGCCCGTACATGGCCTGCATGAGGTCGGCCTGCTCGGTCTTGGTCGGCAACCCTGTCGACGGACCGCCTCGCTGGACGTCGATGACGACCAGGGGTAGTTCGGTCATGACCGCCAGGCCGAGGGCCTCGCCCTTCAGGGCCAGCCCCGGCCCGGATGTGGCCGTGAGCGCGAGGTTGCCGGCGTAGGACGCTCCAATCGCGGCGCAGATGGCGGCGATCTCGTCCTCTGCCTGGAAGGTCACCACGCCGTAGTTCTTGTAGGCCGAGAGCTGGTGGAGGATGTCGCTCGCCGGCGTGATGGGGTAGCTGCCGAGGAACAATTGCAGCCCGGCCTTCTGCGCGGCCGCGACGCAGCCCAGGCTCGTCGCCTGGTTACCCATGATGTTCCGATATGTTCCGGCTGGCAGGTCGGCCGCCGGGACGTTGAAGCGCTCCTGGAAGACACCCGTGATGTCGCAGAAGTTGTAGCCGGCTTTCAGCGCCTTCACGTTCGCGTCGACGAGCTCGGGCTTCTTCGCGAACTTCTGACCGAGCCACTTGATGGTCGGCGCGAGATCACGGCTGTAGATCCAGTACGTCATGCCCAGCGCGAAGAAGTTCTTGCACCGGAGCTGGGCCTTGCTGCTGAGCCCGGTGTCGGACAGGGCCTCACGCGTGAACTTGTTCAGGTCGGCCTCGATGACACGGAAGCCGTCGAGATCGCTGGATTCGAGCGGGTTGTAGTCGTAGGCCGCCTTCTTCAGATCCATGGGTCCGAAGTTGCCCGAATTGACGATGACGATCGCGTTCGGGACCATCTCTTCGATGTTCACCTTGAGCGCGGCGGGATTCATGGCGACGAGCACGTCAGGCCTGTCGCCGGGTGAGTGGATGTCAAAAGAGGAGAACCGCACCTGGAAGCCTGAGACGCCCGGCAACGTCCCCGCGGGGGCGCGGATCTCGGCCGGAAAGTCAGGGAACGTGGCGAGGTCATTGCCCGCCAACGCGCTGGTGTTTGTGAACTGGCTACCGGTGATCTGCATGCCGTCGCCGGAGTCGCCGGCGAAGCGGATGACCACCTGGTCGACGGTCTTGACCGTGGCGCTGGAACCCTGTTCTGTGGAGACGCTCATGTGGGCCTTTCAGGAGAAGCCGGGGCCGTCATGCCTGATACTATCTCCCAGGCCTAGCCGCAAGTAACCCTGAGCCTGACAAGACCTTTATGAGCCGCCTTCTTGTCCCATTGGTGTTCTTCTCGGGGCTGGTTACCGCGCAGGGCGTCAACCCGCGCTGGATCGTCGATCCGCTGCCGGCGAGCGCCTTCCTCCCGCCGCTGGACGAGGATGGCACCAGCCTCGTCGTGGCCGCAGCACCTGGCGAGGTGCGCTCGAGCCCGCTAGAGATCGGCCTCGTTACCGGTTTCACGTTCTTGGGAAAGGTGCGGGAGCGAGGCGGCGGCAGTCTGCGCATAGCGTTTGGGGCCGATCCGTGGCGCAGCCGGGGGTACGAAGTCGACCTGGGCGTCCCCGGGGGGGAGGTCGTTCTGTTCCGGCTCAATCCGGCCGGGGCGACCCGGGTTGGTGCGGCCGCGCGCCCCCCTGCCGCGGATGGGGGGTGGTCGAGCGTGCGTGTGCGTGTGACGGGATCGAGCCTGCAGGTGTCTATAGAGGGGGTGAACGTCAAGCCGCGGGGCGGTTGGCGCATGGGCAGCGCCGCCGCGGGGCGGTTGCTGCTGGGCGCGGCCGGAGGGCTGGTGCGGATCGCGTCGCCGCGCCTCGAGGCCTGGTTGGCGGCGAAAACGCTCTCCCGGATTCGTCTGGAGCAGGGTCGGGAGCCGGTGCCAGAGCTCCCTGAGGCCCGCGCCATTCCCCTGCAGGGGCCCCTCGATCTGGTGCCCCGGGATGACCTCGTGCGTGGCCTCGGTGACGAGGATGCCGGCTTGGTGGAGGGGATCCGCCGCCGCGCCATGGCTGGGGAGGTCTCGATCGCGCTGCGCCAGGCTGAGGGGGTACGGCGCCGCTGTCCGGACGCCGCTGGGGCCGCGTTTCTTGTCGGGGCGATACGGATGCTCGACGCTACGAACGTGGCGGCGGCTATCGGACCGCTGCGTGCGGCTGGCGAGCTGCCGGGTGCTCGGGCCCTCCTTGGCGACGCGCTCTGGTCGATCGGGGACCTGGGGGGCGCCGATCGGGCCTTCACCGGGGCTGGCGATCTCGGTGGTCAGGCGCTGGTCGCGTGGGCGAGGGGAGACGCCCGGCGCGCCGCGGGCCTCGTGCGTGGAGGCGAGGCCAAAGGCTGCCGGGCTGCCGGACGTCGGTTGCGGCTGGTCGAGGACCTGATGCTCTTGCAGGCCGCGGATGGGCTGCACGACGCATCGGCTGAGGAGCTCTCGGTCCGCTCCGATCTCGACGCGTCGCGAGCTCAGAGGGTGCTTCGGACAGCGTTGACGTTCCTCGAGGCTTGTCGCGGCTGGCTACCCGGGAAGGCTGACCCCCGTCAGTTGACGATCCTCGCGTGCGGCAGCCGCGCGACCTACGCGCGCTGGAACAGCCGCCTTGGGGGAGCCAGGTTCGTGGAGGCGGATGGGATCTACCGCCCGGGAACCGGTTTTCTGGTGGTGCTGGACGACGATGACGACGGGGTTTTGCGGCGTCGTGTGCAGCACGAGGTGGTCCATCATGTCGTCTGGGAACGGGGCTGGGCGTTGCCCCGGCCGCTGGAGGAAGGGCTCGCCGAGATGCTGGCGCAGGCGCCCCCCGGTCGTATCGCTGCTGCGCTCAACGAGCTGGTTCCTGGTCGTTTCCCCCTCGCTCGCGACCTCGCGCGGGAGGGGCGCCTGGAGGCGCCTGTCACCGTGCTGATGCGGGACGACCTCCGCGAAGGCGATCGCGGGCGCGAGGACTATGCGCAGGCGTGGGCGGCGTTATGGACGCTGGCGGGCCGCAAGGACGACGCTCTCGAGGGGGTCTTGAGGTTGGCGGGCGATCCCAGCCGTCGCGCCGAGCTCCGCCAGGTGCTGCCCGGGCTCGTGTCCCAGCGGGCGGTCGCGGCCCGGTTGCTGGAGGCGCGATGACGGCGTAGCTCGCTCGGCTCTCTTTGCCGGGCTGTCGTCCTCCCAATGCGTCGCCGGGGCGCACCTATTCACTCGGGAGCATGTTCTATCAATTCTGCGCATGGTCGGACCCATGTAGGTCGATACGTCAGGTGAGCGAGGAGCGAGCCGAAAGGCGTAACCATGCGGATCTTCATCTTCTTCCTTTGTCTGGGTCTGTGCGTGTCGGCCGTCGGCGCACAAGTCCGGCCCCTCACGTTGTCGAATCTGTGCGCGCAGGCAGATCGCGTCGTCGTCGGCGGCGTCAACAAGATCGAGTCCCGATGGGAGGGCAGCAAGATCGTGACGGATGTCACGATCGCGCCCACGGAGAACCTCAAGGGCGTTGGCTCCGTGCCGTTTGCGATCACGGTTCCTGGTGGAACCGTTGATGGCGTGACGCTCCGCGTCAGCGCGGCGCCGGTGTTCGCCGTCGGCGAGCAGGTGGTGTTGTTCAGGAAGACCGGTCCGAATCCAGGCGGTGTGTACGGCTGGTATCGAGGCAAGTACACGGTCGTCAACGGTCACATCCGCGAGCTGGTCGACACGACCTTCCTGCAGTTCAAGCAGCAGCTCGAGCAGATCATCGAGAACCTGTAGGAACGCGACCATGAAGCAATATGCGACGAACGTGTCCATCACGCTGTGTGCGTTGACCGTCTTTGGGGTCCTCGCGGTGCCCGAGACCGGAGTCCTGGCATACAACCTCACCGGCAAGTCATGGTCGGTGCCGACGGCGACCTATCACGTGAACCCGAACTTCGTTGACTCCGCTGCGGGGACCGCGTCGGATCAGACCCTGGCGCTGCGGAGCGGCGCTGATGAGTGGAAGATGTCGGGTCAAGGCAACTTCGCGTTCGCTTACGGGGGGGACACCGCCATCACCGCCGTCGCGCTCGACGGCACCAACGCGGTCTATTACGCCGGCGGTGATGGGGGCGGCGCCCTCGCCGTCTGTTGGTACTGGTTCATGGGATCGAACATGTCGGCGTTCGATATCGAGTTCTACGACCGCGACGGAGGCACGGACTTCGTCTGGTCCGTGGACCCATCGCCATCGGAGTTCGATATCCAGGGTGTGGCGTGCCACGAATTCGGGCACGCGCTCGGCATGGACCACTCCGGAGTTGCGGGCGCGACGATGTACCCGTCGGTGGCGCCCGGCAACACGGCCATCCGCAGCCTCGATTCAGATGACATCGCCGGGTACCAGTCCCTGTACGGATCGGGCAGCCCGTCCAGCCCCGATGTGACGAGCGTCACGCCTGACTTCGGCTGGATCGACGGTGGGTACAACGTCACCATCGAGGGTTCGTGGTTTCCGTCCAGCGGGGTCGCCGTCTCTTTTGATGGAATCGCCGCGACCAACGTCGACCGCGTGGCTTCATCGCGTATCACCTGCGACGTCCCCGCCGGCGTGACCCCCAATCTCGTCGACGTGAGCGTCACCGCCGGCGCCCACGTCGCGACCCTGACGGGTGGGTTCAACCACCTGAGCATCCGCAACAACAGCACGCCGACGGCCGGCTCACTCCAGACACTTGAGGTGCGTGTTCCGGCGGCTCCCAACGTCTTCTTCCAGGGGGCGGTCTCGATGGGCAACGGGGGAATCCCGTGTGGCTCTTTCGGTGACCCCCTCGACACGCGTGTCATCCCCCTGTCCCTTGACTGGATCCTCGATTACACCGTCAGCGATCCCAGTAATGGGCTGACCTCCAATATCCAGGGCTTCACCGACGGGTCCGGGACGCGGATCTGGCAGGTGTTCATTCCCAGCGCGCCCCAGCTCTCGGGCATGACCTTCTACGCCTCCTACGTCACGGGGGACATGGGTGGATCCCAGTCAGGGATTTCCTACATAGGGAACGCGGTCGCGATCGTCTTCCCCTAACGCTCAGCCGGTCGCCGTCATCTCGAGGATCCCCCGCGCGATGCGGGTCGCGGAGTCGGGGATCGCGTAGGCCCGCGAGGCGTTGGCCGCGCGGGCGCGCGCTCCGGGGTCGGACACCCATCGGCGGAGATGGGAGACCAGGTCCGCGGGCTTGGGCGCGTAGTGCCCGATGCCACGGTCCTCGACCAGCCGCACGTTGCCGACCTCCTGTCCGGGGAGGTAGTCGTAGAGGAGGATCGGAAGGCCCGCGACGCACCCTTCCATGATTGATCCCGGCCCGGATTTCGACACGAGCACGTCGGCGGCGGCCATCAGCTCCTCCAGGTTGCTGACGAAGCCGTGGACCTCGGTCGATCCGGTCCAGGGGTGCGCTTCGAGCCCGGTCTTCAGCTTCTCATTGCGCCCACAGACGACGACGAGTCGGACGCCAAGCTCTGCGGCGTCGATGGCCTTGCTGTGCTCGTCGATGGCGCCCATGCCGTCACCGCCCCCGACCACGAGGACGATCACCCCCTCCCAGCCAAATGCTGCCCGCAGCTGGTCGCGGCGGGCAGCGGCGCGGCCACATTTCGGGTGGACGGCCTGACCGGTCATCAGGAGCTTCCCGGGGTCGACACCGCCCTCCTCTACCCGGTCAAACGCCTCCGGCGTTGGTACGAAGATGCGGTCGGCGTCGGCGTCGTACCAGGACCAATGTCCGGTCACGAGGTCGGTGACGACGATGCCGAAGGGGGCCCGTTTCCCGGTGTCCTTCTCGATGCGCTTCAGGCAGTGGACGACGGATCGCGTCAGCAACGGATGGGTGCTCACCACGACGTCCGCCTCCGCGTCGGCGATCAGCGTGCGCAGCTTCTTGGCGGTCGCGGGATAGCCGAGATCACACATGACCTTCGCGCGCCAGGGTCCGTTCCACAGGTGGAAAACGAACGCCCACATCCACCGGCACCATTTCATCGCCCAGGCGTAGATCCCGGGAGATCGGTTGAGTGGGAACGGCCCGCCCTCGACGAGCCCGTCTCGCATCACCACCTCGGCCTCGGGTGCGACGTTGGCCATCGCCGCGATGATCGCTACCGAGGCTGCCCGGTGCCCGCCCCCGGTGTCGCTGAACAGGACCAGGACCTTCATGAGGAGATCAACATCGTGTTCGGTCCAGGTGGCTTACCACGACTCCGTCTTGGAAGACCGCGTCATCAGCGATTGCAACGCTTCCTGTGCGTCCTTTCCATCGAACAGCATGTCGTGGACCTCCCGTGCGATAGGCATGTCCACGCGGAGCTTCCGGGCCAGCGACATGACGGCCTGCGTCGTACCGACGCCCTCGGCCACCTGCTGTGATTTGCGAAGAATGCGCTCGAGGGAGTCTCCCTTGCCAATCTGCTCGCCGACCCGTCGGTTTCGCCCGTGTGAGCTGAACGACGTGGTGATCAGGTCACCCATGCCGGCGAGCCCGGCGAACGTCTGCTTCTTCGCGCCGAGCTTGGTCGCGAGACGCACCATCTCTACCAGCCCGCGGGTGATCAGCGCGGACTTGGTGTTGTCGCCGAATCCGAGCCCGTCGCAGACGCCAGCGGCGATGGCGATGACGTTCTTGAGCGCGCCCCCGAGCTCGACTCCGAGAGGGTCGGTGTTCGCGTAGACACGGAATCGTTCGGTCGTGAACAGGCGCTGCATGCGTCGCGCGACGTCACGGGACGCGGCGCCAATGACCACCGAGCTGGGGATGCGTCGCGCGACCTCTTCGGCGTGACTCGGCCCCGACATGATGGCGAGGGCGCGTCCAGGTAGCACGCTGCGAATAATCTGAGTCGGCCGTTGCAGCGACTCCGCGTCGATGCCTTTTGTCAGTGAGACGATGGGCACGCGGGCCGGGACGAACGGTTTGAACGGCTCCAGGGTCTGACGGAGCCAGCGTGTAGGGATGGCTGAGACGACCACGCGCGCGCCGTGGACCGCCTCCTCACAATCTGGCGTGAGGCTGAGCTCCGATGGCAGCGGGACGTCCTTGAGGTATCGGGCGTTCTCGCCGTCACGCCGCATGCGCTCCAGGTTGGCCGGGTCGTGGCCCCACAGGGACACGTCGTGGCCATTCTCGACTAGCAGCAAGGCGACCGCCGTCCCCCATCCTCCCGCTCCGATTACCGCTACCTTCACGAGTGAGGTCTCCAGATCTTCGATTCCGAGCCTTCCACCATGCGACGAATATTCGTCCGATGCCTGACGATCACAAGCACGGCGATCGCGAGAAAGAAGGAAAGCCAGGACAGATTCGGTAGCTCGAGCGCTGCCCGTCGCTCCGTGGAGAGGAACGCTACCGGGAGCACGATGGCCGCGACGATGCTGCCCAGGGCCACCATCCGAGACAGGAGCAGGGTGACAATGAACGCGATCATGCCCGCGAAGAAGGCAGGCCAGGACACGGCGAGGATGACCCCCGATGCCGTGGCGACCCCTTTGCCGCCCTTGAAGCCCAGGTAGAAGGGGAAGCAGTGGCCGAGGAACGCGGCCCCACCCATGAGCATGGCGAGGGGCAGGTACGGGGCGGCGGGTACGTCCCACTCGGCGTGAAGACCGATCCAGGTCGGGACGAGCCCCTTGAGGAAGTCGAGCAAGTAGACGCCGACGGCCCAGCGGCGTCCCAGAACGCGGCCGGCATTGGTCGCGCCGAGATTGCCGCTACCCACGGTCCGCAGGTCGACCCCATTCAACGCGCGCACAATGAGGAGCGCGAAGGAGACCGATCCCAGCACGTACGAAGCGAGGATCGCAGCGACGGCGACGGGCATGGTCATGGCGCGGGATGGTAGCAATTCCTGAACCGGTCGCTTTGACCTTCCCCAAGAGCCCTCGTTGGGCTGCAAATTGTGGTGGTTCCCGCCCCGAGCCGCCGTCCGAGCCTCCTCCTCTGCCTCCCGCGGCTTTTTTTTGGGGGGGGGGTGATGCGGCCCCGGCCGGGGCCTCGGGGTCGAGGCCTGCGACTCCTCCTCCTCGCTGCGGCGCTCGGCTCCAGGGTAGCGGTGACGGCGATCGCCGAGGGGTGGGGTGGGGCGGTAGGGGCGCGGGAGTCCTTCCGCATCTTGGGTGACGGTGCTTATCATCACCGGCGATGACGCGGACACTGGCGATCGACACGGGTGGGACCTTCACGGACGCGGTCGGAGATGACGGCGCCGTGCTGAAGGTCGCGTCGGATCTGCATGACCCCGCGCGGGTCATCGCCGATGCGGCGACCAAGCTCGCCCCCGACGGGAAAGTGGCGCTCCGTCACGGTACGACGGTCGCGACGAACGCGACCCTGGAAGGCAAGTTGGCTCCAGTCGGGCTCATCGTCAATGCGGGTTTCCGCGATGTGCTCGAGATCGGACGCCAGGCGCGTCCCGAGCTCTACGACCCGGAGCCACGACGCCCCCGTTTGCCGACGTCACCGCGCCTTATCGCGGAGGTCCCGGGGCGCATGGGTGCGGGTGGTGAGGTCCTCGAGCCGTTCGATGCGGAGGCCTGTCGACGCGCGGGACGCCGCTTGAAGCGGGCGGGGGCTCGTTCGATTGCGGTGGTCCTGTTGCACGCCTACGCCAACCCTGATCATGAGGACATCGCCGCCGATGCGTTGGCGGGGCTGGGGCTTCCGGTGACGACGAGCGCTCGTTTGAACCCGGAGTTTCGGGAGGTGGAGCGCGGACTCTGCGCGCTGGTGAACGCTGGCCTGCGGCCCGTCGTCGGCGAGTATCTCGAGCGCCTGCGGGTCGCGCTCACCGGGCGGTTCGACGTACGGGTGATGACGTCAGAGGGGGGGCTCCTGTCGCCGGAGGAGGTATCGGAAGAGCCCGCTCGCCTGCTCGTTTCGGGGCCAGCTGGCGGGCTCGTAGCGGCGCGCGCATGGGGTGCTGCCGTGGGGGAACCCCGTGTCGTCACGCTCGACATGGGAGGCACCTCGACGGACGTCGCCTGGATCGACGGAGAGCTACCGCGGGTGTCCGAGCTTCGCGTCGCCGGGCACACCATCCGGCTGCCGAGCCTGGAGATCCACACCGTGGGGGCGGGTGGTGGGAGCCTGGTTCGCCTGGACCGGGGCGGCGCCCTCACCGTGGGCCCAGAGAGCGCGGGGGCCGACCCGGGGCCCGCCGCCTATGGCGTCAGCGATGAGGCCACGGTCACCGATGCGAATCTCCTGCTTGGTCGCATGGACCCGGATTTCTTCACCCTCGGGAGAGACGGGCTGGACCTCGGTCGCGCGGAGCGGGCGGCCCAGCGCCTCGCCCGCCGCGCCGGGCTGACGACGCGGAGGCTGTGTGAAGGCATCGTTCGCCTGGCCGATGTGGCCATGACACGTGCGTTGCGGGTCATCTCGCTGGAGCGCGGTCGCGACCCGCGTGACGCGGCGCTCATGGTGTTTGGAGGTGCGGGTGGCCTGCACGGCGTGGCCCTCGCTCGGGCGCTCGGCATGAGACGGGTGATCGTGCCTCCCAACCAGGGGGTGTTGTCGGCCCAGGGACTCCTGTGGGCGCCGCCGGCTCGGACCTTGTCTCGCTCGGTGTTGCTCGATGGCGTCCCTTCATCCGCCGAACGCCGCCGTCTTACCAAACCTCTCAAGGATCGCTTGCGGGCGCTGCTTCGTGGGTCCGGGGTGCGGGCGAAGGATCTGCTGACGACGGTCGCCCTCGACCTGCGCTATCGCGGTCAGTCGTTCGAGCTGGAGGTCCCCGAGGGGGCTGATCCCGTCGCCGCGTTTCATGAACTCCACCGGCGGCGCTTCGGCTTCGCTGATCCGGATCGCGGGGTCGACTTGATCGCGGTGCGGGTGCGCGTGGAGGCGACCGTGGCGCCGCCCACCATGCGGACCCTCGGTCGTGGTGGCGGATCGAGGCAGCCGTGCGGCCGGGTAAAGAGCGTCACGCAGCGGGCGTCCATACCTGTTCACGACCGTTCGGATCTGCGCGCCGGCTACACCATCACCGGGCCGGCCCTGGTCGCCGAGCGAACGGGTACGGTGTGGTTGGACGCCGGCGCGAGCGCGCGGGTGCACCGGACGGGAGCCTTGCTGGTGGAGGTCAAGCCATGAAACTGGACCCGGTCGACTTGAATGTCTTCCACCATCTGCTGGCGGCCATCCCGGAGGAGATGGGCGTGCTCCTGCGGCGCTCGGCGTTCTCTCCGAACATCAAGGAGCGTCTCGACTTTTCTTGCGCCCTGACGGGGTCGCAAGGAGACATGGCCGCCCAGGCGAGCCACATCCCGGTGCATCTCGGCTCGGTTCACGTTACGGGGCGCCATCTGCTTGAGCGGGTGGACATGCGACCCGGGGATCTCATCTTGCTCAACGATCCTTACAAGGGCGGGACGCATCTGCCGGACGTGACGGTATTCGCGCCCGTGTTCGTCCCGCGACGCCGGGGGATGATGATGGGCGTGATGTGCCGTGCGCATCACGCCGACATCGGCGGCGCCTGGCCAGGGAGCATGGGTCCTGTCAACGACGTGCACGGAGAGGGCCTGATCATTCCCCCCGTGCGGCTCGTGCGCGAGGGCGAGATGGATGAAGACATCCTGGCGATGGTGCTCGCGAACACCCGTACGCCCGACGAGCGGAGGGGTGACCTGCTAGCGCAGGCGGCCGCTGTCGAACTCGGGCGGCGTCGCGTCCTGGAGCTCTTCGAACAACACGGTGCGCGGCGTTTGCAGGCGGCGGTCGACGGGTTGCGCTCACACGCGGCCCGCGTCACGCGGGCGACCTTGCGCGAGTTGCCCGACGGCACCTGGCGCTCCGAGGCGTCCCTCGACGGGCCGGGCACGCCGAAGATCTGCGTGTCCATCAGCAAGCGGCGTGATCGGCTGGTCGTCGACTTCGCTGGAACTGACCCGGCGATCGACGCGCCGTTCAACGCGAACGAAGCGATCACCCTGTCGGCCGTCTTCTATGTCGTTCGCCTGCTCGTTCGCGAAGACCTGCCGACCAACAGCGGCTGCCTCGATCCGGTCACGGTGCGTATTCCCGCTGGTTGTCTCCTCAACGCGCAGACCCCGTCTCCTGTCGCCGGAGGCAACGTGGAGACATCCCAGCGGATCGTCGACGTGCTGCTCCTGGCTTTGGCGGAGGCAGCTCCGGATCGGGTGCCCGCGTGCTCGCAAGGAACGATGAACAACCTCACCGCCGGCGGTCGCCGCGCGGACGGGTCGCCGTTCACGTTCTACGAGACCCTGGGGGGGGGCGCCGGCGGCGGGCCTTCCGGGCCAGGTGTCTCTGGGATCCAGACCCACATGACGAACACGCTCAACACGCCGATCGAGGCGTTAGAGGCCGCCTACCCGGTGCTCGTACGCCAGTACCGACTGAGGGACGGCTCGGGTGGAGCGGGCCGTCACGAAGGGGGTGACGGCCTCATTCGAGAGCTCGAAGCGCGGGAGCGGATGCGCGTCACCATGCTCGCAATGCGGCGCAGCGACGGTGCTCCCGGGGTCGGCGGGGGTGCCTCCGGGGCGGCCGGTCGCGACCGTGTTCGCACCGTCGGCGGGAAATGGCGACCGCTGCCGGCGGGGCAAAGCGTGACACTTGATCCCGGAGATCGGATCCGCGTGGAAACGCCCGGAGGTGGCGGCTGGAGAAAGGGTTGAGACTCTGCGCCGCGCGCGCCAAGGTGGTTCGTTGAGGCCCGTGGCCAGAACGGCCGACAAGGGACACCGGAGGTTTCTCTCGTGATGATCCGACCCCACAGCTTCGTTCTCTCTGCCGCGCTCGTTGCCCTGGTTGCGTGCACACCTGGGGCCATCAGCGGTGGGGCACGCCAAGGGCCGGCGGCGATTCGAGAGATGCAGCGCCGGATGGTCCCGACGCAGCACCTCTTCGCCGACGCGGACACCAAGGTCCTCTGGAAGGCGGTGGACGGGTACATGAAGACGGCCTTCCCTGTCTCAGAGTCCGAGCCGGGCTTCGTTGAGACAGAGACCATCGAGTGGGTCGAGTGGCGACTCCCGCACCGCACGCGTGTCACCGTCGAGCTCGAGACCGTGAAGGCAAACCCCAAGAACGTCGTCATGCTCGTGTGCGCTTTGAAGATTGAACCTTCGCTGCAGTCTGATGACCTTACGTCCGGGGGCGCAGTTGACTGGGGCTGGGTGCTTCAGGGGCAACGTCACAACATCGAAGAGGTCGTCGTCGGTCAAATCGTCCGGCGCTACCTGTTGCTGCGCGCGGGCAAGGATCCCAACATGGTCCCGCTCAAGGGGCCGATTCCAGGCCTGAGCCCGAAGGGCGCGGGCTACTACAAGCCCGGGAACGCGTCGCGCGGTCGCGTGAAGTGATCTCGGCGGGGCTGCCCTGAGTCCCGTCTCGTTGTTCGATGACCGGTCAGAACATCAGGCCGCGTGGCCTGTCCTGCGGCCATTCGTCACCACGATCTCGCCTCTCTTGACCACCGTCCGGACGAAGTTCTCTCCGAAGCGGTAGGGCAGCGAGCGGAGGTTGGGGAGATCCAGGACGACCAGGTCAGCCAAGCAGCCGGGCGCGAGGGCACCCACCTGACCTTCACGACCGATGGCACACGCCGCGTTCCAGGTCGCCGCGCCGAGCGCCTGGGCAGCCGTCATGCCGTACTTGATGCAGCCGAGGGTCATGACGAGGGGTAGGCTGCGGGTCGGGCTTGACCCTGGGTTGAAGTCGGTGGCGAGGGCGCAGGCTAGCCCCTCGTTGAGCATGCGCTTGCCGGGCGCGTCTTTGCCGAGGTTCAGGTAGAGGGATGTCGCGGGGAGCAGGACAGGGACGACCTTCGCCTCGCGCATGCGGCGGATGCCCTCTTCGGAGATCGCCACCAGGTGATCGGCAGAGAGCGCGCCGACCTCGGCGGCGAGCTCGGCCCCGCCGATCGGCTTGATCTCGTCGGCATGAAGCTTGAGCTCCAGCCCGAGTTCCCGTGCGCGCAGGAGGATGCGGCGGGATTCGTCGACGCTGAACACGTGGTCTTCGCAGAACACGTCGCAGGCCTCGGCGAGGTTCTCCTTGGCCACCAGGGGGAGCATCTCGTTGGTGAGCAGTCGGATGTAGCCCTCCCGATCCTCCCTGTATTCGTCAGGGATCTCGTGTGCTCCGAGGAAGGTGGGGACGAGGTCGAGGGGATGCTCGGCGTTGGCCCGACGGATCGCCCGCAGAGAGGCGAGTTCCGATTCGGTGGAGAGCCCGTATCCCGATTTCGCCTCGATGGTCGTCGTTCCGAGCTCAAGGAATCCGTCGAGTCGGGCGAGCAAGTCGTTGGTCAGTTCGTCTTCGGATGAGCTCCGCAAGCGTCGCGCTGAATTGCGGATGCCGCCGCCGGCCTTGGCGATCTCCTCGTAGGTCTTGCCGCCGTTCCGCAATTCGAATTCGTCCTCGCGGGTCCCGGTGAAGACGGGGTGGGTGTGGGGATCGACGAATCCGGGGACCACCAGAGAGTCGCCCAGGTCCACGAACGGGGCGGCGTCGTGGCGCGCGCGCAATGCGTCGGGCCTGTCGGCCTCGCGAATGATCCCGTCTTCGACCAGGACGGCCCACCCACCTTCTCGCAGCCCCGGATCAGCCAGAGCCTCTGCGTTGCGCGGCCCCTTCACGCCCGTGTCCATCGTTGCCCAGGTGCCACGACTGCCGAAGATGCATCGCATGGCGGGGACTATACCCCTCAGTGATGCCCGCCGCGTGGCTGACGGGGATACGGCATGGGTCCCGTGGGTGCGGATGTTTGGGGCCATTCGCAGGGCGCTCACGGTTGCGATCGGCCTCTCAGGGTCGGTCACTTGGAGGATCGGTGGTCGCTGACGTGCGCGGCGTGGGAGCGTTGCTGGGCGTGGGCGGACAGGTTGGCGCCGCAGCGTTCGAGTCAGCGGTGTCGATGTGCTGGTCGCGTCGGCGGCGCGACGTCTTCTCTGTCCCGGACGCGGGTACTGTTCGCGCTGATGGGGTCAATCGCACGGGGGCTGCCGTAAGAGACTATCCAAAATTAGGTTGCGGCTGGCTCCCCAAAAAGACCGTGAGTTATGTTCATACAGGCGCGGTAAGGCTTCAAGGGACCGGAGGTTACGAGCCGATAGGAAAAGTGGCGACGCGGATCATCTTAGTGAGAGGCCCATTGTCGACTGCTGATTATCAGGAGCAGGGAGAGGGGCGTGCGCACGTTCCCGTGTGCCCGCCTGTCGCGCGCCGGGCGCTTGAACTCCTGGATGCGCGCGGGGCCCGCGATCCGGAGATCAGGGACCTGGTCGGCGCCGATCCCGGACTTGCCCTGCGCATTCTCGAGGCCGCCAATGGTGCTCTGTCCGGGGTCGGAGTCACGGTGAACTCCGTCGACGTCGCGCTGCAGGTCCTCGGACGCGGGGCATGCCGGACCATCGTTCAGGACGGCCTCGCGGCGACGCCAGCGGCTGCAGCGCCGCATCACCTCCCGTTCGTGCGGCACGCCGTCGTGACGAGCTTCATTGCCGGGTCCCTGGCTGAGGTCTTGGAGAGCGCAGATCCGGCCGAGGCCCGCGTCGCCGGGCTGCTCCACGGGATCGATAGCCTCGTGGGGGAGAGTGGCTACCTCGCCTCGTGTCGTATTCCGAAGCGGCTATGCCGAGCGGCGAGCAGCGACGAGTCCGATCGGGCTCACCGGGAGGATGATGAGGTCCTCGCCTGGATCGTGGAGCTCGCGCACAGAATGGCCGAGGGATTCGGGGCGGTGGCATCGTGCGATCGCGCTACCGACGGCTCTCCCGAGACAGATGAGCGCTTGCGCGGTCTTGGAGAGGTGATCCACGAGCGGGTCGCACGGGATCTCGCAGATGGCTTGCTGGTATTGGGAGTCCTGGTCGGATTGCCGCGCTTGGACCTGGTGACCTTCGAGGCCGCGTTCACTCATCTGGCCGAGACGGAGTCTAGGTTGTCACCTCCTCCGGAGGGCCTGACGGCGGTCGTTCACGAAGCGCTCACGCGTATCCGTGAGGCTGGATCAGAGGTCGGCGCCCTCGATGCGTTCATGGCCGCCGTGCGCGGTACGCCCGGGGTGGGGCGTGCCTTGCTCATCCTTGAGGAGGCAGGGGAGGCCATGATCTCCGCGTCTGAGGATCAGCAGCCGTTCTTCGTCCGGATTCGAGATCTGGCGACCGTGGCTGAGGGCATCAGCGAGCTCATGCTCATCGCGCACAGGGAGAGGCGTGCATCGGCAGTGCTCCGGGGCACGGGATTCGATGGCGTTTTCAACGCGCTCGATACCGCGGAGATCCTGGTCGTGCCCCTCCGAGCGGGCCGCCAGCATGTCGGGGTCACCCTCATCCCTACCGATCGACCCCTGTCAGGTGTACTGGCGCCGACGCTGGATGTGCTGGCGCAGGCTGTGGGAGAAGCGATGGAGCGGGTCCAGTTCTCCCGCAGGAGTTTCCTCTTGACCGAGCGCATCACGAAGGACGGCCTGACGGGCGTCCTGCAACGCGCGCACCTGATGGACCTGCTGGAGGCCGAGATTCACGTCGCCAATCGGTACGCGCGCCCGATTGCGATGGTCATGCTCGATATCGACAACTTCAAGGATTGGAACGATACCTACGGACATCAGGTCGGCGACGTCTTGTTGCGGGATGTGGCGCGGGCCATTCAGGATTGCAGTCGCGAGGGTGACCTGGTGGGGCGCTACGGTGGCGACGAATTCATCATCGTGCTTCCGGGGCAGAGCATGGAGCAAGCGCAGGCTTTCGCCGAGCGAGTGCGGGAGCGCGTGGAGCGGCTCGGCGAGACCATGACCGACGTCCTCTACCAGTTGAAGTTGTCCGTGTCGCTTGGCGTTGCCGCGGCGAAGACGGGTTCAGTGGAGTCCGGTGCGCTGCTGTTCCGCGCCGACCACGCCCTCTATCGGGCGAAGGAACGGGGCAGGAACCGCGTCCACGTGGAGCAGACCTGACGGGTGGGACGGTGCGTGGGGCGGGATGTTGACGTTGTCTCGACCTGGTTCTTCGCCTAACTTCCCCGCATGAGTAACGAGTACGTCTTCGTCTGCCACAATCTGGACAAGCGATACGACGATCGGTTCGTGCTGCGCGAGATCACCCTGGCGTTTCTCCCGGGGGCGAAGATCGGCGTCATCGGCCACAACGGTGCCGGAAAGTCGACCTTGCTCAGGATCATGGCTGGTGAAGACCGAGACTTTGAAGGCATGGCGCAGGCGGCTGATGGGGTGAGGGTCGGCTACGTTTCACAGGAGCCCCAGCTCGATCCTGAATGTGACGTTCGGGGCAATATCGAGAAGGCGGTGGCGGGGACTCGGGGGTTGCTGACGCGTTACGACCACCTTTGCGAGCGCATGTGCGAGCCCCTGGACGAAGCCGAGATGCAGAAGGTCATGGACGAGCAGGCGCGCGTCCAGGACGAGATCGATGCGCGTGACGCCTGGGAGCTTGATCGGCATATCGACCAGGCCATGCACGCGCTGAACTGTCCCCCAGGTGACGCCGACGTCTCCATCCTCTCAGGCGGTGAGAAGCGCAGGGTGGCGTTGTGCAAGGTCTTGATGGAGCAACCGGACCTGCTGCTCTTAGACGAGCCCACCAACCACCTCGACGCAGGTTCGGTGGCGTGGCTTGAGCAGCACCTGAAGGACTACGCGGGCACCGTGATCCTCATCACTCACGATCGCTACTTCCTCGACAACGTCGTCGGATGGATGCTCGAACTCGAGCGCGGCCGGGCGACTCCATACGAGGGGAACTACTCGACGTATCTCGAGAATAAGGCAGAGCGGCTCCGCGTCGGGGAACGTCAGGAGGCGTCGCGAAAGAAGATGCTCGATCGCGAGCTCGAGTGGATTCGCCAGTCCCCGGCAGCGCGGACAGCGAAGAGCAAGGCGAGGATTCGCAACTATGATGCGCTGGTGGCGCAGGAGAGCGAGATGCGTGAGGGGAGCATCAAGCTGACCATCCCCTGCACCCAGCGCCTCGGTGGCCGCGTTATCGAGTTCTCGGGTATCTCGAAAGCGTACGGCGACAACGTGCTCATGAGCGACATGGCGTTCGACCTACCGGCGGGTGGGATCGTCGGGATCGTCGGCGTCAACGGTACGGGGAAGACGACTCTGCTTCGCATGATCATCGGCGAAGAACAGGCGGATGCTGGGGAGATCAAGATCGGTGAGACCGTCGACCTGTGCTACGTAGACCAGTCGCGCGATTCACTGGCGGCAGACAAGACCGTCTTCGAGGAGATCTCAGGCGGGCACGAGACGCTGCGGATCGGCAAGCAGGAGGTGAATGCCCGTGCCTACGTCTCCCGCTTCAACTTCCGCGGGCCGGATCAGCAGAAGAAGGTGGGCGAATGCTCTGGGGGCATGCGCAACCGTGTTCAGTTGGCGAAGATGCTCCGCGAGGGTGGCAACGTGATCCTGTTGGACGAACCGACCAACGATCTGGATATTGAGACCCTCCGAGTGCTGGAAGAGGCACTACAGGAGTTCCCCGGCTGCGCGGTGGTGGTCAGTCACGATCGCTGGTTCCTGAACCGGATCGCGACCCACATCATCGCGTTCGAGGGGGATGGGCAGGTGCGTAGCTTCGAGGGGGACTACGGCACCTACGAGGCGAAGGTGGCTGAGGAGCGCGCTACGGCCGGCCTGGGACCGGAGTCCCAGGCCGCGCGCCATCGCAAGATGCGCTGATTAGTTGCGCGGAGCTTTGCCGCCGCCGGTTTTCTGGAGAGCCTTCTCGATCCGCTGAAGTTGCTTGCGCAGATCGCGCAATTCGGCGCGCATCTTCTGCATCTCCTCGTCACCACCGCGCTGTTTGCGTGCGGGTCGCGCGCGGTCTCCCTCACGCTTGACCTTGTCGGCCTGTTTGCGGGCGTTGGTGGCGTCGCGCCTGACCTTGTTGGCCCGTCTGCGGGTGTTCGCGGCGTCGCGCCCGCGCTTGTCGGCCTTGTCGCTTTTGCTGGGGCTGGGCTGCTTGCCCTTGCTCGGCCCCGTGCCGGGCTTGCGGGTGGGTGCGTTCTTCTTTGCCTTCGGGCCGCTCGGGCTCTGCGTGTTTGCGTTGACGCGTTTGCCGTTGACGAAGACCTCGACGCGAACGTCGCCCCCGGCTTGACCGGCTTTGCCGATGAGCTGCGGGATCAGGCGGGCAATGTCAGGCATGGCGGCATCGGAACCACCGGTCCACCCGGAGCCGTCCGACTCGATGATGATGCTGTGATTGCTCACGCGCCCGGGACCCGCGGGCCCCTCGCGAGAAGCCTTGGTGCAGCAGGCGCAACATGTCGCGCATCCCTTGCAGTCGTCGTCCGTCTTCTTTTCCGTGAGGCGGCGGATGTCGCCGTTGTCGTCGACCTGGACAACCTCGACGATTTCCACGGTCGCCACGTCGGGGCTCGCCTTCTTTACGATGACGATGCTCTCTTCCTGGCAGGCGGAGGTGCATTCCGCGGCGCTGGTAGCGCCTTCCTCGAGGCAGCAGGTCGACGCCTCGGTCTTCTTGACGACGACTGTGGCTGCGTCGTTGCAGCAGCTGGATGCTTCGGTCTTCTTGACGACGGTGGTGGCCGCGTCGTTGCAGCAGCTGGATGCTTCGGCCTTCTTGACGACGGTGGTGGCCGCGTCCTTGCAGCAGCTGGCGGCCTCGGCCTTCTTGACGA
>NYSS01000051.1 GCA_002683135.1 Planctomycetota bacterium | reverse complement strand
AGTCTCACACCACTGCAAATTTGTGAGCTGAATAACCTGCATCACGATAATAATCTAGATGCCCATGGATATGACAGACGCCACGCAGAAGATGCCGACGTCTCTGAGTTTGGAACCTGGGCCAGCACATCACCTTTCGTTTACTGCTGGATTGACACTGATAAACAACGCTTCGCAAGAAACACGCAAACAAGCCTTTATTTAACAATCGCTGACAAAAGTTCCGGACAAACTGAGGATCGTCAAATTACTGCGATGGATTTCCAAAAGCTAAGAGGCGTTGTCATTGTGCCCGAAGAAGCTACCCGTGCCGACTTTACTTATTGCGATTGGGTTGGCACTTCCACTAATACTGTTAGTGAAAGTGTAGACGGTTGTATTTGGGGAATCTACTGCCAGACCACTGGTGGTGGACATAATAAGGGAGACATCCTGACGAATACTCTCTACTACATCCCGCAAAGTCACAGATTTGTTACGGATGACAATAGCGCGCAGATATTCAATAACTTCAACTTGTTGACCTTCGATGCCAAAGTACGTTTCACCGATCCCGACCATGTCCCCGTTTGGATAAAGGGCGAACTCTATGATAACGGTCCTTTGTGCGACCAGGATCGTAAAAAAATCGGGCATAATACTGCCGCTGGTGCAACATGGTCACCAGGCCCCTTTGGGTATCAGATAACTGGTGCAGGCATTGCAAATGATGCTCTGCTCTTTAACAGTGTTGGAGCCGGTACGCTACCCGAACTTGCGGATATTGCTGGTTCCCAAAGAAAATGGATCTGCTTTGGACCAATGCCAGGAATGAATCCGGATGCTAATGGTCATGCCGACTGGCTCCAGTGGAGAGCTACACGGAATCAGGACCAGCTACGAGCCGCAGGTGCACCCGTCACATGGACTACACAAACAGCCGCCCATGTCACACAGTGGAATTTCGGCACAGAACGCTTGAACATTGAGATGGGGGGCACCTGGGGTGCAAACATGCCCGCCACTTTCGATGAGTCTTGCATTGTCAACACATATGGTGTACAAATGGAAGGCGTGAAATTGCGGCAGGAAGCCGTAGCTCTGAAGGAAGATTACCAGCTGAAAGTACTGTATGAATATGGGAATTGCCAATACAACTTCAGAAGGGACGGCGCACCGACGCGTGTTCTGCCCAACGTCGTACCTGTCGGACCGAGTCCCGGTCTGCCCCAGCTATAAAAGGGGATAATTTGTAAAGCCCAATAAATGGCACACGCACATATAAGTAAGCTTGATCAGGTACATTGTAGAAGTGAACTGCTTGCGCGCGCACTAGTATGCAAGCGATCCATCTACATCGGGGATATGGTTCTCAAATACAATGGACAGCTACGAGCATTCAAGTTGAAGCCGGACCACGTGCCCACTAGCCTGCAAGGAATCGTTGATGTAATTCCATTGGCCACGTGCCAGGANTATCTCTTCGCTGGGCAGAGTAAGGGAACACACTTNCACATTGAAGAAATCTTTGCGGGNCAANACCGCACGCAGGACTTCGATGAAGTGGAGCTCGGAGCATCGTCCTGGCAACCCAANNTAGANGCAATCCAGGCGCAGATTGATTCCTTGGANAGCACGTACGCCCAAGACGCCGAAATTGTGGCAGCCTTCGCAGACACAGATTGCNGCNTCNGGAGACGTCTTCACGTTGGTGACTAACAAGGTNGCNGTGGAAACCAGCCGGGCGACAGCGGCCGAGCAAGTCATCCAAGATGATGTGAATGCAAATGANAGNGCNGNNGCNGNAGACCGCCAAGCTGTGCGATCGGAATTCGCCGCCGCAGATAGTATTTTGAATGCTGCCATTACCGCCGAAGTAAGCCGTGCTACAGCGGCAGAACAGGCTGTCCAAGCTGATGTGAATGCAAATGAGACTGCCGCAGCTCTAGACCGCCAAGCTGTGCGAGACGAATTTGCCGCAGCAGATGTGATTCTCAGTGATGCCACTACCGCCGAAGTGAGCCGGGCGACAGCGGCCGAGCAAGNCATCCAAGCTGATGTAGACGCAAACCAGGCGGTTGCAGATGCTGATCGCCTTGACATCAGGGCTGATTATGCAGCCGCCGATGCTGTAATTGCTCAGGCTATAGTCGATGAAGCCGCATTGGCGAGAGCGAACGAAGGCACCAACGCAACTGCCATCCAGACCGAGAAAGATCGTATCGATGCCATCACGACCTTGCCTGCTGCAGCACTGAACAATTTTCTAGCCATGGAAGTGGCATATCAGGCTGCAGATGGTGTTGTGTCAAGTGCTCTATCCAGCATCATCACTACGAAAGTTGCCGCGGCCGAGCTGGACACTTTGGTAGCAGCTGCACCCTCCGTTGCCGCGAACACAGCAAAGCGATCGGACAGTGATAATGATGTGCGGTACTACCAGAAATCGGAGGTTGACACAGCAGACAATCTTAGGGTGCTGCAAACCGCATTCGATACGGCCATAGGAGATCGCCAGACCACAACTGTAGCAGATGGTAAGTATCGCACGATTGTCGACTCCTACACGGAGGCTGAAGTTGACACAGCTGTGGGGACCCGGGTACTACAGAGTGCTTTTGATACGGCAATTGCGGATCGCCAGACGACAGCAGTTGCAGATGGCAAGTATCGCACGATTGCCGACTCTTATCTGGAGTCCGAAGTGGATTCGCTCGTGGGAGCCCGGGTGTTACAGACTGCTTTTGATACGGCCATTGGGGACCGCCAGACCACAACAGTAGCAGACGGTAAGTATCGCACGATTGCCGACTCGTACACTAAAGCATCTGTAGATGCGGGAGACAATCTCAGGGTTCTGCAAAGCGCATACGATACGGCCATAGCAGATCGGCAGACCACGGCTGTGGCAGACGGCAAGTATCGCACGATTTCCGATTCCTACACGGAGGCTGAAGTTGACACAGCAATAAGTGCCCGGGTGTTACAGACTGCTTTTGATACGGCCATTGGGGACCGCCAAACGACAGCAGTTGCAGATGGCAAGTATCGCACGATTGCCGATTCCTACACCGAGGCTGAAGTGGATACAGCTGTTGGCCTGAGGGTGCTGCAGACCGCGCACGATACCGCCATCGGGGATCGCCAAACCACAGCCGTTGCAGATGGCAAGTATCGCACGATTTCCGATTCCTATACGAAAGCTCAGACGTATACCCAGACTGAAGCAGATGGCTTATTTGATGCAAAACACCCAGCGCTCGATAGTATCTCCCTCTATCATGACCAGTCGAATCACCGACTCGGATTAGGCACGACATCGCCCGAGCACATGGTACACGTTCANGATACNAGTGGCGCNGCNGAAATCAAGGTGAGTNGAAATCTCGCCGATAANCATNTCACGATAAACTCCGGTGGNATTACGAAATACGGNAACGGTGGGGGNGTNACTGCCTTTCGTTTGCGNCAAGTGACAGCAGACCCGATATGGATTGAAACCAGTAATGCNCAAGCCATCGTGATAGACCCAACTTGCAATGTCACATGTAAACAGAACGTAGTTGTTGAAGGTAGTTTGGTCGCGTCTAAAGCTGTGCCGGCAAACAGTGGAGCAACAGGTGTGGCTGGAGAAATTCGCTTCAATGCAGACTACATTTTTATTTGTCATGCGACCGATAGCTGGAAACGCGTAGCTTTGAGTGCATTTAGTTAAAGATGGACTGGACCATTGTGAACTGGTGCCCATCTGAGCGCACAATGGATATCAACCCCACAGAAATCAAATATAACAGGGTGCGGTGGTATGTATGGATCCCATGGAGAGCACTTCCTGTCGCGTTCACAATTGTTAACCATCTATTAAAGGGATGAATTGTTGGAGACGATACGTGAAATATCTTGTCACCAAAAATCCTGGCGTGCCTCTCAAAAAACTTCTTCAGACATATAGCAAAAAGGAATACGAGGAATTTAAGAAAAACCCGAAATCATTTGTTTGATTTTTTTGTATTAACAAAGAAAATGGGAAAGTCAAAGGTTGCAAAAATTTTCAAAGTCGTTAAGAAAACTGTGGACGACAAAGATCAACTTGTTATACGATACAAAAATCTAACCAAAAAGGACGCCAAGGAGCTGAAAAACGATCTCAATGAATTCTGCCAGGCTTATCAGCAAAAAATTGTCACGCAAGAATAAATGGCACAAAGAGCTGCTGGACACGTGAAGCGCCTAAATGCACACCATAAACGTCATAAGAAACGGTTGCTGAAACTTTTCCATCGCGTAAGATCTCATCCCAGTTGCTATAAAGCAGGATATTTCCCAAAGCGCGGAAGGGTTCCTAAGTCGCTCCCGCGTAAGCCGGCGGGCCTCAATCGAAAAGGCTCAGGTCTGTGGGACCATATCAAGAAGGCGTGGAATTGGGTAACAGGCAAAGCCAAGAAACACGGCAAGGCTATTTATGCTGAAGCTAAAAAACACGCCAAGAAACACGGGCAGGCACTCCTGGATGAAGGTAAACGGCGCGCAATGGAATATGGTAAGCAGGCACTTGCACGGGGGACAGAATGGGCAAAAGGACAAGCAAAGGCTGTAGGGCAGAATATGCGGAACAAAGTTGAGGGATATGTAAAAGCCGCAGATAATAAAGTCCGATCAGTTGCCTCTAAAATAGATGCGAGCGTCTCCAAACGCACAGGTGGTGTCGGAGCGATGCCTGGTAGGGTGCTAAAGCGAGGATCCGGAATGTGCCATTTAAAAAGATAATTAGATACTGATATAAAGAGATGCAGTGTCCCCGTTGCGGCCCCGTTTCTGGAATCCATGATGAAAATCATATCTGGTGCGACGGCTGTGGGCAGTCTATCAAATCAGAAGTTCACTATGTCACAGGGTACTGTCAGAGCTATTTTTCTAGGTCGCAAGTCTATTGCAGAGTGAAACGATTCGGCAAATACATCTCAAGGGTTACATCGGACCCCAATGTATTGCAGCAATACCATCGTATACTGGACATATACAGCTGTTTCGAATTCGCGTGGGGCCGACACATCGGGGATAGCCGCCGCATCTATTTTTTCGCCAAACCGGTCATGTTGAAAATGTGCTGCAGCATGTTGCAGATCGAAACAGATTCTCCGGGTCTCAAAGACAAAAATCGGGAGCGAGAGCAGATAGATGAGCTCAACACCCTGAGAGAGACCCGGGAATTCTGCAGCATGCTGGAGGTCAAGATGGGCCCAGAAATGAGCAATGACGCCGACTAAGCGTGACTAGGGTTCCCCCCTATATTCCCCAAAACTTGTGGATTTTTCGGCCCCAAAATTCTACATAAATCTCACATAATAAGGGGGAATACTAGTACCGGACTGGCGGCGTCATTAGTCGTTTTTGGGGAGGCCCCTACCTGAGCCGGCCGCAGAGCGGGAGCTCGGAATATGCCGGGTCGGTCTCCCATTTCATCTTCTGAGTCTTGGCGTGCCCGATCGGCATCCAGAATTCTAGGATAAGCCGCTGAAATTTCCAGTGCATGTTGTGCGAGCAGAGTCCATCGATCACTTCGAAGGCTCGTCTTTGCCAATATTCGTACTGTGCTCTGGCTAGAACCGGATCCTTGAGTGGTGGGAATCTGTATCTCATTCCTAGCAATTTCATGTGGGTATGATATGTTCGTACACCATTATAGTCGCAAATCTCGTAACCTCTAACACCTTCCTTGTTTAG
>NYSS01000050.1 GCA_002683135.1 Planctomycetota bacterium | reverse complement strand
GACCAAGGACAATCTCAAGGCGAGACTGGCGTATTCGACGATCAGCCAGCTCTCGTACATCGTCCTCGGCGCTGCCCTCGTGACCAACTACTCGGTCCTCGGCGGCGGAATGCACATCGCCATGCACGCCATGGGCAAGATCACCCTGTTCTTCTGCGCCGGCGCCATCTTCGTCGCCTCCCACAAGAAGAACATCAGCGACATGGACGGCATCGGTCGGGCCATGCCATTCACCATGAGCGCCTTCTTCCTGGGCTCCATGAGCATCATCGGTCTGCCCCCCATGGGCGGCTCGTGGAGCAAGTGGTACCTGGCCCTCGGCGCCGCCGACGGTCACCACGCCATCTTCATCGCCGTGCTGATGATCAGCTCGCTGTTGAGCATCGGCTACCTGATGCCGGTGGTCGGACGCGCGTTCCTGTTCCCGGCGAAGGCCTCCGAGCACGACCACGGACACGCGCCCGCGAGCGGCCCCCTCTCCAGGATCTTCCCCGGACTGCACGAGGCACCGATCCTGTGCGTGGCGCCGCTCTGCTTGACCGCCCTGGGGTGCATCGCCCTGTTCTTCTTCGCAGGTGATATCTACGACCTGCTCTTGCCCATCACCCTGGAGCCATGAGATGAGCGCGCAAGGCCAGGACCACGCGACAGCGAAGGCGCAGGAGGCGCCGCGGTGGTTGGACAAGCCCGGCAACACCCGCAGGTTGTTCGTGGCCTTGATGGTGGTGTGCGGTGGCCTGCTGGTGTGGGACCTGCTGTACCACCAGCACGGGCACCTGGGCTTCGACGAGATCTTCGGTTTCCACGCGGCGTTCGGGTTCGTGGCCTACTGCTGCATCGTCGGCACCGCCGTGCAGCTACGCAAGCTCCTCAAGCGAGACGAGGACTACTACGGTGAGTAGCCTCCCTCCTGGAACCCTGTTGATCCTCGGCGCCCTGGCGGTGCCCCTGCTCAAGGGACACGTCCGCGCAGCGTGGATGTTGCTCTTGCCCGTGCTCTCCTATCTGCACCTGCAAGGCCTCCCCGCGGATCACCAGACATCCGTCTCCCTGTTCGGCATGGACCTCACCCCGGTGCGGGTGGACCGCCTGTCCATGGTCTGGGGCATTGTGTTCCACATCGCGGCGGCGCTGTCCGTGATCTATGCCCTGCACGTGAAGGACAGCGTGCAGATGGTGGCCGGGCTGATGTACGCAGGCGCCGCCATCAGCGCGGCGTTCGCGGGCGACTTCATCACCCTGTTCGTGTACTGGGAACTGACCGCCATCACGTCGGTGTTCCTCATCTGGGCACGGCGCACCGAGCGCGCCTACACGGTGGGCCTGCGCTACCTGTTGATCCAGGTGGGGTCGGGGGTCATCCTCCTGGCCGGAGTGATCCTGCACTACTCCGCCACAGGGTCCCTGTTCTTCGGACAGTTAGCCGGAAACAACGGCGTCTCCCTGGCCGACGCCGGCCTGGGCGTACAGCTCATCTTCCTCGCCTTCGGCATCAAGGCGGCGTTCCCGCTCCTGCACAACTGGCTGCAAGACGCCTATCCCGAGGCGACGGTGGTCGGTACGGTCTTCCTGTCCGCGTTCACCACCAAGCTAGCCATCTACACCCTGGCCCGAGGCTTCCCCGGCACCGAGATCCTGATCCCCATCGGGGCGGTCATGACCCTGTTCCCGATCTTCTTCGCCGTGATCGAGAACGACCTGCGGCGGGTCCTTGCCTACAGCCTGAACAACCAGCTGGGCTTCATGGTGGTGGGGATCGGTATCGGCACCCAGTTGGCCCTCAACGGCACCGCCGCCCACGCCTTCGCCCACATCATCTACAAGGGGCTCCTCTTCATGGCGATGGGGGCGGTCCTCTACCGTACGGGCACCATCAAGGCGTCCGAGCTCGGCGGGATCTACAAGTCCATGCCGTGGACCACCGCGTTCTGCATCGTCGGCTCCCTCTCCATCGCCGGCTTCCCCTTCTTCTCCGGGTTCATATCCAAGGCCATGGTGCTCTCAGAGGGGGCCCATGGGTACGGGCTGTTCCTCCCTCTCGCGCTGCTCATCGCCAGCGCCGGCGTGGTGGATCACTCGGGTATCAAGATCCCCTTCTTCGCCTTCTTCGCCCACGACTCGGGCAAGCGGGTCGAAGAGGCGCCACTCAACATGCGCATCGCCATGGGGATCGCCGCGGCGCTCTGCCTGCTCCTGGGCTTCGGCCCCGGCATGAACATGCTGTACAGCATCCTCCCCTACCCGGAGGTCGCGGCCGCGTACCGGCCCTGGACCACCAGCCACGTGTTGTTCTCGCTGCAGCTGCTGTTGTTCGCCGCCCTGGCGTTCGCCATCTTGTTCCGCAGAGGCATCTATCCGCCCGAGCTCCGCGCCACCAACCTCGACACGGATTGGACGTACCGCAAGGGACTGCCCGCGATCACTCGGTGGCTCGCACGGGGCATCGGCGTCGTCAACGGAGCGGCCCGGACCGAGACGACGCGTCTCATTTCTGGAATTGTCGGCAAGGCCCGCGCCCATCACGTCCCCTCAACGGGGGTCCTCGGCGAGCCCTGGACCGTCGGCAGGACCGCGCTCTGGGCCGCGATCCTGCTCATCGTTTGCCTGCTCATGGCCTTCGCTTAGGCCATATAAGGCCACCATCACTGGGATCTGATAGGCTCGGTGGTGCTATCTCTTCCCCCTCTTAGTTCAGAGGCGAGGAAGACTCTCCCCTCCTCTTGCCCGGAGACAAAAAGATGAAGAAGTTGATTAGCGGCGCCGTGCTTCTGCTGGCGCTGGTCACCGTCGCGCAGGCCCAGGGCCTGTATTCCGAGAACTTTGACGGGGGGTTCCCCGGCAACTGGACCCAGTCCACCACAGACCTGATGGACTGGACCTGGCGATCGGGACCGACGCCGTCCGGTGGAACCGGACCCACCGGCGACCACACAACGGGTAGCGGCGGTTACATCTACACCGAAGCCACGGGACAGGTTGCAGGAAACGACGCGGTCGTCACCGGCCCGGTCCTCGACGGCACCGGTGGTAGCCCCATGATCACGTTCTGGTACCACATGAGCGGTGCCGGCATGGGTGACCTGGAGCTGTACGACTACGACGGCACCAACTGGAATCAGATCTGGGTCGCCACGGGCGACCAGGGCACCGCTTGGCTCCAGGCGACCCTCCCGCTGGCGACCTATGGCCCGTTCAACCGGGCCGAGTTCCGGTTCCGCGGCGTCAGAGGTGCGAGCTACTTGAGCGACGCGTGCATCGACGACGTCTCCGTCACCGCTCCGGTCGTGTCCCTGTATCAGGTCAACCAGCCGACCGCCACGATGGACGTCAACGGCAACCTGGGCGATGACCAGGTCATCGGAAACAGCGACGTCTTCGAGTCGTGCCCGAACCTGTGCATCAACGTCGCTAGCACCTTGACCGGAAACGGCTGGGATCTGGCGTATGCCCCAGGGGAGGCACCGACCTCCCTGGGCAACTCGTTCACGACCGGCACCGGTCAGATCGTCAACCTCGACATCTCCGGTCTCGGCGTAACCGGGCCAGCGTTCCTCTATGGAGGCAACCTGCCTGCCCTCGCCACCACCGCGATCGCAAACAACTCCCTCTGCGTCGTCTACAGCAATGCCCCGGGCACGGTGGTCCACGCTCAGATGGTCGTATCCGATCCGACCAGCCCTGACGGGATCTCCGTGAGCGCTCCAGCCCGGGCCGAGTGGTTCGCGGACTCGATCCCCGTGTCCGCGGTCTCCCCCGGGACCTTGGCGGGGATGGCTGACGACAACTTTGTCCAAGTCCCCCTCGGTTGCCTCGGCACCATGGACTTCTGCGGCACCTCCTACGACTCGATCTTCGTGAACTCGAACGGCACCGTGAGCTTCGGCGCTGGTGACCCTGCATTCACCGGGTCAGTCGCGGGCGCCCTCGGCGGAGTTGGCCGGGTCGGCTTCTGGAGCGACCTGTCACCCCAGCTTGGTGCGGTCAACGTGACCACGAGTAGCGGGATCATCCATGTGGATTTCGTGAACGTGCCTTACTTCAGCCCCAACACTGATGTTGTCTCATATTCCGTTGACCTGAACACTGGGAGCGGCGACATCGAGCTCGGTGGCCTCCAGGGCATATACAGCAACCCCAACACCGCCGGCGCCGGCTTCGGCGACGCCCAGTGGTTCGGCCTGTCGCAGGGCGGCGGCATCGCCGACCCGGGACCGACCGCCTTTACCGGCGGCGGCACCGGGGGGCCCGGTAACTGCTTCTACGAGTACACCGATGGCACGGTCGCGCCCGTCATGCCACCATCCTTGGTACCCGGACCCAACAGTGTCCAGACCTCGATCACGTTCTCACCTGACGGTATGGGCGGCTATTTCTGGGTCGGCATATAACCCCCGACTAGCCAGGACTCCGGCCCTACGCAACGAGCCCCGTCACTCTCATGAGCGACGGGGCTCGTTCGCGTTCAGGTGCGGGACACCCCGCACGCACGTGGTCTTACCAGAGGTCGACGAACGAACGGTCCGAGTTCGTCGGGTCGATCGCCAGGGTCCCGGTGAGGACGCTGCTGTCACTCAGGATCACCGTGACGCTCATACCCACGTGGTCCGAGGCGCTCTGGGTGCCCGGATCGGTGTCGGCGTCGAAGCCCAGGGTGTTGCCGTTGAACTGGCCACCCGTGAACTGGAACTCGACGGTGTTGAAGCTCGCCCCGCCGACGCCGTTGGAGCCGATCCAACCGGAGCCCGCGTACGGCGCCGAGACGACGTAGTTCAGGCCCGTGGCCACATCCGATCCATTGCGGTAGGTGCTGCCCTGGTCGAACCGTCCGCCCCCGTTGGCCAGGCCCTGGTCGGTGTCGAAGAAGACGCCGTTGGCCGGACCGGTTGCGCCCTGGAAGCTCAGTACCACGCTGGTGATCGAGGCGCTGGTGGCGGCGTTGTGAGTGATCCGCCAGAAGCCATCCGGGTCGTTGACGTAGGAGTTGGGCCCGTCGCACTCGACCGTGACACGGGGCGCCGGCGTCCACGTCATCTCGGTGCAAGCGCTGAGGCTGAACCCATCGGAGTGCGCTGGGTTGGCGGAATACAGTTGACCCGCCAGGAACAGCGTGCCGCCCGCGGTGAACGGGAACGAGATGCCGCCGGCAGGCATGCTCGGAGACGTGCCAAAATAGCCGGCGAACGTCGGGTCGGTCAGGTTGAGGTTGACGACCTGTTCGCCGACCGTGACGTAGCCGTTCGGAACGGCCGCGCCCGCCGTCAGGTACAGCTCGTAAGACTGGCCCGCCACGCCGTCGAAGTGCGCCGTGTGACTCGAGCCGGTGACCAGCGTCACCTCGATCGGACCCACAAAGGGATCGTTCGCGGCGTTGCCGTCGACGTCGAGATGCGCGGTGCCGTTGATCTGCCACGAGGCATCCGGGAGGGTCGGAGCCGGGAACGCGGCAGAGTTGCTGGAGCGATAGAGATCCAGCATGGCACCTGTCGGGTCCGGGTCAGTCGAGTCGAACCAGAAAGAGAACGCGGTGCTCCAACGGAGCGCGTTCGAATTCGGGTTTTGCGCGAACATCTGGTCGACCATCCACACCGCGCCGTTGCTGGCGGTGGAGGCCATCCAGGCGTTGTTGTCGTAGATCTCGTTGCTGTGGGTCTCCGGCGCGTAGAAGCCCTGGTTCGTGATCGTCACGCCTGGAGCGAACTGCACCGAGAAGCCAGCGGCGGAATCATGGCAGTTCAGGTTCTGCACGCAGTACTCGAAGTGCCAGGTGCTATCACCGTTGTCGATGCGCTTGACGCCGAGGTTGAACAGGCCGCCATCGGGACCAGGGACCTGGGCCGACTGCAGGACGACGCCCGAATCGAGCACGGCCCAGGCCTTGATGGCCGCGTCTTCGCGAACGGTCGGGCCGGTGAACGCGAGGGTGTAGTTGGTCGGGCCGCCGGTGACCTCGGAGACGCGGTAGGAGGCGTTGTTGTCATCCACGCCACCGAGCGCGTCCTGCCAGTGAATGTACTGAGCTTCCGAGATGTAGGTGGAAGCCGTATCCAGATCAGCGAGGGCTACCCGAAGTCGGCGCTCCGTACCTCCCGACCAGGACGGGTTCGAGGGCGGATACGGGAAGTCGCCGCTGGACGGATTGACCTCGGAGCGCGGACCGAGCCCGGACTGCTGACCGTTCTGGCAAGCGCCATAAGGATCCGAACACTGGATCCCCAAGGCCGAGGTGTTCGGATAGGGCTGGCAGCCACCGCAGATGTTCTGCTGCAGGGCGCCGAAACCGTGCTTGACCCAGGACATGCCGACCATCGTCAGGCGGCCATGATTGGCGGGGTCGTAGCGATAGAGCGCGCCGCCCATGACGGGATGCTCATTCGTGTTCTGCAACCAGATGAGCGGGGCGTTGCCGAGGTTGCACGACGTGGTCCCCATGGAGAACGCGTCGTATCCGGACTGGGCGTTGTAATTACAGGGCCCGGTGATGTCTCCGACGATCACATCGGGCTGGGCGACGAGGCCAGTACTGACCACGGCCACCAGGAACGCCGCCATGGCAGCGCGGCGTGAGAGAGTAGACGACATTCGGAAGGTCTCCGTCTTTAACGTTGGAATTGGGGGTACCGGGCAAGGCCCGGAGACCCCCATGGGGCACAAGTGGAGGTCCCTATATTGTAGTCCAACCCCAGACCGCCCGCGACGCCCCAGTGGGGCCTGGGCCTCACTGGATCGTCAGGGTAAGCAGATTGCTCTGCCAGAACAGTCCGGTCGGGAGCAGACTCCCGTCCTCCACCCACGCCTCCCCATAGAAAGTCATCCCCGAGAGGGCCGGATCAGCGGGTACGGACAAGGTCACGGCCCAGCTGCCGCTGGCGTCGGTCACGGGATTTGTGAGGCTCTGCCCGAAGATGCCGGCGGGGTCCGCCAGAGGCAGGAGCGCCGGACTGAGGGCGAGGTGGGAGTAGTAGGTGGTCGCGCCNACGGTCCCGAGAGGAATGNTGGCGGTCTGGGTATCCGCCAGCACATAGCAAGGCGCGTTGGCGGATGGCGACTGGAGCAGCAGCGAGAGCGAATTGCCAATCGAAGCCGAACCGATCAGATCNAGACAGGCGCCGATGGGACAGGGGGGCGTCGCGACGGCTCCGTTCTCATACCAGGCGACCCGATCATCGAGCAACGAAGCGGAGAGGACGTCGTTGTCGCCGTCACCGTCCAGGTCCGCCGCGTACGTGCTGACCGCGCCGTCCGCCGAGATGCTGATGATCTGCTGGGGGCCAAAGGTCCCGCCCCCGAGGTTCTCGTACCACGCGATCTTGTCGTCCCCGGTTGACGCAGAGATCACGTCCGCGTCACCGTCGCCGTCCAGATCCACGCCGCGCACACATTGGGCGTTGATCAGGTTGGTGCTGATGACCTGCTGAGGNCCGAAAGCGCCTCCGCCCAGGTTCTNGTACCACGCGATCTTGTTGTCGAACCAGGAAGCGGAGAGCACGTCCGCGTCATTGTCGCCGTCGAGATCNGNGGCNTGNACGTACACCGCGGTGGCGGCGTTGGTCGTGATCGTNACCTGGGGGCCGAAAGCGCCGCCCCCCAGGTTCTCGTACCACGCGATCTTGTTGTCGAACTGGGAAGCGGAGAGCACGTCCGCATCGCCGTCCCCGTCCAGATCCTCCGCGTACACGGTCCAGGCCCAGTCGGCGCTGGTGGTGATGGTCTGCGGCGAAGCGAAGTTGCCGCCCCCAAGGTTCCGNTACCACGCGATCTTGTCGTCCCANGCNGACGCNGANAGGACGTCCGCGTCACCGTCGCCGTCCAGGTCNGTCGCATAGACGCTCTGACANCCATTCGCGGCCGTGGTCAGGATCTGCTGCCCACCGAAGTTGCCGTTCCCCAGGTTCTCGTACCACGCGATCTTGTCCTGGTACCAGGACGCGGAGAGGACGTCCGCGTCACCGTCGCCGTCCAGATCCGTCGCGTAGACGGTCTGGGCACCGTCCGCGGTGGTGGCGACGATCTGCTCGGGAGCGAAATTCCCGCCCCCCAGGTTCTCGTACCACGCGATCTTGTCGTCGTTCCGAGACGCGGAGAGCACATCCACATCGAGGTCGCCGTCCAGGTCCGTCGCGTAGACACTCCTCACGCGATCGGCGGTCGTCGTGAGGGTCTGCTGCGCGCCAAACGTCGTTTGCGCCACGAGAGACGGAGTCAGGACCATGAGCAGGAATACGAACTTCATGTAGTGCTCCAGGGGATGGCCACGAGCCCGCGCGTCAGACGCGANCAGGCCTCCCCTATGGTAGCCCCAACGGGGCCTCCNGCGCGAGAATCGGNAGGNGAGGAACCCATCAGANTTCCCTGGCCCTCCTGGGGGCCGCTCCCTACTCTGTGANCGCCCTGGGTATACAGCCNTCAGGCACCCGACGGCTCATGAGCGAACCAGGTCCATGAATCCCTTGCGAAAACGGCTGACCACGGCATCGGGGCCACTCTTCGCGTTCTACGCCATCTTCGCGTCGTTCTGCGCGTACTTCTGCATGTACGCATTCCGCAAGCCGTTCGCCGCCGGAAGCTTCGAGGGTGAATTCGGACTCCTCGGGATCGACCTGAAGACCGGGCTCGTCATCAGCCAGATCCTCGGATACGCGATCTCCAAGTACATCGGCATCAAGGTCTGCTCGGAGATCACGCCNGGGCGTCGCGCCATCATGCTCGTCGGGCTCATCCTCTGGGCGGAGGGCGCGCTGATGATCGTCGGCGTCGCCCCTGGTAGCTGGAAGGCGCTGGGCCTGGTCCTCAACGGTTTGTCGCTGGGGATGATCTGGGGCCTGGTGGTCTGGTACCTGGAAGGGCGCCGCACCTCCGAGCTTCTCCTGGCAGGACTGAGCTGCTCGTACATCATCGCGAGCGCCGTCGTGAAGGACGTCGGCCTGTGGCTGATGGACATGGGGGTGAGCGAATCGTGGATGCCGGCCGCCACCGGCGGGGGTTTCCTCGCGCCGTATCTGGTGTCCGTGTGGTTACTCAACCAGCTCCCGCCGCCGGACGAAGAAGACGTGGAGGCCAGGGTCGAGCGGGAACCCATGGGCGGCAAGCGCCTCGCGTTCCTCAGCAAGTTCGCCTTCGGCCTCACGTTGCTCTTTATCTTCTACTTCTTCCTGACAGCGCACCGCGACTTCCGCGACAACTACGGCAAGGAGCTGCTCACCGAACTCAACATCATCGACCAGGAGCAGATCTTCACGCGCATCGATACGCCCATCGCCCTGGGCGTGCTCGTCATGCTCGCCGCCCTCGTCCTCGTCAAGGACAACAGGAAGGGCCTGGTCGGCGCCCTGGTCATCATCATCGCGGGCACCGCGCTCATGGGCATCAGCACCCTCATGTTCCGCCACGAGATGATCGACGGATTCTGGTGGATGGTGCTGGTAGGCCTGGGAACCTACCTCGCATACGTCCCGTTCGGGTCCGTCGTGTTCGAACGCATGATCGCGTCGACCCGCACCGTCGGCACCGCCGTTTTCGCGATCTATGTGGCAGATGCCCTTGGCTACACCGGGTCCGTAGGCATGCAGATCTACAAGGATCTGGGGCAATCCGAGTCCAGTCGACTCGACTTCTTCATGGACTTCACGATCTACCTGTCCGGCCTCGGCGTCGTNNCGCTGGTGATCGCNAGCNTCTANTTCTGGGTNCGNTGTCGGCCCGCGGGNAAGAGNTCAGGGTGAGCCCCGGGAATCACGTGGAGCGAATCCGGGCGCTGGTGGCGGCGCGGCGACCGGGCCACGGTCTGCCGGGTCCCTTCCAGTGGGATGAGGCGGTTCATCAAGAGGACATGAACCGGATCTGGCGGCGCGGCTGGCTGTTCGCCGGGCTGTCGTGCGAAGTGAGGCAGCCTGGTGATTGGCTGCGCTTTGACGTGGACACCGAATCGGTCGTGCTCATCCGCGGAGACGACGGCGTGGTTCGCGGCTTCCACAACG
Organism: Planctomycetota bacterium; assembly: GCA_002683135.1. Taxonomy (GTDB): domain Bacteria; phylum Planctomycetota. The sequence goes on along the minus strand of NYSS01000050.1, from coordinate 8,520 downwards.
TCTGCCGNCACCGGGGGACCCAGGTGTGCCTGGAGGACGCGGGACACGCGACCTCCCTCGTCTGCCCCTACCACCAGTGGACCTACGCCCGCGACGGGAGCCTGCTCACCTGCCGCGGGATGCACGACGTAGACAAGNCGGCTCTCGGGCTGAGCCCCGTCCACGTNCGCGACGCGGANGGACTCCTCTTCGTATCCCTCGCGGACAACCCACCGGACTTCACCGCCGCGTTCGAGCTCATGGCGCCCATGGCCCGGGTCCAGAAGCTCGCCGACGCCAAGGTCGCCAAGCACATCGACTACGAGATCGACGCGAACTGGAAGGTGGTCTGGGAGAACAATCGGGAGTGCTTCCACTGCAACGTCAACCATCCTGAGTACATCAAGGCGAACTACGATCATTACGACGGCGCAGAGGCCAGCGGTGCGATCGGCGCGGCCGTCGCCGAGGCGATCCAGCGAAGTCGGGAGAAGTGGGGCGACTCCCCCCTGGCGGCGACACACCCGGAGAGCGGCCTGACCCACTTCCCCGATCCCGAGCNCGGGATCTGGTTTTCCGCTAACCGAACGATCCTGGTCCCGGGCTTCGTCACCGAGAGCCTCGACGGGCNNCAGGTCGCGCCGCTCATGGGCGCGTTCGACGATCCGGACGTGGGCGTCGCCCGCATGCGGACGCTCCCCAACTTCTGGTGTCACGCCAGCTGTGATCATGCCTTCACCACCCGGCTCGCGCCGGCGGGGCCCCGAAGAACCCGCGCGAGAGCGAGTTGGTTTGTGCATCGGGACGCGGAGGAAGGGAAGGATTACGAGCTGGAGACCCTGCTTCCGTTCTGGCAATGCACATCCGAGCAGGACTGGGAGCTCTGCCGACGCGTACAACGCGGGGTCGAGTCCAGCGGCTACATCCCAGGACCATTCTCCACCGAGAAGGAGTTCAACGTGGACGCGTTCGTGCGCTGGTACCTGGGCGAGTTGACCCGTGCGTGACCAGGCACAGACCGTAATCATCGGCGGCGGCATCGCCGGCCTGAGCATCGCCTACCACCTCGCCCTCGAAGGCATGACGGACGTGGTCTTGCTGGAGAAGGGCCTGCTCACCAGCGGCTCCACGTGTCACGCCGCAGGTCTGGTGACGGGCTTCCACACGTCCCTCTCCATCATGGAGATGCGCCTGTACAGCGCCAGGCTCTACGCGGACTTCATGAAGGAGGCGGGCGACGCATCGGGCTGGCACCCGACGGGCAGCCTGCGCATCGCGTCCGGCAAGTCTCAGTTGAACGCGTTGAAGCAGGCGGTGAGCAAGGCCAAGGGGATCGGCCTCGATCTCGATTTGTTGTCACCCGAAGAGGCGGGGCGCATGTGGCCCGCGCTCGCCCTCGACGACGTGGAGGGAGCCATCTATCTCCCGGATGATGGCTGGCTCGACCCTCACGGCATGACCGCCCTGCTTGCGCAGAAGGCCCGCGCGATGGGCGTGACGATCGAGACAGGGGTCCTCGTCACCGACATCGAGCTCTCACCGCAACGGGCCGTTACCGGTGTGGTCACGGATCACGGACGCATCCAGTGCGAGAACGTTGTCTGCGCCTGCGGCATGTGGGCGCCCCGTATCGCCGAGATGGTCGGCATCGTCATGCCCATGGTCCCGGTGATGCACCAGCACCTCACCACCGTTCCCATGGAAGATCACCCGTTCCCCAAGGACACCCCGGTGCTGCGCGATCGCGCCAACCTGATCTACGTACGCGAGGAGGTGCGCGGCCTGCTCATCGGCGGGTTCGAGCTCGATCCCAAGGCGTGGGCAGTGGACGGCGTCCCATGGGAGCACACCCAACAGGCCCTGGCACCCGAGTGGGATCAGTTCGAGTCCATCCTGGAGGGTGCGATCCGGCGCATCCCCGCACTGGAGAACGCCAAGGTCGGCGACCTGGTCAACCACCCGGACGCCATGACCCCGGACGGCTACCCGTGCGTCGGCCCGTCCCCCGACGTGCGCGGCTTCTGGGGCGCCGCCGGTCTCTCGCTCAACGGCTTCGGCATGAGCGGCGGGCTCGGCCGCGTGTTCGCCGAGTGGATGGTCCACGGGGAACCGAGCATCGACATGACACCGTTCGACATCCGTCGCTTCGGTGAGCACTACCGGGACCGCGCGTTCGTCACCGAGCGCGGCCGGGAGACCTACAAGTACTACTACTTCCACAAGTTCCCCCACGACGAGTGGGAGTGGGGCCGGCCGCTACGCACAAGCCCGCTCCACGAACGGGTGCAGCAACACGGCGCCGTGTTCGGTGAAAAGGACGGCTACGAGCGCGTCAATCACTACGAGCGGGGACAGCCGTCGCGCCGCGCCGGCGCCGACCAACGGGAGCGCTGGCAGTGGGGCCGCCCGGATTACCGGGACGCCGTACGCGAGGAGCACCGCGCGGTACGGGAGAGGGCGGCGCTGTTCGACCTGTCCTCCTTCGGGAAGATCGACGTCAGCGGCAAGGACGCACTCCGCTTCCTGCAACGAATCGCCGCCAACGACGTGGACCGCGCGCCAGGCCGCCTGATCTACACCCAGTTCCTCAACGAACGTGGCGGCATCCAGAGCGATGTCACCATCGCCCGGCTCGCCGATGACCGCTTCCGCATCGTCACCGGCACCGCCAGCCTGTCGGTGGACATGGGTTGGCTGCGCCTGCACCAGGAAAAGGATGACGTCGTGATCGAGGACGTCACGCGTCAGTACGCCGCCCTGAGCCTCTGGGGACCGAGCGCCCGCGACGTCCTGGCCAAGGTGTCGGACGATGACGTCTCCAACGCCGCCCTCCCCTACTTCTCCAGCCGCACCATTCACGTCTCCGGACGCCCGGTCCTCGCCAATCGCGTCAGTTACGTGGGCGAGCTGGGATGGGAGCTGTATCCGACAGTGGACGACGCCGTCGTCGTGTGGGACGCCCTCCTCGAAGCGGGCAACGCGTTCGAGCTACGACCCGCCGGCTACAGGGCCATCGACTCCCTGCGTCTCGAGAAGGGGTATCTGGCGTGGGGCTCCGACATCACGGCCAAGGACGACCCCATCTCTGCTGGGCTTGGCTTCTCCGTACGCCTCGCCAAGGGAGACTTCATCGGCAGGGACGCGGTCAAGGAAGTGAAAGAACGGGGTCCCACGTCGCGCCTGTGCACGCTCATCAGCGACCCCGACGCGTGCGTGCTCTATGGCGGGGAGGCGGTGTTCGCGCACGGCGAGCCGGTAGGGCGCGTCCGGACCGCCGGTCTCGGCTACACCGTGGACAAGAACATCGCCCTGGCCTATCTCCCCGTTTCCATCACCACCCCTGGGCAGGAGGTGGAGATCGAGTCGTTCGGCGAACGCGTCGTCGCGCAGGTCACGAAGGGTCCCCTGTACGACCCGGAGGGCGCGAGGCTCAGGGGCTGAGAGCAGGAGCACCGCCACTCCAGCCACTACCGTTGGGACGAACCCCACGCGTAGGCGCCCAGCCCCTCCCCAGGTAAGATCTTCCTTCCCCCCAACGGATGAAAGGAAAGACGATGTCCACCATGCGAGCTGCGCTGATCTGCTCTGTCGCGTTCCTGGCCCTCCAGGCATCCCTCGTGGCGCAGGTCCGGGCGAAGCCGCTGCTGAGGGCGTCTGACGTCAAGCGGCCCAACGTCCTGACGGNCGCCGAGAAGAAGCAGGGCTTCAAGCTGCTGTTCGACGGCGAGACNGCCGCNGGNTGGANNAGCTGGAAGACCAAGAANCCNCTGAAGCTCGACAAGTGGACNGTCTGGGCCGAGACNCTGNNCCTGNGCAAGGGCGGCGGCGACATCTACACCACCGAGAAGTACGAGAACTTCGAGCTCAAGCTGGATTGGAAGACCGAGGGCAACGGCGGCATCCTGTTTCGCGTCGACACGGCGGTGAAGGGGCCGATCTACAAGGTCGCGCCGGAGATGCAGATCGAGCGCACCGGCGGCAAGGGGTCAACCACCGCTGGCGGCCTGTACGCGCTCTACGACATCGAGTGCGAAGGTGAGAAGATCATCCACCCCGACGGGTGGAACTCGGTCACGATTCGGATGGTCGACGGCCACGGCACCCACTGGTTCAACGGCAAGAAGATCGCCGACTACCAGATCGGGTCCGACGACTGGAACGCGCGCGTCGCCAAGAGCAAGTTCAAGAACTGGAAGGGCTTCGGCGAAACAGCGAACGGCCATATCGGGCTGCAGGATCACGGCGCCAAGATCTCGTTCCGCAACATCAAGATCCGCCGCCTGAAGTCCAAGAAATAGAGAGGCGGACCATGACGAGCCCCACAGGTCCCACTGCGCGCGCGGGGGCCGCCCTGTGTGCCTTCGCATTGCTGTTCTCCGCGGGATGCGCCGGCACGGCTTCCGATCAGATCGGCGAGGTCATCCGCCTCGACCCCCGCCTCGACGACCTCATCCCGGCCGGGGCGAAGATTGAGAAGCTCGCCGGCGGCTTCGCCTGGTCCGAGGGCCCCGCGTGGCTTCCCAAGGAAGAGGCCCTGGTCTTCTCCGATATCCCCAACAATCGGGTCATGCGGTGGAAGGACGGCGAGGGTCTCGGCGTCTACCTTCGACCCGCGGGCTACACAGGGACGCGCGCCAGAGGCGGCGAGACCGGGTCCAACGCCTTGCTCCTCGACTCCAACGGCAACCTTGTCCTGTGTCAGCACGGCGACCGCAGGGTCTCACGGCTGAAGAAGGACTGGAGCTTCGAGCCGCTGGTCACCCACTACCGCGGCAAGCGCCTCAACAGTCCGAATGACGCTGTCTTCCACTCCAACGGAGACCTGTACTTCACCGATCCGCCGTACGGTCTGGAGCGCGGCATGGCGGACCCGGCCAAGGAGCTGGACTTCCAGGGCGTCTATCGTCTGCCAAAGGGAACCACCGAGCCCGTGCTGCTCACCAAGGGCATCACCCGCCCCAACGGCATCGGGTTCTCCCCCGACGAAAAGAAGCTCTACGTCGCGTGCTCCGACCCCGACCGGGCCATCTGGATGATCTACGACGTGCAGGCCGACGGCTCCATCACCAACGGCGAGGTCTTCTTCGACGCGACGACGTGGTTCAAGGAGGGGCGACCCGGACTGCCGGACGGCTTGAAGGTGGACCGCGCCGGCAACATCTTCGCCACAGGTCCCGGCGGCGTCCTGGTCTTCACCCCCGACGGCGCGCACCTGGGCACCATCTCTACCGGCCAGAAGACGGCGAACTGCGGCTTCGGCGACGACGGTACGGTCCTCTACATGACCGCGGACATGTTCCTTTGTCGCATCCGGCTCACCACCAAGGGCCTCGGCTTCTGAACCCGCCACGCGGGAACAGCCTCCCTCTCCGGTCGCGCGCCGCGATCCGCGCGGCCATCCTGCTGGCCTTGCTCAGCGCCTTGTGCGCGGCTCCCGCGACGGGACAGGGGCCGGCGCGGAACATCGGCGGCAACCGACTCTCCTCGCTCGATCGCAACGACCCTTACTACCCGTCACTCGCCACGGGACGGCTGGTGACCCCGCAATGGGTCGGCGAAGAAGGGGTGGACGCGGTCGTCTTGCTGTCCATCGACGACATGAACGACATCGGGCGCTACGAAGCCTGGCTGCGACCGGTGCTCGAGTGCCTGAAAGAGGACGGTGGTCGCGCGCCGCTGAGCATCCTGACCAACTCCGTCGATCCGACCCACCAACACCTCCAGAAGTGGCTCGATGAGGGCGTCACCATCGAGGTCCACACCGTCGACCACCCCTGCCCCCTGCTCAATCAGGGCGGGCTCGCCGGCGCCCGCTCCACCTATGAGCGATGCGTGGACATGGTCGGCAGCATCCCGGGCAACCGCCCCGTGGGGTTCCGCATGCCCTGCTGCGACTCCATCAACTCGGTGAGCCCGCGCTTCTTCTCCGAGATCTTCTCCCGCAAGACCGCGGCGGGGCGCTTCCTCACCATGGACAGCTCGGTGTTCAACGTNTTCACCGCCGACGACCCCGCCCTGCCNCTGGAGCTGGTGGAGGACGGCGCCGGGCGCCCTCGATTCTCCAAGTACCTCCCCCGCGACCGGTCGTTCGTCAACACCATCGAGAACTACCCGTACCCCTACGTCATCGGCCAGCTCGCCTGGGAATTGCCGTGCGTCGTGCCGAGCGACTGGGAAGCACAGCACCTCCACGGACCGAACAAGAGCGAGACCGTNATCGACCTGTTGGCGGCGATCAACGCCACCGTCATCAAGCAGGGCCTGTTCACCTTCGTCTTCCACCCCCACGGGTGGATCCGCAACGACCAGGTGATCAACATCATCCGNCAGACCCGCGCCCAGTTCGGAGACCGCGTTCGGTTCCTCTCCATGCGCGACGTGCAGGAACGTCTGGACAACANCCTGCTGCTCGGCGAGCCGCTCCGTCGCCCCGACGGCAGCGACAACGGCNTCCGCATCATCGACGTGGACGGAGACGGCTACCAGGACGTCGTCATCGGCAACGAACNAGTGCGACGCACGCGCCGATGGTCTCCCGATACGCGNCGGTTCGAGGANTCNGANTTCCCCATCGNCCTGGACGCCGGGGCGCGGTTCGGCGTCGTCGACGCTTCGGGGCNCGCCGCCCTCNTCGTCAACAACGAGTCCGCCAAGGGNGCCTGGCGCTTCGACGGTNGCCGTTGGGTCGAGGCGGCGGGGATGCTCCAAGGCCTCGAGGTCGCNGGCCAGCCGGTGCTCACCAGCGAAGGGGGCCGNGACCGGGGCGTGCGCCTGCGAGATTTGGACGGCGACGGGATCTGCGAGGTCGTCGTCGGCAACCCGGNACAGACCGCGGTCTTCGGCTGGTCCCCCGCACGAGGGGAATGGAAGCAACGCCCCTACACGCTGCCGGAGCACGCCCTCATCGTCGACGCCAAGGGGCACGACGCCGGGCTNCGCTTCGTGGACGTGAACGAGGACGGGCGCCTCGACCTTCTGTTCTCGGACGCCGCACGGTGGTCCCTCCACCTGTTCACCTCGCCAGAGCGAGGCTGGTCCCAGGAGGTCACCGCGGGAACGGATGGCGCCCAACGGGGCCTGCCGCCGTTCGTGCGCGACGGCACCGACAGCGGCGCCTGGTTCCACTCGGGACACCTGTGGACACAGAACGAAGGCACGGCGGCCATGGCGAACCACGTGGATCGCCGCGCGTTCTCCCAGCTCCTGGCGTCGTGTGATCCGCCCGAACGCACCACGGAGCAGGCCGCCCGCGCGCTGCACGCCCGGGCTGGCCTACGGGTCGAGCTCGTGGCCGCCGAGCCGTTGATCAAGGACCCCATCGCTTTCGACTGGGGCCCGGACGGACGCCTCTGGGTCGTCGAGATGGGCGACTACCCGCTGGGCGATCCCGGGGCCACCGACGGCGGCGGGCTCGTACGGTTCCTCCGAGACGAAGACGGAGACGGGCGCTACGACACCTCCACTGTGTTCAAGGACGGGCTGTCGTTCCCGACCGGGGTCATGGCCTGGCGTGACGGCGTCCTGATCTGTTGCCCGCCCCACGTGCTGTACGCCGAAGATCGTGACGGCGACGGTCGCGCCGACCACGAGGTGATCCTGTTCGAAGGGTTCGGTACGGGAAACCAGCAACACCGAGCCAACGGATTCCGCTGGGGACTGGACAACCACGTCTACGGCGCCAACGGAGACAGCGGCGGGAACATCCGCTCCATCGCGACGGGCGCCGTCGTCGACATCAGCGGCCGCGACTTCCGGCTGCTCCCGGACACCGGCGTCCTCGACCCTCAGTCCGGGCAGACCCAGTTCGGACGCAGTCGTGACGACTGGGGTAACTGGTTCGGCGGCAACAACAGCAACCCGCTCTGGCACTTCGTGCTCGGCGACCATTACCTGCGGCGCAACCCTCACGTCGCCGCCCATACGGCGCGCGTCGCGGTCCCCGAGCAAGCCGGGAAGTCCCGCGTCTACCCGAGGATGCCGGTTCCGGAGCGGTTCAATACTCCCAGCGACGCCAGCCGCCTGACCTCCGCGTGCAGCTTCGCGGTCTACCGGGACACGCTCCTCGGCCCGGCGTTCTCGGGAGACCTGTTCTTCTGCGAGCCGAGCCACGGACTCGTACACCGTCAGACACCGACCCCGTCCGGGGTCACGTTCACCAGCCGCCGCGCGCCCGGGGAAGAAGACACGGAGTTCCTGGCGTCGAGCGACCCCTGGTTCCGCCCCACCATGGTGCGCACCGGGCCCGACGGGGCGCTCTGGGTCGCGGACATGGCGCGCTTCGTCATCGAACACCCGGAGTGGATCCCGGACGAGTGGGAGAAGCGGCTTGATCTGCGCGCAGGCAAGGACCTCGGACGCATCTACCGCGTGCTCCCCTTGCGCGGACGCCCAAGAGAGGTCCCCCGTTTCGACAGGCTCGACGTGGCAGGGCTCGTCGATGTCCTCGAGAGCCCGAATGGGGTGCAGCGCGACATCGCCCATCGGATGCTCGTACACCGCCGCGACCTCTCCGTCGTGCCCAAGCTCGTACGGATGACACGA
>NYSS01000049.1 GCA_002683135.1 Planctomycetota bacterium | reverse complement strand
AAACTTATCATCCAGAAACCTAGCATCCAGTTTCCTGAAACATGACTTATTGAAATTCTGTATGCTGGCCCGCCGAGGCGCTGCGACGCCGCTGGGACGCCTACTGGCGCTCGAGCGCGCCCACATGCGCAGCGGCAGCTCCGCAGCCGGGCAGCAGAAGCGCAGGGACCGCCACGCATCGCCGGACATTGGTCCGACCTGAACCCGACGGTGGGCGGCACCGTCGACTGGAGTGAGGCCTGCGGCAACACGGTCGTCAGCTTCGCCAATCTGCCGGAGTGGGGCGTCCCCAACCCGCCGACCGCGTCGTTCGACGTGGTCTTCTGGGCCAACGGCAATGTCTCCATCGAAAATCGCTCGGTGGGCGCTGGCTGGGCAACCCCGACCGTCACCGGCTTCAGCCCGGGTAACGGCGCCGCAGGCAGCTATGTGACCTTCTCTTCACTCATCGGCGGCTCGCCCACCTATCCCGCCAACAACGCGATCTACGAGGATTCAACCAGCGGAACGACCTCCTCCTTCTCCTCCGCCACCCTCACGCCGTCCAATAGCCTGACGGTGAACTGAGCAATTCCACATTGCCTCTGCGCGGCCGGGCCGGGAGCCATCGGGTTCCCGGCCCGGTTCGCGTTGACGGAGCGGTTCTCCCCGATTCCCATATCTCCTGCGTGGGCTCCCGTATGCTCCCATGGGCCGCCGAGGGCCCCGGAGCAGCGAGCATGGAAGAGGTCGTCAACCGACAGCAGCAACGAGAACGCGCGTGAAGGGCCGCGCCTGGCTCGGGCTCGGCTTCATCGTGGCGGTCGCGACGACCGTCACGGTCTTGCTCGCGGACGTCCCCGGTATCCGCACGCTCTCGGTACGGCTCGGAGATCACGTCTCGAGGCGCCTGCATCGCGTCGAGGCGCGATTCGAGATCAAGCCGGACCTCTCCATCGGTGACCCCGTCTATTCGGTCGAAGGGGAAGCGTTCGCACTGCAGGGTCGCATCGCCTCCGTCGCGGCCGCGGCACCCTGGACGGTCGGGATCGATGTGGACCCCTCGGTGGCACGCAACTTCGGGAGCGGCACCCGTGTCATCGCGATGAACCCGGACGGCAATCTCGCGTGGGTCCTGAAGACGCTCGTGCCGCCTGACATGCGCGACGAGGTCCTCGAAGAGCTCGCCGGGCTGTGGGGAAAACGACGAGAACAGACGATGACCGCGCTGCGCCCGTACCTCCTCCGACTCGTCGGCGACATCGGCTCGCTCCTCGGCGAGGACCTGCCCGACGCCCTCAAGCAGCACGACGCCGAACGCCAGCTCTTCGTCAAGGCGTTCGTGGCGGACGTCTTCAGCCAGGACCTTGGCCCCGTCCTCGAGCGCGAGTTCATGACCCGCCTCGAAGAGCGCCTGGGCCCGTTAGCCGGGACGATCGGCGCCGAGATCTGGGCCACGGTCAGCTTCGCGGACATGATGTCGCTGAGTTGGATCGCAACGAAGGACGTGTTCGGCGCTGCCCAGAAGGAGGAGATGGCGAGGCAGCTGGCTCGCCTGCTCGAGAAGAAGGCCCTACCGGTCTTCAAGAAACACGCCCCTACCGCCTTCCGCGAGGCAGGAAGCGCCGTCGTCGAGGGATTCGAAGAGCCCTCCGTACAAGCTGCCTTTGATCGTGCGTTCAAACACACGCTGGCTCATGATGCGTTCCAGGATTTCCTGGGGGCGGTCGTCGACACGTGGATCGTCAGAAACGCGCAGCTCCACAATAAATTGGTCGAAGCTCTCGATTCTGAAGAGCTGCGCAAGCCCCTCGACGACCTGTGGCGTGCGGCCGAACCGCTGCTCGAAGGCGCGCTTGAGGAGATCCTGACGCGCGCCGATCGCGAGGGCATGGATCACCAACTCGTCCGCGTTCTGCGGCGCGTCGTCCTCAAGAAGGATGAGCACTATCTAGTACTCGAGAGCGACGGAGACGCGATCCAGTTGTCAGACCAGGCGATCCTCACCGGTGTCATCGGAGAGGATCGGTGACAGAGCCCCCCAATGATCCGGCCATTCGCATCCAGAACCTCCAGCTCCGCGTACAGAATCGCGCGCTGCTCGAGGACGCCTGCGCGGAGATCGCCCGAGGAGAGCTCGTCCTGCTCGTGGGTGCGAGCGGGACCGGAAAGTCCCTGACGCTGGCGCTGCTCTCCGGCTTGCTGCGCCCGGCCGGGGCCGTGACGGCGACCGGCACGGTGCAGGTCCTCGGACACGACGCCACGAACCGCGACGGCGGCGCGGGAATCCCCGGCACCGGGATCGTGTTTCAGGACTTCGCGCTCCTGGATGACGTCGACGCCAGGGGCAACATCATGTTCGGGCTCGATCATCAGGCCACACCGACGGCGTCGAACGGAGGCACCCCCGCGAGGGACCGTCGGGCTACCGCGGACGCACTCCTGGAAGAGTTCGGCCTCCCGGGCAACCTCTACCCCGCCCAAATGTCAGGCGGCATGAAGCAACGGCTCGCCCTCGCTCGCACCATGGCGTTTGGCCCCCAGCTCCTGTTTTACGACGAGCCCACCTCCGGGCTCGACCCCGCCATGAGCGTGGACGTGGCCCGGCGCATCCGCGAGGCGCACGATCGGCACGGCATGACCTCCATCGTGGTCACCCACGACATCGTCTCCCTCAGGGAGATCGCCGACCGGGTCCTGTTCCTCGATCCTCGGGAACGGAGCCTGCGGGAGGTCGCCGATTCGGAGGTCGATAACGCCCTCGCCGCCCTCCGCGGCTGGCGCGCCGCTGATCCCGAACGGCGGGAGCCCGCGCCGTGGCTGCGGCGATCCGTGGTCGGGTTCCTGGAGGGCACCGGCGACTTTGTCATCGGCGCCGCTCGCACGCTGGTCCACCTGATCCCGCGCTACCCCTCACGCAAGTGGGGGCTGCGGTTCCTTTGGCGCTACCTGCGCCTCGGGACACTAGGATCGGCGATCCCGTTTCTGGCGCTCGCCGGACTGATCTGCGGCTTCATCACGACCTTCTTCATGTTCGCGCTCCTGCCTCTCCAGGGCTATACGGAGCCTGTCCTCGTCGAGGAATTCATCGGGTCACTGGGATTCGCGCTGTACCGCGTGGTGATCCCGGGAATCACGACGCTGCTGTTCGCGTCGCGCGCCGGCGCCGCGATCGCCTCCGACGTTGGCAACCGCGTCCTCACGCGCCAGGCGGACGCCCTGCGGAGTCATGGCATCCGCCCTGAACGCTACCTGCTCACCGGCCTGGGGATCTCCAGCCTCATCGGTATCCCGTTGCTCTTCGCTATCTCCTACGCGGTCGCGCGCATCGCTGCGGTCGCCGTTTTCCTCGGAACCCATCCGGGACACGGGCCGTTCGCGTTCAACGAGGAGTTCCACCGGCTCGTCGGGTGGGATTGGGGCCCCTTCCCCGGCGGCAGCCTCTGGGTACTCGGCAAGCTCCTGATTTCGGCCCTCGGCACCGCCGCGATCGCTTACCACGTGGGCATGCGGGAGAAAGCCTCGGGAGCGGCGGTTGCGGCCGGCGTCACCTCGACCATCATCCACGCGACGGTCTTCGTGCTGATCGTCCACATGGTCTTCGCCTTCCTCGAATTTTAGTTCGCCAGGTGACCCGGTAAAATCGGAAGCCACACCCTCGTGAGAGGGAGTGGCCTCCAATCTGTTCCCTGTACCGCGTTCCGATCCCCGCGGATCGGATGTTCAAATTGTCATGGCACCCGGTACATCCCGGGCTCCACACCCTTGATCTGATTGCGAGAACAGACCGGAAGCAAAAAATGGTCTTTCCGGCCCTCGGTCAGAGATGACCGCGCAGACGCTCCTCCAGGTTGCGCAGGTCCTGAGGAACCGGAGCCCGGACGTGGACCCGTTCACCTCCGAAGGGATGGAGCAACCGAAGCCAGGATGCGTGCAAGGCGGCGCGCTTGTGACGGACCGTCGCGTCCTTGCCTCGCGCGTACTTACGTTCGCCCACCAGGGGGTGACCAATGTGGCAGAAGTGGATGCGGATCTGGTTGTGACGGCCGGTCAGCAGATCGATCTCGATCCGAGCGCACGGCCCCAGGCGCGCCTTCACCTGATAACGAGTCTCGGCTGGTTGGCCATCAGGCGCGACAATGGCACGAACACCGAGATCCTTGATCGGGAACCGCAGCACGCCGTGCGGCGGCTCCGGGTGTCCCTGGACCCAAGCGATGTATCCCTTGCGCACCTCGCGCCGCTTAAAGACGTCCATGAGTGCGTCTCGGGCCTCCTTGTCGCGGGCGAGCACCACCACGCCCGAGGTCTCGCGGTCCAGCCGATGGACAGGAAACAGCCTGCCGTGGCCCTCCCGTAGCAGCCGGCCGGCCAGCGTATCCTCGCCCTCGCCACTCCCACCCGGCGGCGGGACCGTCAAGAGGTTCGGGGGCTTGGCGCAGACGAGCAGGCGCTCGTCCTCATGGAGCACGGTCAGCGGGGGCATGGACGGGATCGTAGCGCACTGAGCGCGCTTCACCGGCCCCGACAAACCCTCCCCGCACCGACCTAGGTCGATACCTCATCGGGACCGGAGAAGCGCGCTCAGCCCTCCGGACAGGACGATCAGCGAACGAACACCATGCCCCAACGACCTTCGGACCGCTCGCTGTGAACCGCGGAATACACGTGGCCCGAGGGGGCCTTCCAGGACATCAGCTGAGATGGGTCCAGCAAGTCCTCGTCCAACATGGCCCTGATCATGGCGCCCGCGAGCTTTCCAGCGCCCGCGTTCTCGACTCGCAACCCGCCATCCGTACGACGGGTCGCAAATTGGATGCTGATGAACTCGTCTACGCTGCTCCCCGGCGTCCACAAGGCACGCAGCCGATTCGGCAGGAACGAAAAGACGCGGCGGTTGCGGCAAAGGCGCCCAAGGACCGGCCCCAGGTGCTTTTTCCAATGCGTGTGGAGGGAACCCCAACCAGGGATCTGCGCTCCGACAGGACACCGGTATTCGGGCACCATGTCAGTCGGTGCAAGGATGCCGAGGAGCGGGCAAACGACGACCATCTCGTCGCTCAGACGGCGCACCAGATCCGGCGACAGGGCCCCTAACGCCGAGAAAAGGGGCCCGCGCTCCCGCTCCAGGACGGGCAGCAGGCGCCCATGGCAGAACGCGAGGTTCTTCTCCGTCGCCTGAGCGAGACGAGCACCGGCGAGGCGCAAGACCTCCTCCCCATGCCCCTGCCCGTTAATCGCGGACAAAAACTCGCGAACGGCCTCGTCACGGGCAGGAGTGATCGAAGGAAAACGGTTCCAAGCCCGCTCCTCCTGCGCCTCCCTGAAGCTGTACGCCTCCGTACCGCCAGATTGCTTGCGGTCCGATGCAGCGACGAGAATTCGAATCTTCTTCTGCGACATTCTGAATGTGTTGTGGAAGGCGACGACGAGCGCGCGGTACTTACTGGGGGGGAATGCAACGACGAGCGCGGCGAGCATCTTTCCACGTGGCGCGGAACGGTCAACCCCATTTCCTTCACGCAGTGCGCGCAGCACGAACGCAAGTCGTTTGTGTTTGTCGACAGTACTTCTCAACGAGCGCGAGTGCGCGTCACCGATGCCCTACAGAACAGGTGGTTTGCAAAGGTCGACGCGTGTTCACTCGCTCTGTCGTATGCGACGTTTATTTTTTTTCGCGCGAGGGAACGCGGCCTCGAGGAGGCCCATGCGCCACATTGCGACACCCTGTGGCGCTGACGCGCAGACATCAAAAATACACCTGGCAAAAACGTCGGGTTCTGCAATGGGTGCACTGGACGCAGAGGTGTCAAGCCCCGAAACGTGACAGTCCTTTCCACACCGTTGTTTCAATCTGTGACGTCGGCCCGGCGACCGGCACGCAGGCGTGGAGTCCGCTCGATTGACGCCAGCAAAGGGGGGACATCAGCGGCGTCCAAGCGAGCAGCGCACGCGTACGCGCCGACCAGATCGCGCTCCTCCAGTGACGTAACACCTGCCCGCGCCCGGAGGTCGCGAAACAGGCGGGCCAGATCATGGGCAGCGCGCGGCGCAGACACCGTGCCCCGGAGACTGATCCCGTCCAGGTCGATCAGCCAGGGCTCCCCGTCGCCGCCAACGACGATATTTCCCGCCTTCAGATCGCGATGCGCCGCTCCCTGGGCGTGGAGGACACCAATGAGGACCCCGGTTGCCTGAATCAGGGCCGCTCTGGCCTCCGGCGCGGCCTCCACCATCGCCACGTCGATGTGGCGAGCAGCCGTAACCCGCTGTGTCACAAGGTAGCTACAACGAACCACTCCACCCTCGACTCGCTTTCCCGACGCCGCCACCTTCGGGGTCGGGATACCGCTCAGCTCCAGCAAGAATGCGCTCCGGAGAGCCCGGGCAGCCTTTCCCCTCAGCACTCGATCAAGGATGAGCCGCCGCCGGCGCGTCGCGCAGAAGCGTTTGACGACCCAACCATCCTTGACGATGACCTGGGCGCTCCGGCCCTGCTTCAGCACCTCGTCCGGGGCGTCGAACGCCGACTCCGGATCCGCCAGAACACCCTCGAGTTCGTCGTCGCGGAGCTCTGTTCTGAGGTGCCACCGGATACCACCGGCTTCGTACAACTCGAATCGCGAGTTGGAGCCCAAGGCGGCGGCGGAGCGGCGGCGGCGATAGCGACGCACCTGCCGTTCACCCTGCTGCTCCAGGCGTAAGGCGCGGGCCCGACGACCCACCTCGTCGCCCTCGTCGAGGTAAGTGGTCAGGAACCGGAGCCGTTGGGCCTTCGATGCGACGATCCCCATGGTCTGGTACAGGAGCGACAGGTTCGCGTCGCGCGCCGAAATACCCATCCGTTGCCCCGTCTTGAGCCTCCGCAAGTCAATCGGCACCACGGTCCACCCTGCCCCTGCCCGTCGGGCCAAGAAGTTCCTCAGGTGTGGGTCCTGGTGGGTAACCCCAGCGTTGTGCAACCGCCTCACCAGCCCGGCAACGGACTCGATCAGGGCGCGCCGAGCATCCGGGGGCAACACCCCAGGCTTCCAGAGATCGGCGAGATCGAGGCTGTCGTCGACCCACCCAGTGACCAGCACCTCAGCTGCTCGCTCGCCGCTGGCCCCGCCCGTGCGGCCGTAGGCAATCGGAGCGGCGCAGGGGAGCCCCAGATCCTGCAGTATGCGCCCGTTTTCCCACTCCGCCCGGGCGGCGCTGACCGGGAGCCACCGCTTGAAACCTTCCAAACCCGGCCTGTAGGGATAGCGCTTAACGACCACACGCTCCCCTGAGGCAAGGGTCACCGCCTCGACCACGCGACTCCCCGACTGCTTGAGGACGTCCCGACGGGCGATCAGCCCATCCGGCAGGAAGACGTCGCCGTGGAACAGACGCCCAAGCCAGGAGTCCAGGACCCGCCAAGGAAGCCCCGAAGCATCGCGTAAAGTGGCTGTTTCAAAGGACATAAGCAGGGTCAGGCGACGGCAGAGGACCGCGCGCACCAACGCCCATGATAGAGGGGCGTCACCGCCCCTCAACGGTCACCGAGCCCCGGTCGGGGTCACGAATGGCCTTCAGGACCCATTTTCGCCGGGAGAAACCCATTCCGCTCCTAGCCGGCCTTGGATCAAACCTGGGTGAAAGGGCACAATGTGTGTGGGTCCTGTTCGCGCTTCCTGCGTAACCGGGCGTAGATGCGTCCTCATGGACGATTCCCGTTCCCCTCCACTACCGATTCGGAGTTTGGGTGTGAAATCTCGCAGTCTCGTCTCGATCGCCCTCGTCCTGGCTATGTGTGGCGTGAGCGTCGGCCAAGGTGCCGACGTCATCGTCGGAGCGCTCCCGTCGCTCAACAACTACAGCCCGGCTGGCGGCTTCCACGCGTATTCCGTAGCAACCACGTCGTGCAACATCGGGTCAGTCCCGCTGAACTGGATCTCCAGCACGAATCAGCACCCGATCATCGCCCAGCAGATGTACCGCGTGCGCGACGGTGTCTTCCGCCAACTTGGGATGTCGTGGCTCAAACACGGCTTCTTCGCGCTGCAAGGCAACCTGTGCGGCACGTGCACCCCGCACTCGAACGGCACAGCCCTCGGCGTCGGCTGCTCCGACCCGTACTCGGCCGGCCGCAACGGCTCTCAGGGCTCGCTCGGCCCGCGCAACGAGGTCAACGCATCGAACGGCGTCTACACCTACCCGCCGAGCTACGGCGCGACCATCTCCGACTCTACGAGTTCGCGGCTGCGCGCCCCCAGCGCCCTCGTGATGAACCAACCGTCCGGCACCCGCTTCTACATCGAAGCTCAGTACGTCGCCAATGACGACGCGGTCGCCGGCAACCACAACAACAACGCCTCGCACCGCGAGCTGTCGAACTCCGCCAACGGCGACATGACGCTCACCGGTCCGACCGTGCAGCAACAGCCCGCGATCATGGCCTGGCCCAACGTGGACCCGGGCGTGAACGTCGTGACCTACGACGTCCCGAACGACGGCCGCTTCTACCTCGGAACGAACATCATCAGCCTCGGTGGCGGCATGAACCGCTACGTGTTCGCGCTCCACAACCTGAACTCGAATCTGGCGGCCGGCGGCATCTCCATCTCCATGCCCTCAGGCGCGACCGTCACCAACCTGCAGTTCCTCGACGCCGACTACCACAGCGGCGAGCTGTTCCAGTCGAACAACTGGAGCGGCGTCCACGCCGGCGGCGCCGTCAGTTGGGACTCCCCGCACACCTTCGCCAGCAACCCGGAAGGGGCTGCCCTCCGCTGGGGCTCGTGCCACACGTTCACCTTCGACTCCGACACCGCCCCGGGCGACATCACGGTGCATCACTACAAGAACAACCAGTCGTTCACCTTCGGTGCTCCGCCGCCGCCGCCGGTCCCCGACTACATGACCAACCAGCCCGCGGCGTCGTTGGACATGAACGGCCTCACCAACAACGGCTTCACGGGCCCCATCCAGGTTTCGATGAACTTCGGAGACTCGGGCACGGTGAACTACAGCAGCAACGTCGGCGCCACCGGCAGTCTCCAGGACATCTTCTATCAAGGCGGCGCAGCCCTCCCGGCGAGCGGTGGCGGCACCCTCTTCGCGGACGGCCAGATCGTCAACCTGGACCTCGGCGCCACCATGCTCCAGCTCTGGGACTGGCAGCCGACCACGAGCTCCTCATTCGTGTTCACCGCGCCATCCGCGCCGATGGACATCGTCACGCAGATGGCGATCACCAACCCAGGTTCGCCCATCGGCTTCAACGTCAGCGCGGCGGCCGAGCTGGACGTCGTCGCGTGCAGCGCGTCGACCGTCACCCACTCCCTCGGCGACGATGACAACATCGCGATCACCCTGGGGACCGGCGGCACCCACGATTGCCTCAGCAACGTGGCGCTCTACGGCACCAACTACACGACCCTGTACATCAACTCGAACGGCTCGGTCTCGGCCAACACCGGCAGCGACGACTTCACCTCGTCGGTCAGCGAGTTCCTCAGCGAGATGCCGAGGATCGCGGGGCAGTGGTCGGACCTCAACCCGAGCGGCCAGGGCACCGTCCAATCGGTCTCCAGCGCCGCGGGCCTGAGCGTGCAGTTCGTTGGGGTAGTCGAGTGGGGCGCGTCGGCGACCGTCGACTTCGACATCGACTTCTTGACCAACGGCGACATCTCCATCGCGAGCCACACTGTCAACGGCAGCTGGGGCACCAGCACCATCGTCGGGTTCAGCCCCGGCAGTGGCGCCACCGGTAACAGCGTGACGTGGTCATCCCTGGTCGGGAGCACCACGAGCTACGGCGCCACCCAGGCCGTGTACGAACAGGTGGGTGGGGGCAGCCCGGCGGGCTTCAGTTCCATCACCATGGATTCCGGCAACAACATCACCGTCAACTGACGGCCTTCGCGAGCGAGCCTCGGCTCGCTACCGCTGGCGACGGGGCCGGGAGCGAATGCTCCCGGCCCCGTTCGCATTGGTAGAGTGCCCCCGTGCGAAAGCGCCCTCAGTTCATCCCTCCCACCGACGCCAGGCAGGCCCTCGCCGCGGCGGGCCTCGAAGGAGAGGATGCGCTTCTGCGAGCCGACGTCGGCGAGGTGGTGAAGGCGGCCGTCGAGGGGCACGAGGTCCGTCGGATCGGCGACCTCTACGTCAAACGGGTCACCGGCAACCACAAGGAGATCGACAACGAACTGGCGGTCCTCCTGCACCTGAGGCAGGCCGGCGTGCCCGTCCCCGAACCCGTCGCCTTCGCCGCGCAGCCGCCGTCCGCCGCCCTCGTCAGCCGCGCGCTGCCCGTCGTCGAGACCCTCGAACGACGCGTCCTTGACGGCGGCGGCAGCGCCCCGTTCGCAGGGCCTCTCGCCGCCCTGGTACGCCAACTCCACGACGCCGGCGTCAATCACCGGGACCTCTACCTCGGCCACGTCCTGGTGGGCGCCGACGACTCCCTCTGGCTCGTGGATCTGGGGCGCTCCGAGCACCGGCGTCGCGTACCGCGCCACCGCGTCGTCAAGGACCTCGCCGCCCTCGACTTCTCCACCCCCGCCCGGGTCGCGTCGGAATTCGCGCGGGTCCGCTTCATTTTCCGCTATCTCGGAACGAACGCGTCACGACGGCAGGTCGCCTCCCTCGCTCGCGCCGTCCGGCGCAAGAGCATGAAGATCCGTCGCCACGCGGAACGCAAGATCGCCCGCGGGGACCCCAACATCCATGTCAACGCCTGACCTGCTGGTCATCGCCGGCGGCCTCGATCCGCGGCGCGGCGGTCAGGAACGCTCCATCCGTGAGTGCCTGACCGCGCTCGCCGCCGCGGGGGCCGGCGTCACCCTCGCCGCGCCGCGCCACCCGGGAGACGACATCCCGCTCGCGGGCTTCGAGCAGCTCCCCGTCTCCGGGGGGACCCGCCTCGCGCAGACCCGGTCGCTGCTGCGCGCCGCCGAAGGCGTCTCCGAGTCTCACCAATCGACGCACGTCGTCGTTTCGCACCTGCCCGTCCGCTGCGACCTGTACGTACCACGAGGCGGGATCTACCCCGAGGCCTACGCTCGAAGCGCGGCGAGCCGCCCGAACCCGGCGCGCAGGTTCCTCTCATCTCACGTCACGACCGGCGCTCGCAAGGAGCTGGTTCGTCGCGAACGAAGGCTCCTCGCGGACGTCCGCGGCCCGATGCTCGTCGCCCTGTCGGAATACGTCGCGGAGCAGGGACGACGGTGGTACGGGCTCGACGAGTCACGCATCCGCGTCGCCCGCAACGGGGTGGACCTGGAGCGCGTGAGTGCGGGCCGGCCGCTCGACCGCGCGAACCTGGGCGTGCCCGATGACGCGACCCTGATCCTGGCCGCCGCAACCAACGCACGCCTGAAGGGTGTGCCCCAGCTCATCTCAGCCCACAGACGCCTCGCCCGCGACGATGTGCGGCTGCTGCTCGTCGGAGGCGATCCCGCACCTCCGGCCCGCGGCGTACACCACCTCGGACCCCGTGACGACGTCCCAGATCTCCTCGCCACCGTCGACGCCCTCGCCCACCCCACGTTCTACGACTCCAGTGGCCGCGTGGTGCTCGAGGCGTTGGCCGCCGGGCTACCCGTGCTGACGACGCGCCATGCGGGGGCATGGGACGAGGTCGGCGACCAGGGCATCGTCATTAACGACCCAAGGGACGCGGCGGCGCTGTCCGCCGCCCTCGAAGAGATCTGCCGCCGGGATCGCGGGCAGCCGCGCGACGACGTGTCCATGGGCCGCCACGTCGCCGGATTACTCGAGATCGCACACGAGTTACGGGCGCGGACCCGGTAACCGCATCGAGCGACGGCGGCCGCGGCGCCGCGCGAGCGCGAAGGTCAGCGCACCGCGCCCATGCGGAGATCGAGACCCGTCGTCTGTTGCCCCACGGTCAACCCCGCGGGCCGCGGGGCGGCGGGCTCGTGATCCAGATGAACCGCGACGACATCGAGGGCAAGTGACGCGGGCAGGCCACCAAGCGCGAAGTACCCTGCGTCATCGGTCTTGACGAACCCGCCCCAGTACTGGGTCCCCCGCCCCTTGGACTTCTTGATGGCGCGATCGCGCTCCGCGAGCGTCTGCTGAGACGCCGGACCGCGCCCGATCGTGAACACAAAAGCCCCCGCCACCGGGTTGCCGTCGGCAGCCAGGACGCGACCCCTCGCTTCCGCTGGACGCTCAAGCCGCATGACGATCCCCGTACGCAGCTCCCCCGCCCCGAGCCGGACCGGGCCGAACAGGCAGGGCGCGTAGCCGTCGCGGCGCACGTCGATCACGTAGGCACCCGGAGGCAAGCCGTCCTTGTGGAAGCTCGTAGGCGGCTTCTCCCCTGCGAGCCGCTGGCCCTGCTGCGCCCGCTGCGCCATCAGCGGACTGAGGAAACGCGGGAGGACATCCTCGGTGGACGAGGACGCGAGCTTCTCTGGCACCGCGCGGACGTCGAGATCGAAGCCCCAGCGGTCGAGCGCGAGCCGCTCCCCCGTCTCCGCGTCCTCGACGTGCCCGTGCAGCTCGGCGAGGTGAAGACCGCGGTCAGTGGGATCGTCCTTCCGCTTCAGCTTGATGTTCAGGCCGGCGCGTCCCGCCGCGACCGTCATCTCGCCTCGCGACCACGCACCACCGCCGAAGTACAGCGTCCAGATCGCTGGATCGAGTCCCACGATGCGAAAGCGACCCTGCGCGTCGGTCAGGCAACCCGCGCGACGGTCCTTGTAGCCGTACACGTCAAGGTTGGGGATCGGCGCGCCATCGACATCCGTAACGGACCCTGCGATCTCTAGCCCGCGCCGCATGACCACGACCCGCGTGTGTGCGCCCGGGGTGCTGATGTGGAACGACTCCTCCAGCGGCATGTAGCCGCTGCGAGCTGCGTCAACGCGGACGATCTTGGTGCCAAGCCACTTGCCCTCGACGCGAACGACACCGCTCACCGGAACCCGTGCGCCGCCGACATGAACGCTGCGAAACCCCTGCTCCGTGGCGAGCCGCCGCCATACGGAGAGGGCCACGGTGGGCACCGGGTTGCCATCAGCGCTCACGGCCTTGATATCCAGAGTGTAATCCCCCTCCCGATCGTCCGAGCTGCGCGCAAGCAGCTGGTCGTCTCGTCGCGACTCGTCATCCGCGCGCACGGTGAACGCGGCGCCGCGCCGGGTGATGCGATCGGCGTGGGAGAACACCAACCTGTACGCGTCACCGTCCGCGTTCGGAGCCGGTACCGCGATCCGGTAGGCGCCCCGCGCATCCGTGCGCCCACGCACCACATGCCTGGCGAACTTCCCCGCGCGTTCCTCGGACTCCGCCGCCACGTCGATATCCGCGAGAGGAACGTGCTGGGGATCGACCACCCGCCCCGTGATGGTGGCGAGCGGTCCCTCGTCAACGCCGACAGGCGAAGACGGGCGCACGGGCGCGACAGCCACCTCCGCCTCACGACGGGGGGCCGGCTGTTCTCGAAAGCGGTCGGTCCGGGTCCCTCCCCTGTCACCCTCATCCTCTCCCGACGCGGTCGGCGGACCGACCGCGCTACCGATGGGGTCCGGGTTCCAGCCCGCCGTTTCCGCGCCGGGGTTGATACCGATCCAGACCCCAGCCACCGCGATGGCGACCGCACACGCCGAAGCCACCAGCGTCCCCGCAGTGACCCCTCCGCTGAACGCCGCGGCCTTCGCCGACCCCAGCGCCAGCAACTTCCCCCGTAGTCCCGTCGGCACAGCGACGAAGACCTGAGCCGCCAGCGCCTTCTCCAGACCGGCGGCGACGCCGACGAGGCCGAGGACCGGCAGCATCTCTCGCAGCCTCTGCAAGGCGCGCCGCACACGATCGTGGGCCGTCGGGCCGGAGCAAGAGAGCGCGCCGCCCATGGCGTCGTAGGTCATCCCTTCCTGGAATCTCAACACGACGGCGCGACGCAGGTCCTCCGGCAAATCAGACACGCAGCCCCACAGGGTCTGCGCTTCATCGTTGGCGACGACGTCATCGTGATCACGAGTCGTTTCGCGGTTCATGGCGTTTCGATCCTCTCGTTGGCGGCGGCGGCTCGCTCCACGCAGCAGCATGAGCGCCCGCTTGGCCGCGATCCATCGGAGGACCCGTCCCTCGTCGTCCGCCTCGTCCAGCCGCTGGCGCTCCTCGAGCACCGACAGGAAGACCTCCTGGGTGACGTCCAGGGCCTCGTCATCGTTCCGCAGGATCTGGAACGCCGCTCGGAACACCACCTCGTGGTGCGTGCGAACCAGCGTCTCGAAGCGTGATCGTTCGATCGGACTCATGATCAGGTTCCCCACGACATGGATGCCGCCGGGGTGCCCCATCTTAGGCACGAATCCGTAACGACCCTGTCACGGGTGCCGCCGCGCGGTCCGTCTGGAGCGACCGATGCGGGGCCCTACCTCGCGCGCGAGCTGGACGAACAGAACGTATCGACCATCCGGGAGAGCTCTGCAACGTCGAGAGGAACGACGAGGGTGCTCTGGCCCGCTTCCAGCGTCACGACCCGGGTCACGCCCAGGAGGGCTGACGAGAATCAGCCAAATGGCTGCTTCGTCCAGGCCGCCGTCAGGCCGACACGGTAGCGCCCCGCGCCTGGGGCGAGAAAGCGGAGCGGGTCGCCATCAACGCACTGACGGCCCAGCGCGAGGCCCCGCCGCCGCGCGGGAGCGGCCGCAGGTCCGAGATACTCGAGGGTGGCCAGGATCCACGGACTCCCGGTGGTCGGCACCTCGGCACCGACGAATCGAACCGTCAGACTCATTCCGGCCCCCAGCACCACCTCCCGATCACCGTCCACACCCTCAAGTGAGGCCCAGGCGGTGTTCGGAGAGCCGACGCCCACACGGACCGGAGCTCCGACGGGAAACGCCCAGCGGCCGTTGGCCCCGGTGGCCCCGGCGAAGGCCATCCGCGATCCGTCGGCCACGAAGACGCGCACCATCACACCCGAGCGAGGCGCGCCCCGAGGGTCTCGAACCGTGATGGTCGCCCAGCGCGCAGCACCACGCAGATCGATCGGCTGAATACGTGGGTCCACCACCGGACGCTGCTCCGGGACCGGTACTCCCTCGTAGCGAACCAGCGGCGGCGCAGAGGTCGCGGCCTCCACGGAGACCGACGCCGATCCGGGCGGCAGCCCATGCAACGAGAACGTGCCGTCCTTGTTGACCTCTGCGACGTACATCGTAGGCGGGGCCGGACGATCAACCCTCGTGTTGTGACGGACCGCTCCGGACAATCCACGGACGACGACAGTGAGGGCACGACCGAAGTGGGCGGATGCAAGCGGAGGCCCCCGCCAACCGACGACGCTGCCCTGCATCGTCGACCCCTCAACCAGCTCGATCTCCACGTCGCGCGCGCCCGGTGTGACGCGGACCACGTCACGCTGGTAGAACCGCTCCGACTCTGCGATCACGGCGTACTGACGACGCGCATCAAGCGCCGAATGCGTGAACGCGAACCTGCCGTCGCTCCCCGCCGTCGCGTTCTGTATCCGAGTGCTCCAGCGCTGCCCCCCCGCGGCATCCGCCCGCAACACGAGGAGGGAAACCTCAGCCGCGGCGAGCGGCGTCCCATCTGTGTCGATGACGACACCGGACAGGTGAACCGTCTTCGTCCCCAGCGACGGCCCATCGTCCGCCGGGCTGGGCACCGACCTCGGCGGCGCGACGACCTGGGGCTCCTCGAAGGGCGCCGTCTCGATCGTCGCGGACACCGCCGCCCCCTTGTTGAACTCCGCTCCCCCCATGACCGAACGGACCACGACCGGAACCGACCGCGCTGATCCGGACCTCGCCATCGAGCCCAGCAGCGGCAGACCGATCACGGCTGCCAGGGAAGAGACCAGCAGGAGCATCAGACCTGCGACGTGTTTGCGTGTCATGGCCATACAGGTCACGAAACGTCGTCAGTTCTCGCGGGCTCCGTTATTTTCGATGTCGAGGAATCGCGAGCGCTGCTCCGGCGTGGGCAGAGGGCACCGCTCATAGCGCCCGAACAGTCGATATCGCACCAGCGAGACGAGGCGATATGGGAGGTCCAACAGGAAACTGGGAATGGGCCACAGCACCAGGACCGCCTTCCAGGGCCACCCCAAAGACCCCACGACCTTCAGGATCGCCCGTGAGCGAACGAGCACCCGCTCGGTCCGGGCCCCCGGATCAAGGACCAGGGCCACCGCATCCAGGTCGACCGCAGCCCGACCGTGCCGCTCCAGCGTCTCCTCCGCCAGGTCGCTCTGCAGGGCGGCGAAACGGAACCGGTCCTCGGAATCCCGGCTCAAAACAAACTGGACGGTGCGGTTGCAGAGGCCGCAAACGCCGTCGTAGAAGAGAATCGGGTGCGCCATCCGAAGGAAGAGTAGCACCGGCCCGCCGGGAATCGCGAGACATCGTGGATGGCCGCGACCGCCCGATGGACCCGGGGCCCACAGGACTCTGTTAACGGACGCACCGGACCGGTGTAGAGTGCCCCTCCTATCCAGTCCCCCGAACCCGAAGAGGATTCCCATGGACATCAATCTGCGCGTCAATGGGGCGCAGCGATCAGCGGACGTAGAGCCGCGGACCCTGCTCTGCCATCTTCTGCGCGACGAGCTCGACCTGACCGGCACCCACGTCGGCTGCGAGACGTCTCTGTGCGGCGCCTGCACTGTCCTGGTGGACGGCAAGGCCATCAAGTCGTGCACCCGCCTGGCCGTCCAGTGTGATGGGCAAGAGGTCACGACCATCGAGGGCCTGGAGCAGGACGGCGAGCTGCACGCGTTGCAGACGGCGTTCCGGGACAAGCACGGGCTGCAGTGCGGCTACTGCACCACGGGGATGATCATGACGGCGGTCGAGGTCATCGAACGGGGCATGGCCAAGGACGACCCGCAGGTGCGCCACGCACTGGAGGGGAACCTCTGCCGCTGCACCGGATATCAGAACATCGTCGATGCGGTGCTCACCGCCGCAGAGAGGATCTCCTCATGAGTGGGGCGTTCATCGGCAAACCCGTCAAGCGCAAGGAAGACCGGCGCTTCATCCGGGGACTGGGCAAGTACGTCGGCGACGTCAACCTGCCGAACCTCCATCACTGCGCAATCCTCCGCTCCCCGTTCGCCCACGCCCGCATTAACGGGTACGACGTCGCCGCAGCCAAGGCGATGCCCGGCGTCATCGGCGTGTTCACAGGCGAAGACACGGAGTGGATCGGCGGCGTCCCACGCGCGGCCACGATCCCGGAAACCGTGGAGTCTCCCAAGTGCCCGGTGCTCGCTGAGAAGAAGGCCCGGTTCGTCGGCGAACCCGTCGTCGCGGTC
The DNA here is from genome assembly GCA_002683135.1 of Planctomycetota bacterium. Classification (GTDB taxonomy): domain Bacteria; phylum Planctomycetota. The sequence continues at coordinate 26,087 of NYSS01000049.1, read as the reverse complement.
GTCGCGGCGACGATCGGCCAAGCCCTCGACGCGCTCGAGGCCGTCGAGGTGGATTGGGAACCCCTGGCCGCGGTCGTCGATCCCGATAAGGCCCTCGCTGACGACGCGCCGAGGATCCACGACAGCCTCAGCAGCAACCTCGCCTTCGACTGGGAGCTGGCCGGTGGTGAGCTCACATGGGAAGAGGCCAAGAAGAAGGCAGACCGGGTCGTCTCCCAACCCATCGTGAACCAGCGCCTCGCACCGATCGCCATCGAGCCGCGGGGCGTCATCGGCCAGCACGACGCTGGCACGGACGAATACACGCTCCACACCTCGACCCAGATCCCCCACCTGGTGCGGACGTTCACCGCCGGCATGCTCGGCATCCCCGAGACCCGCCTGCGCGTGGTGGCACCGGACGTGGGCGGTGGATTTGGCAGCAAGCTCAACGTGTACCGCGAAGAGGCGCTCATGGCCTTCCTGGCGGGCCAGTGCGGCGTCCCGGTGAAGTGGATCGAGCGGCGCAGCGAGAACTTCAACAGCACCATCCACGGTCGCGGCCAGGTCGGCAAGATCAACCTCGCCGTCGGCAACGACGGGAAGATCTACGGCCTCAACTACAAGGTGACGGCTGATCTCGGTGCCTACCACCACCTCTTGACGCCGGCCATGCCCGCCATCACGGGGCTCATGCTCTCCGGCGCGTACGCGATCCCCCACATCACCATCACGGTGAAGGGCGCGTTCACCAACGCCATGTCCACCGACGCCTACCGCGGCGCCGGGCGCCCGGAGGCCACGTTCGTCATCGAGCGCTGCGTCGACCGCGTGGCGGCCGAGCTCGACCTCGACCCCATGGACGTGCGCCGGCGCAACTTCCCCGACACGTTCCCCTACGAGACGGCGACCGGCCTGAGCTACGACAGCGGCGACTACATGAAGACCCTCGACAAGGCGCTCGAGGTCTGCGACTACGACGCGCTGCGCAAGGAGCAGGCGGAGGCCCGCGCCAACGGTCGCTACGTCGGCATCGGCGTCTCCAGCTACGTGGAGATCTGCGCCCTGGGACCCAGCAAGGGCATGCCGTGCGGCGGCTTCGGCTGGGAGTCGGCCACGGTCCGCGTGCACCCGGACGGATCGGCCTCTCTGATCGTGGGCACGTCCCCCCACGGCCAGGGCCAGGAGACCTCGTTCGCGCAGATCGGGGCTGACCGACTGGGCTGCGACATCGACAAGGTGGAGGTCGTGCACGGCGACACCTCGGTCGTGCAGTACGGCGTCGGGACCTTCGGCAGCCGCGGGATCGCGGTCGGCGGCACCGCCCTGTGGCGCGCCCTCGACCAGGTCATCGCCAAGGCGACCCGGTTCGCGGCGCACCTGATGGGCTGCGACACCGACCAGGTCACATTCGAGGACGGGACGTTCACCGGACCGGAGAAGTCGATGGCGTTCGGCGAGGTGGCGTTCGCCGCCCACGGCGCCGCCAACCTGCCCCCGGATACGGAGCCAGGGCTCGTGGCGACGGCGTTCTACGAGCCGGAGAACTTCACGTTCCCGTTCGGCACCCACATCTGCATCGTGGAAGTCGACCCTGAGGTCGGGACCATCGAGTTCCTCCGCTACATCGCCGTCGACGACTGCGGCAAGGTCATCAACCCCATGCTCGTCGATGGGCAGGTCCACGGGGGCATCGCCCAGGGCCTGGGGCAGGCGCTCTACGAGCGCGTCGTCTACGACGACGACGGGAACCTGGTTACCGGGTCGTTGATGGACTACGCGGTCCCGAAGGCGTTCCAGCTCCCCCGCTTCGAGACGTACCGCACCGAGACGCCGACCCCGGTCAACCCCCTGGGAGCCAAGGGCGTCGGTGAGGCGGGGACGATCGGCTCCACGCCATCCATCGTCAACGCCGTCTGCGACGCCCTGCGTCCGCTCGGGGTGAAGCACATCGATATGCCGCTGACCCCACATCGCGTGTGGCAGGCGATCCAGGAGGCAAACTAATGATCCCGGCTGAATTCGACTACGCGGCCCCCGCCACGCTCGACGAGGCCCTCAGCCTCCTCCAGGAACACGGCGATGAGGCCAAGATCCTCACCGGCGGCCACAGCCTGCTCCCGCTCATGAAGCTGAGGCTCGCCCGGCCCGGCATGGTGGTCGATCTGCGCAAGATCGATTCACTGAGCACGATCGCCGTGGACAACGGGACGTTGCGCATCGGCGCAGCGGCGACCCACGACACGATCCAGCAATCCGACGTCGTGAGCGGTCACTGCTCCATGCTCTGCGAATGCGCCGGCGAGATCGGCGACCTGCAGGTTCGCAACGCGGGCACGATCGGAGGCAGCGTCGTCCACGCAGACCCGGCGGCAGACTGGCCGGCCGCGCTGCTGGCCGCCGACGCGTCCATGGTCCTCGTCGGCCCGGCAGGTGAACGCACGGTCGCGGCGTCCGACTTCTTCGTGGGCCTGATGGAATCCGCTATCGCCGAGGGCGAGATCCTCACCGCGATCACCGTCCCGACGCAGGCTGCCCAGGGCGGCGCTTACCTGAAGATGGAGCAGCAGGCGTCAGGCTTCGCGCTCTGTGGGGTCGCGGCGCTCGTCGAGGTTGACGGCGGCAAGGTCACGTCGGCCAGGGTCGGCATCACCGGCGTGGCGACTGCTCCGTACCGCGCGGCGGCCGTCGAGGCCGCGATCGGTGATGGCCTGGAGGCCGCAGCGGCTCACGCCGTCGGCGGTTTCACGCCGCTCGACGACATCCACGCCTCGTCCGCCTACCGCAGCCACCTCGCCGCGGTCTTCACCCGACGGGCGCTCGAGACCGCCGCGGCGAGGGCCGGGGGCTCCGCTTGAAGTTAGGGGGCACCGCCCAGCTGAACGGAACCCCGGACGCGCTCTTTGATCGACTCCTCGATCCTGAGACGCTCCGTCGTTGCATCAAGGGATGCGAGACCCTGGAAGAGCTCCCAGACCAAGAGGACGGGGTCCGCGGCTACGCAGCCACGGTCAAGGTCGGGATCGGCGCCATCAAGGGGCGCTTCAAGGCCACGGTCTCGCTCTCCGAGATCGTCGCGCCGGCCTCCTACGCCATGTCCATCGCTGCCAAGAGCCCGGTCGGATACCTCAGCGGAACGGCGCACATCAAGCTCGAGTCAGGGAGCGACGGCACAGCCCTCACGTGGGCCGCTGACGCCAAGGTCTCAGGTGTGATCGCGGCCGTCGGCCAGCGCCTCCTCGGCGCGGCGGCACAGAGGTTCGCCGACGACTTCTTCACTCGTTTGCGGGACCTCATCGGCTGAACCGGGGGCGGCGAGGGTGCTCGGGGTCGCCAATCATGGCACCGACGCCTTGACTCCAAGGACGATCTCGATTCTAACTAGAGTGTGCCCCGTCCGAGTCCGTTTCACCCCCGCACCGCGCCCCTCTGCGAGAGCCACGCCTGGAAGACCTGGGCCGGGTTCCTGGCCGTCTGTCACTACGGCCCCTGCGGCGAGGCCGAATACCATGCGTTCCGACACGCGGCGGGGGTCCTCGATGTGTCGCCGCTGTGCAAGTACACGGTCACCGGACCTGACGCCGCGCGCTTCCTGTCGTACGTCTGGGCCCGCGACATCAGCCGCCTGAAACCGGGGCGCGTGACCTACGCAGCCCTGTGCAACGACGACGGCTTCCTCATCGATGACGGGACCATCGCCCGCATCGACGACGACCACTGGCGCTGCACTACCGCGAGTCCGAGCCTCCACTGGTTCGACCGTCACGCCCGTGGGTTCGACGTGAACATCGCCGACACCAGCGAGGAGACGGCGGCGCTCGCCGTGCAGGGGCCACGCAGCAAAGACCTGTTGAACGACGCCACCGACGGGGCCGTGGATGGCCTACGCTTCTTTCGCATCACGCAGACCAGCATCGACGGCGTCCCCGTCGAGATCTCACGCACGGGCTACACCGGTGACCTCGGCTACGAAGTGTGGCTACCGGCCAGCAAGGCCCTGCGGGTCTGGGACGCGATCGCCGGCGCCGGCCGCCACCACGCCCTGCAACCCGCAGGGCTCGATGCCCTCGACATGACGCGGGTCGAGGCAGGGTTCATCCTGCAAGACGTCGACTACTACAGCGCCATGCGCGCGCAGGTGCGGTCCCGCATGTCGACCCCGTGGGAGATCGGGCTCGGATGGACCGTGGAGGTGGACCGGCCACCTTTCATCGGTCAGGACGCGCTCATCGCCTCTAGCAAGTCACCCACCTGGCAGTTCGTCGGCCTCGATATCGATTGGGAGGAGCTCGAACAGTTGTACGAACGCGTCGGCCTACCACCGCACCTCCCCGCCGCGGCGTGGCGCACACCCATTCCCGTGTATTCGGGAACGGAACAGGTCGGGCAAGCGACGTCGGGAACCTGGTCTCCCCTGCTGAAGAAGAACCTGGCCCTGGCGAGCGTCAAGACGCCGCACTCCGCCACTGGGACGCGACTGAGGATCGAGCAGACCGTGGAGTTCCGTCGCCACAAGGTCACGGCGACCGTGGTCAAGCGGCCGTTCTTCGACCCGGAGAGGAAGCGGACCTGATGGGGACGACGTACGACGCGATCGTGATCGGCGGGGGTCACAACGGACTCACGTGCGCCGCGTACCTCGCGAAAGCGGGGCAGAGCGTCTGCGTTCTGGAGAGGCGCCACGTCCTCGGCGGCGCAGCGGTCTCAGAAGAGGTGTTCCCCGGATTCACCTTCTCGGTCTGTTCCTACGTCGTGAGCCTGCTGCGTCCGGAGATCATCCGAGAGTTGGACCTGCCGCGTCACGGACTGGATCTGATCCCCCTGGAGTCCACCTTCACGCCGCTGCCTGACGGCCGCGCGCTGTACCGCGGTCCGGATTCGGGCCAAGCACGCCGCGCCATCGCCCAGTTCTCGGCGCGGGACGCGGACGCCTATCCGGAGTTCGGCGCGGCCATGAGCCAGGTGGGACGCCTGGTCAAGCCCGTCCTCAGCATGACGCCGCCCGACCCGAGCCGGCCCGGGCTCCGCGCCATCATGGACCTGCTGCGTCTTGGACGCCGCTTCGGCGAGCTCGACACCGACGCACGCACCCTGCAGGCCCGCATGATGACCATGTCCGCGGCCGACTTCCTCGACCGCTGGTTCGAATCGCCGGAGTTGAAGGCCGCCATGTCGGTCAGCGGCATCATCGGGACGTTCCAGGGCGTACGTTCTCCAGGGACCGCGTACGTCCTCCTGCACCATTACATGGGTGACATCGACGGCGCCTATCGCTCGTGGGGATTCTCCCGCGGGGGCACCGGCGGCGTCAGCAACGCGATCGCCGATGCGGCGCGGAGCTTCGGCGCCGAGATCCGCACGGAGGCGCCGGTCGCGCAGATCCTGGTGGATGGTGACGCGGCGCACGGCGTGGTCTTAGCGAACGGTGACGAGCTGCGCGCGAAGAAGATCGTCTCCGGTCTCGACCCGCACCTCACCTTCTTGAAGTTGGTGGGAAGGGACAAGCTCCCCGATCAGTTCGTCGGCGACATCGAGCGCTTCAAGATGCGCGGGAGCTCGGGCAAGGTGAACCTCGCCCTCGACGGGCTCCCCGATTTCGTGTCGATGCCCGGAGAGGGCCCCCATCTGCGTGGCGATATCACGATCGCTCCCTCCATCGACTACCTGGAACGGGCGTACGACGAAGCCAAGTACGGCGCCTGGTCTCGACGCCCATTCATGGACGTGGTCATCCCCAGCCTGACCGACCCCTCGATCGCACCAGCGGGCAAACATGTGATGTCCATCTTCGTGCAGTACGCCCCCTACAAGCTGAAGGAGGGAGCGCAGGACTGGCCCAACCAGCGCGAGGCCTTCGGCGATGCGGTCATTGACACGCTCGCCGAATACTGCCCCAACCTGAAGGACCTGATCCTGCACCGGCAGGTCCTCAGCCCCTGGGATCTCGAGCAGCAGTTCGGGCTAACAGAGGGCAACATCTTTCACGGAGAGCTCTCACTGGAACAGCTGTTCTTCCAGCGCCCGACCGCCCAGTGGGCGCGCTACAAGACCCCCATCAAGGACCTGTGGATGTGCGCATCGGGCACACATCCGGGGGGCGGGATCATGGGCGCGCCCGGCAAGAACGCGGCAGAGGCCATGCTGAGGCGATGGTGAACCGATGAGCACCTACGACGCGATCATCATCGGCGCCAATATCGAAGGTCTCGCGACCGCCGGCTTGCTCGCCAAGGCCGGACGACATGTGGTCGTCCTCGAAGCCAGTGACGTCCTCGGTGGCCTCGCCGCCCGTCGATCGTTCCACGACGGCTTCGCCGCACCCGGCATCCTGCACGACGCATCGCGCCTGCAACGGGACGTGGTGCGACGCCTCGAGCTTGAGAACCACGGACTGATCCGCCGTGACGCGACGACGCTGCTGGTCTCGGAAGGTCAGGACGACATCGCCGTCAACCACGATGGCATCTCAGGCCCCGACGCCGAACGGTTCAACGCGTGGCGCGCGTGGATCGACAAGGTGTCCCCCGTCGTCCATAGCCTGCTCGACAGCCCAGCGCCGCCGCTGGACGCGTCGCTCCCACGCCTGGCATGGCCAGCGCTGCGCCTCGGCGCCAAGATGCGCAAGCTGGGGCGACGGGACATGACCGAGTTCCTGCGCGTGCCGCCCATGTGCGCCGCCGACTGGCTCGACGAGTGGTTCGAGGACGATGGACTGAAGGCTGGGATCGCGGCGCCAGCAATGGAGGGGCTGTGGGGCGGCCCATGGTCCGCCGGCACCGCGGCGACCCTGCTGTTCCGGGAGGTGACGGCTGGCCAGGACGTGGTCGGCGGGGCGTCGGCCGTCGTCGACGCGCTCGAGGATTGCCTGCGAGCGAACCGCGTCGAGGTTCGCACCAACAGCCGGGTGACCTCCATCCGCTGCCGCGACGATCGCGCGGTGGGCGTCACGCTCGCCCGAGGCGACACCGTCGACGCGGCCGTCGTCGCCTCCGCCCTCGATCCTCAAACCACGTTGCTCGATCTCCTCGGACCGACGGATTTACCCCCCAACCTCGTCCGCGACATCTCGGGATGGCGATGCCGTGGAACGACCGCGAAGATGCACCTCGCCATCGAAGGACCGGCTCCATTCGTGGGGGACGACGACCGCCCGGTCGACGTGGTCCGCACCGCAGGCTCCCTTGATCACCTCGAGCGGGCATTCGATTCCATCAAGTACGGGGAGATGAGCGAGCACCCGATCCTCGACATCCACGTGCCCTCACTCGGCAGCCCCGAGCTCGCCCCCGAGGGCCACCACGTGGTCTCGATCATGGCTCACTTCGCCCCGTTCGAGCTCCGAGAGGGCTGGTCCGACGAGACACGCGACGCCCTCACCACCAGCATCCTCGCCACCCTGGCGCGGCACGCACCTCACGTGACGAACCGCATCGTCGGCCAGGAGACGCTCACTCCTGCCGACCTGGAGTCCGAGCTGGGACTGCGAGGGGGTCACGTCCACCACGGCGAGGTGGCCCTGGATCAGCTGCTCTCCCTGCGCCCCTCGGTCGCCTGCGCGGACCACTCAACGCCGCTCCCGGGGCTATTCCTCTGCGGGCCCGGTACCCACCCAGGCCCGGTCCCGTGGATGGGCAGCGCCCGTCTCACGGCACGGCGGGTCCTGTCGTAATAGCCACCCGGCTGTCCCAGAGCTGCGTCAAATCGCCCAATATGAGTCACAGGGGCGCCGCAGATCAGCGGTATATGCCCCATATCGAGACACCCGGGCGACGCGTCGGCGACCTCAGAGGAACAGATCGCCCTGCAGATCAGCTGTCGGATCGACCGCGTACTGGACCAGATCCGTCACCCCTTCCTCAGCGAGCACTTCGTCGTCGATGAAGAAGTTCCCCGTACAGGTCTTGGCGTCCCGCACGAGGATGGCGTGAGCCGCGTCAGCCATGATCTCAGGCCGGCGGCTCCGCCGCACCATGTCGTCACCGCCCAGGAGGTTCTGAATGGCGGCGGTCGCGATGGTGGTCCGGGGCCATAGCGCGTTGACCCCGATCCCCTTGGAACGCAGCTCCTGAGAGAGCCCGACGACACAGAGGCTCATGCCGTGCTTCGCCAGGGCGTACGCGAGATACGCCCCGAACCATTTGCTGTCGCAATCGGCGGGCGGCGCGTTGACGAGCACATGCGGATTCTCCGCCCGCTCGAGGTGCGGGAGACAGGCCTGGGTCGCGAGGTACGTCGCGCGCACGTTCACCTGATGCATCAGGTCGAAGCGCTTCATGGGCGTCTCGGAGATGCCCGCGAGCCAGATGGCCGACGCGTTGTTCACCAGGACGTCGATGCCACCAAACCGATCAACCGTAGCGGCGACAGCAGCGCAAACGGCCTCCTCGTCACGCAGATCGCAGGCCACGGCGAGGGCCTGGCCCCCGGCGGCCTCCATCTCGGCCGCTGCTTCATGGATCGTGCCCGGGAGCTTGGGGTTGGGCTCCACCGTCTTCGCGAGGACCGCGACGTTGGCCCCGTCTCGAGCCGCCCGAACGCCGATGGCCTTGCCGATTCCCCGGCTGGCCCCGGTGATGAGGACTGTCTTGCCCTTCAGTGTCGTCATGGGATGAGCATAGCCGCGCGGCTACCTGGTTGGCGGCCCTGATCCCCCTTCTTGCAGGGCCCCGTCCGACCCGTTGGCCGCCACCACTCCTCGGCTGACAGGTGAAATGCAGCGCCAGCCGCCAAAGGGCGTCGAGAGGACCCCGGCGGAGTCCCGGCAGACTGCTACCATTTCGTCGCCTATGGCCCGTCGCCGCAGCCGGCTCCGCAACGTCCTTGAGTTCGCGCTCGCACGCGGCTTCTTGTTCGGCGTCCAGTTGATGCCGGCACGGATGCTCGCGCCGACATCTCGCGTCATCGGTCGGCTCCTCTACCGCGTCATCAGCAGCCGTCGAAAGGTCGTCCGGGAGAACGTCAAGCTCGCGTTCGGCGACGGCCCCGAGGCGCCGGACCCCGACCGGCTCGGGAGGAAATCCCTCGCCAACCTGACGCTGTCGTTCATGGAGCTGGCACGACTGCCGAGGAACGGCCACCGCCTCAAGGCCCGCATCACGGTCCCCGACCGAGACGCCCTCGAACAACTCCAGGTGGCCATCAAGGAGGGAGGCGCGGTGATCGCGGGGGCCCACTTCGGCGCTTACGAGGTTCTCGGGCTCGCGTCGCCCTTATTCGACATCCCCGCCGCGACCCTGGTACGGCCGCTGGACAACCCGTACCTCGAACGCTGGATCCGCGGGGCGCGTACGCGACACGGTCAGCAGCTCGTCGACAACCGCGGCGGCACGCGCGAGCTGGTGTCCTGCTTCGGCAAGGGCCGCATGCTGGGCGTGATGGTGGATATCAACCGCCGCAGCGGACGCCGCGTCTGGGTCGACTTCTTCGGTGTCCCCGCTGCCACCGCGCCGACGGCCGCGGTCCTCGCGTTTCGATCCGGACGCCCCCTATTCACGATCGTGAGTCGCCGCACCGGTCGTCCCCTGGAGTTCGAATTCCAGATCGGCGCACCCCATCTGCCCCGCCCGGGCGCCGAGCGAGACGCCGAGGTCGAGCGACTGATGCAGACCGTCACGGCCGAGATCGAACAATACGTGCGCGCTGAACCGGCCCAGTGGCTCTGGACCCATCGCCGCTGGAAGACCCGGCCGGAGCCTACGGAGCAGGCCTGAGCCACAACCTGACGTGCCAAATCGTCACCTGTTGAGGCCCGCGCGCAAAATAGACCTCGCCGGGCGCTTTTTTATCTCAGGTCCTCTCCCAGCCCGGCCGATGTAAAGGGTGGCGAACGCTCCGCGGACTCGTCGGACAAACATCACACATTTAAATTGAGACGATCGCAGCCCGCGGAGCGTGTTCGTCTCTTTTTTTTTCCACCGACACCCACGTCGGGGATCGCTCAGTCCTGAGCGCGGCGCGAGAGCGCCTTCAAGAAAGCGATGAGGCTGGTCGCGTCCTCATCCGTGAGGTCCAAGGGCGTGAGTCGCGGGTCGCGGAACGGATTGTCGTTGCCACCGCGTCGGTAGAACGCGACGACCTCCTCGAGGGTCTTCAGGCTACCGTCATGCATGTACGGAGCCGACTGGAGGAGCCCCCGCAGCGTCGGTGTCCGGAACCCACCGCGATCCGCCACATCACCGGTGACCGCCATACGCCCATCCTCGGGCTGGTTGTCCACGACGCCGATACCGGAGTTGTGGAACGCCTCATCGGTGAAGTTGGGACCACTGTGGCACGACCAGCACCGCCCCTTGCTCTCGTAGATCCAGAGCCCCTTCCGCTCTTCCTGGGTCAACGCCGCCCGGTCCCGCGCAGCCTGAAAGCGATCCACCGGGCTGTCCCCCAAGGTCAGCCGAGAGACGAATAGGGCGAGCGCGTCCGCCAGCCGTTCCTCGTTCGGACCTCCCCCGTAGGCAGACGTGAATCGCCTCACGTATCCGATGTCCGCCTGCAAGCGGCCGATCCCATCTTCCAGCGCGAGCCCCATCTCATTGGGATTCGAGATGGGCAAGACGACCTGCTCCCGGAGCGAACGAGCCTTGCCGTCCCACGAGTGCAGCGTCCCGAGCGCCCGGTTGTAGAGCGACGGAGGATGGCGCAGCGCGCGCTTGCCCGCAGCACCCAGAGGGAGCGCCTCGTGGGACGCGAAACCAGCGTCGGGACGATGACACGACGCGCACGCCACGCTCCGGTCAATCGAGAGGACCGGGTCGAAGAACAGCGCACGGCCAAGCGCGATGCGATCAACGCCCAGGGATTCACTCCAACCCGCTGGCGGCTCCCCGAGTCCAAACGGCCAGCCCGCCTCCCAGAAACGCTCAGGCAGCGTGTCCTTCGGAACCGTCGGTTGTGCCGCCGCCGTTCCCACCAGCAGCAACAGGGCCATCATGCGCACAAGATCCATGAGTCTTCTCCGGACCTCGCCATGGTAGCCGCCTGTGGCAGAACCCGCCCTCACACGATGGTCTTCCGTCGCCGGCCCCGGCGCCGAACCCGAGAGGGCGGAGACCTGGCGCGAGAGCATCACCAGACCACGCGCGCCGTCAGGACACGGCGCTTGGAGACATCACGCCACGCGATGAGCGCCCCTTTGCCCTCGGCGACGATCTCCGGGACACCGGACGCCCGGCCAGCGGACGTCTTCGCACACGTGATGATCTTCTCACCGTCCAGCGATGCCCGCAGCTCGGCGACGTTGTTCACGAGGTCGAGCCAGCAAACGGCCACCGACCCGTCCGCCAGAACGGCGACACCGCAGCGACCGATCGGGTCCTTGGCTGGCAATTGCCGCGCCTTACCAAACGACTGACCACCGTCGGAAGACACCGCAAACATGACCTTGGGAGCCCCGCCACCACGCGTGAACCAAGCCGCCGCGACGCGATTTCCCCGCGCGTCCAGCGCGGGCCCATTCACCGGTCAGCCCGGCCGCGTCCAGCGGTCGTCATGGAGGATCGCTGGCTTGCCCCAACCGAACAACCCATGCCGGGCGACCGCGATGTCACGGACGTCTTTACCGCTGCGGTCCCGGTAGGTCATCAGCGGGAGACCGTCGCCACCACGGGCGATCGCGGTGGGGCAACACTCACAGACGCGCGGGTCGAGGACGGCCTCTCTTCCCAACTTGCCGTCGATGCCGACGGTGCGCGCCCGCAACGTCATCTCGTCGGTCTTCGGCATGTCGCGACCGTCCAGCCACACCACCCAGAAACCGGGCGTGATGTCCTGGATCTGCCCCACCTTCGCCTTCGGCAGGATGCTGCAGAACCCGTGCTCCTGGGCGCTCCTGTCATCGTGAATCCAGAAGGGAGCTCCCCAGGTCGTCCCCCCGTCGGTGGAGATCCGCATCCGCACCCCATACGCATACGATCCATCACCGAGCCGTTCGAGCCAGTGCGCGAGGAGGTTGCCGTCCGCGTCAGCAGCCAGTGAAGGAACGTCCGCCCAGTTCACGAACCAACGGTCTCCCTCGGCGATGGTTCGCGGCGCAGACCACCCCTCGGGGCTGAAGGCCGAAAAGCGCAGGCGCGCCGACCGCTCGTCGGTCTCGACCCAGCACATACGGACGATCCCGTCCACGCCCCGATCCAGGTGGGGCTGCCCGCTGGAGGTCCCCGCGGGGCTCTCGATGAGCGTCACCTGCTGCCCCACGACCGGGTCCACGATCAAGGAAACAGCCAGCGAGAGGAGGAGGAGCCCAACAACGTTCATACGGCGCTCCGCGAATCGGCAGTTTCAGTCGGTCCGATGTAGTATGGATGGTCCATCACTTTTGTCCTAGTCCCCATCGTAGCCTCGGGAGAAGACCATGTCCCGCCCGTCGATCCTCCTTGTCACCCTCGTCTTGCTCGCCGCGTCCACCTCCACTGCGCAGGAGCTTCCCACGTCGTGGGCTGACGACACGCACTGGCGCAGCATCGGACCGTCCACCATGGGTGGCCGGATCATCAGCCTTGCCGTCTACGAGAACGAACCCAGCATCTGGTGGGCGGGGACCGCATCCGGCGGCCTCCTCAAGACGATCAACAACGGCATCACCTTCGAGCACCAGTTCGACCATGAGTCGACGGTCTCCGTCGGCAGCGTGTGCGTCTCCCAGTCGAACAAGGACATCGTCTGGGTCGGCACCGGCGAGGGCAACCCTCGTAACTCGGTCTCCTACGGCGACGGCGTCTACAAGTCCACCGACGGCGGCAAGACCTGGACGAACATGGGGCTCCGCCAGAGCTTTCAGACCGGGTGCATCGTGATCCACCCCACGAACCCGGACATCGTGTACGTCGGCGCCCTCGGACGCCTCTACGGCCCCAACGAGCAGCGCGGCCTCTACAAGACGACCGACGGCGGCAAGACGTGGAACAAGAGCCACTACATCGACGACATGACGGGTGTCATCGACATCGACATGCATCCGACCGACCCGGACACGCTGCTCATGGCGACCTACGAGCGCGAGCGCGACGGGTTCGACACCAACGATCCGTCCAAGAAGTACGGACCAGGTAGCGGGATCTGGAAGACGACGAACGCTGGCAAGACATGGACGCGCATGACGAAGGGCCTGCCCACGTGCGACTTCGGACGGGTCGGCATCGACTGGTACCGCAAGGACCCGAACGTGGTCATGGCGATCGTCGAGAGCGAGATGATCGCGAAGCAACCCGAAGACGCGCCGTTCCTGGGCCTCCGAGTCGAGGCGGTGGACGCGGGCGTGAAGGTCTCCGGATTCGGCGCCTCTCAGGGCCGTGGTCGCGGCCGAGGCGGCTCGGGGAGCGGCCAGAAGCCCCAGGATACGCCGGCCAAGACATCCGGGCTGAAGGTGGGCGACGTGGTCCTCTCGATCGGCGATCATCGGGTCCATAGCTCGAATGACGTCGACAAGCAATGCCACAACCACAAGGCCGGAGACACGGTCCCGTTCAAGGTCGTCCGTGACAAGAAGGACGTCGTCGTCGAGGTCACCCTCGGCAAGTGGCCCAAGGGCGCGCGCTCGCCGTTCACCGGAACGCTGGGCGGCCAGGCCGCGAACATGCAAGACCGGCAGGGTCCGAACGGACACGAGTATGGCGGCGTCTACAAGTCAACGGACGCCGGGGAAACGTGGACGCGTGTCAACACGCTCAACCCGCGTCCCATGTACTACAGCCAGATCCGGGTCGACCCCACCAACGCCGACAACATCATGGTCCTCGGGACGTCGCTGTATCGCTCGACCAACGGGGGCGAGAAATTCGAGCGCAACGCAGGGCGCGGCGTCCACTCGGACCACCACGCCGAGTGGATCAACCCCAACAACGGCGACCACATCATTCACGGCAGCGACGGCGGCATCTATGTGACCTACGATGCCTGCAAGAACTGGGATCACCTCAATCACACCGCTATCGGCCAGTTCTATCACGTGGGTTGTAGCCAGGAGCGCAACTACTGGGTGTTCGGCGGCCTGCAGGACAACGGCAGCTGGGGAGCGCCCAGCCGGACTGCCGGAACCGGGCAGCGTAACCACGACTGGATCCGCATCGGCGGCGGTGACGGATTCCGCTGCCTCGTCGATCCGGAGAACCCGAACATCGTCTACAGCCAGAGCCAGAACGGACCTCCGGGCTGGCGCGACCTGGAGACCGGCGCGCGCGGCAGCCTGCGCGCCCGTGGTGGTCGCGGGAGCGGCGGCTCCAACACGCCGCGCGTCCGCTTCAACTGGGAGACCCCGTACCTCATCTCCGATCACAACAACAAGATCGTCTACACGGCCGGCAGCGTGGTGATGAAGTCACTGAACCGTGGCGTCGGCATGAAGCACATCTCACCGGAGATCACCAACACCGAGCGCGGCGCGGCGACCGCACTCGCCGAGTCACCCAAGGACGCGAACATCGTCTACGTGGGCACCGACGACGGCGCGCTCTGGGTCACCCGTGACGGCGGCACCAACTGGATCGACTGCTTCAAGGTCGGCATCCCCTCGGCTGACGCCGGGGAGACCGTCAGCGGCAAGCCCGTAGCCGTCAAGGATGGCGAAAAGCCCGCCGGAGCCACCGACAAGAAGCCCGCCGGAGCTCCAATCGCCGCCATCGTCCCGGGCCCCCGCTGGGTCAGCGAACTGGTCGCGTCCAAGTACGACGCGAAGCGCGCCTACGTCACCCTGGACGGCCATCGCAGCGACGATGACGCGCCCTACGCGCTGATGACGAACGACGCAGGCGACACCTGGCACTCCCTCACCGGCTCGCTGCCGGAGGGCGCCGGCTCGACGCGGACCATCGCGGAAGACCCGGTGAACGAGGACGTGCTCTATCTGGGCACGGAGTTCTCCGCTTACGTCTCCATCAACCGCGGCAAGCACTGGACGCGCCTCAACGGCAACCTGCCGACGGTCGCCGTCCACGCTTTCGCCATCAACGTGCCGTCCGGCGAAGTCGTCGCCGGGACCCACGGCCGCAGCCTCTGGATCACCAACGTGAACGCCGTCCGCCAGATGACCGAAAAGGTCATGGCGAAGGGCGTTCACTTCTACAAGCCCGTCAGCGCGGTCATCTGGAAGAGCGGGACCTCCACCGGCGGCACCAACCGCCGCTTCGTCGGCGAGAACCCGCCGACCGGCGCGACCCTCACCTACCACCTCAAGAAGAAGGCCACGTCAGCCAAGATCGAAATCGTCGATGGCACCGCCAAGGTGATCCGCACGATCGAGGTCAGCACCGACGCCGGCCTGCACAACGCGACGTGGGACCTGCGCGGCGCGCCGCCCGCCAGCAACAACAACGCCGGTGGCCGCGGTGGCCGCGGTGGTCGCGGTGGTCGTGGCGGTGGACGGCGGGTGCGCCCCGGGACCTTCGGCGCGCGCCTGATCGTCGACGGAGAGACCCAGTCCCACTCGCTCACGGTCGAGATCGACCCGGAGCATCCGGACCCGTCCTGGATCACCTTGCAGGAAGAGGCGGAGCGCCTCGAAGCCGAGCTCGGGGGCGACGAAGAGCACGACGGATAGTCAGCGCGCGAAGCCGCTCGTCGAGATGATCGGCGGGCGGCCCGTCCGCGACCCGCGGGCTACTTCTTCGCCTTGCGAATATTGGGCGCCGACTCGGCCTTGCGCGGATGGAACACCGCACGGCCGGTCTCCTTCGTCCGGGCCTCGACGTACCAGTACTGCCGGCCCTTCTTGACGGCAGGCAGTTCTCCGCGCCAGTTCCCGCCACTGGTCTTCTTCAGGGCCACCGCGTCGTACGGGACGTTACGGCCGTTCGCGACGTGCAGCAGCACCTGGTCGACCTCCACTTCCCCGCTGACCTTGACCACGACCTCGGCGCCGCCCTCCTCAACCACCACCGACTTGATCTCGGGCCACGGCCCACTGAGCGTCTCGTGGTTCACCAGGTACTCACGGCGAGACTCGACGAAGCTACGCACTGACTGGGACCGACCGCTCGAGCGACCCTCCAGGCTCGACTTGAAAGCCGCGTAACCATAGAGGCACTTGTCGTCGCGCTTCACCTCGTCAGCGATGAGGTCGTGGTACGCCTGAAACGCGGGCCCCATGGCCTTATCCCAGTCCATCCACTCGTCGACGATGGTCTTGACGTGGGCGAGGTAGCGCGCGCGGACATGCGGGATGGCCAGCAGGGCCTTGACCAGGGGTCGGTCGTTCATGTCGCCGCCGAACAGCGGACTCAGGCGCTCGTCACGGGGGTAGCTGCGACTTCCGGGTCCGCCGCTGCCGGTCTTGAACGACTCGTTGCTGTCATGCGGGAGGAAGTGGAAACGGCCCTTGGTGTCGCGGTAGATGTTGTAGTCGCTGGCTCGGGAAACGTAGCCGTCCCCGTCCATGAGGATGTTGTCGAGGGCGATGAACCACAGGGCTTCATCGATGTCGAGGACCTTGCGCAGGGCCGCCTCGTCGCCGGTCTTCGCGAGCACGCGGGAGAGCTCCTGCAGCGCCTTCCAGGCCTCGTCACCTCCCGAGTTGGTCTTCATGTCGAAGGAGCGCTTGTACGCCTCGAGGTCCTCGGTGTAATTCAGCGCGCTACCGGCGCCCGCCGGCACCTTCCAGCGCACGCCACGGCGGGTGCCGTAGAAGTCCCGCAGGAAGTCCTTGTTGTACTGCTGGATATTGACGTAGATGCCCCAGCTCTCCCCGTTGACGACGAGCTTGACCAGGTTGCAGTAGTGGGCCGGCATGTACTCCCGAGAGATCTGGGTGAACATGAGCGCGTGCAGGAAGGACGGGTCCGAATGACCGTTCAACAGATTGAGCGTGCGGTATCCGTAGATGTTCTGGTCGGCGTGGGTGGCGTCGAATCGGAGGTTCCACGACTTCTTCTTGCCGCTGACACCGAAGTAAGAAGAGTTACCTCTAAACGCGATCCCCACGTCCTTGTAGGCCTTCCCATCGACGGTGACCTTGGCCGGGACCTCAACATCGGTGCGATAGAAAGCACCGAGCTCGGTGGCCCAGTCACCCTCCTCGAAGTCGATGAAGAACGTCCGCAACACGCCCCCGTCGTACAGGCCTTTTTGGGGATAGCGCTTCACTGACCCCTTCGTGACTTGATGGGGTTCGACGACGGCGCGCTCATCTTCACCGCGGCCACCACCGCGACCGCCGCGGCCCCCCCGGCCACCCCGGCCGCCACGACCACCACGGCCACGGCCGCTCCCCCGCTCAGCGAGATGGGCGCGGGCCTTGTCACGCTCAGCGCGCTCGAGGAGCCCGTCCTTGTTCGCGTCGAACTGATCGGCCACGCGGGTGACGCGATCCTGCACATTGCGGCCACGGCCTCCGCCACCGGGGGCGGTCCTGCCGGACCTGCCGCCGGGGGGGCGACCACCCGGGTTATCGAACATGTCCGGCGGGGGCGGCCCGCCTCCAGGGCCGCGATTTTCGACCGGCGGCAACTTGTCCCGGTTCTCCTTGAGCCACGCCATGGCAGCCTTGCGCTCCTTGGAATCGAGCCGGCCGTTCTTGTTCTTGTCGAACCGCTTGAGGACCTCGGCGCGGCGCTTGTTGGGCGGCGGGTCCGGTTGAGCGAGGACGGCCGGAGCGAGGAGGAAGGAAACGGTGGCGAGTAGGAGGATACGACTCATGACGCTGGGTTCCTGGGCGGAGGACGTCCGACGGGGGGTCAACCAACGGCGAAGCCCGCGGTTTCTCTCGATCTCTATACGGGGAAGGCCCGGGCCTTCCCCGATCTCACTCAACCCAGGGTACGACGAAAGGCCGCTCCGCGCCGCCCCCCGCCGTCGGCCACGTCCCGAACCGGAAGTGGGACCCATAGACCGGCTCGAGGACCTCGGGGAGCAGAATCTCTCGCGGGGTTCCTGCCGCCGCGATCTTGCCATCCGCCATGAGCGCGATGGAGGTCGCGAACTGCCCCGCCAGGTTCAGGTCATGGGTCACGACAATGGCGCTCCGGCCCTCCTCCTCAACCAGGCGACGCAAGAGGGAGAAGACCCCGAGCTGATGCTCTGGATCGAGGGAGCTGGTGGGCTCGTCGATGAGGAGCGTGGGCGCCTGCTGCGCCATCGCCCGCGCGACGAGNACNCGCTGGAGTTGTCCCCCCGAGAGCTCTTGGAGGACGCGGTCGCCCAGCTCCGCAACGTCCGCTTCGACCAGGCCTCTGCGGACCGCGGCGACGTCGTCCTCGGTCGCCATGCGCATGCGACGCAGGTACGCGTACCGTCCGCCCATGACAAAATCGCGGACCCGTAACGCGGGCGGCCGTGGGAAGGACTGGGGCACCACGGCGACGCGCCTCGCGCGGTCACGTACTGACAGGGAGGCGACCGGGTCCTCCCCCATCCACACGCGCCCTCCCTGGGGTTGCAGCAGCCCCGCGAGGAGCCGCACCAGCGTCGTCTTGCCCGACGCGTTCGGGCCGAGCACGCAGAGCAGCTCGCCCGGCCCCACCGCAACGGACACGCCGTCGACGCCACGAACACCGTCGCCGTAAGCGTAGACGAGATCTTCGCCCCGGAGCCCTACCATGCCTCGAGCCTCCCCCGATTGCGCACGAGCAAGAGCAGGAAGAACACCCCACCGACGAGCGACATGGCCACGCCGGGCGGCAGGACGTCCTGGCCGAGGATCGGCCGCTGCAACAGATCCGCGCCGAGCAGCAGGACCGGACCACCGAGCAGGCACATGGGCAGCAATATCCCATGCCGCGCGCCACCGAGGCGCCGCAGGACGTGGGGAACGACCAGGCCGATGAACGCGATCTGCCCGGCGACCGACACAGCGACGGCGGCGGCGAACGACGCAGCGACCAACGCCAGCACCTTCGCGCGATGGGTATCCACCCCCAAGGCGCGGGCATCGTCCTCACCACCCGCGAACAGGTCGAGCTCACGAGCGACAAACGGGATCACTGCCGCGGCGCCCAGGACCCCGATCCACACGATGCCGATCTGGAACGGCTGTCGGTCCTCGAGCCGTCCGAACAACCAGCCGAACAACGCCTGCGCCACGTTCTGGTCGCCGAGGGCGAAATGCTGAATCGCCGACAGGGTGCCCCCCACGACCGCGTTGATGGCGATACCGGCCAGCAGCAGGGTCGGCACGGAGATGCGCCCTCTCGTGGACGCGATCGCGGTCACCAGCCAGGCGATGCCCATGGCGCCGAGGAACGAGCAAGCCGTCACCAGGACACGCGCGACGCCGCCCGGGGCTTGCGAGAGGAAGTCGGGCCCGTATCCGCCGATAGCGAGGATCGCCAGCGCTGCGCCGAGGCTCGCCCCGGATGAGATCCCGATGATCCCCGGAGACGCGAGGTCGTTTCGGAACACGCCCTGCAGCAATGCCCCGGACAGCGCGAGGGCGGCGCCCACGCCGATCGCCAGCACCACCCGCAACGTCCGCAACCGAGCAATGCCTTGGTACGCTTCCAGCGGCGCGGCGAGACCGGCCGTCGCCAGGGCTCCGCGCAACGCCTCCGGACCGGACAGCAGATCAGACGTCCCGACGCACAGTGACAGCGCGGCACATAGCAGCAACAACAACAGGAGCACGATCGCAAGAAGGCGAGGCGACATCGAAGGCGCATGATGACACACCCCACCGAACTGAGGAAGTCGAGGGACCGCAGGGCGTCCATGCTGCTCTCCATCTGCCTGCTCGCGGCGGCCTGCACCGAGTCGAGCCCTCCCCAGCAGGGCGGGTGGCGGACCGTCACCTCCGCCGACGGCACGACCGTCTCCCTCAACGCGCCCCCCACCCGCATCGTGGCGTCGAACGCCGGCATCACCGAGATGCTGCTCGCGATCGGCGACCGTCAGCGCATCGCCGCGGTCCCTGAGCACGTGTTCACCGGGTGGGCGACGGGCTGCGGCTCGCGAGAGGACTGGTCGGGGAAGGTCCTGCATCGCTACGCAGGCGAAGCCGTCCTCGGATTCCGCCCGGACCTCGTCATCGCTCAGACGTACCAGAGCGCCGACACCACTCGGGTGCTGCGNAACAGCGGCGTCCCGGTCATGTGCCTCCCCGAAGTCGCCGACTTNGACGACCTCGTCGCTCAGCTGAAGCTCATCGGCGAGGCGTTGGGCCAGGACGCCGCAGCCGCCGCCCTCGTGTCANACCTCCAGGANCGCGCGCGTGTGCTCGCCGAAGATCGCGGACGGGANAGCGTCCGGATCCTCAGCTANTCGGACTACGGGACCGGAGGATGGGTCGCCGGGGCGGACTGCTCCGCGGATCTCATGATCCGGCTCGCGGGCATGAAGAACGCCGGCGCCGGCCGCTCCGGTCACTGGCAGATCGACAAGGAGCGCCTCGTCGATATAGACCCTGACGTGATCCTCGTTGGCGAAGACGGCAGCGGACGCGCCCGCGCCGCTGACGTGCTCCGAGCCGACGCGTTGTTCGCGAAGCTCCGAGCCGTCAAGGACGACCGGATCGTGGTGTTGCCGACGGCCCTTTGGAACAGCACGTCCCATCGCCTGCTCGACGCGGCCGAACGCCTGGCGAAGGCGGTCGACGGCGTCAGGGGCGGTTGATCCGTTCACCCCGGCGCCGACGGGCTGGTCGGCGCTGGTGCCCTACGGTGAAAACAGCGCCCTCAGTTCCCGCGGTAGGGCGCGTCTCCCGGAGGCGTGAAGTCGGCGATGAACACCTGGGACTTGCCGGTCTCGCGGGTGGACGTCCACATGAGCTTCTTGCCGTCCGGGGAGAACACCGGGAGCACGTCGGCGCCTGTGTCCGTGGTGATCTGGATCTGCTTGCCGCCCTTCGCCGGGACGAGGAACAACTCGAAGTTACGGTGATCGCCCACGTTGGCAGAGAACACCAGGTACTCGCCCGACGGGTGCCAGTACGGACACCAGTTCGCGCGCGGCGTATCGGTCAACTGAATCTCGTTCGTCCCATCCGCGTCCACGACGTAGATCTGAGCGTTACGCGGGTTCGCCGGATCGCGGAATCCGCGGAAGCAGATCTTCTTGCCGTCCGGGGAATAGAACGGGCCGCCGTCGTAGCCCTTCGAGTTGGTGACGCGACGGGCATCCGATCCATCGACCGCCATCGTGTAGATCTCGAGATCTCCGTCACGATTGGAGGTGAAGCAGATGCGCGAACCATCGGGGCTGAACGCGCCTTCGGCGTCGTAGCCAGGTGTGCTCGTCAACCGACGCGGGTTCTTGCCCTCGTGATCCGACATGAAGATGTCGAACGACGCGTGCTTGTCCCACTTGTAGCGGGCGGAGCGATCGGCCGGCGGCGGACGATAGCTCGCCGGGTCGAGGTGCGTGCTGGCCCAGATCATCAGCGGCCGCGTCGGGTGGAAGAACGCGCAGGTCGTCAGGCCCTGCCCCGGGCTCACACGCACGAGACGCGTCGCATCGAACGGCTTCACGAAGATCTGGTAGTGCGGACAGTCACCACGCACGGACTGAAAGCAGATCTTCTTGCCGTCCGGATGGAAGTAGGCTTCGCCGCTCCGTTCACCTTCGAACGTCACCTGTCGGAAGTTCGAGAAGTAGGTCTCCTCTCCTGGGCGCAGGAGGGACTTGCGCGGGGTGACCGGGCGGCCGGGCTGGGCCACGACGAACCCGATCGGGAGGAACAGCAACGCGGCAATCACGAAGTTCTTCATGGGGCATTCCCTGGGGTTTGGGGGCGCCACTCTAAGAACCCGGCGGCCTCAGAGCCAACCCCCAACGAAGCGAACCGCGGC
Organism: Planctomycetota bacterium; assembly: GCA_002683135.1. GTDB lineage: Bacteria > Planctomycetota. The sequence goes on along the minus strand of NYSS01000049.1, from coordinate 4,407 downwards.
CGCCCCGTGATTTGGAACGGCCGGGGATTCAGATCCTGGAAAGGGAGCCGTATCAACCCCTGGGCCGTATCATCTGGGCACGGACTCTCTTGATCGGAGATCGGAAATGCCACTTAGATTTGGACTTGTGACCGTCCTGCTCGTCTTTGGGGGGCTCCTTCCGCAGGCCGCCACGGCCCAGGAAGACCCGCAAGACGTCGATCGGGTCATGGGGCTGGTCCATTTCCTGCTCGAAAAGGAGCACATCTCAGGCAAGAAGGTCGATGACACCGTCTCTCGAGTGGCCATGCAGGCGTACATACGCGCGCTGGACCCGATGAAGCTGTACTTCGAGCAGGACGACCTCGACGCGGTCGCCAAGTTCGAGGACAAGCTGGACGACATGATCCAGCAGGGTGACCTGCGCTTCGCCCGACTGCTCTTCACCCGATTCGTCAAGAGGCTCGAGTTGAGGGTGATGCAGCTAGAGAAGATCCTCGAGATGGAACACGACTGGACCGTCCAGGAGTCGTTCGTCACCGAACCGGACGACACCACCTGGGCCAAGTCCCCCGAGGATGCGGCGGAACGCTGGCGCAAGCGCGTCAAGTACGACCTCCTGCGACTCAAAGCCGACGATGTCGTGGGCGATGAAGCGAAGGAGCAGTTGAGGAAGCGCTTCAAGAACTTCCTCCGGCGCATGAAGCAGTTCGACGACGAGGAGATCCTGTCCGCATTCCTCGCCGCGATCACGTCCGCTTACGACCCACACACACGCTACATCGGAGCCAAGCCGTTCGAGGATCTGCAGATTCGCATGCGCCTGAACTACCAGGGCATCGGCGCCCACCTCCAGGACCAGGACGGGGTGGTCGTCATCACCGACATCATCCCCGGTGGCGCCGCGGCGAAGTATGGACAGCTCAAGGACGGCGACCGCATCCTCGGCGTCGGCCAAGGCGAGTCGGGCGACATCGTGGACATCGCGGGCATGAAGCTGAGCGACGTCGTGAAGCTGATCCGCGGCGAGGAGGGCACCCTCGTAAGGCTGCAGATCCGCCAGAAGGGCGGCAAAGAGGTGAAGATCCACGACATGATGCGCGCCCGGATCGAGCTGCGGGACGAGAGCGCGATCGGCGAGGTCATGGAGATCGACGGCAGCAGGATCGGCATCATCGACCTGCCGTCTTTCTACCGCGACACGGATGCCGAGGCGAAAGGCGATCCCGACTTCCGCAGCTCGACACGCGATGTGGCGAAGTACCTGGAGGGCTTCAAGAAGCAGAAGATCGACGCGGTAGTGCTCGACCTGCGCTACAACGGCGGCGGCCTGCTCAGCGAAGCGATCGAGTTGACGGGGCTGTTCATCGACACAGGTCCCGTGGTCCAGATCAAGGACGGCAACGACAAGGTGAGGAGCCGGGATGACAAGGACGCCGGGATGCTGTGGAGCGGTCCCATCGTCATCCTGACGAGCCGCTTCTCTGCCAGCGCCAGCGAGATCCTCGCCGGCGCCATCCAGGACTACGGGCGCGGCATCGTGGTCGGCGATCCCTCGACCCACGGCAAGGGCACGGTCCAACACGTGATCGACCTCGGACGCATCGTCACCCGCAAGGGAAAGCCACCTGCCCTCGGAGGCTTGAAGCTGACCCTGCAGAAGTTCTATCGGGCAAGTGGCGACAGCACGCAGCTCAAGGGGGTCCATCCCGACATCGTCCTGCCTGCGCTGTCCTCGCTCGTCGATGGCGAAGCGGAGCTTCCCCAAGCGCTCTCGTTCGATCAGATCCCGGCCTTGCCCCACGATCAGTACGGGCACACCAAGCCCAACATCGTGAACCCGGTCCGCGAAGCTTCCGGCAAGCGCATCGCCGCGTCCGAGCCCTTCACCAAGATCAAGAAGGACGTGGAGCGGTTCAGGAAGCTCCGCAAGCTCTCTGAGATCCCCCTCGAGGAGGCGGCCTTCTCCGTCCTCATGGATGACCAGGAGGAGAGCGAGCAGGCAACCGAGGAAGCGAACAAGTCCGCCGATGGCCTGCGCCAGATCAAACGCGACGACTACCTCGAAGAGGTGCTCCGCATCGCCAACGACTACGCGCGGAGCATGAAGAACAGCGCCTGACCCCGGCTCCCGGGCGACGTTAGGATCGCGCCCATGCGTACCCGAAGACTCGGTAACACGGACCTCGACCTGACGACGATCGGCCTGGGCACCTGGGCCATCGGCGGCGGAGACTGGGGCTTCGCCTGGGGGGCGCAGGACGAGGCCGAGTCGATCAGGACGATCCATGACGCCATAGAGTTGGGGATCAACTGGATCGACACCGCGCCGATCTACGGGATGGGCACGGCGGAGACGGCGGTGGGCAAGGCGCTCGCCGGCGTCGCGGAGCGCCCCATCGTCGCGACCAAGTGCGGTCGAACGTGGCGTCCAGACCGGACCATCGAGCCGCGCATCAAGAGGGGCTCGATCAAGCGCGAATGCGAAGAGAGCCTGTCGCGGCTCGGCATCGACGTCATCGACCTCTACCAGATCCACTGGCCAGAACCGGAAGCGGACGTCGAAGAAGCCTGGGACGCCGTGTGCGAGCTCAAGGCTGAGGGGAAGATCCGCTGGTGCGGGGTCTCGAACTTCTCCGTCGCACATCTCGAGCGTGTCCACAGGGCTAGTCCGGTAGCATCCCTGCAGCCGCCCTACAGCATGCTCCGGCGCGACGTCGAGGAGGACGTGCTGCCGTGGTGCGCCCAGCACGGCGTAGGCGTCGTCGCATACAGCCCCATGCAGAAGGGCCTGCTCACCGGCAAGATGACCGCCGAACGAGTGGCCAGCCTCCCCGAAGACGATCACCGCCGGCGCGACCCCATGTTCCTCGGCGACCGCCTCTCCCACGCCAACGAGATGGCGGCGCAGCTCGCCAAGCTCGGAGAGCCCTATGGGCTCGGCGCGGCAGCTGCTTCGGTGGCCTGGGTGCTCCGCCGCCCGGAGGTCACATCCGCCATCGTGGGCGCCCGCCGCCCCGGCCAGCTCGCCGAGATCGTCCGCGCCAGCGACGTCGATCTGACGACCTGATCACCTGCACCCGGCACGGCCCTCAACCTGGCCCCCCGGCTCCCCGCCGGCGGGAAAACGCCTGCCCTGATACGTTAACCGGCTCAGTGTGGCGACGTGCCCATCGGCCGCCGCCGTCTATCTCAAATTCAGCGGAGTATGCGACATGACACGGCAGTCGCGCATCGTTTCCCTCGCCCTGATCCTGTTGACCTGCGGCGGCCTGAAAGCCCAGAACGTGGTCCTAGGCGCCGAGGACTTCGTCACCCCCCCGAAAGAGATTAGTGACGTCCTGCTTTCCGACGCGATGCACAATCGCGAGTCCTACAGCAACCTGGGCCCGGACAGCGAACACCTGCTCATCGCGAAGAGCATGGGGATGCCACCCCTCGCCCTCGTCGGACGCCCGTATGTGAACCTCGGCGAGACCTCGATCGACCACATCGCGAACCGCTCGCGCAGCCTCAGCATGGGCTCGACGGTCGGCTACGACCTGGTCTCGTGGAAGACCGGAGACCGGGTCTCCGTACAGGTACCGGACGGCATCACGGTCAGCGGCGCACAGTGGTCTCCGTGTGGCAAGTTCGTCGCGTTCCTCGGCCACCACGCCGAGGCCACCCGCCTGTACACCGCCGAGGTCAAGAGCGGTGAGGCCCATCTCGCGACCGAGCGATCCCTCAACGCTTGCCTGACATCGAGCATCGCGTGGTCGGGAGACAGCACCCGGTTGATCGCCGCCCTGATCCCTGAGGACCGCGGCCCCATGCCGACACGGAACCCAGTTGCCAGGGAGCCGAGCGTCTGGATCAGCCACGAAGGCGAAACCCCGACCCGCACCTATCGCTTTTTGCTGAAGACCCCCTACGACAAGCAGCTCCTCGAGTACCTGTCGACGAGCCAGTTGGCGTCGATCGACGTCAGCTCCGGCGAGGTCACTCCCATTGGAAATCCCGGGATGATCACGAAGTTCGACGCCTCGCCCGACGCATCGTATTTCCGGGTGACGACGATGCAGAAGCCGTTCTCGTACTTCGTGCCACGCAGCCAGTTCGGCACCCGGGAGGAGACCTGGGACAGCCAGGGCAAGGCCCTGAACACCATGAGCGAGCGCAAGTTCCGCGACCTTCAGAAACGCAACCCGCCGGCGACGCGGCAAGGCGGCGGAGGGCGCGGAAGCAGCGGGTCCCAGCCCCAGACCGGCGCCGCGAGCGGCAAGCGGTCGTTGAGCTGGCGCCCCGACGGCCAGGGCATGTCCTTCCTCCAGCGCGAGCCCGAGCCTAAGAAAGAAGAGAAGAAGGACGACGCCAAGAAGGACGACGCCAAGAAGGACGACGCCAAGAAGGACGACGCCAAGAAGGACGACGCCAAGAAAGACGACG
>NYSS01000048.1 GCA_002683135.1 Planctomycetota bacterium | reverse complement strand
ATAGAAGACAACGGTTCGGTAACGGTCGTTAAACTGCCCTAGATCGGCCACGAAATTGTCCAAATCCTGCAGGTAACACACGCTCTCCGGAATACTGTCCAGCATGCGCTGAAACCCAGGCACATCAAAATTGTGATTCCCTGTGACAACGGCGACCGGAGTGTAACTCATCTCAACTTCCTTCCTTTACCGAATTAACCTGCTTTACCAATTGACCTGACAAAATTCCTCATAGTCGATCAGTTCGTGGATGGTTGGATTGGCTCCGCAGATGGGGCATTCGCTATCTTGATGGAGCCTCATCCGCTTAAAGCTCATGCCTAAAGCGTCGAACAGCAGAAGTTGCCCGATCAGCGGATCGCCAATCTCCAGCAGAACTTTGATGGCTTCAACGGCCTGAACCGACCCTACAATACCGGGCAACACACCGAATACACCCGCTTCCTGGCAACTAGGGGCCATACCTGGAGGTGGAGGAGACGGATAGAGACAACGGTAGCATGGTCCTTTGCCAGGGTAAAAGATAGTCACCTGTCCTTCAAATTGGAAGATACTGCCGTGAATATTGGGTTTGCCCATCATGACACAGGCATCGTTAATCAGATAGCGGGTGGGAAAATTGTCGCATCCGTCGATGACCAGGTCATAGTCTTCAAAAAGTTGGAATACATTTTCCGACGATAGACGCTGCTGGTACATCACGATTTCAACGTCTGGGTTGATCTCATTCAAAGTGGCTTTGGCTGATACCACTTTAGGCTGACCCACATCGCCGGTGCCATGCAGGATTTGGCGTTGCAGGTTACTGACATCGACTGTATCGTGATCAATAATGCCAAGGGTCCCAACGCCAGCGGCTGCCAGGTAGAGTGCCGTCGGTGAACCCAACCCACCAGCACCGATCACTAGTATCTTCGACTCCAGCAGTTTGGTTTGTCCCAACCCACCGACCTCTGTTAGGATAATATGACGACTGTATCGCTCAATCTGTTCATTAGAGAAGTTAAACATTAGCAATCCTGAGTTAAGGCTTCTGTGTTCAGGCAGATAAGTTATCTAGCAAGTTGCTTAGATCTCCGTCGCTATCGGCAGTGATCCGAATTGCAAACCGCTTGCGCGGATCCTGATAGACTCTCTCCAGCGTGAAATCACCACTCCCGTACATCGAGGCCAAAATCGGTTGCAGGTCTGGCTGGATAACCTGGAAGGTTTCATCTGTATTCATGGCAAGATGACGATTGTTAATTATGAACAGAATGTGACTCCCATCGAATCGAACCGCGTTCTCCAATTCATCAGCCGACTGTAACCGTAACCCGATCGTCAGGGCGTCGATAAAGGCCTGACGAACTTTTTCTCGTGTATTTCCCTCTACGGGATGNTTCCGGTTGTAGAGGAANCCGTGGTGTANGTCGGTNTGATCAATACTGTAGTTNGCACGTTTGGAAATCANCAGAACGCCTGGNCCACCGTGTGTAAAACTGTAGTCAGCATAGTTCAGNTAGTCGTCCTGATCTTCTTCTGCGATCCATCGGTTAAAGACCTTAATGAAGTTNTGGTAGTTGATCTGGCTCTCTTTAGTAGTCAGAATCTTGATATTGATTTGTTGCAAATTCATGGTTGCATTCAGGCCGCAGAGAAAAAGAAGAGGAGAGAAGAGCTATCAACAGCTCCCCTCTCCTTTTCTTTGCGTACCTGGACAACTGGCGTGAAAGTCCAGTCGTTGACTTATTCCCCTTTTCGAATCGTCAGACGATAGTGTTGGCCGATCTTTTTAGTATCGATNATTTCGTGCCCATCGTTTTTAAGGCTTAGCGGCACATTCTCAANGGGTTCACCATCGTCGATGGTNATTTCCAGCAATTCACCCAGCTGCATNTGNTCCAGCCGAACTTTGGCCTGAACGTAATTAAATGGNCAGGCGACCCCTTTCAGATCCATGCTATCGACAATTGACTCGACCGCAGCCACTTTTTCAGCTGGAATCCGGGCCGGGGAGGCCTCTCGTTTCCTGCGTCCTCTGGCCTGATCTTCTTCCTGCCGAATCTGCATTCGTCCGTAAACGTTATGGGCCTGTTCGATAAACAGGGTGGCTTCTTCTACCCGCCGATGGGTGACTTCTTCGTCTAGTGCGGTATCTTTTTCATCCACCGCTTTAAACAGGTGTTCAGCGTAGGCGGAGAAGAAAATTTGCGNATCGTAAAAGCGGTCGCGAAACTCGCGAACCGTGGTCTCATCATCAATGTACTGCATACCTTCGGTGGTCAACAGGCCATCNGCCGCTCGAATCANGGCCTCAAACGACCGCTCGGCAGAATCGTCGAATTCACCTTGTTCCAGATGGACGCCGGCTTCGTAGATCAATCGGTCGGCCTCTTCCAGTTTGAAGGAGACCAACGCCACTAACTGACCCGCGCACTCGCCCACCCCTTTCTGCAATTTGAATTCTTTGGTGTCCCCGGTGTCGATGTAGTAGCTAGGATCTTCCTCATAAGCGGGAATCTNATCGTATTGCTTCAGGATGGACTTAATTTCGGGTTTGCCCAATNGCTCGATATAACTGGTAAATGTTTCGTCGTCACTTGTNTTTTCATCTAGGTATCGACCGGTCAGGTGCTCGATGAATTGCGGGATATGTTGGCCGTGAATTTTACCGGCCGCCAACCCATAGGCTCCGGCGTTGTCAGCGTCGTGCCCTCCCAGCATTACCTGGTAATAGGGCGCAATGTGACCTTGCATCCGGCGCGAAGAACCGAAGAAACCAATATTAGCGATATGATGGGTGCCACAAGAGTTAGGGCAGCCNCTGATTTTTATACGTAGATCCTTNATGTTCTCTGTCTTCTCNCTGCTAGCAAAATGGTCGCGCAAGGCAACGGCTAGTCCACGCGAAGAGGAGATACCCAGTTTGCAGGAGTCGGTACCCGGACAGGCAGTAATGTCCATCAGCTTTTCAGCGTGACCTTCACCCAGGCCGATGGCTTTCAGCTCACTGTAGACAGTGGGCAGATCGCTCATTGTNACCCAACGCAAAATAATGTTCTGTTCCACAGTGGCGCGGATGGTGTCCTTGACGTACCGTCTGGCAATATCGGCCAAAGCCCGGGTTTGGTCGGCGGTGATGTCACCNATGGGCAGACTGACCTGTACCACAGCGTAACCCGGTTGGGCTTGTGGCTTAACGTTGGTGGCGTACCAAGCCTCGAATCCATCCGGCTTCTGGGTTCCGTTCAATTGCGTCGGCGGTTTTAGGGCGGCCTCATCAAACTTGTCTAGATCATCAAGATAAGCCGTCCACTCCGGATCGTGACGCAGCTTTTCCCGTTCGGCGTAAACTTGACTCCGAAACTCATCAATCCCCAGTTTAGCCACCACGAATTTCATTCGTGCTTTATTACGGTTTTTACGTTCGCCCAAACGAGAGAAGACCTTAGCCATGGCCTGAGAAATCGGTAGCAATTCTTCCACCGGCAGAAACTCGTCTAGCACTTTGGCTCGGTGAGGCACCGCGCCTAATCCACCGCCGACGAACATTTTGAAACCGCGTTTTTTCTCACCGTCGATTTCCTTGACTACTGCTACCACGCCAATATCGTGCATTTGGCCGAAACCGCAGGCGTGGTCGTGACAACCGGAAAAGGAGATCTTAAATTTTCGGCCGAAGTCCTGACCATCCGGATGTCCAAGCAAGAACGCTGATAAGGCCTTAGCGTAGGGGGTGACGTCGAACGATTCGTCGTTACACACACCGGACAACGGACAAGCGGTAACATTGCGGACAACGTTGCCACAAGCTTCTTTGGTGGTTATTCCAACCGATGCTAACCGACGCATCAGTTCGGGGGTGTTGTTGATATCGACGTAGTGGTATTGAACATCCTGGCGTGTGGTGATGTGGATAATGTAGTCTGAGAATTCCTCCGCAACATCAGCTAGCATTTCCAGTTGTTCGGCGCTGAGTCCGCCATAAGGAATTTTGACCCGAATCATCTGCGAACCGTCATCCCGTTGTCCGTAGACGCCGTGGCGCAGTCTGAATTCGGTAAAGACATCTTCTGCCACCTGACCGGATTGAACACGACCGAGCTGAATCTCGTAGATCTCAATGGCACGTTGCATGTCCTCAGGAATCATTTCCGTATTGTAAGGCACTAGCTCTCGCATCCTAATTACTCCTTGGTTGTTCGTCGCAATCNGTGAACGTGAAGATCAGATTATACCAGTAGACTNGACTATAGTGCAATCTTTCCNCTAGTTACGGTGNTAGTATTTCTTAGCGTTAACNATATCTCCCGGAAAGGTTACGTGCGTCATTATAAGGGATTANTACAATGATGTCAAAGCATATTCATCCGTAGCTAAAACTAATGCCGCAAACTGCCATCAGTTGANNGGGGAGTTAATTAGCAAAACAGGAGGATAATAAATATTTTGGCTGTCGATATAATCAGACACTTACTTCAGCCCAACCGATCACGATTGTGGGAGACTTCAAATTGTAGATCCGGTCCAACAGGTACGATTCGTGACGGATTAACCTCTGGGTGTGTCATATAATAATGGCGCTTGATATGATCGAAATTGACCGTCTCGGCAATTCTGTCCTGNTAATAGAGATCACACAGATAGCTGTNCAAATTCGGATAGTCCGAAATCCGCCGAATNTTGCANTTGAAATGGCCGTGATAGACAGCATCAAATCGAATCAGCGTTGGAAAAAGACGCCAGTCGGCTTCTGAAATCTGGTTGCCAACCAAATATCTTTGCCGGGATAGTCGATTTTCNAGCATATCCAGTGTCTTAAACAACTTCTGAACCGCAACTTCATAGGCTGATTGACTGACAGCGAAACCTGCTCGATAGACACCATCATTGACGCTCGAATAAATCAGGTCGTTAATCTCGTCAATTTCAGATTGCAATTGGACAGGATATAAATCTATAGAACACCGGCTAAGATGGTCAAACTCGCTGTTCAGCATCCGCATCAGGTCGTCGTCAGAATTGCTAACGATCTTTTTGGTTTCACAATCCCAGAGGACGGGGACAGTAACTCGGGCATCAAAGTTGGGCTCGGTGGCCAGATAAGCTTGACTCAAATAGTCAAAGTCGTTGATTGGATCAGGTTCATCGCTAAAAGCCCAACCCATCTCATCACGAATTGGATCAACGACTGTCATGCCAATCACATCTTCTAACCCTTTCAGCGTACGAACGATGATAATTCGATGTGCCCAAGGACAAGCTAAGGAAACGTAGAGGTGGTATCGACCGGCAACTGCGGGGAATTTGGAGGACGGATCTTTTCTAACCCGACTTCGAAATAGATCTTCCTGACGTTTGAATTTACCGTCCTGACCTTTTTCTCTAGGGTGCAACATAAATTTGGCGATCTCCCTTACTCTATTTCTATAACTATAAGCTGTAGCTAGTCTGAGCCCCCAGACCATACTGCCCCTAAAAAATTAGCCAACACTAGTGGGGGATTATATTCTTACCTTGGTAACGGA
>NYSS01000047.1 GCA_002683135.1 Planctomycetota bacterium | reverse complement strand
CGGCGGGCGCGGCGACCGGGGCGACCGCCGCAGCCGGTTCGGCCAGGTACGCGCCCGGAGCCGCCAACGCCGCAGGCGCGGAGACGACGAGAGGCTGGCCCACTGGCCCAGAAGCTCCCGCCTTTTCGATGAGGTAGCGTTTGCCTTCCTCCTCGACCTCGAGACGCGCCAGCCCGTTCTCGTTCATCAGGCTGATCAGCTTCTTTATCTCTCTAACGTCCATCCGCGGCCCTCACCCACCATCGCGAGCGTAAGTGCGTCGCCGACCCTAATTCCAACGACCCCAGCGGCGCTACTCTAACCTGCCCTTGAGACCGGTCAACGGTCGGCAATCAACCGCTCGGCAATCTGTAAAGCATTCAACGCAGCGCCTTTACGCACCTGATCGCCGACCGCAAAGAGGGTCAGCGCGCGCTCGTCAAAGGGAACCGCTCGAAGGCGGCCGACGAGGACCTCGTCCCTGGCGCTCGCCGCGCGAGGGGTTGGAAGATCGTGCCAGCGGATCCCGGGGGCCTGATCGAGAGCTGCGCGGGCTCGCTTCATGTCCACGGGCCGTTCGAACCACAGGGTCGAAGCCACCCCGTGCGCCCGCGCCACGGGCACCCGGACGCAGGTGCAAACGACCTCCAGGTCGGGGACGCCCAGGATCTTCCGCGTCTCCGTCCCCATCTTCGCCTCCTCGTCCGTGCCGCCATCCTCACCCACAGCACCGATCTGCGGGACGACATTGAACGGTAGAGGCGCGGCGAACACCTCTGGCGGGGACTCGTCGCCCTCAAGGTGACCTCGGGTACCGCCCATGAGCTCGGCGAGTCCCGCAGCCCCAGCGCCCGACGCCGCCTGATAGGAGGCGACCACCATCCGTCGCAACCGAAACGCGTCGTGGAGCGGCGCCACCGCCAGGGCATTGACGATGGTCGTGCAGTTTGGATTCGCGACGAGGTTGCGATGTCCGTCCAGGGCCGCGGCGTTGATCTCCGGCACCACCAACGGCACGTCGTCCTCCATGCGGAACGCCGAAGAATTATCGACGACCATGCAGCCGGCCCGAGACGCCGCCCGAGCGAATGCACGGGACACCCGCCCACCAGCGCTGAACAGGGCCAGGTCGAGATCACCAAAGACCTCCTCCGATGGCACCTCGACGATCAGATCTCCGCCGGCGAACGGGATCGTCATTCCGGCGCTGCGCTCGGAGGCGAATACCCTGACCTCTCGCGCCGGAAACCGCCGCTCCTGGATGAGCGAGAGCATCTCCCGTCCGACGGCACCGGTCGCACCGATGACCCCGACACGGATATCACTCACCCGTCGCGTCTCCAGGTCCCGCTCTTGCCACCCTCTTTGTGCGTCAGCCGCACCCCGGTGACCTCCATCCCACGGTCCACCGCCTTCACCATGTCATAGACGGTGAGCGCGGCGACGGAGACCGCAGTGAGGGCCTCCATCTCGACCCCGGTTCGATCAACCGCCCGCACCTCGCCAGTGACCAGGAGCACCTCGTCACCCTCCGGTGCAAAGTCGATCTTCACCTCGGAGATACGCAACGGATGACACATGGGGATCAGGTCAGAGGTGCGCTTGGCTCCCGTCACACCTGCGAGCCGCGCCGTCTCGAGGACGGCGCCCTTCGGCAGATCACCGGACAGCACGCGAGCACGGACGCCCTGCGAAAACACGACCCGGGCTTCGGCGCGCGCCATCCGCGGCGTCTCCGCCTTGCGGGAGACATCCACCATGCGGGCGCGTCCGTCCCCATCGACGTGAGAAAGGTCGTCGGACATGGACCGATGTTAACCCGCCTCCCCTCCACCCTCGACCCGTCCCTCCAGTTCCCCTCCGAGGCGATATCGAAGAGCCAGGGTCAGGTGGCTCTCCGTGACGACGTCCGCGCCCTCAAGGTCGGCCACGGTCCGGGCGACCCGCTCAAGCCGCCGCGTCGCCCGGGCGGAGAGCCCATGAGTGGTCACGAACCGGACGAGGAGAGCCCGCATCCGTGCCCCATATCCGTTGGCCCGCCGCACCTCGACGTCGGCCACCTGTCCGTTCAAGGAGGGGCCGCCCCACCGGCGTCGCTGGAGTCCACGAGCCTCCGCGACCCGTCCCCGCACCGTATCGGTGGATTCCCCGCTGCCCTCCTCGAACAGGTCCGTGGGCGACACGGGGAGGAGCCGAATGCGCATATCAAATCGGTCGAGCAGGGGCCCCGAGAGCCGCCCCCGATACCTCTGCACCTGCCGCGGCGTGCATCGGCAACGCCCATCGCCGAGTCCGTGCCAGCCACACGAGCACGGGTTCATCGCCCCGAGGAGGATGAAATCCGCTGGGAATCGCCGGACGCCACCAGCACGGGTCAGATGAACCACGCGCTCCTCCATCGGCTCGCGCAGCGTCTCGAGGACGCGCCGATCAAACTCCGGCAACTCGTCGAGGAACAACACGCCGTGATGGGCCTGAGTTAATTCTCCTGGTGCTACCGGGTTGCCTCCCCCGATGAGCCCCGCGGAGGTCGCCGAGTGGTGGGGCGCCCGGAACGGCGTCTCGTGGATCCGGCCAGTATCCAACGTCCGCGCGGCGCTGCGAACACGCGCCACCTCCAGCGCCGCGGCGTCCGTCAGTCGTGGAAGGATGCCCGCAAACCGCCGCGCCAGCATGGTCTTCCCGGCACCCGGTGGCCCTTCCATGAGCAGGTTGTGACGCCCCGCCGCCGCCACCTCGAGCGCGTGACGCGCCTCGAACTGACCACGCACGTCGGCCAGGTCGGGCCCCCTCGAGACCGGACAAGCCCGCGGACCACGGGGTCCATCGTCAGCGGTCGCCCCACCGCGCAGCACGGTGAGCGCGTCCGCCACGAGATCCACCGGAAACAACGCCGGCCCCGCCACCAGCCGCGCTTCTATGAGGTTCTCCCTCGGGAGGACGACGCCCGCGCGCCCCCGGGTGTGGGCCTCCATCACACCGGCGAGCACCCCTCGCACAGGCCGAACCGCACCGGCCAGGCCGACCTCCCCCAGGAACACGAGTCCGGAGGCCGTCTGATCCTCCAACCCCAACAAGATCCCCGCGTAGACCATCGCCAGCGCCAGATCCAGCGTCCGTCCCGTCTTGCGGACGTCGGCCGGGGCCAGGTTCACCAACACCCCGGACGGCGGCACCCGCCCGGAGCACAGCGGCCACGCAGCGGACCGCGCCCTCAGCATGCCCTCCTTGACCGCGGCGTCGGGGAGCCCGACCACCTTGACCTCCGAGACGCGGAGGGCCTCCGAGTAACGCGCCTCCACCGTCACCTCGACAGCCTCCAGACCGTCGAGCACCGTCCCCAGAATTCGTACCGCCATCCAGGGAGCCTGACCGCCTCAGGGACGGCGCGTCCGAAGGAACCGGAGAAAGGGCCGACGCTACCGCGGCACGTCGAACGGGAACGCTCGCTTCAGCGTCGGCGGGCGCAGCTCAGGATGGAATCCGGACGCCAGGTACTCAATCAGGGCGACCGTCTCCTCGTCGGAAGCGGGCCGGTTCTTGAGGACCAGGGCTCCGTACGCGAAGCGATCGGTCGAGAGCGGGCTCTGGGAGTCCTTGTAGACAAACGCCACCGTCGTCCCGGACCGGGGCGTGAAGATCTTGATGCGGGCGCGGTTCGGAGCGCCCTCGGAGCCTCTCAGGCAGAGCAGGTCCACCCCAGCGCGCCCGGCGTCGAGTTCGAACCGGACGTCTGACATGTGCAGCGCACGCAGCAGGGCCCCTGAAACCGGCCCGGCCGCGTCGACCTCGACGGGTTCGTCCTCCGTGTCGACGATCATGTGATGGTCGCCACTCGGTCACGTCGCGCCGGTGCATCGAGGTCCCCCGCCACCTTGCGAGGCCGCAACTCCCGCTTGAACTGAAGATAGGCCAGACGCTTGGTCAGCCCGAGTCGCATGCGATCGATGTGGAACCCCAGAGTCCGTGGGACGAGGTACTGAGCGTCGTCGGGATTGACGATCAGTGACACCTCGATGTTCGGAGCGACCCCGATCGGGATCCGTCGCTTACGACACGCGACGTACATGTGGCGCATGACCTCGACCATGTCATCGAACGCCGGCGACCCATAGTGCTCCATATCCGAACCCACGACGGGCCGGAAAATGCACACCGTAGGGAACGCGCCGACGCCGGTGATGTAGTCGATCGCCGCGTGGGTCGCCTCGAGCGGCTCCACCCCCGCGATGATCTCCCCCGAGCACGCGCCCTTCGGCATCCGCGACTGGCAGTACTCGAGCGCACGGAAGAACGCTTGTTGCCCCACGGTGTCCTGCTTGCCGGGACAGAGCTTGGCGAACCACTCCGGGTGATGGAACTCGTAGCAAAACGAGAAATGGTCACAGCCGAGGTCCCGAAGCCAGTCGTACTGCCACAGGTCCTCTTCCCGCGCTGGCGGGACCGCCTGCACCCCGACGAGCGCGCCCACCTCCTCCTTCACCGCCTTTACATAAGGCGCGAGTTGCTGCAATCCGCGCCCGTTCTGGTAGCCCGTGTTGAAGTGCACGAAGGTGACGCCGGACTCCTCCTTGGCGCGCCTCGCCGTGTCGACGACATCACGCACGTCCTTGTTCGCGATCTCGTTCACGCCGACGTTGAACCCGGTCGTGCAGAAGCGGCAATTCTTCGCCTCGTCCTGGTACCAGTACATGCACGAGTTCGAGACGTAGATCCCGAGGTAGGTCCCCTGCAGGACTCCGATCTCCCGCATGGACGCGCCCGCAGACGTCGGGGCGTCGTACCAGTCCGGCTCCTCCGGCAGCACGACGGGGTAGACTTCTCCGTTGCGAACGTCGGAGACGCTCCAGCCTGCGTCATTCCGAGTCAACTCATAGGGTGAAGAGCGGACGAAGTCCTCCTCCACCGGCACGTTGAGCCACAGATCCTTGAGGTCGCCGGGGACGATCAACTCGAGCCCGGATCCGAGCCCGGCGCGGGTCCGTGCGACGGACCGAGCATCCGACGCGAGGCGGGGATCGGGAGCTATGCGAAGACCATGACAAAACAGGTCTATCTGCAACTCGCCAGGGTTCCTGCGCGGGACCGACATGGTGCGAAAGTAGCGGATCCCTCCCCTAAGCTCCACCTTGACCCATCTGCGGATGCCCCGGCATCATGGAAGCCATGAGCCAACTCCTCCTGATCCTGGCGGCGTTCGCGCACGACCCCGCCGGCACTCTGGGGCCAGCGATCGAGCGCTCCGTGCGCTTCGTTGAGCGCGTGGAGTGCAGGAGCGCCTCGGGCAAGGGCCACCTGACCGACGTGGAGATCCGCGTCGCCGTGCCCACTAGTGACAAGCGACAAACAGTGAGCGATCTGCGGTTTCAGCCGCGCCCGACGGCCTTCCTTACCGACGCCGAAGGGAACCGATTTGCCGTCTATCGCCGCGCCCGCATGGTGGCCGGGGAATCCGTCGAGGTCGGGTGGAGCTGCCGTGCCCGCCTCAGCGAGATCTCGCACGACGTCGACCGAGCCCGACTGAGGCCGCTCTCCGAGGCCCCCAAGGACATCCGCGAGACCTACCTCAACAGCGCCGACAAGTACGGGATGGACGACCCCCGCATGCGCAAGGTCGCCGCTTCGCTGGGCGAGAAGGCGAAGGACCCTCTGGATCTAGCGTTCCTGATCAACGAACACCTGCGCGAGCAGCTGACCTACCGTAACGACGGCAAATGGGAGTCCGCGGACCGTGTCCTGCGCAACGGACATGGCTCGTGCAGCGAGTACAACTTTGCGTTTATCGCCCTCGCCCGGCTTAACGGAATGCCCGCCCGCTACGTCGGCGCCTCCGCCCTGCGCAGCACGGGCCCCAAATACGAAGACACCGTCCACCACCGCTGGACGGAGGTCTACCTGCCCGGTCACGGGTGGTTTCCGGTCGACGCATCCCGCAACGATGGGGAAGACGGCACCCCGATCAACAGGTGGTTTGGGAAGACCTCCGCGGCGCTCCTCGTCCTCATGAAGGGTGAAGGCGGCAGCACCCACCCCCTGCGCTGGGGTTATGTTGCGGCCATTGACGCCCGACGGTTCGGCGATGCGCGCCTCTCCAAGCGGAAGCGATTCGTATGGACGAACCCGTCCCCGGCGAAGACAGCGGAGTCGAACGGCGGCGGCTGAGCCTCAGCGGCAGGCGAGTACAAAGTCCCTCTTCCCGTTAACATGGTGGCGCGGATCGGGGTTCCCCGTCCGCATCCAAATCGAAAAGGAGTGCCAGATGAGGGATCGGCTGCTCACCCTCGTGATCGCGTCGCTGCTGTTGTCGTGGAGTCCCCTGTTCTCGCAGGGCGACGACCCCGAGGAACAGGCGAAGCGTCTCGTCGCCAAGCTCAAGACGACGGAAATCGCGAGGGCCACCGGGGTCACAGACCAGATGGTCGGCCTCGGTGAGGAAGCGGTGCCGGTGCTCCAGGCTGGCCTCGAGAGCGGCAGCACGATCGTTCGCTACGGCTGCGCCCGCGCGCTCATCGAGATGGGCGAGGACGACGGCGCCGGGATCCGGGCGGTCATTGCCATCGTCCGCAAGGACGGCAACGACGACATCCGCAAGGCGTGCTGCGACCTCCTCGCTCAGGAGGGCGACCCCGAAGCAGGCGCGGCCCTCTCCGGGGTCCTGGACGAGCCCATGCCCGGCCCGCTCAAGGCGTCCGTGGCGCGGGCCGTGTACCGGCTGGACACAGAGAACCGCATGAAGGCCCGCGCGGCCATGCAGGCCCTGATGGAATCGCGGATGGAGGAGAACCGCGTCGCCGGGGCCTTCGCTCTCGCCGACATCGGCCAGGTCGACATGGCGCGCCGCGTCCTCGAAGAGCTCCGAGACGAAGCGTCGCCGCGGGGCACCATCGCGGCGCTGCATCTGAAGGTCGATGAGTGGAAGCGCCTGGCCCTGCAAACCGTGCGGGACGCCCGTAACGGCGGGGAGTCGAAGATCGACGACCGCCTCGACCTGATCCAAGAGCTCATGGCCATGGTCAAGGAGCTCCATCACTCGGGCGATCAGCACACACGGGACGACCTCATCGACTCGGCCGCCAGGGGGCTCGTGCAGTCACTCGATCCGCACTCCACCTTCCTGTCCGCCTCCGAGGCCGCTGAGTGGGCGTTCGGCCTCAACCCCACCTACGGCGGCATCGGCGCCTACGTGAACCTGGATCAAGACAAGCGCATCTTCATCGTGCGACCGATCTACTCGGGCCCGGCGTACCGACACGACCTGCGCTCGGGCGACAAGATCATGCGCGTCGACGGGTGGGACACCGCCGGATCGGCGCTCAACGACATCACCAAGCGCCTGAAGGGTCCCGCCGGCACGAAGGTCACACTGGAGATCTACCGCCGAGGCTGGAACAAGATCCGCACCTTCGAGATCACGCGGGCGATGATCCGTATCCCCACCGTCAACTTCGACATCCTCCCCGGCAAGATCGGCTACGCCGAGTTGACGACGTTCGGCAGCACCACCGCAGACGAGCTCGAAGACGCGATGGACCGCATGGAAGCCGCGGGAATGAAGGCGCTGATCCTCGACCTGCGTGACAACTCCGGCGGTTATCTGCGCGCGGCCCAGGAGGTCGCTGGCAAGTTCTTGGACGGGCGACAGGAGATCTGCTACTGGGAAGGCCGCAACACCCGCATTGCGCCCAAGAAGCGGCTGTTTTCCCGTGAACCGGAGCGGGTCCGCCGGCTCCCCCTCGTCGTCTTGGTGAACAAGTACTCGGCGTCGGCGAGCGAGATCGTGTCGGGCGCCCTCCAGGATCACAAACGCGCGAAGGTCATCGGGGTCCGCACGTTCGGGAAGGGCTCCGTTCAGCGGTTCTTCGGGCTCGAGACGCGGGCCGCCGAACCGTTCATCGATCAGGCACGTCGCAACGGCTATCGGGACCAGGGCGAGTCCTTCGAAGACCTGAACAACAACGGGAGCTGGGACCCGTCAGAACCTTTTGACGATCGCAAACGGCCCAACAGCCGCTGGGACAAGGGAGAACCGTTCACCGACACCAACGGCGACGGCCGCTGGAGTGAAGGCGAGCCTTACGAAGACGCGAACTTGAACGGTATATACAACGACGCCGAGCCCTACACGGACGTCAACAAGAACGGTGCTTACGACGCGGGCCCCGAGATCAAGCTGACCATAGGCCGCTACTACCTCCCCTCCGGACGCAGCATCCACAAGGAACGCGACAGCGATGGCAAGGTGATCGCCAAAGGCGGGGTGCTTCCGGACGAGATCATCAAGCCTGACGTGCTCGAGGGCTGGAAGGTCGAGGAGTGGACACGCATCACAGAGAGCGACGCGCTCACCGACTACGCCGCTACGCTGACCAAAGACGCGCCGCAGCTCGTAGAGCAGCTCGCCGTCTCGGACGGCCGCGACTCCGCTGCATACCCAGACTTCGGCGACCTGTTCGAGAAGCTCAAGACCCCGCTCTCGAAAGATGACGTGCGCCGCATACTCCGGCGCGAGATCCGCCGTCAGGCGTCTGACCTCAGGGGCAAGGAACTCACCGCCGACTTCCTCGAAGATCAGCAGCTGCAGCGCGCCCTCTGGTACGTGCTCAAGATGAGCAACGTGGACATGGGTTCGATCCCCGAGTACGCGCCCGTCGCCAAGGCGCTGCCGCAGCCGACAAAGGAAGAGGACGACAAGGACAAGTAAGGACCGTTAGGGGTGCAGATACTCGGCCTCGAAGGCCGTGGAGAGGTCATAGACCCCCTCGAAGTCTGTCTTTGAATCGGTCTCCTGCTTGGACAAGAGCTGCGCGTCGACCAAGCGGAATACGATCTCTCCGAAGTCCGCGGTCTCGGTGATGCCCCACTCATTAAAGACCGCGCGACCGAGGTAACCGAAGAGACGGCAGCCATAGTCACGCATGCCGTGCAGCAGCTGCGCGCCGTCAATGTGACCTTCGTGCCCAGCCTTCTTCTTCTCCTCGAGGGTGAAGTTCAACGCCTCGAGGGTGAAGAGGTAGGCCTCGGCACGGTAGCGGGGATCTCCTCGCACCAGGTCACGGATCTTCTCGTGGGTGTCTGTCGACATCAGTCAAGTTGAAGGGCGATCGCGCCTCGCCCTCCCCTTTTTATCATCCGAGTCCGACAGCCGGAAGCTTGGCCCCAATGGGGCCCGCTCCGCTACGCGATAGCGGGTATCAGATCCTCGAGGACCAGCTCGATACCGACGTTCCGATCGACGTCCCCCATCGCCTCGAGGACCCGCTCGAGCTGGCGTTCCACGGCCACCGGTCCCCGGTCGCTCAGCGACTCCCGAAGCGGAGGTTCGAGGAGCTCGAGCATCTCTTGTCCCTCCGTCGTCCCGACCGAGGCCTTCAAAGACGCGCGCAAGAACCAGGCCACCGCCCCCAACACCAGCCGGATACGCTCACGGGCACCCTCCGCCTTCTTCGTCCCCTCCCTCGCAAGCGCGACGACCTCCTCCGCGGCCTGATGGGGCGACCCGCCAGGGAGCAGCAACCGGAACGTGGGCGCGAGGACGCGGTCCTCGAACCCATCTTCGGCGAGACCGATCGCGTAGCCGGGGCGCCCCTCCGCGAGGAGCGCAAGGAGACGCGCCCTGTCGGCCGCCACACCCCGCACCTCGAGAAAGGACAGCACCTCGCGCCGCGACAACGGCGGCACTCGCAGCGATCGGCAGCGGGAGACGAGGGTCTCCATGACCGCGTCGCGGTCTCGAGCCGTCAGGATGATATGGCTCCGCGGCGGCGGCTCCTCGAGCAACTTGAGCAATGCGTTCCCTGCCTCATCCGTGAGTCGCTCCGCGTCGACCACCACGGCCACGCGGCGATCGGATTGGGCGGGCGTGAGCGAGAACTCTTGCTTGAGGGCGCGGACCCGGTCAATGCCGACCAGCCGCTGGTCCTCACCTCGGGTGACGACAAACAAGTCCGGGTGATCGTCCACGCCGGTGCCGACCATGGCCCGCGCGAAGGCCATGGCCAGGGTGCGCTTTCCGCGCCCTGCCTCGCCGTGCAGGAGGACCCCGTTCGGCACCCGGTCCTGCTCGAGCATGCGGGACAGCTGCTCCTTCGCCGACTCGTGGCCGAAGACATCAGGCAGGAACGTCATGGGATCATTCTATCCCCGCGGCCCTATATCTTCGCCGACACGGCATCCCATCCCGCCGCGGCGACGTCAGCGGGCGGCGCGTCGCCGTCGAGGACGCACCACCGATCCGCATCGCCGGCGGCGAGGTCGAGGAAGCCGAGTCGAACCCGCTGGAGAAACTCCGGCCCCTTCGCCTCCATCCGGTCGTCCCCGCCGCTCCGGCGCCCGTCAGCCGTTTTCACCGTGAGATCAGGCAGCAGCACGAGGTCCGGCAGCAGCCCCCCCACCGCCTCGAGCTGCAGCTGGCGCGTCGCCTCCAGGTCAGCGCCGGCGCCGTACGACTGGTACGCCAGGGTGCTGTAGAAGTACCGGTCCAGCAGCACGTCGCGCCCCATGTCGAGGGCGGGACGGATCTGGGTCGATACCATCTCGGCCCGGCAAGCCGTGAAGAGGCACACCTCCGTCCAGGCGGTCAGCTCACCGGTCGCAGGGTCGAGGAGCGCGTCGCGCACGCGCTCGCCCAGCGGAGTCGAACCGGGCTCGCGTACGCAGAGCGGGTCGCGCCCCGCGGCGCGCAGACGTTCGGCTATGTACTGGAGCAGGGTCGACTTGCCACAGCCGTCGATCCCCTCGAATGCGATGAACATAGGCCGAGTGTAGCCTCCCCGCGCTCCCCTAGCCGACCGTCATGATGCGCCGGCCGGCCTCCTTCACGAGGCCGGTGAGCTCTATATCGGCGGGGATCAGCTCCGACCACTTCTTGTACATCAGGTAGACGGATGTGTGGCTGCGGTCCCCAAGACGTCTGCCAATGGTCTTGAAGGTCTCGCCGCCGTGTTCGCGGAGGAGCCACACGGCCACACCGCGGGGCGCCGACAGCACCTTGGTCTTCCGCTTGGAGAGGAGCTCGCTTCTGTCCACGTCGAAGTGCTCCTCGACGAGAGAGAGGACCGTCTCGAACCGGCGTTCATCGGGATCGGTGGGGCCAGCGATCTCGGACAGGTGCTGATCGAGGAACGCCTCGGTCACCGGCTCCCCGGTCAAGCCAGAGAACGCATACACCTTGCGTACGAGGCGATCGACACGCTTGACGGATCCACCACAGCGGCTGGCGACGATCTGAACGACCTCAGACGGGATACGCCGCCGAGCGGTGGCCAGGAGGCTCTCGGCGATACGAACGGTGTCCGCCAGGTCCGGTGGCTCGATCTCTACGAGCATCCCACCCAGCAACACCGACCGCAGCCCGGGCCCGAGATCGGCGAGGTCGTTGGGATGGCAATCGAGGAACGCGATGACCTGAGCCCCTCGCGCGCTGAGATCCTGAAACAGGGTCGCGACCTCCCGCTGCGTGACCGTCTTGCCCGCGAGGTCCTCGACGTCATCGAGGATCAAGGCATCGGCGCCGCCTACCTGCGCGCGGAAGTGGTCAATCTTGCGGGTCTTCAGGCTCCAGGCAAAACGCCGAGCGAACTCCTCTCCCGTGACGCGATACAGGGTCGTACGCTCCGGGAACAAGCGCGCCGCGGCGGACGCGAGGTGCGATTTGCCGCAGCCCTCCGGCCCCCAGATGACGAGCGGGTTCATGGCCGGGGCTTCGCCCGCGGTCACGTGGCGCACCGCCTTGGCGGCCATGACGTTGCCCGGCGTCTCGAGGAAGGACTCCAGGGCCTTGCCGTCGACCAACTCCGCGGCCTCCACGGCCTCCTCGATCTTCTTGGTCTCCGACCGCATCTCCCGGAAGAGACTGGGATCGACCTTCACCGAGATCGTCACCGGCGCCCCGATCTCGTCCGACGTGATCTGATTGAGGATGTCGCCGTAGTGCTCCTCGACCCATTCTCGGATGAACAGGTTTGGAACACCGAGCGCGAGGACACCACGCTTGAGCGAGAGCACCCGGCTGCGCTCGAACCACATGGCGAAGAAGCGTTCGCCTATCTCGGCGCGAACTCGCTCCCTGACGCGGTCCCAGGTCTCACTGACGACGGTATCGACGTTCATTGGTTTCCTCCGTTCCGCTGCCGCGCCGCCTGCGCCGCACGCAGCAGGGCGCGCGCTTCGGCATGGGCAGGGACGAGTTCAAGTGCGTGCTTGGCCTGTGCCTCCGCTTCGTCGAGGCCATCCTCGCCGAGCATGTGGGCACGACCGAGGCTGACACGGATAGTGGCCTCCTCGGCCACGCTCCGATCCTGCTCGGGTTCCTGTTGCTGTAGCGAGAGGGCCACCTCGAATTCGGTCACGGCCTCCCCGCCCTGCTTCTCTTCCAGGTAGACCTGGCCGAGCCCTACGTGGACGGACTTGTCCAGTGGATAGACGTTGATCATGGCGGCGAGGTGTCGACGCATGTTCGCCCGGTCCTTGCGCAAGCGATACCAACCCACGAGCTTCTTGCGCGCATCCAGGTCCTCATAGCTGACCTTCAGGTGCTCCTCGAGCCAGTAGATCGCGCCATCCAGGTCATCCGTTCCGGCTGAAATGCGCGATAGATGGAGCCGCGGGTCCGCGGCCCCTGAGCTCATGGGGAACGCATCCAAGGCCGCCTTCCAGTGCGAGAGCGCCGCCTTCGTATCGTTTTCCTGCTCGCTCATCTGCGCGAGGGCGACGCGCATGTCGTGGTCTTCCACCCCGGCGGCGAGGGCCCGCTCATAGTGCTCCTTGGCTTCGGCGAGCGCCTTGGCGCCCTGAGCGATGCGCCCCTCGATCAGGTGCATCCGCGCGTCCTCGATGCCGGCTCTCTTCGCCCGATAGATCATCTCCTTCGCGTCGAGGATGAGCTTGCGATCGACGTACGCAGCGGCCAGCCCGAGGAGCGCTTCCTTGTCCTTCGCGGCGGCGCGGAGCTTCAACTCGAACTCGGAGATGGCCTTCTCCGACAGCTTCGGCTGCAACTTCACGGGCTTCATGCGTTCCGTGATCCAAGCCTTGAAGTCCGCATCAAAGCCCTGGGCAGTCGTCCCGAAGACGTCCCGCAGGATCTCCGGTGTCAGGCGGTCATCACCGTACGCCTTCAACATCTCGAGGACCTTCGGCATCCCCCACTTGCCGACCATCCACTCGCAGACTAGCCCGCCCTGGAAGTACGCAAAGACGACCCGCGGCCCGCCGAAATTCGAATCGAACGTCAGGACCTTGCAGAGGTCATCGTTGGCGATCGCGGCGTGCAGCTGTCGATAGAGGCCCCGGTCCCACGCGGCGTCGTAGCACTTCTCTTCGTAGGTGCTCAGCCCTTCCGTCAACCAGCGTGGCATGCGGCCCTTGGCGAGACCGATCGTCATTGTATGCGCGAGCTCGTGGTGGAACGTCCGCGCCCAGGAGAACTCGCCCGGTTGACGAGCCCCCGGCGAGTTCATGCCGATGAACGGCCCGAAGCAAACGCCCGTCGCGCCGAGGTGGGTGAAGCCCAGCGTCCGCACGGAGAAATCTCCATGATCGGAGAACCACTCGACGAGGATCTTGCCCGGCTTCTCCGCCAGCCCCGGCGGATCGAACTCGTATTTCTCGGTCAGGATACGCCAGGACTTCAAGCAGAACGGGATCAGGTAGGGCTTGAACGCGCCGAGCTCGCGCCGGTGCACGCGATGCACGAAATGGCGGGTCTCGAACTCCTTGTAGAACTTGCCGAGCACCCGTCGGTTCTCGAACATGTTCCGACGCCACGGGTGTGTGAACTTGTCGACCTTGTCGGCCTGCCGTAACGCCTCGTGCCCCTCCTTTTCGAGTCCGAGGAAGAACGCGTAGCGCGCGAGCGCATCCCACGCCTCAGGGTTCTCGGGGTCGACCTTCGTGGCGCGGCGACACGAGGCCAGTGCCTCCTGCCAGCGGCGGCGGCCGTTGAGGACCTCGGCGACGGCGAGGTGCCCTGCGGCGTACGTCTGGTCGATCGAAAAGAGCCGCTTCCAAGCGGCTTCCGCGGCCTCGCTCCGGCCAGCGAATCGGTGCGCCAGCGACCGCAACGCGAGCGCATCGCGATAATCGGGGTCGATGGCGAGGACCTCGGCCAGGGTGTCCTCCGCCGCCGCCAAGGACATGTCACCGAGCTGCTCCGCTGCCTTCGCGACGAGCGCGCCCTTGTGCTTCGGGTTGGTCGCGAGGGTCTTGCGACGAGCGTCGCTTGCCTTCGCAGGGTTCTGCCACGCCACA
This sequence comes from Planctomycetota bacterium, assembly GCA_002683135.1. Lineage (GTDB taxonomy): Bacteria > Planctomycetota. Next base: position 44,865 of record NYSS01000047.1, on the reverse strand, counting down.
TAGGATCGGCACAGCCCCCACCGTGCTGTGGCCAGGCGCGGGCGAGCGACCAGGGCCTCCTGGAACTCCTCAACGGCGTCACCGGGGAGGTAGAGCCGATCCAGATAGAGGCGCCCGAGCGCGAGGCTGGGCCGCGGATCGACGGGCTCCTTCTTGGCCGCGGCCTTCTGAGCGTCGGCGAGCACCTTCTCGGCCTCGCGAAGCCCACGATAGAACGTGTACGACTCGGCCAGCGCGACCAGCTGCCCGGGCTCCTTGACGATGACCCGCTTGGCGTCCTGAACGAGCGAGTCGTACAGCCGATCCGCGTCCGCACGGCGTCCCCGCATGAGCCGCATCCGCGCCACCATCGCGCGGGCCTCGAAGTCGACCGCGGGCCGGTTCGCCGGCGCGGCGGCGTCCCGCCCCATGAGCGGCTCCAGCACCTTCTCCGCGTCCGCCAGGCGGCCCAGCTCCACCAGGATCTCAGCACGGCGGAGTCGAACCCGCCGATTCCCCGGCTTCAGCGCCACCAGCCTGCGGGACCACGCATCGGCGCTGTCATAGCGACCGATGTTCATCGCCGGGCCCAGGCCAAGCAGGAGAGCCTCGTGGTCGTCCGGAGCGGCCGCCACGATCTTGTCCAGATAGCCCAGTCCCTTGCGATCACGACCGCGCTTGAATGCGTTCTCCGCCTTCAGGAACCAGTCGTCGATCGCATCCTCGCCCTGCGCCCACACGGGGAGCGGGAGCGTGATCAGCAGCGTCAGCAGGGCCGGAACCAATCGGCGTCTCGTCATCGTCCTCTCAGTCCACGGACCCGTCCGGACCAGGGAAAGACCATCATTGAAGCGGGCCCAGATGTGGGGGTCAACGATCCGTCTGCCCACCAGCCCCTGGATGCGTCAAGAATAGCCCACAATAACGCGGTCTTTCCACAAACGCCTAACTGGTAAGCAAATAGAAGGGGGACGCATGACGCACCCGCCCTCCTCTTTCTTCATATACGGCAGAGAATTCCGGGTCCCCGGGGGATGCAGTACGTCAGCCGTGGGCCGCGTGCGCGCCGCGCAGGGCGTCCTGGACCCGATCCCGGAGAGACTCAGGCGCGAGCACCTCGGCGTCGCCTCCAAACCCGAGGACAAAACGAGCGAGTCCCTCGTCGGTGCCGATGACGGGACACCAGATCACGGTGCGCCCATCCCCCTCCTCCTCGACGGTGCCCGGGGTGGCGGTCTCCCGTACCCATCTGGCGCTAGGCCCGTGGAAACGGACGCTGGCCCGCGCGCGGTCCTCCCCCTCCGGAATCGTCGGAGCCCGCGCATAGTCGTCAAGGCGGAAGCCATCCGGGATCTCAAACCGGTCGTCCTGCACCTGGATGCGACGCACCCGATCGAGACGGAACTGAATGACCTTCTCGCGGGATAGGTCCAGCGCCACCAAGTACCAGTGGCCTTCCCTGCACAGCAAACCGTAGGGGTCGACCTCACGCTCACGAGACTGAGACCGCCCGGCGGCGACGTAGTCGAGCAAGAGGCGCCGGCGCTCGGCCACGGCGAGCGCTACGCGCCCCGTGATCCCGCCGGGGAGGTCCTCCGTCTCGCGGACGGCGAACCGACGCGCCAGGTTCTTGAACTGCCGCCGCTGCTCGGTCGACATGGCCCCCTCGACCTTGCGCAGGAGCGTCGCCACAGCCCGCGGAACGGGCTTTCCCGGGGGCGTCAGGCTCTCGCACGCGAGCTTCAAGGCCAGGGCTTCGAGCGGGTTCAAGCTGACGGGACGCCGAAAATGGTCGGCGAAGTGGATCTGCACCCGATCACCGTTCAGCGAGAAGCTGATGTAGTCATGGGGGAAGTACGGCGGGACACCGCACATGAGCAGGACCTGGCCGAGCTCGTCGGCGATCTGCTCCTTGGGCAACCGCGACAGGCGCGACAACTCATCGAGCGTCATGCCCTGATGCTCGCGGATCAGCGGGATCAGCGAGAGACAACGGCTCACCACCTCATGCGTCAGGCTCACCTGGCTCACGCCTCCATCTCCCTCTCCCCGAGGGATCCGGCCACGGTGGCCACCGGCGCGCCGGGCTCACCCCGATACCGCGCGAGCAGCCGATCGGCCTCCGCACGAACGGCCTCGCGTAACGACTCAGGCTGCACCACCGCCACGTCGCCCCCGCGCGCCAACAACCATGGCACGAGAGCGCCGGGACGACGCACGTCGACATCGAGCAGCGGTCTCCCCGCCTCGGAGCCGACCGCCCGCGCGCCGGGCAACAGGCCCTCCGTCGCGACCGCGGGATCGACAGAGAGCCGGACCGTGACCGCCTCACCACTGCCCAACTCCCACGCCTCCTTGCCGATGTGGTCCTCGATATGAAAGTCGTGCGGCACCTCGAAAGCGCGGCGCCCATCGGGGCCGACCAGCTGGATCAGTCCTTCGACGCGGGAGATCCTGAACACCCGCACGGCCTCCCGGAGGTGGCACCAGCCGGCGAGATACCATGCGCCGTGTGATGAGCCGAGCCCATAGGGATCCACCTCCCGACTCTCAGCGGTCTCCGCGTGCAGGGAGCGGTAGCTGAAACGGACGCTCTGATTCGCGATCACCGCCTGTGACAGCGCGCTGAGGTTGTCCAGGGTCCGCGGATCACCGGTCCGGGCGCGCAGGACAGTCACCGGGGCGAGGTCTTCGAGAGGATCAACCCCATCCAGGTCGACGGCCAGCTTGCGCAGGGCGCTCTTCAGGGCCTCTTCGAGGGCGCCGCCGCCGGTCGCCGACGCGCCAACGCGCCCCGCTATCGCCAGCAAGAGGTGCTCCTGAGGCGTGAAGGTCACGCGCTGCTGAAACACCTCGCTTTGATCGACGACGTAGCCCGACTTGCCCAGATCGTCGGACTGCACGTACTTGATCGGGATGCCGAGTCGACGCAGGTCGGCCTTGTCCCGGTCGAAGCGCTTCTCAAGCGCCTCGCTCCCCGCGGGGTCGTCATAGCCGATGACCCGACCCGCGATCTCACGGAAAGCCACCGGCTCATCGGACGCGAGAAGCGCCGAAACCAGATTCATCAATCGTTCCCTCTTAGGGATCCGATCCACCATGGCACGCACTCCGGGTGAGGAAGCGCGGTGGAGGCGGAGCGCGACCTTGATGCCGAAGTGGGCACCGGGCGCGTAAGTCCCAACCGCGAAAGCACGCGTATCCTAATCCCGGGTACGGGGATCGGTCAATCCGCGAACCCTACCCACGCCAGGCCCGCGCGCCGCATGACCGCTGCGCGCGCAGCGGCACCGAAAATTCGCGTCAGTCCCGGTGGATGTCGGCGAGCTTCTTGCGGCGCCAGTGACCACGATGCCACACAAGGGCGTAGGCCACGGCGGCGGCGCAGTGGGTCGCAACCGCCGCCCACCACACGCCCTCCGGGCTCCGCACGTCCGACTGCCAGAGCCCAAAAACTCCGACCCCGGAGAGGGCACAAGCCAACGGCGGGAGCACGAGCAGATAGAGGAACAAATCGATGAACATCGGTGCCTTGGTGCTGCCCGCTCCGTTGAGCGCGCGCGAGATCACGAAGGCGAAGGCCATCACGGGATAGAACGGAATCGTGATGCGCAGATAGTCAATCCCCCGGGACATACCCTCTTCTGCGATCTCGGGCCCAATCCCCGCGAACAGACTCTCCCTGAACATCCACAAACAGGCCCCGGCGATGCTCATGGTGAGGGTGGCGTAGCCGACGAGAATCCACGTGGCCACATGGGCACGGCGGACCCGCCTCGCGCCCAGGTTCTGCCCGACGATACCGGTCGCGGCCGCCCCCCAGCCAAGGCCGAGAAACACGGCGACCATCTCCAGCCTCAGGCACAGCCCGGTCCCGTCAACGAACGCGTCTGATTGGCCCTCGTAGGCGGCCTGCCCGAGCTTGAGAAGGAAGAACACCGACAGCACCCGCACCGATAGCTGCAGGGACGTCGGCAGGCCAACGAACAGGAGGGACTTCAGGTACCGATAGCGCCGCCGGAACGGAAAAGCCCGCAAGCACACCCCGTCCACGACGCCCTCCCAGATCAGCCACAGTCCCAGCACGCCACCGATGCCGCGCGAGATCACCGTCGCCCAAGCAGCCCCGACCACACCCATCTCGGGGAAACCCCAGTAGCCAAACACCATGAGGATGTCGAGCAGGATATTCAGCGCGTTGGCACCGACGAGGATCACCATCGGCCAGAACGCATTGCCAATGCCACGCAGCACCGCCGCCGTCTGCATGATCAGGAACATGGTGATGTTCCCGAGGGACATCACCTCCAGGTAACTGATACCCGCATCGACGGTGCTCTCCTCCTCGAACTCGAACAGCGCGACGGTCGGTTCTGCGAGCAGATAGAAGATCAGTCCGGAGCCGAGTCCGGCCCAGATCGTCAACCAGAAGGATTCCCACGCGACGTCGTGGACCGCATTTCGTCTTCCGGCGCTGTGCCCCTGCGCCGTCAACGCCACGGTGATGTTCGAGACGCCATCGAACATGAGCATGATGACGGTCAGGACGATGCCCGAGATGGTGACCGACGCGATGGCCCCCTCCCCGACACGCCCGACGATGACGAGGTCGACGACGTTGAACAGTCCGTGCCCCATCATCGCGAGCGCGAGCGGCATGCCGTACCGCAGGCACTTACGCCAGAGCGATCCCCTGGTCAGGTCGCCCTTGGACGGGGCTGGCTCTTGCGACGGCATATCCATCACCAGACGTCCCCGTAAGGTTCGTCCCGGGCCCATGCCAGGATGCGATCCCAGGTGTCTTCGAGTGGGATCTCCGGGGCCCATCCGCACACCGACCGGATCAACGACGCGTCCCCAGCGAGATCCGGTGTGTCCAGCGGACGCATCCTGCCCGGGTCGTTCTCGACCTGCATGTCCACGCGCGCCCGCGCGCGCAGCGCATCGAGCACATCGGCAATAGCGATGGATCGACCACTCGCGATGTTGGTCAACCGCGGCGGCGCCGAATGCTGGAGGAGCATGAGATACGCGCGCACCACGTCACGCACGTCCATGAAGTCACGCCGGGCGGCCAGGTTTCCCACCCGCATGATCGGCTCCCGCTCTCCCCGCTCTGCGGCCACTATCTGCCCGGCAAAGAACGCCACGGAGAGGCGCATGTCCATACCCGGCCCCACGTGGTTGAACGGCCGGACCACGACGATGTCGAGCCCGCGACGGCCATATGCGTCCCCGAGGACCTCGACGCCGATCTTCTGCACTCCGTAGGGATGCAGCGCGCGCAGCGGCGCGTCTTCCTTCAACGGCAACTCGTGGGTCTCAGGGCTGCCGTAGACGGAGCAGGTCGACACCAGCAGCGTCCGCGCCTCTGGAGCGGCATCAAGGACCGCCTCGAGGACGTTGCGGGCCCCCAGGACATTGGCGGCGAAGGACTCCCTCTGACGCTCAAAGACCTGCGGCAGGTACGTCACCCCAGCGAGGTGAACGACCACATCCGGAGCGGCCGCCGCCACCGCATCTCGACAGGCCTGGGCGTCCGTAACATCCAGCTGCTGGGCGTCCGCGGAGGGACGGCGACCGGTCGCGATGACGTCATAACCCGACGCCGCGAGCGCCGGGACCATCACCTGACCGACGAAGCCATTCGCTCCGGTCACCAGGGCACGTCGGGGCACCTCCATGCTCTACCCCGAGCCGCCCCTGGCGTGCAACAGACGCTGCTGCAACTCGAGGTCCGCCTCTACCATCATCTCGACGAGTCCCTGGAACGAGACCTCCGGTTTCCAGCCGAGGACAGACCGGGCCTTGGACGCGTCGCCGAGCAAGGTGTCGACCTCCGCCGGCCGCAGGAAACTCGGGTTCTGCTCGACGTGCTCCCGATAGTCCAGGTCCACGTGCCCGAACGCGATCTCGCAAAACTCTCGAACGCTGTGCTGCGCGCCCGTAGCGATAACGAAGTCCCCGGGCTCATCCTGCTGCAACATCATCCACATGGCGCGGACGTAGTCCCCTGCGTAACCCCAATCGCGGCGCGCCTCCAGGTTCCCCAACCCCAACTTGTCCTGCAAGCCAAGCTTGATGCGCGCGACCCCGTTCGAGATCTTCCGTGTCACGAACTCGACGCCACGCCGGGGACCCTCGTGGTTGAAAAGGATGCCAGACGAATTGTGCATCCCGTACGACTCCCGATAGTTCACCGTGAGGAGATGGCCGTACACCTTGGCGACGCCATAGGGGCTGCGCGGCCAGAACGGGGTCTTCTCGTTCTGCGGCGACTCGGAGACCTTGCCGAACATCTCCGAACTGGACGCCTGATAGAAACGGATAGCCGGGTTCACCTTGCGGATGGCCTCGAGAATGCGAGTGACACCCAACCCCGTAAACTCGCCGGTGAGGACCGGCTGCTCCCACGACGCCGGCACGAACGACATGGCGGCCAGGTTGTAGACCTCGTCCGGTGCGGCCGCCTCGAGCACTGAAATCAGGGAGCTCTGGTCGAGCAGATCACCCTGCAGCACCTCGATCCGGTCGAAGATGTGGGCGATCCGTTCGTGGTGATCCACGCTGGCCCGCCGGGCCATGCCGACGACGCGATATCCCTTCTCCAGAAGGAACTCGGCGAGGTGCGAGCCGTCCTGGCCGGTGATGCCGGTGATGAGAGCGCACTTCATGAGGGGCCACCTGCGGTGGGCCTCCGCGCCGCGCGCTGAAAGCCCTTGCCTGCCGAGATGTTAGCAGAGTTCCGCCTGTGAGTGCCCGGCGTGAAAAGGCACCCACAGCCCCCCTTGAACCAGCCTCTCGATGGTGCAGAATGCCAGCGATCGGGCGTATAGCTCAGCTGGCTAGAGTGCCACATTGACATTGTGGAAGTCACTGGTTCGAGTCCAGTTACGCCCACTCCAAGAACGGCCCCGAGGCGACACCGTCTCAGGGCCGTTTCCGTGCCTCGCGACGCCCCCCGTGTTCACGGGTTCGCGTTACCATCGCGCCAGAATCCGCGTCTCGTCCGAATGCACCTTCGGGGCCGCCCCGCATCCGATGAACAGCATCGACCTGATCGTCCTCTTCGTGATCTTGCTCAACGGGGCCATCGGTGCGTTTCGAGGCTTTACGTGGCAGGCGTTCCGCCTCGGCAGCGTGATCCTCGCGTTCTGGTTAGGCCTCCGATTCGCCGCGACGGTCGCCAACGCGCCGCCGATCACGTGGATCGAGTCCAACGACCCGAACGACCCGATTCGTACGGTCGCGGCCTGGATCGGGATCTTCATCGTCACCTACGCCGTGATGGCCTGGCTGGGACACCTGATGAGACGCTGGATCGAAAAGGCGCGGCTGACCTCGTCCGATCGCTGCCTCGGGTTCCTGCTCGGCTGCGCCAAGGGCATGATCTTCGTCGCCATCGCCCTGCACGTGCTGTTGCTGCTGACCCCGCTGATCCCGCAATCGTGGCAGGCGCACCTGCAAGGCGAGAACGGCAGCCGCGCCATCCAACTGCACAACGACCAGCTGCGAGCGTTCCTCGACGACCAGCTCAAGCGCCACGCCTAGGTCAGCCCTCGCGGCACCCAGCGGGGCGGCTATTCGCCGTCGGAGCCCAGCCCTGCCAGCGCGTCCTTGATCGCCTGGGGACTGACGCCCTTGGCGCCGTCGGTCGCGAGTTGAAGCGCCTTCTCAAAGGCAACCCGCGCCTGCTGCGGCTTCCCCTGCGCGGCCCTGTAGCTACCAGCACGGAAGGCGATCCTGAGCTGAACATTCTTGTCCGGGACGTCCCACTCCGACGCCTGATCCAGCAACTCAATCGCGGCCGACTTATCCCCTACCCCGTCCGCCGCGTACGCCGAGTGCAGCCACAGAAATGCCTTGAAGTTGGCGTCATCCAGGTCGTCCCGACCCCGCGTCTCATCGAGCCACGCCTTCCACTCAGCCACTATCTCGGGGCCCTTTTCTGCGTCGTCCTTCCAGTGCAGCGCTATCCAGTACCACGCCTCGACGACCAGCGGGTGGGTCGGATGACGGTGGGCGAAGATCCGGGTCTTGGCGAGCGCGTCGTCCGCGCGACCGACCGTGGAGTGGAGCAGGACTTGAATGATCCCGAGATGTGCCTCCGGCGCGAACCGGCTGTCGGGATACATGCCGATGAGCCTCTCCAGGTACGGGATCTTGTCCTGGCGGGACTTGGCGCTCGCCGTCACGAAGAGCTGCCTCGCCTTCAGGTCCCGGTCTTCCTCGAACTCGGGCGCCGGGTCCTCGGCGGCCTCGTCTCCGCACCCGCCAAGAACACCAGCGAGCAGGATGAGGAGAATGGTGGAAGACGGACGGGACATGGAGTCTCCTGGTCGAACGCGGGTGGACCGGTTCCTGGAGCGAACGGCGTGCCGCCCACGTATACCACTACCGGCGGCCGGAGCCACGGGGGACAACTCCAACGCTCGGCGAATGTTGCCGCCAAAGACCTCGATCTGGCGGACGAACCTGATCGAGCAAGATTGCCTCTCCCTGCGCGGGTTCGCACCGTATGCTCGAACGGAGAGCGGCACCTGGGAGACTGTCATGCAAGCACAAGCCCCGATTCTGCTGGCCCTGCTGGGCCTCATGAGCGCCGCAGGGGCGCAGCAGCCGCTACCGAACCTGGACCGGCGGACCCCCGCCGTCCTGGCTGTCCAGAACGTCGGCCCCGCGGTCGTCAACATCCGCAGCCAGGATCAGGCCAGGCGGGTCGGCCGCAACTTCCGCATGTTCGAGAGATTCGAAGCTCCGCGGCGCAGTGAAACCGACCCCAAGACAGGCGAGCGCTTCACCGATCGCTCCCTGGGCTCCGGCGTCATCGTCCACCCAGACGGCTACCTCGTCACCAACGAGCACGTCATCTCCGGCGCCGATCGCATCAAGGTGAAGGCCCGAGACGGAAAGATCATGCTCGCGGACCTGCTGAACTCGAACCGAGACAACGACATCGCGGTGCTCAAGCTCCGAGGGGACGGGCCGTTCCCGTTCGCTGCGCTGGGCGACAGTGACCGACTCCTCCAGGGCGAGATGACCATCGCCCTCGGCAACCCGTTCGGTCTTCAGAACTCGGTCACCGACGGCATCCTCTCCGCCATCGGCCGGTCGGTCCTGTTCAAGGGGCGCGAGGTATTCAGCGACTTCCTCCAAACGAGCGCGATCATCAACCCGGGCAACTCCGGCGGCCCGTTGCTGGACATCAACGGTCGAGTCATCGGCATCAGCGTCGCCATCGACAACCGAGGCCCCGGGATCGGATACGCGATCCCCATCAATCGGGTGAAGGAGGTGATCACGACCCTGCTCGATCCGGAGATCACCAAGCAAGCGTGGCTCGGGATCGACGCGGGCCTGCGCGACGGGCAGCTCGTCGCCGCTCGCGTGCCCGCTGAAGGTCCTGCCTACCAGGCCGGCGTCCGCGACGGCGATCGCATCCTCGCCGTCGGCGAACGACTCGTCGCCACCCCATTCGAATTCAACGTAGCGCTGCAAGGCTACGCCCCCGGGCGCGACGTCCCGGTCACCATCAAGCGTGAGCGCGACGAGAAGACCACGCGCATCAAATTTCAACCGCTTCCCCTCGAAGCCCTTGTCCGCGCCGACCAGCCGTCGATCCATCTGGGCATGACCCTGGCAAACCTGACCCACGCCGCGGCGTCTCGGCTCCACATCCCGGCCCACCTGATCGGCCCCGTCGTTCTGTCCGTAGCGAAGGCCAGCCCGGCCGATCACATCACCCTCAAGAAAGGTGACGTGGTCATCGAGGTGGGGCGTATCGCGACACCGACCGTGGAGCGGCTCGCCGACGCCATCCGCTACTATCGACGGCGCGGTTCGGCGAGCATCAAGGTCTACCGGGAAGACGTCGGCGAGATGCAGGGGACGATCGTCTTCGATCGCTGAGTCTGCCCACCGCGCCACCGAAACGCCGCTACGATAAGACCACCATGACACGCATCGGAGTCTTCGGCGGCAGCTTCAATCCGGTCCACAACGGGCACGTCATCATGGCGTTGCGCGCGCAGGAATCGGCGGACCTGGACCGGGTCATGCTCGTCCCCGCCGCCACGCCGCCCCACAAGGAAGAGGCAGACCTGCTCGATCCCTCGTTGCGGCTCGCGTGCCTGCGTGCCGCCTTCGCCGACCTCGACGGATATGAGGTGGACGACCGCGAGCTCGTCCGGGGCGACGTGTCCTATACCGTCGACACCCTGGAGTCGATCGCCGCGGACGAACCGGGGGCGGACCTCTTCTTCATCCTGGGCGCGGACTCGGTCGCCATGTTGCCGACCTGGCGGGACACCCCCCGGTTGGGTGAGCTGGCCACATTCCTCTGGGTCCCCCGACCGGGGATCGACAGGTCGGTCATTGACGCGATCCACGCCGAGCTGCCCGGCTTTTCACTGGAACCCGTCCCCTGTCCGGTCGTCGGGATCTCCGGCTCCGAGGTCCGCGCGCGACGGGACGCGGGGCGGACCCTCAGCGGTTGGGTACCGGACGCGGTCGCCGACCTGCTCGCCGACTCAGCTGGATAGCAAGGCGGCGGCCTTCTCGACAAACTCGGCCCGGGGAACCGTCACCTGCTCACTGCGCGCGAGGTGCTTGAGGTTGACCGTGCCGGCGGCGAGCTCGGACGCCCCGGCCAGCGCGACGATCGGGATGCCCTTGCGCTCGGCGAGCTGGAACTGCTTCTTCAGCCGGTCCGGATCGTAGTAGGTCTCACACGCGATGCCCCCGGCGCGCAGCTCGGAGCAGATGCGCAGGCACTCGGCGATGGGAGTGTCCTCCAGGCGCGCGACAAGCACCTGGCTCGTCGTGGTGCGGGACTTCAGCAAGTCGAGCTTGCGTAGGGCGGAGAGCACGCGAGAGAGGCCGATCGAGACGCCGGTGGCGGGCACGGTCGCGTTGCCGTAGACCCCCGCAAGATCGTCGTACCGACCGCCGCCTGCGAGGCTCCCGAACTTCTCGATCGACGTCAGATTTACCTCGTAGATGGGCCCCGTGTAATAGTCGAGACCCCGCGTCAGATAGAGGTCGATCTGCATGCGGTCCAACGCGACGCCGAGCGCCGCCACTCCCTCGAGCAGCTCACGCAGTTCGCTGACACCCTCCGCGGCCCGCTCGCTGCCGGCGAGCGTCGCCTCCGCCCGGGCCAGCACTTCCTCCGGGGCGCCCGTGATCTCCATGACACCGAGGACCTTCTCTACCGGTTCCGCCGGGAGGTCCAACTTGGCGAGCTCCGCTCGAACACCGTCCAGGCCGATCTTGTCGAGCTTGTCGATGCTGCGGAACAGATCCGCTTCCTGTGCAGGCGCGATCCCGGCCCACTCACGGATGCCTGCGAGGAGTTTGCGGTTGTTGATGCGGACGAGGAAGTCGTCGATCCCGAGCGCCCGAATCCCGTCATGAACAACGGCCACATTCTCCGCATCCGCCGCGAGCGACGCCGTCCCCACGGTGTCCACGTCGCACTGGATGAACTCGCGAAATCGGCCCTGCGCGGGTTGCGCCCTATCGGCCCGCCAGACGGGCTGCACCTGCCAACGCTTGAAGGGCATGGGCAAGTCCGGGTTCATCGCCACGACACGCGAGAGCGGGACCGTGAGGTCATAACGCAACGCGAGGGTCTCACCGCCCTTGTAAGCCAACTTGTAGATGAGCTTGTCCCCCTCGGTTCCGTACTTGCCGAGGAGGATGTCCAAGTACTCCATCGCAGGCGTCTCGAGCGGGCCAAAGCCGTAGCGCTCAAACACCGCAACCAACGTCTGCATAAGTTGGTTGCGCGCGAGGAGCTCTTCGGGGAGAACGTCCTTGACGCCCTTGAAGAGTCGGGCCTGTACCGTGGGGCTCATGATGGCTCTCGGGGGCCGCGTAACGGGGCCCAGCGAGCGATGCTATCAGCGCCCGTAAACCCCTGCAACGGACAGGCTTTCGGTCACCTTGACACCCTTTTGGGGCGCTGGTAACCTTCCGCCCTGATCCTCGGTGACCGGGGATGGGTCCGTACATGGGACCCGGGAAAGACTGATGGAACTCCGGACTCTCTGCTGCCGGAGCATAAGCCACCCCTGTACGGGGTGTTGGAGGAAAAGGATGACGCGGTTTCTCGCCGTGATGGCCCTGGGCCTACCGCTGCTGTTCACTGGCTGTGCTCAGTCCGAGCTCTACGACACGAGCTACGACGCCAGCACCAGCGCCGCCTCCTCCGTGGGGGTGGCTGCAACAGGCGTGGTTGCGCCCTTCGCGTTGACGTACGCGGGCGCCGACCTGGGCACCTACGCCGCTCACGGAGTGACGTTCGATGCTCCGCTCCATTCCAACGCTGGCCTGATCGGTGGCATCGCAGGCGGTGCGGCCGGGCTCGGCTACTCGATGGGCTCGTGGGTCGAGCCGTACGAGAAGGCCGCCGCTGACCTCACATTGGCGGACGTCCCCGCCTTCGCGTTCGGGCTCACCGATCCGTATCAGGTCCTTCCCCCACCGTTTGGCACGGCCTACGCACCATGGAAGCTGTTCGTGACCGCGGTCCGAGCACTTCCGTTCCTGTCCCACTCCGAGGACGGAGAGGCCGCTTCGTTCACGATGACAAGCGGCTCGACGCCCGGCCCGCTGTGGTACGTCGTCGGCCCCGCCCTTGAGGACCTGGACAGCTTCGTGCAGCCGATCCGCACCACGGTGACCGCGAGCCACTCGCCCGTCCCCGGCGACGGCACCCGCAACGGGTACCTGATGGCCCGGTGGAACCACCAGTGGCGGAACTTCAAGCACTCCGGCAACACGCTCAAGTACTGGCTCTTCAGCACCAACAGCAACCTGCCGCCGTACGACAACTTCTTCCCCGACCAGACCAGCCGGGACAAGACGACGATCCTGCAGACGATCGATACGTTCCTGTTCGGCTTCGACTGGGACGACCCCTACCTCCGGTAGCCAGTCCACGCGCTCACCAGAGCGCTCCCCCAGGGGTGAGGGAATAAAGGCGCCCGCTCATAAGAGCCGGCGCCTTTCCTTTTGCCTACGCCGACAGGCTGCTCTTGAAGTCCTCGCAGATCCGAGCAGCGAGGGCCTCCGCCGAGTCACCCTCTTCGCCCTGAATCCACGACGCCTGATCCCACTTCCGGAACCAGGTGAGCTGCCGACGGGCGAATTGACGGGTGCGGCGCTTGATCAAGTCGACCGCCTCGGCCTCGGAGATCTCCCCTGCCAGGTGGGCCACGGCCTCCTTGTAGCCGAGCGCCTGGGAAGATTCGCGACCGAAGCCCCCGCCATCGAGGATGCTCCGAACCTCATCGAGGAAATCGCCCTGCATCATGGCGTCAACGCGCTTCTCGATGCGCGCGTCGAGGACCGAACGTTCCCAGGTCAGGACGAAGAGCCGATGGGGGACGCTCGGCCCGCGCGCCCACTGCCCCTGCAAGTCGCTGATGGGCCGCCCGGTGCTCTCCCAGACCTCGAGCGCGCGTTCAATCCGCTTGTAGTCGTTCTGATGAATGCGCTCCGCCGACTGGACGTCCACCTCCCTCAGCCGTTCGTGTAGGACACCGATGCCCCTGAGGGCGGCCTCCGCTCGTAGGGCACGACGAAACTCCGGGTCTGCCTCAGGGCCCTCGAACACCCCGCGCAGGTATCCGTTCAAGTACAGGGCCGTCCCTCCCACGACCAGCGGCTGACGCCCGCGCGCGCGGATCTCGTCCACAGCCTTCTTCGCCAGGTCGACGAAGATCCGCAGGTTCATCGACTCGGGCGGGTCGAGGATGTCAACGAGATGATGTGGCGCTCCACGGCGATGCTCCGGCGATGGCTTGTCCGTGCCGATGTCCATCCCCCGATAGACCTTCATGCTGTCCAGGCTGACGATCTCCCCGTCGAGCTGCTGAGCCACTCGCACACCGACGCTGTTTTTTCCGGACGCGGTCGTCCCTGTGAGGACCAGGATGGGCGGTTGGTCGCTCATGCCTTGGGGACAACCGACACGCTCGTGACGCGGTCAGGGGCAAGCATGGACCGCGCGTACTTGCGAACCCGCGAGGGCGACATCTCTGACATGGCGCCGGGAAGGGAGAACAGGTCGAGCCCGGAGCGGTGGCAATCGGCGAGGTGACCACAGAGCCCCTCCATCGAATCAAGGAGCCGCACGTAGTCTCCGAGGATGCGACGGCCCACGCGCTCCACGTCCTCCGCCGGGAGGTCCCGGGAGAGGCCGTCCTCGATGGCCGCAAGAAGTCGGCGCTCGAGCGCGTTGGGCTCCGGCGTCTGTCCCCCGACCAGCGCATAGGACATGGAGCGATCGGCGCGGACGCTGGAAGAGAGGTCGTCGCCGATCAATCCCTCCGCGTACAGCTCCTCGTGGATGGCCGAGGTCTCGCCCAGGATGACCTCGAGAGCGATGCTCGCCGCCGTCTCGAGCCGGAATGCATCCCGACCGGACCTGGCGCCGGGACCCTTGAACCCGAGTTGGAGGATCGGCAACGCCACCGGCATCCCGATCTTCCTGCGCCGCCGCTTGATCTGGGCCGGCTCCGCGGGTGTCACGGTCGCCGCCCGCACGCGGCGATCCACGTCGGTGCCCAAGCGCTTGTCCACGCTGGCGACGACGGCCTGCGGATCGACCGCACCGGCGACGCACAGCACCGCGTTGCTGGGGACATAGAACGCATCATGGACGAGATGTAAGGTCTTCGCCGTGATCTGACGGATGGTCTCCGAGGTCCCCGCGATGTCCTCGCGCACGGGATGACGCCGGTACAAGCCTTCCAGCACGCCGCGATAGCCCCGCCAGCCGGCGCTGTCGTCGTAGCCACGAATCTCCTCGTCGATGATCCCGAGCTCCTTCTCCACCAGCGCGTCAGTGAAGTGGGGCTCGAACACGAGCTCCAACAACGTGTCCAGGCAGGCATCGAAATCGGCGGATGCGGAGAACACATAGCTGGTGGTGAGGTGCCCGGTCATGGCGTTCGCGGACGCTCCGAGCCGGGAGAACTCGTTGAAGAGGTCGCCCCGCTCCTTCTCGAACATCTTGTGTTCGAGGAAGTGGGCGATGCCAGACGGCACCGTGACCGGCCGCACCCGGCCGTCGGGGATGAAGCGACGATCCACGCTCCCATAGTCGAGGGAGAGCTGAGCGCAGCTGCGGGTGACGGTTCCGCGAGGCATCACCTTCACCGCCAGGCCACCCTCCGTGGTGCCTTCGTACAGGCGCTCCCCACATACGGGGTCCAACCG
Source organism: Planctomycetota bacterium (assembly GCA_002683135.1). Lineage (GTDB taxonomy): Bacteria > Planctomycetota. The sequence continues at coordinate 29,658 of NYSS01000047.1, read as the reverse complement.
CTCACGCAGTCGCACGGCCAAGCTCCTCTCGATCGAGAAAGTAGATGGTGTCGAGCTTGGCGCGCTCGAACAGCGCCGGGATACCATCCGTGGACACCCGCTCGAAGCCACGGGCGACCGCATCCAACGTCTTGCCCCGACGCTTCATCAGGCGTCGTCGATAGAAGAACTCGACCAATCCCGCCGGCGAATCCGGAACGGTGCGGATCGACGAGAGGACCGCCGCGCGGGCGAGCCCGATCTCTTCCGCGGAGATGCGCCCGCGCGCCATCGCCCGCACCTCGGCTCGGATCGCCTTCAAGGCCGCGTCGTAGTTCTCTGGCCGGATACCTGCCTGGATGCCGATCGTCCCCGTCACGTTGTCAATCCATGAGTGGACGTCGTAGCAAAGCGAACGTTCTTCCCGCACGTTACGGAAGAGCTTGCTCGCGGGGCCGCCCCCCAGGATCGCGTTGGCCAAGACTCCCTCGCGAGCGGACTCACCTGGCCTCCAGTCGGTCATGCGGAACCCCAGCGTTAAGCGCCCCTGCTCAACGTCCAACGCCTCTCGCACCTTGCGAACGCGCCGCCGGGGCGGTGAGAGCCCCAAGGGGATCAGCCGTTCCCGCGAACGCGGCGCCAGCTTGAAGTGTCTGCGCACGAGACGTTCCGCCTGACCCGGCGTACACGGAGCCAGAAGATAGATGTCGACTTCGCCCTCGTTCAAGGTCCGCATCCCCTCCTCCAGGGTCGCGCCCGGCGTCGCCGCCGCGATGTGATCCTCTGTGCCCATGTCGGGGTAGGCGAGCGGCGTACCGGCGTACATCTCCCCGTACAGGCGATCGAGGGCGTACCGCGCCTTGTTGTTGACCCGGCCCAGGAGGTCCCGCTGGAGGCTGCGCCGTTCCTGCTCGAACACATCGGGCATCGGTAGCCCATCGCCGCCAGTCGGCGGCCCGTCCAGGACATGGGAAAGAAACGCGAGCAGACTCTTCAGGTTCCCAGGCTTCCCCGGGAGGAATCGCCCGGCGGCGGTCGAGGCGCGCAACGCGAGGACATGCCGCCCCGCCATCCGCTGTGCGGCCGCTCCGTAACCAGCGCCGTACAGGTCCTGCAGGTGAGACGCCAGCATCCGCCGGGTCGGGAACTCCTTGGTGCCACGCGACAGAAGCGCCGCAAACAGGTAGCGACGCGTGCGGCGATCGTCCACGGGCGCGCGGACGAAGACGCGGACGAACTCCGTCTTGAATCGGTCGGATCGGTGATGATGCAGCGTCACCCCACGATCTAGCGGCACGGTGGTGAACGAAGGTGTATCGGCTGGCAAGCGCCCTCTCCCGGCAGATTCTATCAACGGAACCGAGGATTCCTTGCAGGAGTTGCGCCGCCGTCGCCGTAACCACATAGTGGAGACCCGGGGGGCCCCATGGTCTGGACCACGACTCTTCTGACGCTGCTGACATTGCTGCCGACGGCGACCGACGCCGACCGAGCTAGGGAGATCCTCGCCGCAGCGGCCAAGGTCCAGACGCCGTCGGGCACAGCCCCTGCCATCACCTCGTACCACGCGGACTACAAGGTCTCCCTGCACGAGGACGACAAGGGAAATCCCACACCCAAGCGCTCCGGCATCATCGAACAGTGGTGGCAGATACGGAACGACAAGGTCCGCTATCATCGCGTCTTCCGCGCCGAGGTCGGCAAGTCGGCCCCCGCCCACTACATCACCGACGGCGACCGCTTCTGGTACCAGGTCGAGGGGGAACGGGTCCAGTCCATGGACGACCCCAACCTCCGTGATGACCTGGTGACCCTCCGCAACGAGATCCGTCGGACGGGGCAGCTCATGCAGCTGTTCTTCATCGCCAACATCCTCGATCCCTCCTCGAAGGCGCGGATGGGCCGAACCGACATCGACGTCGACGATCCCAAGAGCCGACGCAAAGACGACCGCATCCTCGTCGACGAGGTGATCGTCGAGCGCCGCGGCAAACGCACAGTCGTCCTCCGCATTGGCAAGGAGGACCACCTGGTCTACGAGGCCGAGCTGCGCCCTCTCGACGGCCAGACCACCATCGAACTGTTCTCATTCGGATACCACCGCCACCTGAAGGACCCTCAGATAGGCGAGGTCGTGGTCCCAACCCGCGTCACGTATTCGAAGGACAAGAAGACCGTCATGGAGGCGAACATCCCCCTCCCGGCGGAAGAACACGTACGCTTCAACNCNCCGCTNTCNCGNANGCTGTTCCANCCCCTCAAGTAACCGGAAGGCANCNCATGCTCGACGGCATNTCCCCCGTCGTCGGNCCCGACCTCCTCGCCGTGCTCAGCCAGATGGGACACGGCGACGAGATCGTCCTCGCCGACGCACACTTCCCCGGACACTCCTGCAACGAGACCGTGCTCCGCGCCGACGGCATCCACATCCCNGCTTTGTTGGATGGGATCTTGCCGTTGTTCCCCCTCGACCCTTACGTCGACAGCCCCATCGCCATGATGTCCGCNGTCCCCGGAGACGACCTCGACCCCACCGTCGAGGAGCGCTACCGCGCCGCCATCGACCTCCACCGCCCAGGCACCGCGGCNATCGAGCGCGTCGAGCGGTTCNCGTTCTACGAACGCACCCTGTCTGCGTTCGCGGTGGTCATGACGGGGGACGTCTCCAAGTACGGCAACGTGATCCTGAAGAAGGGCCTGGTCGGCGCTGNNCGNGGNTAGGNGCCNCCACCNTCGACTACTTCTTCCGCTGGAACTGGTTCTCCANCTCCCGCAGATCGACGGACACCGCCACCGGACGACCATGGGGGCAGTTACGCGCCTCCGGATTCTGAGCCGACCACGCCAGCAGCGCCGCGATCTCGTCGTCGGGCANTGAGTCGTTGAACTTGACCGCAGCCCGGCAGGCGAGGCCAGCGGCGACCTCACCGCAGAGCTCNCGGCGGTCCAGCTTCGCGCCGTCCTCGCGCAACGTCCCGACCAGGTCCATGACCAGCTGCTCCGGGGACAGGCGCGACAGGGCGAGCGGCACCGACTGAACACAGACGCTGGTTCCGCCGAATGGCTCGATCTCGATCCCCAGGGCCTTGAGATCGTCAGCCTTATCGAGCAGCAAAGCCTGGTCGGCGGCGCCGAGGTCCACNACCTCCGGAACCAGCAGCCGCTGATCCTCGCCCTCCGCTGACTCGAACCGGCGCAGCAGCTCCTCATACAANCGCCGCTCGTGCAGCGCATGCTGATCCACGANCCGGAGCCCCTCGGCGCTCTCCACCACGATGTAGCTACGGTGGATCTGGATGAACCGGCCCGACGTGCCCGCGTCCGCCTCGGTCACGGGCACCGCGCGCGCGCGCGCGTGGCCCTTGCACGGATTGGTCTCCGTGCGATCGTCGGGATCGGCGGTCGGGGNGAANACGACAGCCGGGCCGGCACCCGCCGCGACGGAAGGCTCGACCGGTGCGTCCGAGAACAACTCGCGCTCCAGGTCCGCCAGCATCGTCGCCCGGGTCGCCGNCGTACCCGCCTGCGCAGAGCGCATCTTCAGGGGTCGGTCCGGATCGTCCTCGAGCAGACGCGCGCGCAGCCCTCGTCGGACGAGCCCGAAGACGCGATCCTTATCACGGAAGCGAACCTCGGTCTTGGTGGGGTGGACGTTCACGTCCACCTCCCCCGGATCCAGCTGGATGAACAGGAACGCGACCGGGTAGTCCTTGGGCATGATGAGACCGCGGTACCCATCCTTGATCGCGAAAGACAGGCTGCGGTCTTTGATGTAGCGCCCGTTCAAGAACAGGTACTGCTGGCGCGTATTCGTCCGCACCAATGAGGGCGGACCGATGAGCGCGCGCAGGGCAATGTCACCGTCCCGCACCTCCGTCTCCAGCAACGGCTCCACAAGGCGGCGACCGAACAGGGAACCAACGCGCGCGCGCAGGTCGTCATCCGGCGCGATCTCCAGCACGCGCTTGTCGTTGTGGGTCACACGAACACCGACGTCCGGCTCAGGCAAGAGCAGACGCGTGACCGTCTCGAGCGCCTGGGACAGCTCCGTACGCTCCGCCTTCAGGAACTTCCGGCGCGCCGGGACATTGAAGAACAGATTNCGGACCTCCACGGTCGTCCCGACAGGACCACCAGCGGGGACCGGCCCCTCGACCTCGCCGCCGCGGCACTTCAGCCGTGCGCCCACCTCGTCCTCTGCGCGACGCGACAGGATCGTGGTCTCGGAGACGGACGCGATGCTCGGCAAGGCCTCGCCTCGGAATCCGAATGAGGCGACGCGGAACAGGTCGTCCACGGACCCGATCTTGCTCGTCGCGTGCGACTGCACACACAGGGCCAGGTCGTCCGCGGACATGCCGTGCCCGTCGTCCCGTACCCGAACGAGCCGCATACCTCCGGCCTCCAGCTGGATGTCGAGGTGCGTCGCCCCCGCGTCGAGCGCGTTCTCCATCAGCTCCTTCAGCACCGAGGCGGGACGCTCGACCACCTCGCCTGCGGCGATGCGATTGGCGATCTCCTCGGGGAGGACCCGGATCAGCGCTGCCACGGGCGCACCCCCCCTCTACTCCCAGCCTGCACCTTCGCACGCCGAGCCCCGCCCAGGGACGCAACGAGGAAACGGTCCATGAGCACCCGTGGGGCACCGGCGCTGGTCTTCAGCCCCCGCTCCATCTCCAGCAAGCCGCGGAACGTCTTGTCGAGAGCCCCCGGTTCACGCCACGCCTCGACCTGGGCGCGAAGACGGTCTCGGAAGAAGGGCGGCTGCCGCACGGCCGACGCCGCGTCGGTAAAGGACTCACCCTCCGCCATCATCTCCCGGACCCGCGCCACCTTGCGCAATCGTGAACCGGTAGCCCCCAGGATCATCATGGCGATGGACTGGGCGTCGCGGACGTGGCGGCCGGAGAAATCGGTGACCCCGCGCTCGAACAGGAGCTGGCTCTGCTCGATCGCCGTGGACGCCTGCTTGCCGGCGACCGCCTCCGCCAGATCGAACACCGGGGCCAGCCGACCCTCCCCCACGCAGCCCTCGATGTCCTCAGCGGTGATACGCGGGCGCTCCTTGACGAACGTCGCGAGCTTCTCCAGCTCACCGTCCAGCTCACGGAGCTTGTTCCCCACCATGCGGTGAAGGACATAGGCGTCCTCCATGGACAGGCGCTTGCCGAGGTCGCCGGCGCGCTCCACCACCCAGCGGGACAGGGGCGACTGCCACGCCGGGCCCTGCCCCTTGAAGGGCGAATCGAACAACGGATCACATTGGACGACCAGGCCATCCAGCTTGCCCACGGAGGCGAGGAAGCCGCGCTTGGGCAGGGTCTTGCGCCCCTTCCCCATGAGCGCCTTACCTTCGATGAGCAAGCGCTGCACCGCCTCGCCTTCGTCCAGAAATCGGACCAGGGTCTTCTCGTGCTCCTTGACGAAACCGTCCGCGTTCTTCAGGTGGATGAGCTGCTCGCCCCCGAAGAGCCCTTGCATGCGCAGGTCGTCCAGGAGATCCCGCAGCTCCGCGTCGGCTCCATCGATGGTCCGCAGCTCCACCCCTTCGGGGAGCGCCGCCATCACCTTGCCGACCGCCTGTTCACGGAGGAACGCCTCCTCCCCCGTCACCACGACGAGGCGCGCCGCGGGATCGACGCCGCGGTTGAGCAGCTCGGCGACCTTGATCACGACCCGCCCCCGGTCACCACGTCCGCCGCCGTCGCCACCAGCATGACCACCGCGATCAGGACGTTCACCTGGAAGAAGGCCTGGCCGACCTTGGACAGGTCGTCGGCCCGAACCAGGCGGTGCTCCCACACCAACAGAGCGGCGACCACGGCGACCCCGCCCAGATACACCGCGCCCAGGGAGCCGAGCCACGCCGCCAGGAGCAGCGCGAACGGAACCAGGCCGTGGCAGCCCCGCGCCACATTCAGGGCCCCGCCGATACCAAGGCGAGCGGGGACTGAACGGAGCCCCTCGCGGCGGTCGTGATCGATGTCCTGGCAGGCGTAGAGGATGTCGAAGCCCGCCGTCCACAGGGTGACCGCGAGGCCCAACGCGCCCGCCGCCGCCGCGCCGAGATCGAACGCCCCGCGGGCCGCCAGGTAGGCGCCCACGGGAGACAGGCCGAGCCCCAACCCGAGCACCCAGTGGGCTCCAGCCGTGAACCGCTTGGTGTGGCTGTACAGCAGCAGCAGCGCCAGGGTGGGCCACGACAACGCGCCGCACAACGGGTTGAGGTTGTAGGCGGCGACCACGAAGATCGCAGCCGAGACCACCACCATGACGACCATGGCCACGGGGGTGACCTGCCCGGTGACCGACGGCCGGGCGGCGGTGCGCGGATTGCTGGCGTCGAGGTGACGATCGACGAGGCGATTCCAGGTCATCGCCGCCGTCCGCGCGCCGACCATGGCGACGAGCACCCACCCGAGCACCGCCCATTCCGGCCAGCCGCCTGCGCCGAGTACCAGGCCCGCCAACGCCCACGGCAGGGCGAACAGGGTGTGCGAAAAACGGATCAGCGCGAGCAGCGTGCAGACGGATCCGATCGGGCCTTGGCGAGGGTCGCTCGTCATGTCTCCCCTACGACTTTCGACGACAAATGGAGGCCCGGATCTTACCGGAGAACCGGCCCTGTTGCCCTCGGCCCGAGCACCCACGGGGGCGCCTCCGAGGCCGCTTCTATCGGAGCAGAAGCTGCGCGTTGTAGAGGGCGTGGGTCCAGCAAACCACGGCCAGCCCGCGGTGGACGAACAGCAGCCCGAGCACCACCCCGGCGAGGAACCGGAAGACGAACCTCCAGGCGTCCCACGGCTCTCCGAGGGCGCCCCAGTGGTGGAACCAGCTGAAGATGGCCGCCGCCACCAGCACCGATGTCGCCGTCGACCACAGCTCGTTGAACCTGAACGCGCGATGCAAGACCAGGTACAGGACCGACACCAGGATCAGCCGAAACAGGAGTTCTTCGTAGAGGCCGGCGCCCACACCCAGGGCCAGGTCGGCCAGCACCTCCGTCGCTCCTCCCGCCTGGAGGGCCTCCAGGCTGTCCACGAGGAAGCCGAGGAACGGGAGCAGGAGAGCCCAGACCGCTGACTCGGCCATCACCAGGAGCAGCAACCCAGGCGTCGCCCGACGCTCCCGTCGCATGGCCGCAACGAGGAACAACATCAGGACGCAGGCGTTCATGATCAGCGCCGCGTGGCGTCCGTCGAGGCGCAACAGGTACCGGGTGAGGATGACATCGGCGGCGTTGCGCACCGAGCCGTCGGAGAACAACAGTAATCCCAGCTCGTAAAGGACGAGCAGGGGCGCGGTCAGGAGGACCGCCGTCTCCCACCGCCGTGACTCTCTGAGGTAACCCGACACCGAAGGGGGTATACGGGAGGGAGCCTAGGGTCCGCAAGCCCTCCCCCGGGTTCACCCGCTGATAATCTCGCGGGCGACGAGCCCACGGCGGGGTGGCGGCAGACAGGTAGGAGCCCGCGTGGCATACTCCCCGGCGCCGGCGTGGCCCGCCAACCGACCACGAACTGGAGGCGAGAGGCACCCATGGAGATCCGATCCACATTCGACATCCTGCTGGTCGAAGACGAGGAGATCGTCGCGACGGTGGCTCGACGCATGCTGGAACGAGACGGACATCGGATCGAGACCGCCGTCGATGGCGTCGACGCCATGCAAAAGCTCGGCGAACGCGAGCGATTCCCGGACGTGATCCTGCTCGACCTGGAGATGCCCCGAATGGATGGCCGCGAGACCATGGCGCGGGTGCTCGAAGAGAACCCGGCGGCGCGCATCATCCTGACGAGCGGGTACGCCGCCGAGTCCACAGATTCAGCGGAGCCCGGCGGTAACGTGAGGTTTCTACAGAAGCCGTACACCCGCGCGGATCTCTCCGCCGCCATTCAGGAGATCGGCGGCGCCCCGACCACGCCGCGCGGCTGACCTGCCCGCCTGGCAAGTTGGCTTATGGGCCACCGACATACGATCTCCGGGCGCCGACCAGCGTCACCGTTCACCCCAACGACAAGCGCCCCGGGCAACGAAGCCCGAGGCGCTCACCAGGACGCATGAGCGTCCCGGCTCAGATCCGCCGATCCTCTTACAGATCACCGGACCAGAGCCAGTACCCAGCGACGGCTACAGGAAGGTGTGTTCCGCGACCTGGCTGAACACCGCGACACCATTCGGATCCAAGGTGACGGCGATGCCCCACAGTTGGATGCCGCTTAGCAAAGCCGGACCTCCACCAGTGACGCCGATGGCGGCCTGACCCGATGCGTCGAGCGTGCCACCGAAGAGCGGATTTCCAGCCGCGCCTATCAGGTACTGCCCGTAGAAATCCCCGAAGCCAATGTACAGGCCACCGAGCCACCCACCGCCCGGCTGGACGCCGTTCTGCGGGTCCATCGAATGGAAGATGAAGTAAGCATCTCCGGAGGCTCCGCCGTTCAGCGCAACGGTGACGTCCGATGACGACGGGTCCTGGTCGATGGACAAAGTGAACGGCGCGGAATTGAGCCACGGCGTGTAGTCCACGTAGCCGATCACGGTGCCACCGATTCCGGGCGCGTTGACCGCGGTCGGCCCGCTCGGGTGACCCCACCAGTTGTTTTCCGCATTCACGGTGCCACCGCCGCTGAAGGCCGACTCTGCCTGAAGGGCAAAGTCCGCCGTGCCGCTGATGGCGTTGTGGTGGATCGCTCCGGTGGGCGCCGCAGCGCTGTTCCCCGGGTTCGCGAACCAGATTCCCTGGTGGTTGTTGGTCAGGGTGTTGCTGTGAACGTCGATGTTGTTGACGTGCCACAGCTGGAACACCTGACCCTCACCCCACGATCCGGGAAGGGTGTCGGAAGCACTGTTCCCACTGATAGTCACGGAGACAGCGGTGTTGACCTCGATGCAGGCCCAGTTGTTACTGGTGCCGGTACCGTTTTGGCCGATGTTCTCCCAGGTGTTTCCGGTGATCGTCACCAGGCTCGTTGGGCTACTCGCCAGGCCACGGACCGAGACGGACCCGTTGTTGTGGTGGAAGTAGTTCTGCGTAAACGTGACGCTGGTTAGCGCGTGGTTCACCACGCCCGATGCAGAGGTGTCGAACGTGGACCAACCCAGGCTGTTCTTGATCTCGCATCCAGCCACGGTCAGGGTCTGGCTTAGGTTGCCACCTCTTATGGCGTGGCGGCCGGCAGCATCCTCACCGTCGATGACACAGTCTTTCAACGTGAGATTGGACAACTCGCCAGCGTTGCTCATCTGGATCGAGGCGCCCGACGACTCGCCGGTGACATAGAGGTCCTGCAACGTGAGGTTGTCGATCGTACCCGTGTTCGAAAATTGAACACCGCCGGTGACCTGGACCTTAGTGTTGGGATCGGAGCTCCTGATGGTGAGGTCAGACACCGCCATGTCCGCACCGAACAGGAGGGTCTCACCCGGGTTCGCCGCGTTGTACGCCGCAGCGTCCACCATGATGGTGTCCCCGGCGCACGACGCAACGACCGCCTCCGAGATCGAGCCATAGTTCGAGGGGACAAGTTTGGCCGGTCCCGCGAGCCAGGGCGTGAAGTCGACGTCGCCGGTGACGACGGCGCCGACGCCGGGGCCATCACCACTCGGACCGTTGCAGTGACCCCACCAGTTGTTCTCCGCGTTCACGAGGCCCCCACCCACGAAGGGGTTCTGGGTGAAGAAAGCCTTGTCCGTGATCCCGTCGAACGTGTTGTTGCTGATCGAACCGGTTGGCGCCGCATGGCTTCCGGCCGGGTTCGCAAACCAGATCCCCTGCCAGCAGTTGAGGATGGTGTTGTTCGACACGTCGACGTCGTCGATATGCCAGAGCTGGAACGCCTGACCCTCACCCCAATTGCCGGGGAGGACATCGCTGCAACTGTTGCCCGTGATGACCACGGATACGGCTTTGTTGACCTCGATGCAGGCCCAGTTCTGAGCCACCGAGGACCCGTCGCCAATATGATCCCAGGTGTTCCCTGTGATCGTCACCAAGGCCGTCGGCGTAGTATGGCCACGGACCGAGATGGACCCGTTGAGGTGGTGGAAGTGGTTGTTGCTGAAGGTGACGTGGGTGAGCGGGGGTGACGTGGCCGACGGCAACGCGTTAGCGCCCATGTCGAAGACCGACCACCCCAGGCTGTCTTTGATCTCGCAGCCCGTCATGGTCATGGTCTGGCTCAGGTGCTTACCTCTCCAGGCGTTGCGGCCCGGAGCGTTTTCACCGTCAATGACGCAGTTGCTCATCGTGAGGTTCGAGACCTCGCCGTTGTTGGCCATGTTGATCGTGGTGCCCGACGTAGATTCTCCAGTGATATAGAGGTCCTGCAACGTGAGTCCGTCGAGGGTGCCCGCGTTGTCGAAATAGACGCCGCCGGTGACCTGGACCCGCGTGCTCGAGCTGCTCATGATGGTGAGGCCAGCGGCGGACACACCCGACCCAAACGTGAGGGTCTCGCTCGGGTTGGAAGCGTTGTAGGCAGCAGCGTCGACCAGGATCGTTTCATTATCGACTGCCGCGTCGACCGCATCGGTGAGCGTCGCGAACATCGACGGCACCGATATCTCGGTGACCCACGGGGTGAAGTCCGTCGAGCCCGTCACGGCGCCGCCGTTCCCGGGGCCGTTGCCGCTGGGGCCAGCGCCGTCCCCCCAATAGTTGTTCTCGGCGTTCAAAACTCCGCTGGCCGGATTGAACGTCGAGCCCGAAAGTGCGAAACCGCCAGCGCTGGCGTCCGCGCAGCCGTTGATGATGTTGTTGCTGATGGAGCCGGTTGGCGCCGCATGGCTTCCGGCCGGGTTCGCAAACCAGATCCCCTGGTGACAATCGAGGATGGTGTTGCCCGACACGTTGACGTCGTCGACATGCCAGAGCTGGAACGCCTGACCCTCACCCCAAGAACCGGGGAGGACATCGGTGCAACTGTTGCCCGTGGCGACCACGGATACGGCTGTGTTGACCTCGATGCAGGCCCAGTTGTTACTGGTGCCGGTACCGTTTTGGCCGATGTTGTTCCAGGTGTTCCCGGTGATCGTCACCGAGGTCGTCGGGCTACCCGCGAGCCCGCGAACGGAAATGGACCCGTTGCTGTGGTGGACGTGGTTGTTCGTGATGGAGACGTTGGTGAGCGCGTGGTTCACCACGCCCGATGCAGCGGAATCGAACGTGGACCAACCCAGGCTGTTCTTGATCTCGCATCCGCTCATGACCAGGCTCTGGCTCAGGTTCCCACCTCTTATGGCGTGGCGGCCGGCAGCATCCTCACCGTCGATGACGCAGTTATCGATCGCGAAGTTCGACAGCACGCCCGCGTTACCCATGTGGATCGAGGCGCCCGACGATTCCCCTGTGATATAGAGATCCCGCAATGTGAGTCCGTCGATCGTGCCTACGTTCGAGAAATGGACACCGCCGGTAACATTGATCCGCTCGCTGGAGTTGCTCTGGATCGTGAGGCCGGCCATGGACACGGCCGCTCCAAACGCAAGGGTCTCGTTCGGGTTGGAAGCGTTGTAGGCAGCAGCGTCGACCTCGATGGTATCCAGGTACGTAGCAGCGTTGACTGCAGCTGTGATCGTCGGATGCCCCGCCGGGACACTGAGGGTGGATTGAGCTGCACCCGTGACCGTGAGAAGCATCACGATCGCGATACAGGTCGCCAGGCGAGCAACTGCGGTGCGCAGTTGGGGACGGGTGAACGAACTCATTGGTGGACTCCGGTAAGATTGGGGGGATATTGACCGTGTGATATTGACCTTGCATGAGCCCGACTGGGCAGCGGCGCGATGCGCGCAGCAGTGTCGTAAATAGCCCATACGAAATGCGGATGTGACAAATCTGGCAGGGACGAAGTGTACCGCCTCGGATCCGGTGAGGCGGCGCTGGATCGCGTAAGCGAAAGCACAGGTGGCGTTTCTGGCCAACAAGGCGATCGCGCGTCGTAGATGGCCGCGACGCAATCCGCCTCGGACGATTCGTAACAACTGGTTCATTTAGGGGTTGGGAGCATCGCTCCAGAAATGTCTAGTCCATGGTTGCACCCCCCTTGTGCTTTCCGCAACTGTCTTGATTCGAAATCCCCCAAACTTCTGCGTTTCCAATTGAGATATCTCAGCAAACCGCTGCAGGACAACCGCTTGCACCTTGGGATGGCACCGCTCACTCAACAAAACCCGCGGCGTCCGTACTCGATCCATGCAAAACGCATGGCCCGCGGCACGGCAGCGCTGCGACCTAATTGCGCGGCGGTCGGTTGGCGGACTCGAACACCTTCGGCTTGGCGCCCGGTTCCACGGTCAGCGCGGCCCGCGCCTGGCCGAGGTCGTTGCCGAGCAGGGTGACGTCTGCGGTCCCCTCACCGAGGTGGAGAAAGGTACCGGTGCCTTCGGGTGCCACGCATCCGTGGACAAAGGCGCGGTCCACGTCACGGAGCCAGATCGCCGGGAGCGGAGAGCCGGCTGACTGGCGCCCCTCGAAGCCGTCGAGCTCCACCTGGTCGACGCTCCAGCAACGCACCGCGCTGCCCCATTGCGGGCGCTCCGGGCTGCTCCACCGAAAGGTCACGTTGCGCAGCCTCAGGTGCTTCACAAAACGAGCGAAGATGGCATAGGGCGCGCCATGGAAGCCGTAGATCGGGTAGGGGTCGGGAGGGTTGTCATTGAGGACGGACTTGTCCATCCCCCCGTTCATGATGATGTCGATGTTCTCGAACGTCAGGGAGCGGATGTAGCCCTCCGGCTCGCGGAAGCCGGTGACGAAGATGCCTCCGTTCGCCCGCGCCGTGACATTGGAGATGGTGACGTTGTCGACGACCCCGGCCGCCGGCAGCACGGTCCCCGGCGGCGGCGCCTCCTCCACATACAGCGGGAAGGACCACAGATAGACGACCTGACCTCCCGTGTCGAACCGATCGGAGACATCCATCACGATGTTGTCGACACGGACGCCGTCCACGACGATCCCATTCCACACGCGAAAACCCACCCCGCAACCCGCGTCATGGATGGTGCTGTTGGAGAACGTAAGGTTTCTCACACCCGAGATCATCAGGGCGGTCTCAGAGGTCGTGAACTTGCAGTTGGTGATCGTGACGTCCCGGCTCTCCCCCAGGACGACAATGCAATCATCCCCCGTCTGGATGTCGCAGTCGGAGATCCGGATCTTCTTGCAATTCCACAGGTTGATGCCGTCCGTGTTGGGGCCGTCGTCCTCGTAGATCCCGTTGATCATGGTGAGGGCGCGGATGGTGATCCGCTCGCAGTCCCCGAAGCCGATGTTCCAGAAGGCCCCGTAGCGGACCTCCACGTTCTCGAGCGACACGTTCTTGCACCGATCGAAGCGGATCATGTCGCTGGTGCGAACCAGCTCCCCCTCACCCTTCAACCAGCGCTCGAGGCGTCCACCATCCCAGAAGCGCGGCCCCTGACCGTCTATGGCGCCGCGCCCAACGATGGCGATGTTCTTCGCGTCCTCGGCGTACAGGAGATGCTTCTGCTTGGCGTCGTAGTCTGCGATGTCCGTGCTTCCCCAGACGGTGCATCCCTCCCCGAGGTGAAGAGTCACGTTGTCGCGCAACCGCACGGTGCCCGTGAGGTAATCGCCGGCAGGAAAAGACACGACCCCGCCCCCGGCTGCGGCAACGACATCGACAGCGCTCTGGATAGCCACCGTGTTCAGGGTCCGACCGTCGCCCACCGCACCAAAGGTGCGCACGTCCCTCACCAGCGAGGAGCCGTCNGGCGCCACCTGGCACCCGGCGCAGAGAAGGAGGACCGAGACCCACACACACGCACGGAGGATCATCATGGGGGGTATTCTCGCCCCAGCGTCGAGGGACCTCAACCAGGCATCCCACGGGTCGAAACCCATGCAGCCGACTGGATTCCCCACCCCCCCTTGCCCTATAGTCCAAGGGCTCGCGCTGCATCTCTTACGACACANGTAGGTCATCCCATGAAGCGGTTCCTCATCGTCGTCAGCGCATTTCTTCTCAGCACCTCNGCCTTCGCCCANCTCGCTCCCTATGACGCNGCGCAGATACGCATCGGGGGTCGAGACGCGCGTTTCCGCCACCTCCTCGATCGGGACGGAGACGGAGACCTGGACGCCGTCGGCTGGGAGCAGGCGTGCNGCGTCTCCTACGGTAATCCGAGCGGTGCGTGCCACTACCGCATCGCTCTCTACGACAACCCGGGTGACGGAGCGCTCGTCCAAACGTCCGCCGAGGCCTTCAACCTCTACCTGAACCCGCAACCCACCAACGTATCGATGGTCGTCGGCGATCTGGGGATCCCCGACGGCAGGGACGAGTACCTCCTTGCCATGGCCTCGTCGGTCTACGCATGGCCGTCGGCTGCCTACCCGACGACCGGTTTCCATGTCTTCAGCCTCCCGTCCGACATCGTCGCCATGGCCGTCTCCGACTTCGACGGCGATGGCGACGGAGACCTGATGGTGCTCGACGTGTCCGGAACGCTCCGCCCTCGTCGGTTCCCCTACCCCACCGCGTGGCCGGGCAACGGCCTCACGGCCATCGGACCTTCCGTCTACGTCCCGGGCCCGAACACGCGACGGATGCTCGTCGCGGACCTCGACGGCGATGGTGACGACGACTACGGCATCGCGACCGACTCCAATCTCCAGGTCGTGTGGAACGTGGCGGGCTCGGGGCTCGCCATGGGCCCCATGTTCACCGCCGGACAGGGCGGGAGCGCCTTCGTGGCCGGAGACATTGACGGCGACGGAGACGTGGANCTGGTGGCGTTCGGTTCAACCACCTTCTCCGTCATGCGCAACAACGGCGCCGGCTCGTTCACCGTGGAGAGCGCGGTCGTGGGCGGTCCCGCCACCCACCTGGCGGACGTTGACGGCGACGGCGACCTGGACGGCACCTGCTGCGGCGGCGGCGGCGGCATCCCGATCTCGGCCTACTACAACAACCAGGTGTCCGATTTTCAGGTGGCCCTCAACGACGGATCTGGCCTGTTCGCTCCATCATTCAAGATCCCGGGGCTCGGCGCCGAGCGCCTCGCCGGGGCCGCGGACATGGACGGGGACGGGGACACCGACCTGGTGGCCGGACGCTGCGTGTGGTTCCAGGACGGCACCCTGTCGGACCCGCGAGAGTCAGCGCCTGTCGCCGTCCCCATAGCCGCCGACCTCCTCGACAACGACGGTGACGGCGATCTGGAATACCGCTGGACTCCATCCGGCGTCACCCGCAACAACGGCGACGGCACCTTTGACCTGGACGCCGTGACCATCCTGGGGACGCCGCCCGGCGGCAGCTATATGGGCCCGGGCTATCCAGGCGACTTCGATGGAGACGGGGTCCTCGATCGCGTGGTGGAGTTCTTCGTCAACGGCAGCTTCGTCGACCTGCGTCTGCTCCGCGGGCAGGGCGGCGGCGTCTATCTGAATGACGGCACCACGTTCATCGGGTCGGGGATCCAGGCCTCCCCGTACACCTCGCTGGACGGCAATGGTGGCTTCGCGGTGGACGCGGATGCGGACGGCGACCTGGATCTCGTCACCCACGCGACCACCACCGCCGCCCTCTGGTCTCACGTGTGGCTGAACGACGGGACCGGACGCGCCACCACGCACTCCATCACCAATGACTTCATATTCGAGGGCGCCGCGGACTTCGACGGGGATGGNTTGATGGAGTTCATCGCCGCGGACANCTACGANGAGCTCTGGATCTTCCGCGANCTGCCGGGCTTCGGCATCCAGCCGTCCAACCGTCTGCGCACGAGCGTCACCGGGCTCCCCCCAAGTCTCATAGGGGCCGGTCCGTTCTGGCCGGGGAGCTTCCACCCCCTCGTCCATGNCCTGGTCGTCGAGGACCTCACCGGCGACGGCCGGCCAGACATCCTCGTCGTTGATTTCCACACCATGGGCCCCTTTACCAACTCGTACACCCGCTTCTCCGAGCTCTACCTCCTGGAGAAAGACGCCGTGGGCCCCGGATTCACGGCGCACCCGCCTCTCGGTCTCCCCGGTGTCTTGCCGAAGACCAACTCCTGGATCGTAGGCGGGATCGAGCCCATCTCGCTCCACCTCGCGGACGTGGATGGGGACGGCGACAAGGACATCCTGACCACGCTCGACCAATGCGCGGGGCGCGGTTGGCAGATCATCGAGAACCTCGGTGGTGGCGCGTTCGGGCCGGGCGTCATGTACGTCATGGCCGCCACCGCGTTCGCGGACGTGGATGGTGACGGAGACGCGGACGCCCTTGGGCCAGGACTCCTGTATCGGAATCGCTCCGTCACGTCGGGCGCCTACCACCAGTACGCGGACGGATTCGCCGGAAGCGGCGGCGTGGCGCCGACGCTTGGTGCGATCGGTCCATTCCGGGTGAACGTCCCGCTTCAGGTCCGGGTCACCGGAGGCCTCGGGGGCGCCCCCGGCCTGATCGGCCTGGGCACGCCACAGATCAGCACCGTGCTGGGCGCAACCCAGTACATCAACGTCGAGTGGATCGACACGTTCTCGTGCTCCGGCGTGTCCAATGCCCCGGGGACCGGATCCTGGACCTGGAACGTGGGTTCCCTGCCGGCCCAATTCGCGGGCACCACGTTCCACCTGCAAGCGGCCGTCGCTGACCCGCTCGGCCCCGGGGGTTTCTCCCGGACGAACCCGATCAGCGTCACCATCGGGCTCTGATCGCAGGACGTCGCCCGACACCCGACCACCCGGGTGCCGGGCAACGTGCGGTACACTATCTTCGGCACCCCCGCGTACCGCGCACGTCCCCCCTCCTGCTGTCGCCGTCCATTCGGCTGACACGAACCAAGGATCCGAATGATGTCCTTCACCTTCCGAGTGGTGTTCTTCGTTGCCATCTGCGCCACTCCGCTCCTGTCGCAGCAATTCGTCTACCAGGGGGGCTTGCCGGGACCGGTCGTCTGGTCCGAGGCGGTTGAGGTGATCGACGCTGACGGGGACGGCCTGCTGGACGTCATCTTCACCAACGGTCAGGGCTTCTCCAGCCCGCAAGGAAGTCGTGCTCCCACGTTGCTGATGAACCAGGGCGCCACCGGGTCCATCGTCTTCGCAGACGAGACCGCCACGCGCATCCCCGCCGGCTTTGTCCAGCAAGGCAAGGGCCTGACGATCTGCGATGTGAATGGAGACGGCGCACCCGACGTGGTGTTCGCCAACGGCTACGTGACCCAACCACGGGTGCTGGTGAACGACGGGACCGGCAACTTCGCTGACGAGACCGCGACGCGATTCCCCGCCGTGGGCCTGGGCGCCTTTGGCGTCGCACCCATCGACGCGGACAACGACGGCGACATAGATCTTGTTTTCACGGACGGCCCCTCGTTCTTCCTGGGGTCCCCTGGGCGGCCGCCGCGCCTGTTCATCAATGACGGCACAGGCGTGTTCACGGACAGCCCCGCGAGGATGAACGGGGTCAACAAGGTCGCCGCCATGCAGGCTTCCGCCATCGACATCGACAACGATTTCGACCTGGACATCATCATCGACGGTCGCTCGCCAGGCCAGCACCTCTACCTCAACGACGGGTCCGGGACCTTCACGTTCGCCGGCGCGAACGTCCTGCCCGTCGGGGGTTCGTGTATCTACGAAACCGACTGGGCCGACCTCGACAACGACGGCGACGCGGACGGCTTCTACATCTCCATGTTCGGGTTCGCCGAAGGGACCGCGCGCAATGACCTCAGCCCGGCGGGGGGCCTGTCGTTTACTGGCACGACCACCACCATCTCCGGGGTCAACGGGAACGACGACAACGAAGCCGCTTTCATCGACGCGAACAACGACGGATTCCTCGATGTCCTCGTCGCCTCCTTGAGCGGATCACGGGAGAAGCTGTACCTGAACCCGGGGACCTTCGCCGGCGGCTCCTTCGCCTACCAGGCATCAGGCTTCACCACCCTCACCGACAGCACCCTCGACCTCGCCATCGGCGACTTCGACCAGGACGGCCGCTATGACGTGGTGACGGCGCAGGGGGAGTCGGGCAACTACACGAACCGGCTGTACCGCAACACCGGACCGGCCGACTCCCTGGCTCCCACCTTCGTTCGCGTCGAGCCGCTCCCGGCGACCCTCCCGGCGGCGGAGCTGGCGGCCGGGAGCCGACGTATGCAGGTCTCGGACGCGACCGCGGATAGCGGGCGCACCCTGATCTCTGTCGAGGCGGGGGTCACGATTTCCCGGGACGGCCAGTCCGCGTCCCTGGTCCTCCCCGTCGACTACAGCGGCGGCTACATGTGGCGCTTCTCTCCCCCCGCGGGGCTGGACGCCAGCCCGTTTGTCGGCGCCGATATCACCATGGTCTTTACCGCGACCGATCCCGCGGGGAATGCCCGATCTACCGCACCGAGCACGACCCGGGTCTGTGGTGTCAACGCATACGGGACCGCGAGCCCGACGAACAACCTGTCCATTTCGGTCGCCGCTCCGCCGACCGTCGGCCAGACCACGACGCTGACCTCGTCCGGGGGCCCTGCGAGCCAGCAAGCCTACGTGGTGTCCGGCCCATCGCGCGCGTCCCTCCCGATCGCCGGCGGCATCGTCCTCGTCGATCCTGCGACGTGGTCCGTGACACCGCTCATCAGTGACGCGACAGGGACCGTCTCGTTCCCCATCACGATCCCCAACAACCCGGCCAACGCGGGCGCGTTCGCCCGCTACCAGGTGGCGGTGGTCGACCCGACCCAGCCCATGGGATGGTCCGCATCCACAGGGTTGGAGATGGCGACCTGCCCGCTCTGACGCCACCTTCCCCCAACGAAGAGCGCCCCGGGCATCAATGCCCGAGGCGCTGATCCAGCCGCATCCGCGGCCGGGCTTGGTTAGACGCTCCCCTACTCGGTGACGATCGTCGCCTTTTCGATGAAGAGCTTCTCGCTCGTCGCGCCACCACGGCTGCCACACTTCTCCAGCTCCTTGACCGCCTCCATCCCACCGACGACCTCACCAAAGATGGTGTGCTTGCCATCGAGATGTGGTGTCCGCACGAAGGTGATGAAGAACTGACTGCCGTCGGTCCCGGGGCCCCGGTTGGCCATGGACAGGAGGCCTGGGCGATCGTGTTGCACCTTGGGATCAAATTCGCCGCCGTAACTGTAGCCGGGCCCTCCGCTACCGCGGCCAAGCGGGTCACCCCCCTGCGCCATGAAGCCCTTGATGACGCGATGGAAGACGATCCCATCGTAGAACCCGAGGTCTGTCAGGTAGATCGTGCTGGTGACGTGCATCGGGGCGACGCCGCTCAGCAGTCGGATCTTGATCTCGCCCTTGTTGGTCTTCAGCAGCCAGAAGTAGCTCTCGCCTTCGGCGAAGGTCGCCTTCGGAGGCTTCGGCAGCTGGGTCTTCCAACCAGGGCGGGTCTTGTCGATCTTCTGCTTGGCGATGAACGCGCCGATCTGGTCCCGGGCCGCCTTGGACGCCTCGCCCGCAGCGGCCTCCGCTCCGCCACCCCCGCCCTCTTCAGGCGTCGTTGGAGTCGCGGAGTCTTGCTCCCCTGAGCAGGCGCCGAGCACCGCTAACGTCAGCCCCAGGACCACTGCCCCGGCGAACCTAGCCGCTGTTGTCGTCTGTTCACTCTTGGCCATAGCTACCTCGTCTGCCATCTGATGTCGGTGGGTCCAGCGCCTTGTCGCCGGGCCTGCATTCCAGGCGCACAGGTTACCGCCACGTCGCCCATGAACCAAAGCCTGGGAGAGAATCCCCCCAAACCGCCGAGGATGCGAGGCCCATCGTGGACCACCGCGATGGGCTGAGCCCTCAGGGTGCCGGGACGGGCACGTTCTGCTGGTCGACCGCTTCTCTGTCGGGCGTCTTCGGTGGCGGCAGCTTCGCCCGCCACCGCGCCGCCTCGTCGGGCCTGTCCCACCGGTCGTACAGATAGACGAGGTGCCCCACGGACCTGACGACTATCTGGTGCTTGGCGCCAAGCAGCTTCAGGCGCCGGGAGTAGAGGCTCAGCAACAGCGGCTCGGCTGCCCCGTAGGCCCCCTGCTCCGTCAGGCATCTCCCCAGGTTACTCATCGCCGTGAGCGTGCCCGCATGATCCTCACCCAGGCGACGCGCCTGTTCTTCGAAAGCCGCCTCCAGCAGCGGAAGAGCGAGGTCGTGGTTCCCCTGAGACATGTGGAGCATGCCCAGGTTGTTCATGGAAGTGAGCGTGCCCGGATGGTCCGCGCCCAGCACCCGGCGGCGCCCCTCGAGAGCCGCCTCGTAGAGCGGAAGCGCGAGGTCGTACTTCCCCTGTGACTTGTAGAGCAAGCCCAGGTTGTTCTTGGAGGTCAGCGTGTTCGGGTGATCCTCCCCCAGCACCTGCCGCTGCAGCTCCAAGGCCTTCTCATAGAGCGAAACAGCGAGGTTCTGCTTTCCCTGAGCCTGATAGAGCAAGCCCAGGTTGTTCATGGCGGCGAGCGTGCTCGGATGGGCTTCCCCCAGCACCCGGCGACGTCCCTCCAGGACCTTCTCGTAGAGCGGAAGCGCGAGCTTGTACTGCCCCCGAAACTCGTAGACGTCGCCCACGTTGTTCATGGAGGTGAACGTGCTCGGATGGTCCGCGCCCAGCGCGCGGCGGCTGATCTCCAAGGCCTTCTCGAAGAGCGGAAAGGCGAGGTCGTACTTCCCCTGTGACTTGTAGAGCAAGCCCAGGTTGTTCATGGAGGTGAGCGCGCTCGGATGCTCTTCGCCCAGCACCCGGCGGCGTCCCTCAAGGGCCGCCGCGTAGAGCGGGAGGGCGAGGTCGTACTTCCCCTGTGACTTGTAGAGCAAGCCCAGGTTGTTCATGGAGGTGAGCGTGCTCGGATGATCCGCGCCCAGCACCCGGCGCTGCGCGTCAAGGGCCTCCTCGAGGAGGGGGCGACCGAGGTCGTACTTTCCCTGTGACTGGTACAGCGTGCCGAGGTTGTTCATGGAGGTGAGGGTGCTCGGATGGTCCTCACCCAGGACCCGGCGCTCTCCCTCGAGGGCCTTCTCAAAGAACGGGAAAGCCAGGTCGTACTTTCCCTGTGACTTGTAGAGCGCGCCCAGGTTGTTCATGGCGCTCAGCGTGCTCGAATGGTCGTCCCCCAGGACGCTACGCCGTACATACAGGATCTTCTGATAGAGCCGAAGCGCCAGGTCGTACCTGGCCTGGTCCTTGTGAAGCCCCCCCAGGCTGTTCATGGACGCGAGCGTCCCCGGGTGTTCTTCGCTGAGGTGCTCGCGCCGCAGCGCGAGCGCCCGTTCCAGGTGGGGCTGGGCGAGATCGAAACGGCCGAGCTGTCGATAGGTGTCGCCAATGGTGCTGCGGATATCCGCCTCGATCAGCGGCGACTCCTTGAATTTCCCCTCGATGTTCTTGGCCGCCTTGTCCAGGATGTCGCGGACCAGGACATCCTTGTTGCCGTCCTCGGGTGAGACCTGGCCAAGCACGTCGTCGTTCAGGAAGTCCTTCACCGCCTCGGCATGAGTTAAGGCCTCGGTTGCACGGAGACGCGCTTCTTCGGCCTCCCGCAAGGCCGACTTGGTGCTGGCCTGCTCGACCTTCAGTCCGCCGAGCGCCGTCTCCGCCCGGGCGCGCTCCGTCTCCGCATCCTCGCGAGCGTCCTCCGCCAGAGACTGCTGCCACAGCGAGATGAACAGGCCGGCGCTCAAGGACAAGAGCACCACCACCAGGGCCGCCGCCACCACCGGGTTGCGTTGCGACCACCGCACCACGCGCGTACCCAGGCCCACCGGACTCGCCACGGTGGGTTCATAGGAGCGGACGCGCCGGAGGTCCTCCGCCAGGTCCAACGCCGTCTGGTAGCGACGGTCCCGGTCCTTCTCGAGGGCGGTCGTGATGATGGTCGCCAGGTCCCTGGGGATCGACGGATTGAGGCGCCGCGGATCGTCGGGTTCCCTGGAGAGGATCTGGTGGTACAGCCCCTCCCGCGAAGGCGCCTCGAACGGACGCCTGAGGGTCACGCACTCGTACAGCATCACGCCCAAGGACCACACGTCCGTGCGCCGGTCGGGGCGCATGCCCTCGGAAGTGAGCTGCTCCGGCGACATGTACACGGGAGTTCCGAACACATCGCCGCTCCTGGTCAGCGTCTGCAGGTCCGACTCCTCATCGCGGGCGAGACCGAAGTCCATGACCACCGCTTCGCCTTCCGGCGTGATCATGACGTTCCCTGGTTTGACGTCACGGTGGATGACCCCGGCTTCGTGCACCGCGTGCAAGGCGCGGGCGGTCTTCTCGACCAGATACACCATCCCCATCACATCCGACCGGCTCTGGGTTCCGCTCGACGTCATCCCGGGGAGTACCAGCGTGTCCGGGTCCTCGTCGAGGCCGACCTCGTCAAGATCGACGATGGTCATCGGGACATCCGCGACCGTACCTGTCCGGGTGCTGGCGATCCGCTTCGCCAGGGTCTCACCTTCGATGTAGCGCATGGCGATGTAGGGGATGCCGCCCTCGACCTCGGCGTCGTACACCGCGCACACGCCGGGGTGGTCGGCCTTCGAGGCGGCCGTCGCCTCCCGCTTGAAGCGCACGAGGACCTCCTCCGCGCCCGGACCGAGACCTCGCAGGACCTTCAGCGCGACGGTGCGGCCAATACGGGTGTCGGTGGCCTTGTAAACGATCCCCTGCCCGCCGCGGCCGATCTCTTTTTCCAGCCGATAGGGACCGAGAGCGTTGCCAACCGGCTCGACCGGCGGCGGGCGGCCCTGCAACGCTACGTGCTCCGCGGCGATCGCATCCTGGTCATCCGGCCACATCGCAAGATACTCGGTCAGCTTGCGAACGGTCCCCGCTGCTACGTCCGCAAAATACTGACTCAAGAATGCGTCGACCGGCGTGTTCTGCCCACCATCCGACATGGCCAGTAGCGTAGCCGATCGTCAGCGGCTCC
The DNA here is from genome assembly GCA_002683135.1 of Planctomycetota bacterium. Taxonomy (GTDB): domain Bacteria; phylum Planctomycetota. Next base: position 6,795 of record NYSS01000047.1, on the reverse strand, counting down.
CCTACTGGAAGGTGATGCTCCGGATCGCCGCGGCTTCGTAGATGCCCGTCGAGGTCGCGTCTACCTACACCCCCATGCCGCACAAGGTCTGCCCCGACTGGAAGGCCTCCGCAACGCCGGGCAGCGCCAGGCAAAGCCAAACGAAGATGGATCTCATAGTCGGTTTCACATAACCCAGCGTAGCCGGCACGGATCCGTAGCGCGAAGGCCTGTGTCCGCGCGGTAGATCCACGCTCAGCGGCCGAAGTGCTGGCGCAGCAACGCCAGGCTCTTGGGGATCGCGGTCATCGGATCTTCGCGACCTTCAAACTCCAGCGAGATCCAGCCGCGGTAGGCGTGCTTGCGGAGCAGAGCGGCCATCTTCTCGTAGTCGATGTCGAGCGTGTACCAGCGCCCGCCGCCGTAGTACGTCTTGGCCTGCACGAGCGTGATCGGGTGGTCACTCGATGCCATCTCCTCGAGCTGCTCGATGCGCCGTTCAAAAAAGTTCCCGGTATCGAACGTAATCTGCAACCACGGGGACGCGATCGCCTCGACGATGCGCAGGACACCCTTGCCTGTGCGACCGAGGCCCCAGTGGTTCTCGAGCCCGAGTACCACGCCGTGCTCCTCGGCGACGGGCACGAGCTTCTCAAGCGCGCCGATCACCCAACCGAACCCGTCCTCCTCCGTGTAGCCCTCGAGCTCCTTCTCGATGCCCTTGTCGGCCATGAGCTGGTTGAACGATCGCGTCGTGCCCCAGCGTCCGGTGTTGACACGCATCGAGGGGATGCCCAGCTTCGCGGCGATGCGGATCTGCTCAGTCGTGAGCTCGATGTTGCGCTGCCGCACGGCCTCATCCGGCGAAACGAAGCCCTGATGCGTGGACAACCCCATCAAGCACATACCCAGGGAATGGGTCCGTCTCTTGAGGTCGACGAGCGCCTTGTCCGAACGGTCGCGCAGCTGGTTGAGCAGGATCTCGACGCCGTCGAAGCCGAAGTCGGCGGCACGATCGATGCACTGCGCGATCGTCAGCCGGGGCCGCGCCGCCACGAACGAATAGGTCGACACGCCGATGGGGTTCCCCTGGCCGGCCAGGTTCGGGGTGGCGACGTTCGCGGCGGGGACTTGCAGCCCACAGGCGCTGGCCGCGGCCGTGCCGGCCAAGAATGCTCGTCGGTCCATTTTTATTACCTCCGGCGCGTTGCGGTGAACGTCAGGCGGCGAACGTCGCCGACCTGGAGTCCGACGCCGGCATCCCAGATCAGGGTCTCGTCGGCGACGACGACCTTCTTGAAGTCCGTCTCCTGGTCCGCCACGTCGCTCACCTGGAACGGGAGAAGCGCCGTGAATACCCTCCATCCTCCGTCCGGTGCAGCGGTGCGCTTCCGCCCCTCTCCGACGAAGTTGACCTTCACGGTGTAGGTAAAGCGATAGCGCCCACCGTTGATCGCCTGTACGTCGAGGGACTCCTCGAGGGCGGGCGCTCGCGAAGGCGCGACCCGAGCCTCGAACGCCGGATCGCCATACAGCACGAAGATCTCGTCAGTGAATTCGACGCCCTGTTTGTCGCGGCCGGTGACCAGACCGTCCGCGAGGCGATGCCGGGACCACTGCCGCAGCAGGAAGAGAGACTCGGAGAAGGTCCATCTCCCCTGCTGCTTGAGAAACCAGTCCGCCATGTTCCAGTTCAGCTCGTACCACGTGGACTTCACGGCGCCGATGTACTGCCGGGCGCCGTTGCGCATCCACGCGAGCGCGTACGAGTGGCGGTGGGAATTGCGCCCGTCGTTGATGACGCCCGTCAGGCAGTTTCCGACGGCCCAGTACACCTTGGGATGAGCGTTCTCGACCGGGAGTTGGATATCTTTCCCGTGGACAGTGAGCTTCCCGTCACGAGACACGAGGAAGGCAGACCCACGCGGGTACATGAGCATCCACCTGTCGTGATTGCCGTGACCCGATCCGATGATCAGATCGAATGCGTCCTCGGTGAGCGTCGCGGCGACGCGGCGGGCGTCGTCCTCGTCGGATTGCGGGCCATCGTGCGTGACCACGAGGTCTTTGCCAGGGAGCTTCTTGCCTTGCTCTCCCCTGCGGCTCTGAAACTCGGTGACGAACTGGCCCTCGGATACCCAGTTCATCCACTTGCCCAGGGTCTTCGTGTACGCCTTCCGGATGGCCACGGGATCGCTCTGGAGGGCCTCGAGCGCGTGCTTGGCGGATGCGCCGGTGAGGATGCCCCAAATAGCATCGGCATAAGGATCCTGGTCAAGCGTCCGGCAGAGGCGGTTCGCAGACGCGACGAACGACGGAAAGTCCTCGGTCGGGGGGCAGACGAAGCAGACGTAGCGAGGCCGGTACCGGCCCACGGATTCCCGCGTTTCACTGATCCCCTCTGAGTACTGGAAGACGGTGGCTCGGTGCTTCTTCTTGAGCGCATCGATCACCGCAGCCCAGGCGGGATCCGCGGCCGTCGCCTTCGAGACGACGACCGCGTAACGATGGACTGGCGGGGCCGCGGGGGCCACCGGCACCTGTTGAGCTGGGATCTTCGAGAGAGCCAAGCTGACAAGCAGTGCCATCGTCAGAGCTGAAATCACGACGGCGCGACGGCGCCGCGATGCGAACTGGATCGAACTCACCTTATCGGCTTCCATCTCACCCCTCGTCACCAGCCGGTATTACACGGCATCATCAAGCAACCGCGCCTCGAGTCTAGGCGACTGCAATATTTCGCGCATTGGAATCTCCCTCTCCCAATGCAAAACGCCCAGAATTCTCGTGAATTCCGGGCGAATTGTGGGCACTACCCAACTCGCGCAACGCAGCGTCGTCGTGGTGTCACCCTCCGATCCGTTTCGGGGCAACTATCGCAACATGGCCAGTCCGGGCAGAACGACGATTGATCTCATAGTGGGTATCCAATCGTGATGCTGGCGATGTTGGAGGATTCGTAGTCGCCAGACGGGAGTTGTCGGACCCCTATCGCAGACCAAGTGGTGCCCTGAAGAAACGGCACAGATCCATGGGCCGTGGCTGAACGGCTTCCGGAGCAATCGAGGAAACCACCAAACAACGGGTTGCCTCCCAACCCGTGATACAACTGCCAACTCACGTCGTGCAGTGGAATGTAGAAGCCGAACAGCCAACCGGTCCCGGGCCTTGAGATGTTCCGCGGATCCATGGAGTAGAAGACGAAGTATGGCTCGCCCGCGCCACCACCGGTGAGATCCACATGCACATCCAGGATCACCTGGGACACAGTCAGTCCGCTGATCCAAGGCAAAGACAGCTTCTCGTACCAGGCGACCTTGCTGTCGTTCCGGGACGCGGAAAGGACGTCCGCATCCCCGTCTCCGTCCAGGTCGGTGGCGTAGACGCTGTGGGCCATATCTGCGCTAGCAGTGAGGACCTGCTGGGCGCCGAAGGTACCTCCACCAGTGTTTTCGTACCACGCGATCTTGTCGTCGCCTTCAGACGCGGAGAGCACGTCCGCGTCACCGTCCCCATCAAGGTCGGCGGCATGGACACTCTTGGCGCCCATCGCGTCGGTGGTGATCACCTGCTGGGCGCCGAATGCGCCGCCACCGAGATTTTCGTACCACGCGATCTTGTCGTCTCCGGTCGACGCAGAGAGGACGTCCGCATCCCCGTCTCCGTCCAGGTCGGTGGCGTAGACGCTGTGAGCGAGGGCCGCGCTGTTCGTGATCACCTGCTGGGCGCCGAAGGTGCCGGATCCGAGATTTTCGTACCACGCGATCTTGTTGTCGTAGTAGGACGCAGAGAGCACGTCCGCGTCGCCGTCACCGTCCAGGTCGGTGGCGTAGACGCTACGAGCACCGATCGCACCGGCGGCAATGACCTGCTGGGCGCCGAAGGTGCCGGCGCCGAGGTTTTCGTACCAGGCGATCTTGTCGTCGTTTGAAGACGCAGAGAGAACGTCCGCATCACCGTCGCCGTCAAGGTCGGTGGCGTAGACGCTCCAAGCACTATCCGCGCTGGTGGTGATCACCTGCTGAGTGCCGAAGGTGCCGCCCCCCAGGTTCTCGTACCACGCGATCTTGTCGTCGAGGACGGACGCGGAGAGCACGTCCGCATCACCATCACCGTCAAGGTCGGTGGCATAGACGTCGTTCGGACGTTCCGCGCTGTTGGTGATCACCTGCTGGGGGCCGAAGCCGCCGCCGCTGACGCCGTTGCCGGCGCCGACGTTTTCATACCAGGCGACCTTGAAGTCCGTATAGGACGCAGAGAGGACATCCGCATCGCCGTCGCCGTCGATATCCGTCGCGTAGACGCTTCGCGCATCACTCGCAGCATCGGTGATCACCTGCTCGGGGCCGAAGCCCTGAGCGGCGACGGACAGGGACAGGGACAGGGACAGCAGAACAACGACTGATTTCATGGTGCGGTCTCACTGGGGGGGGCATCGCCCCGAAACAGGCATAACCAGTGCAGTCTCTTCCAGCGTAGTCTTTCGCCGCTCCCTCCCCCAACGCAAATCGTCCGGATATCTTGCGAATTCCGGGCGAATTGTGGGCACTGCGCTGAACGGTCTCAGGGCAACGGGACGGGGGCTTCTTTCTTCGGCGGAAGCCTGACCCTCCACTTCCCTGCCTCTTCCGCCCTACCCCACTGCTCGTAGAGGCTGACGAGATACCGGATGGACTTGATGACCGACTGGTGCTCGGCGCCCAACACCTTCAGCCGCAGCGAGTAGAGGTTGAGCAACAACGGCTCGGCCTTCGCGTACGCCTTGTGATTTGTCAGGCAAATACCGAATCCGGCCTGGGTAATCAGCGTGCTCGGGTGCTCCTCACCAAGAACGCGACGACGTCCGTTGAGAGCCTTCTCATAGAGCGGGAGAGCTCGCTCGTAGTTTCCCTGAGATATGTAGAACGCGCCCAGATTGCCCATGGAAGTCAGCGTGTCCGGATGCTCCTCGCCAAGGGCGTGGCGTTGGGCTTCAAGCGCTCCCTCGTAAAGAGGAAGGGCCAAGTCGTAACTTCCCTGAGACCTGTAGAGCGCGCCCAGGTTGGCCATGGAGGTGAGCGTACTCGGGTGCTCCTCGCCAAGACTCTCGCGACGAAGCTCCAAGGCACGCTCCAGGTAGGGCTGTGCGAGGCCGTCCTCCCCCCGAGAATGGTAAAGCACGCCGAGGTTGTTCATGGAATTGAGCGTGCGCGGATGTCCCTCGCCCAGCACGCGGCGTTGGCCTTCGAGCGCCTTCTCGTAGAGCGGAAGGGCAAGCTCGTACTTCTCCTGATCTACGTAGAGGGCGCCCAGGTTGTTCATCGAGTTGAGCGCGTCCGGATGTTCCTCCCCCAGCACGCGGCAGCGGACTTCGAGGGTCTTCTCGTAGAGAGGAAGAGCGAGGTCGTACTTTCTCTGAGACTTGTAGAGCGAACCCAGGTTGTTCATGGTGAGGAGGGTGCTCGGATGTTCCTCGCCCAGTACGCGGCGGCGGCCGACGAGGGCCTCCTGGTAGAGCGCGAGGGCGAGGGCGTATTTTCCCTGACCGGCGTAGAGCATGCCCAGGTTGTTCATGGAAGCGAGCGTGCTCGGATGTTCCTCACCCAAGTCGCGCCGTTGGCCTTGTAGAGCCCCCTCGTAGAGAGGAAGAGCGAGGGCCCCCTCCCCCTGCGCCTCGTAGAGCGCGCCCAGGTTGTTCATGGCCTCGAGCGTGGTCGGGTGTGCCTCGCCCAGCACGCGGCGTTGCCCTTCGAGAGCTCTCTTGTAGAGCGGAAGGGCGAGTCTGTAGATCCCCTGAGATTTGTAGAGGAAGCCCAGGTTGTGCATGGACTGGAGCGTGCGCGAGTGTTCCTCGCCCAGCACGCGACGGCTTACCTCGAGGGCCTTCTCAAAGAGCGGGAGGGCGAGGTCGTAAGTCCCCTGATCCTCGTAGAGCAAACCGAGGTTGCCCATCGCGGCGAGGGTTCCCTGGTGATCTTCACCAAGGTGCTCCCGCCGGAGCTCGAAGGCCCGTTCCAGGTGGGGCTGAGCGAGGTCGAACTGGCCCAGATCCCAATAGGTGCTGCCGATAGTGTTCCTAATGTCCGCTTCGATCTCGGGATAGTCGTCGAACTTCCCCTCTATGTTCTGCGCCGCCTTGTCCAGGATTTCGCGGACCAGGACGTCCTTGTTGCCGTCCTCTGGAGAGACCTGACCAAGCACGTCCTCGTTCAGGAAGGCGTTGACCGCAGAGGCGCGCTTCAGGGCCTTGGCCGTGCGGGCCTGTTCGTCTTCCGCTCTCCTGCGGGCAAAGTCCACCCGGTCGCGTTCGACACGGACCTCGGCGAGAAGATTGAGGGAGACCACGAGGCCCGCGGTGAGGGACAGGAGCACCGCGACCAAACCCGCAGCCACTGCGGTGTTGCGCTGCGCCCAGCGAACGAGCTTGGTGACCGCGCTCACCGGCTTCGCCTGGATCGGCTCGAAGCTGCGGAAGCGGCGCAGGTCCTCCGCCAGATCGAGCGACGTCTGGTAACGGCGGTCGCGCTCCTTCTCGGTGGCGGTATGGACGATGACCGCCAGGTCCTTGTGCACCGATGGGTTGAGCTTGCGAACGTCAGGCGGGTCCTTGTGCAGGATCTGCTGGTAGAGGCCATCGCGAGTCGGCGCTTCGAAGGGGCGCTTCATGCACAGGCACTCGTACAGCGTGACGCCCAGGGCCCACACGTCGGCGCGGCGGTCCACCTGCATACGCTGTGTAAGTAACTGCTCGGGCGCCATGTACGCGGGCGTGCCGAACAAATCTCCGGTCTGTGTCAGCGTCGGCTGGTCACCGTCCGATTCCCGGGCGAGGCCGAA
>NYSS01000046.1 GCA_002683135.1 Planctomycetota bacterium | reverse complement strand
CGGGCCATCGCCAGCGGCTCCGCCGGCGGCCACATGCTGCGCCACCANGACCGAACCGAGCAGCACCTGGGCGTGCATCTGGTTCGCGTCCCAGTTGACCATGTCGTAGAGCACCTCTTCGGCAAGCTTGAGGTGATAGACATCCCGCGGAACCTCACGAGCGATGAGCGAGCCTTCGGCCTGACTCCACGCGACGTAGGTACTACGGAACGGATCGACAACGGCGGTGTCGCGACGGTAATACGCCTCGGCGAGCCCGGAGAACAGACCGCCGACGCCTTCCGCNGTGAGGCCAGAGACGCCCATGCCGGCGAGCGCCTGACGCGCNGCGTCCCGCACCATGCCGTTCTCGGCGCCGAGGGCGAAGCCCGCGACGTAGGGAGCCGATCGCGCATCCTTGATCAAGCCCAGGGCCGTCAGGGCCGACGCCTGGAGATTGGGGTTGCTGATCTCGAGAGCCTGGATGAGCGGGAGAACGGCCTGCGTACCGAGCCGGCGGCAGACGTTGATGTACGCCGCGCGGCGCGCGGAGTCGTCACTGCCGAGCCGGTCGAGCATGTGAGGGATCGCGTACTCGCCGTGGTCGGCCGCCAGCGCCGTCATGGCCTTGCTGCGGTCCGCCCACGAGGCGCTCTCGTCCCCTGCCGTGGCCACATGGCCCTTGATGGCTGCAGCGTCACGCGCCTTCGCNCGTGCTGCCGGCATCGAAACGTTGAAGAGGGTCTTGATGACAGCGGCGTGTTCACCACTACGCGTCATCATGCGAGCCCANAGCTTCATGTCGATGCTGTTGATCATCGCCCAGGCAGTCTCGGACGACGGATCGCCGTTCACGACTTCCTTGAGCTTCGCCAGCGCCTCTACGTCCTTACCGCGCTCGTGAAGATCGACTGCCGTGGCCAATGCTCCGTCCGGCTGTGCATAGCCGAGAGGCGCGAGACCGACGAGGCACAGCAGCGCAAGAGCGAGGGTCCAGCGCGAACCACGCTTGGTCATGGGTTGGATTCTCCCGTTGTTCATCTGCGTCGGGTCTTGGGTACCGTTCCCGACCCGAGGGATGCGACGTGCCCGGACGACGCACCCGGTCTTTTTTCCCATTGACGGCCCACTGGAACCCCGGACGATCCCTGGCCGTGGACGCGACATTGTAGGAAGCGTCACACCGCTGTCAATCATAGCGAGGCCCCGTGGCAGCGCATCCCAAGTCGAGCCAAAGAAAGCAGTTGAGCGGAGGCGCCTAGAGGAGCGCCAGGGGCCTCAGAGCGCGATCTTCCCGAGTCCCACGGGCCACCGAGCCCCTGTCGCTGAGGGCACGTTCGCCGCTCCCCCGACAACCCGTTCGTTGGCAAGCACGGCAAAGAGCAGGGCCTCCTTGGAGTCCGGGTCCAACCCATGCTTCGACGAGGACGTCACCGGCACGGGGGCCAGTTCCTTCCTCAAGTGCNGCAGCAGCGTGAGGTTGTGGACGCCGCCGCCGCTGACGATGACCTCCCGAACGCCCCCTTCGATGGCCAGGTGGTCCCGAACTGCTCGCGAGACGACCCGAGCGACGAAGGCCGTGCAGGTAGCCAGGATGTTCTTCAGGGACAGGTGGTCGTGGCGGCGCAGCAGATCCTCCACGTAACCAGCCCCGAATTCCTCACGCCCCGTGGTCTTGGGCGGGGGTAATTGCAGAAATGGATGGGCCAGGAGTCGCTCCATCAGGATGTGCTCGATCCGCCCTTCGGCCGCCAGGCGGCCCTCCGGGTCATAGCTCTCCTCTCCACCGGTCAACCGCTCCGCGAGCAGGTCGAGGGGCAAGTTGGCCGGCCCGGCATCGAATGCCCGGCAGGACTCCAGGTCCTCCGTCACCAAGGTGAGGTTCGCGACGCCGCCGAGATTGAGGCACACGGTCCGCGGTCGATGGCGGAACAAGACCCAGTCCAGGTACGGCATGAGCGGAGCACCCTCGCCACCGGCCGCGACGTCGCGGGCGCGGAAATCACCGACCACGATCGCACCCGTGCGCTCGGCGATGACGTCGATGTCACCGACCTGAAGCGTCGAGGCTCGCCCCCCGGGGCCTCGAGCCGGCAGATGACAAACGGTCTGCCCATGACTGCCGATGAGGTCGACCTCTTCGAGCGAGAGTCCGGCGCGCTCGGTCACATCGACGACGGCGCGGGCGAACACCTCACCGATTTCCACGTTCAATCGGGTGACCTCCCGCAGGTCAAGCGCCGGCGCGCGCCTGAGCATGGTGCGCAGCGCCTCCGGATAGGCGCGACAGACGAAGGCTACGGGCTCGGTCCTGATGTGGAACCCGCCCCCTTCAATCCTCAAGCACAGCGCATCGACGCCGTCCATTGAGGTCCCGCTGTTCAGCCCGACGACAACGCGGGAGCTCTTCTCGGACACGCTCTGGAGCCGGTCCATGACGCCTCGGAGACTAACTGCGCCTCTCCCATCGTGCTATGGTTCGCACGGAAGCCACCTCCCCTTCTCGGGACCCGCCGTGAAGAAGATTCTGATCATCGACGACGAGGAGAGCATACGCGGCGCCGTGCGTATGATCCTCAAATACGAAAGTTACGTCACCGCGGAGGCCGGTACGGGCGCGGACGGGGTCCAGGCCGTACAGGACAACACCGACCTCGATGGTGTCCTGTGCGACGTGAAGATGCCNGGCATGGACGGCCTCGATGCCCTGGCCCGCATCAAGGAGATCCGACCTGACGTCCCCGTGATCATGATCTCCGGACATGGGACCGTAGACACGGCCGTGGAGGCGACGCGGCGCGGGGCATTCGATTTTCTGGAGAAACCCCTCGACCGGGACCGATTGCTTCTCACGATCCGCAACGCGCTCGGGCAGAGCGACCTCGTCCACAAGAACGAGGCCTTACGGAAAGAGATCGCTGACAAATGGCGCATCGTCGGGTCATGCCCCGGGATCGAGGGGATGCGCGCCGACATTGAACGCGTCGCCGACACGGACGCACGGATCCTCATCACGGGAGAGAACGGCACCGGCAAGGAACTGGTCGCACGGAACTTGCACCAGCTGTCCTCGCGTCACGACGCGCCCTGGGTCGATGTCAACTGCGCCGCGATTCCCAGCGAGTTGATCGAGAGCGAGCTGTTCGGACACGAGAAAGGCGCCTTCACCGGCGCCGACGCCAGNAAACTCGGCAAGTTCGAGCAGGCGGACAAAGGGACGCTGTTCCTCGACGAAATCGGCGACATGCCGCTGGCCGCGCAGGCGAAGGTTCTACGCGTCCTCGAGGAGAACAAGGTCCAACGGGTCGGCGGCGACACCGACATCCCGATCGACGTGCGTGTCCTAGCTGCCACCAACAAAGACCTCGAAAAGGAGGTCGCAGAGGGGACCTTCCGCGAGGACCTGTTCTATCGGCTGAACGTCATCCCGATCCATGTCCCTCCGCTTCGAGAGCGCGGTGACGACGTGATCGAGTTGTTCGGCCGCTTCTCCCAGGACGCGTGTCGCAAGTACAACCGCGAGACGATCCGAATCGAAGCCTCCGGCGCCGCCCACCTGCGCGCCCAGGCCTGGCCCGGAAACGTCCGCGAGCTACGCAACCTCGCCGAGCGGGTCGCCCTGCTCGTGTCGGACGCAAAGCTGACGAAGGAGGGCTTCGAGGGGTTTGGGACCAAGGACGGCACCCCCATCGGCGACGCTGCGCTCTTCGCGATCGACAGCTTCGACGCGTTCAAGGAGACCGCTGAGCGCCTCTACCTCCGCAAGAAGCTCGACAACAACGGTTGGAACATCAAGCGCACGGCAGAGATGCTCGGAATGCAGCGCAGCAACCTCTACAAGAAGATCGAGCGCTACAACCTCAAAGACACGGAACCGGATACGTGACCACGAAGCAGTGTGCCGTCTTCTTGCTGTTCGTCGCCCTGGCGTCCTGCTCCGAGACCACGGGCAGTGAACGTCGTCGGCCCGGGAGCCCGGCAGCGGAGACCGTCTCCCCGTTGGGCGTGGAGTACCCCAATCCCCTGGTCATCATCAGCCGCGTCGCCGGCAACATGGAGGCCGGTGACTGGGAAGCTGCTTGCCTGGACCTCTGCGATCTCGGTCGCAACGGGCGACCCGTCCCCCTGGTCCCCGGCAAGAACGTCCCCAAGGACTTCCCCGCCACGGCCAAGGAGCAGATGAAGCCGTACTTTCAGCACCTCCGAGGCCTGGAGCAGCCGTGGGTGAAGATCGCGTACGGCAGCGTCAAACCTCTGCTCAACGACCCGCCGACCATCGCGGTGCCGGTCAGGTGGCGCTACCTCTTCGACAGGATCACCGCGAAGCAAAGAGAGGTCATCCTCCACGTCTGGAGGAAACAAGCGCGACCAGACCTGAGCTGGGAAGAGCTCGTCTCAGACTTGCGGCGCCAAGTCGCGCAGCGCCAGCGCCTGAACAACTGGCCTGAGTGGACATTCGCTTGGATCGGTAACCGCTGGCGCCTCTACATCGATCCGCGTCCGCTGCGCTAAGGGCAGCAGCCGCCGACGGAAAAAAGTAGGGTCCCGTCCCCGTCCGCCCTCAGGTCGGGGACGGGACCCAATGGCGCCTTCCCTTGCGACTCGTGCTCACGTTCCACGCCGTCGGCTCGCGTAGCAAATCCCCCCCCAGGGAGAGCCGTCCGGCTAGATCGCGACTTCCCGCAGCGCGGGAAGCGTGCACAAACGCAAGAGACCTCGAGGGTCGAACGGATGCCACGGCGCGCAAAGCGCGTCACGTGAGTCCGATTGTCCCAGACGAGGTGTCGACATTTCGCTTGTAACCACCCTCTCTACACCGTCGACGGCTTCCCGCCGCCTACGGCTACTTCTTCCTCTTGGGCATCTTCAGGCGCCGGCCCTCAGAGATACGATCGGGATTCTTGATCCCATTCAGCTTCATGATGTCCTTCACGAACTTCACCGAGCCGAGTTGCTCCTGCGCGATCTGCCCCAGCGATTCGTTCCGCTTGACGACATACCAGCCATCTCCAGAGCCGCCAGAGCCGCCGGACGCGCTGCGATAGCTCGCAGGACCTGGCTCCCACGGCAGGCCGGACGCGGACACGGGCGTGACCCGCGGTGCCCCGGAGGTGCCCTCGACCCGCTTCGCTCCGCCCGCCAAAAGCGACGGCGCGCCTGCCTTGGGCGCCGTTACTGGCGGTGCCGGCAGGCGCAACTTCTGCTTCACGCGGAGCACGTCTGTCTTGAGCCCATTGAACTCGCGGACGATGGGCACCATGCGGTCAGCCTGGCCTCGCCCATATGCACTCGCCGCGATCCGCCACAGAGAGTCGTTCTGCGCGACGACCACTTGCTTGGGCCACCCCAATGGGGACGGGAGCACGGGGTTGACTGGCCTCACGTCCCTTTCGGGAATCGTGCGGCCGGGCGTCGGCGACGGTGGCCCTTTCAGCGGCCGCACGGGGCGGACCTTGGGGGCGCCCGGCTTGTGAGGAGGATCGGACCTCTCGGGCAAGCCCGGGTCCGCGGTCACGACATCGGGCAAATCCGGGAGCTCCGCAGGTGCCGGTCTCACCAGACGGGCCGACTCGGGATCAATCAGCGCATCCGACTCCTGAGAGTCGGTCTCTCGCTCGAGAGCGAGCGCCGCATCCTGCTTCGGCTCCTCGATCGGCTCTGTCGCCTGGGGGTCAGCAGTGAAGGCAACCACCATGATGATCAGCAGCAGCGCCACGACGACGCCAACGCCAGCTTTTTCGAGATTCCCCATCGACGCTCTCCTGAGGTGGGCACGGGAGAGGCGGCGCAAAACACGCCGAAAGCCCTCCCAGGCACGGAGTTTAGGGCTGACCGCCCTTCCCGTCAAGAACATGGCTCAACATGTGGTACTCGTTTTGCGCACCGACACTCGATGGTCCACACATAAGCAACTTGGGATCGCCGGCGCACCGTTCGGAATTGGCGCTCCTGCGGGGCGCCGTTAGAATCACCCTGGCGCGAGCCTGACCCCCGACAACGTGGAGAGCCGTCCGTGCGATACCTGATCCTGGCTGCGCTGACCGTGAGCCTGTTCCTGAGCGGTGGCTGCACCGGCGCCGGCAACGCGAACCGCTCCGCTGGCACCCCTGAACCCAGCCGCGGCTCCCCCGCCCCCCCCAGGCCCGCCAGCGATGACGGCCCGCCCCTGGGCGATTTCCGCGTGATGCTGTACCAGGCCAACGGGGCCAGGTTGATGGCCATGGTCAACCGCGGGCATACGATGCGAAAGACTGACGAGGGGCGCCGGCGCCTGGCGCTGAACATCCCCGGTCAGGGCTACAAACTGCTGCGCAAGAGCGCCATGCAGGCGCTGCTGACGAGCCTCGAAGAGCGGAACTTTGCGGCCCTGTCCACGCCCTTCAAACGCGGCGATGAGCGCTGGTTCGACGCCCAGAACGAGGACCCGCGGTATCGCGGGATGATCTTCGTCGAGCGGGACGGAGATCGCAGAAAGGTCCTTGGGTTTCGGCCAGCGGGCCAGAACGACGCCGTCGGTCAGCGACGCTACAAGGCCTTCGTGGACCTGAAGCTGGTTTGCATGAACTGGTTTGTCAGCACGACGGACACCGAGGTACCCAGGAGCGGGACCCGCAGACGATGAGCGCCAAAGGGGGGACCTCCGCCCTCTCCGCCGTGGCCGTGATCCCGGCCCGGTTCCAGAGCTCCCGCCTCCCTGGAAAGCCCCTCCTGCAGGCTGGGGGCCGCCCCCTTATCGAGCACGTCTGGCGCCGGGTCCGCGAAGCTTCCCGGATAGAGAGGGTGCTGGTCGCCACCGACGACACACGCATCGCAGAGGCCGTCGCCGCCTTCGGCGGGGAAGCCGAGATGACCTCCGAGACCCATCGGACCGGGTCGGACCGTATCGGCGAGCTACTGCCCTCCCTCGAGGCGGACGTGATCCTGAACGTGCAGGGCGATGAGCCCGAAATCGACCCCGATGTGCTCGATGGTCTGGTCGAAATCCTCGAGTCCGATCCGGAAATCGGCGTCGCCACGGCGGCTTGTCCGTTTCCCGAAGACGTCGACCCGTCAGATCCGAACGCGGTCAAGGTGGTGACCGACAGGCGCGGACGCGCCCTCTATTTCAGCCGGGCGCCCATCCCTGGCGGCAAGGCCGACTCGACGACATCCCCGGGCATGGGCTGGCCGCTCATGCACCTCGGCGTGTACGCTTTCCGCCGGGCGGAGTTCGAGGCCTTCCTCGCATC
>NYSS01000045.1 GCA_002683135.1 Planctomycetota bacterium | reverse complement strand
AGCCTAAGAAAGAAGAGAAGAAGGACGACGCCAAGAAGGACGACGCCAAGAAGGACGACGCCAAGAAGGACGACGCCAAGAAAGACGACGTCAAGAAAGACGACGTCAAGAAGGACGACGTCAAGAAGACACGCAAGGATCGCGTCATGCAGTGGCTCCCCCCGTTTGACGAGAAGAGCGTCCAGGTGGTGTGGGCGAGCGACGACTCGATCTCGAGCGTCCGGTATTCCGCCGACTGCAAGACCCTCTACGTCACGACGACCAAGGACGGAGGGAGCCAGACGTTCGCCGTCAAGATCGAGGAGCCGGGCAAGAAGCTCAAGATCAGCGAGCGGAAAGCCAGCAAGGACGCCAAGGCCCCCACGCCTCGGCGCGGTGGACGCGGGAACCGAGGCGGCAGCAGCCGCGGCCTCATGACCACGCGAGGCCCGAACGGCGGATCCATCGTCCGAACGTCGAGCGACGGCAAGCACGTCTACACCTCAGGATCCGAGAAGCTGAAGGAGGGCGAAGCTGGCACTCCGCGTCCCACCATCGACCGCATCGAGGTGGGCACCGGGAAGAAAGAGCGCGTGTGGACCGGCGCGAAGGACGCGAACGAAGCCCTGCAGGCCGTGCTCGACGCCGACCTGGGCAGCATCGCGATCTCCCGCCAGAGCGCCACCGAGGTGCCCAACTCCTGGATCCGCGACACCACGGCGAACACGCAACGCCAGGCCACCCACAACGCAGACCCCGCGCCGAGCGTGACCGCCGCCGAGCGCCTCCGCTTCCAGGTAACCCGCGTCGACGGGTTCAAGTTCTGGGTCAACGTCACGATTCCGCGTGACCACGGGGAGAAGTTGCCGGCGCTGTTCTGGTTCTACCCCCGCGAGTTTACGAGCCAGAAGAAATACGACGATCGCGTGCGCAAGCCAGACCCGCACCGCTTTCCATCCGTACGAACACGGTCAATGCAGATGTTCACGATGCTCGGCTACGTCGTCGTCGAGCCCGACTGCCCGATCGTGGGCGCCGAGGGCCGACCGAACGACAACTACGTCGCGGATATACGCAACAGCCTGTGGGCGGTCATCGACGATCTGGACAAGAAAGGGATCATCGACCGCGACCGCCTCGCCCTCGGTGGACACAGCTACGGCGCGTTCAGCACCGCGAACGCCATGGTGCACACGCCGTTCTTCAAGGCGGGTATCGCCGGCGACGGCAACTACAACCGCACGCTCACGCCGATGTCCTTCCAGTCCGAGCGGCGCAACATCTGGGACGCACGCGAGACCTACCTCGCCATGTCGCCGCTGTTGTGGGCCAATCAGTTCAACGGCGCCCTGCTCATGTATCACGGCATGGACGACGCGAATTCGGGCACCTTCCCAATTCACGCGCCGCGGATGTTCCAAGTGCTGAATGGGTTAGGGAAACCAGCGGCGCTTTATCGATACCCGTACGAGGGACACGGCCCCAAGGCCAAGGAGACGATCCTCGACCTGTGGGCGCGCTGGGCTGAGTGGCTCGACATCTGGGTGAAGAACCCGGAGCGGGGGAAGAACCTGCACAAGGCCGCGAAGCCGCGCCAAGCCATCGAGACCAACGGCAAGTAGCCGCCCGCCGACCCTGAGCTGACGCCTCAGCCGGGGTGGAAGGCGGCACCGGAGAGGCCGAGAGCAGCCTCTCCGGTGGTAGTCTCGTCGTCAACGCCATGCCCTACGACGTTCGCCACGACTTTCTTCTGCGGCCGTTGCCCGTCGAGGGCGACGGCAAACGACTCGGCCCCGTTCTCATCCAGGACAAGATCGGCCAGGGCGGCATGGGTATCGTCTACCGCGGTCGCCACGTCGAGCTCGACCGCGACGTGGCGATCAAGTGCCTGTTCACGTCCTGGGCACAGCAGGACCCTAGCTACGTCCACCGTTTCCAACGGGAGGCGAAGATCGCTGCCGAGCTAGATCACCCCAACCTCGTCGAGGTGATCGCTTCGGGCTTCGAGCACGAGATCCACTACCTCATCATGGAGCTGCTGACAGGTATCACCCTCGGCCGCACGGTGAGGCGAGGCGGTCCGCTAGACGCCGTGGACGCGGCGACCATCATCCACGATGCGGCCAACGCGATCGCGATCGCGCACACCAAGGAGATCGTCCACCGGGACGTAAAGCCGGACAACCTGCTCATCACCGAAGATGGGGATGTCAAGCTGATGGACCTCGGGCTCGCGAAGGCGGCGCGGGGCATGGACTCGTTCGCAACGGCCAGCGGTCTCGTGCTCGGGTCCATGCCCTACATGCCGCCGGAGCAATTCCGCGGGCTGTCCCGGGTCGGCCCCCCCGGTGACGTCTATGCCCTTGGCGCCACGCTGTGGTTCTCCCTGACCGGTCACCATCCGCCGTCGGCCGCACCATCGGACGTACGGTCGGAACGTGTACCGGACGTGCGCAGCGAACTCCCGGACACTCCTGAGGCCCTCGCCTTGATCATCCATCGGACGACCGAACCCGATGCAGTACGTCGCTTCCCCCACGCCGGCGAGCTCGCCGAAGCGCTCGGTGGTTTCCTGTCGGGAGACCAACGCACGCGTACCACCCGTTCAATCGGCGAACGCGTCGCGGCGCAGGCGCGCGCCGCGGAGGCCGCGGCCGCGGCCATGGAGGAGGTGTGGGTCGAGGACATTGACGAACCCCCGCCTCTCCCACCGGGAGCGGCCCCAGATCCAGGGTCATGAGAGCTTGAGTGCCCCCGGCCGCCCCCCTCGTTTACGTAAACAAATCGGGACGGACGGCGCGGCGGTCCGGGACTTACAATAGGGCCATGCGAACCCTCGCCTTGCTGGGGCTCATCTCGGTCTGCCAGGCCCAACCCGTCAACCACGCGCTCACGGGTACCGCCTCCCAATCCACGCTCGGCCAGGCCACCGGCGCCGCGAGCAACGCCATCGACGGCAACCCGGACGGCCATTGGACCAACGGATCCGTATCCCACACCATGAACCTGGCGAACCAGTGGTGGGAGGTCGCGCTCACCGCTGCGCAAGTGATCGACGAGGTCCGCTTGTACAACCGCGCCGATTGCTGCGCCCTGAGGCTGTCGAATCTCCGCGTGTCCGTGTTCTTGGGGATGACCTTGATGTTCACCCAGGACTTCTACACGACGGGCGGGTCTGTCCCGCTCGGCGACACGGAGCGCATCACGATGTCGGCGCCGACCGTCGGCGACCGTGTACGCGTAGAGATCCTCGGCATGAACAACAACGGAGATGGCGTCCTCTCTCTCGCCGAGGTGGAGGTCCTCCAATACGCATCCTTGCCGGACATCAACATCGCGCCTCTGGGAACCGCGATGCAATCATCGACCGGGTCCGGCGGCGTGCCGGAGCGCGCCATCGACGGGAACCGGGACGGCTACTGGCTCAACGGCTCGGTCTCCCACACCGCCAACAACGGCGCCATGAACAACTGGTGGCAGGTGGTCTTCCCGACTCGAGGGCGAGTGGACGCCATACGCCTGTGGAACCGCAGCGACTGCTGTGCGAACCGGCTGAGCAACTTCCGGGTGTCCGTCTGGGACGGATTGAACCAGACCTGGTTCCAGGACAACTACACGACCGCCGGCAATGTGCCGATCGGACAGTCCTGGCAGGTGGCCCTCCCGGCGGGGACGGAGGGGACCCGGGTACGGGTGGAGCTGCTGGGCTTGAACCTCATGGGCACCAGCGTCCTCTCCCTCGCCGAGTGCGAGGTCATCCGGAGAGAGGCGGGGCTCGTGCCTGACGTCACGCGGATCTCCGCCGCCGCGGGAGGTACCCAGACGCTGACCGTGGACGCGGGGACGTCCCGAGCCGGGATGACCCACCTACTGCTCGGCACCGCGTCCGGCGTGACCCCGGGGATCGTGGTCTCCGGATTCGCCGTCCCGCTGAATCCGGACCCCTGGACCGACTTCATGCTCCTGACCCCCAACGGGTGGCCGTACACGAACACGATCGGCATCCTGGACCTTCGAGGACAGGCGGTGGCGACGTTGTTCGTGCCCCCGGGGCTCACGGCCCTCACCGGCACGTCCCTCCACCACGTCTTCGGGGTCATCGACGGCAGCGGTAGCCTCGTCGCGGTCTCGAATGCGTCCCCCCTCACCCTCGATCCATAGCCGCGCAGACACCGTCCCGGCTACGCCGGTAAAATGCCACGCATGTCACGCTTCCTACCTATAGTCACGCTCCTGCTCGCGGGATGCGCGGGGACCGACGCCATACACCGCCAGGCCGAAGGCGCCCTCGGTCCGTATTCCGCCTCCGTCACGACCGGCGAGCTTTGCTTCGTATCCGGACAGATCGCGCCCGACCCTGACTTCGCGAAGGAAGCCGAAGGCGCGCTCCGCAAGATCGAGGCACAGCTTGAGCGGTGCGGCCTGGAGCTCGCTCACATCGTCAGCGCCACGGTCTATCTCACCGACATGGATCTCTACGGCGCGTTCAACGAGGTCTACGCGGGCGTGCTTCCGGCCCCTTACCCGGCCCGCGCATGCGTCGCGGTCCGCGCCCTCCCCGGTGGCGCGCGGGTCGAGGTCCAGGTCATCGCCGCGCGATAGGATCCCCCCGTGAACAAGGCCTTCGTCAAGGAAGACGATGACAAGGAACCGCGCTGCCCTCAGCCCGAAGGGTGCGGCGGCCCGGGAGTCACCGTGCCCCCCAATACGGTCGCGGCGCAGGCCTCCGATGCGGCGGCCGCGAAGCTCTCAGACCACGTGCTCTACTGCCTCGACCCGGGATGCGCCGTCGGCTATTTCGATCCGTGGGGGGCGAGCGTACCGGCTAACGACCTCGCATCTCTTTCGTGGCCCAAGGACCCGACCGCCCCGCTGTGCCCTTGCTTCGGCCTGACCAGAGAAGACGTCGTCGAAGACGCCGAACGCAAGGACCCGTCACGGCTGCGTGACCTCATCGAGAAATCAACGGGACCCGCCGCCTCCTGCGCGACCCGAACGCCCGACGGACGCTGCTGCGTCACCGAAGCACGGCGGCTGTACATGAAGCACATGCCGCCGGAACCGGAAGAGTGAACCACGACGGCGGCGCGTCCGAAACGGCCGCCTTCTTCGTCACTTGCCCCCGCCGTCGGCCCCCTTCTTCGCGGCGCGCTGCTGCTTCTGTTCCACGACCATCGCGCGGACGTCGGCCAGCAACTTGTGAGCGTCGTAGACGATTCCGTCCTTCACCGTCCAGCGGACGCCGCCCCTGCGCTCGGGCTCGCCGGTCTCCTCGTTGAGCCTCTCCACACCCGTGCCAAAGAGCGTCTTGAAGTCCGCGAGGGGGTTCTCCGGACAGATGACGAGGTCGGCCAGCATCCCTCGCTTCACCACACCGAATTCGATCGGCTTGCCCTTGGGGTCCATCAGGGTCTGAGCGCAATTTCGTGTCGCGCACTGGATGACCTCGAGGGGATGCAAGCCAGCCTCCTGGAGCATCTCCAGCTCCTCGATGTAGCTAAAGCCCCAGATGTCGTAGATGAAGCCCGGATCGGACCCGGCCGTGATACGCCCCCCCATCTTCTTGTAGTCGTTGATGAGACGCATCCAGACCCGATAGAAGTTCCTCCACGCGACCTCATCGGCGGTGCTCCACTTGAAGAAGTAGGAGCCGTGAGAGCGCTTCGACGGCGTGAAGAAGTCCCACATGGACGGCAGCGTGTACGCCGCATGCCACTCAGCGGCGCGGTTACGCATGACGTCCCGATTCGCGGAGTAGATCGTCATCGTCGGGTTGAACACCGTGCCGAGGGCGAGCTGCTCGTTCAGGTAGGCCTCCCACTCAGGGCTGCCGGGGGCATGGATCTTGTCCCACAGCCGGGCGACCTGGGAGAACCGGTCGTACTCGTTGCCGTGGTTGTGATCAACGGGCCACGGCTGGATCTGGTAGTCCTTGAGCAGCGCCTCGAAGTGTCCGTAGTAGTGGGTGACGCTGTCGAGACCGAGGCGCGCCGCGTCGATGGCGTTCATCTGGGCGACCCCGTCCTGCCCGAGGTGGGCGACGGTGCCGAGGCCGTGCTTGTGCGCCTCGTCGATCAGCGCCTCCATCACCGCCGGCTCGTACGCACCCAGCTTGAGCCCGTCGATGCCCTTCGCTGCCATCTCGCGGACCCACTTGCGAGCTGCCTCGGGATCGTGAGCGCGCGGACGCTGGTAGTTGAAGATCCGCGGCGCGACGATCTCGTTCTTGTCCGATCGAGCGCGTTCGTTCTCCACCCAATCGTGACGGCCGAGGGACACCCCGCGCACCGTGGTCACGCCGTGGGCGAGCCACAGCTTGTAGCAGTACTCGACGTTGGGTGCCTTCCCCGTCCCGCCCGTGTGGGCGTGCATGTCGACGAAGCCAGGGAGGATGTACATCCCCCGCGCGTCGATGGTCTTGTCCGGCTTGGGCACGGCACCCCGGCCGATGGACGAGATCCGGTTGCCCGAGATCACGATGTTGACGGGGCCACGGGGTGGGCCCCCGGTACCGTCGATCAGGGTCGCACCGCGAATCACCATGCGCTTAAACGGCCCCTCCCCTTCATCCGGTCGGCGATCAGGGCAGGGCTTCGCGCCTTGGGCGCACAACGTCGTCGCAAGGAACGTGTAGGCGACGAGACGAGGCAATCGGAGCAACATCGCGGTCCTCCATCGAAGGGTGAACGCGCGATCTTAGCCCGCCCGCGCCGACTCGGTCGCCGCAGATCTGGCTATCGGGTCCGCAGCGCGGAGCGCCACACGGTCCGGTCGGGCCCGTGGCGCAGCCCCGTCACCGCCCTGAGGGCTGCGTGAGCGGCTCCGCGAACCCGCTCATCGGGATCATCCATCAACAGGAGGAGGGCTCCCGCCGAGGCCGGGGAACCCAGCGCGGCGAGGCTGCGGCACGCGATCTCCCGGACCGCCGCATCTTTGTGGCCGAGGACGTGGTGGACGTCCGCGAGGAACGCGGCGCGGAAGAGGCGGTGCTGGGCGAGGCTGCCCAGGGCCCCGGAGACCATCCGTGGATCTTCAGACTCGAGCAACCCCACGGAGTCATCGATGTCATCGTAGCGCCAGCCTCGCTCCTGCTCGTACCACCAGCGCCAGCGGACTACATCCGCCGAAGCGCGAAAACCGGTCATCTTGCGGAGCGCCTGCAACGCGCCGCGCCGAACCAGCATGTCCTCGTCCTCGAGGAGCACCACCAGTTCGTGGAACGCATCGACGTCATGACCGCGCGCTACGATCGCGGCGGCGAGGCGACGAACATTCGCGTCCTCGGACTCGAGCCGATTACGCAGGCGGCGCCAGGACATCGGGTCGAGGCGATTAATCGCCAGGAGCGGTACCTTCTCGAGGGCCGCCAACGCGGCAGCTCGGTGCTGTTCATCACAATCAGCGAGGCGAACCAACAACGCCGTCGCCCGGCCGGTCCCCGCCTCCGACAAGGCGCGGAGAATGGAGGGACGCCAAGAGTCATGGAGGTCGGACCAGCAGCGAGAAATGGCGGCTGGAGCGTCTGGATCGGACGCGACGGCGCGGGCCACCGCGATCCTGATGCTGCCGCTCACCGTGGCGCTGCGCAGGGTGTGCTCGTGTACGTCCGTGAGGATCTTCTGAACAACGGACCAGGCGCCGCGGCCGCCGACCACACCGACCACACGCAAGGAGCGCATCCGGATCTCCAGATCCGGCTCGTCGGCGATCCTCGACAGGACGTGCCCGTGGACAACGGCGGGGCCGATCAGCTTCAACGCCTGCTCGACCTCACAACGCACGTCGTCTCGCAACGGGCTCGCGGGGCCCAGCGCCGCGAACAGGACTGGCACCGCGGAAGAACCGACCGACGCCAGGCTCTTGGCCAAGCTCTGTCGCGCGCCACCGTCCGGCGTTACGGAGTCGATCAACTCGACGATGGGCGGAGCCGCCGGGGGCTCCTCCTCTATGTCCATGAGATCCTGGGATCTCGCCAAATCGGTGGCGACGAAGCACGCCAGGACGAGCACGACTCGGTGGTTCATTACTGGGCGACCTCCCGCCAAGCCATGACCGCGAACCCCCCCCCAAAACCGCCGCTGGCGGTCGGCAGTCCGGGCAGCTCGAGGGTGCCGTCCTTGATGCGGCTGTCGAAGTTGACCGTCAGCTTTGAGTGCTGACCATTGGACCAGGTGCGGTTGATCTCTACATGATCGCCCGCCGACATCATCCCATTGACGTCGACCATGGCTGATCCGGAGGCGTCCAGGTTGTTGTCGTAGAAGCTGTTCTCGCCATACAGAAACGCGTTCATCTGCTGCAAGGTCCCGAATGCCGGGTCACCGAAATACACATTCCCAGAGTCGGGGACCGATGCGTCGCGCATCGCGATCATCGCGACGCCGGACATGCCGCCTCCGTGGACGAAGAAGTTGTCCGAGATGTAGATGTTGCCCTTCACCACGAAGGTGACACGGGTGCCGCCTTCGCCGGTGTACTTCAGCTGCAGCGAGTAGGTGCGTTTGTTGTGGACCCACAGGTTGCCATCGATGAAGTAGACGAGGTCGTTGCTCTCCGGTCCGATCTTGTCTCCTCCGGAGAGGGTGACCCTGTACGGATCGGTCCCGTTCTGATTGCTATCGCCGCGCACTATCTCGAACGGATCCTCGAGGAAGAAGTCGTTCTTGGACGTAGACGAGTACTCGACGTAGCGGTCCGTCGGGTTCTTGCGGAAGATGTGGCTCTCCCGCGCTCCCGAGACTTGCCACGCATAGCCGCCCGCGCTGTCGTAGCTAAAGTACTGGCTCTCGGCGAATTGCTGGGAGACGTTGACGCCGTGGTTGGTCTCGTAGCCCATGGCCGGGATGTCCGGGATGACCGAGGTGACGCCCGTGGCTCCTGAGGCGCCGACGATCGAGCCCATGGCACGCACATCGCCGTTCACGAGAGCGTCCCCGGTCACCAGGATGTCGTTGCCGCTGTAGACATCGCCGTTCACGAGGTCGGCCTGAACAGCCGCGCCGCCGAAGTCGAGATCGTACGCGATGTCTCCAGATTCGTTACCCGCAAACACAGCGTGGTGGAACAGGCCTCCCACCCGCTGAACGACCGCGGCGACGGCGCGCTCACCGAGGCCATAGCGCCCGCGGGAGAGGACGGTGTACGTCCCGTCGCCGTTATCGGTGGTCTCCACCCAGTGGCTTCCGCGGCCGAACGAGACAGGGTTGGCCATCGTGCCGAGGGTGCCGTCTCCACCTTGACCTAGGTCAAGCAACGCACGACGAACGCCGGATTCGGCGATCTGGAGGCGCACCATGTGCTTGCGCGCGGTCTCGTTCTCATGGGTCGTGGTCGTGCTCACGCTGACCATCACGGTCGACATGCCCATGAGCACGATGCCAATGACGAGCGCGAGATAAAGCGCCGCGCCGGCTTCCCTGGAGGTCGAGTATTTCGTGTTCATCTGGTGCTCCTAGCGGACCGATCCGGTCGATTCAATTGCGCAGCCTCACGGCATCCTGAGCCATGTAGGTGACGACGCGGCCGTCCAATCCGCGCTGCTCGAGGCAGAGGCGGATCACGAGCGTCGCCCCCTGTAAAACGAACGACAGGCCGGCCTCATCCACGAGCCCGTTGCCGTTGTCGTCCTGGCCGTTCCGGGTCTCTCCATCCGACAAGCGCCGGACATTTTCGACCCAGATCTCACTGGTTTCGTTGGGGCCACCAACGTCACGACGCCAGACGACGGTCGCTTCATCGACGCAGCCATCTCCGTCGTTGTCGATGCCGTCCTCGGGGTCGTTGATGTCATCTTCCATGCCGATGGAGATGACCGGCCCCCAGACCATCGCTCCGTTCGTCCATCCCTGGCTTCGCCGGAAGGACACCTGGGATGACCCCAGCGGGGCTTGAGGGCTCGGCAACAGGGTCGCGCTCCCGGCCAGGATGGCCGTGCGGCCGATCCGACGGGCGATGCGATCCGCCTTGCGTTCGAGTTGGCCCGACACGGTCGTCGCCTGCACGGCCTGCGTCCCGGTAGCGAGCACGCTGAAGACGCCGCCGACGACCACCGTGAACGCCGCCGTGGCGACGGTCATCTCGAGGATCGTCACGCCTCTCTCTCCCGCCCGCCTCACGACCCCTGCTCCATCAAGAGTGCGTGTACCGAGAACTCGCGATCACCTGTCTTACCCACCCACTGGAGCTCGACCATGACTGGCAAGACCGTGTAGTCGTGGGAGTGATTCAGTTCATCGATGACGCCATCACCGTTGAGGTCCATGGGGAGCCCGAGTTCGGGCATGTACGCGTCCTCACGGAGCTCGAAGCTGGGCGTGACAGGGAAACGAATCGTGCCGACGATCGGGTTCTGCTGAGACCCCAGTCCTCCCACCGAGAACACGTTGCCCGGGGCGACCACACCGACGGGATCATCGATCGTGGTCGCGTTGTAGAGCGCGAAGATCTGAGGGAATTCTTGCCCCTGCATGCCTTCAACGACGCCGCGAGCAGCGGCCATGGCCTGACTCGTCTCGCGGTTCGTCGCGTCGAGACACATGCTGCCGACCATGAGCCCAAGCGCCGTCACCGTGGACAACGCGAGGATGACAAACGCGATCATCACCTCGAGCAACGTGAGGCCGGCGTCCCGGCGCAGGCGCCCGACTTCGGGGCCACGCGGACAGACCACACGTGTAGAGGGGTGATTCAACGACATCTCGTGACTCGCACTTGTGAGAGCGAACAAGATCCGTCCGGGGGCGGGTGAGCACGCGCCATCCAGACGAAGCAACGTGTTTGTCTTTTCGGAGATACAAACCATGTCTCTTGAGCCACAAGCCCCGAGATCTCGCCAGATTTCTCCTTAAAACCCGCCACGGTGGCACCTTTTTCGAACAGCGGGACGACGCCGTTAGGATGGGGCAGTGGCGCTCGCCACAGGAGGTCCAACATGCGCGGCTCGGTCTATCTCATCACCCTCACGCTCGCCTTCGCGGCCGTCAGCTCAGCCCAGCAACCCCGTGTCGAGGACCTGCACGAACGCCTCGCCAAGCGCCTGGAGCAGACCATCGCTTCCCAGAAGAAGGTGCTGGACGACATTCGCGCCTTGCTTGAGGAGTCTCTACGCAACCAGGAGGTCCTCGACGCCGATCGGGCTCGCCTCGAGATTCAGGCAGACGTCGAGAGGCTCAAGGCCCAGATCGCCCAACAGTCCGCCGACGTCAAGCTCCTCAGGGGCGAGGTCAACGCAGCCAAGTCCGAGGTGGAGAAATTGGAAAACCGCAATCACAACCTGGCGACCGAGACCGAGGCTCTGCGCTCGGAGATCGCCTCCCAGGCGCTCCACCGCCAACGCCTCCAGACCGAGGTCCGTCAGCTCCGCACGATCATGCAGGACGCGAACAAGAAGGCAGAGAAGCGGGAGAAGGGCGCACCCAAACCAGACCGCGGCGCCAAGAAAAAAGACGGCTGACCGAGCGCCTACCGGTCGCTCTGACCGGCGCGCCACTTCGCCGCCTCGGCCTCTCTGCCCAGCTTGTCCAGAGTCTCGGCAAGTCCCATGACGAGGCGCTCCCGCAGCCCCTTGTCCAGGCTCCGGTGTACCTCACCTCGCCCGTGAGCCTGGCAGGCGAAGCGTGGTGCTCCGCCATCTCGAGTGACGACACGATGATCGCGACGTGCGGCAGCGGCCAGCTGCTGATCTTCGACGCGTGGTTCGGAACGCTGCTCGGGCAGATCCCGCTCCCTGGCGTGGCCAACGTGCGCGCCGTTACGTGGGAGTGACCCCTCCCGGCAGCGGGCGGCGCGAGAGAGAGGCTGACGACTCCGGACTACCGACCCGCCGGTAGCCCGTCGTCACAGGTCGTAACGACGGCCCTCGGCGGCCGACACGTACGCACCGTAGACCACCCGCGTCACGTCCAGCCCCAGCGCTCCGGTCGCGAGCGCTGGGCGGCCCTCCAGGACCGCTGCGACGAAGTCCGAGCACATGTCCGCGTGTCCTGCGGACCAGTCCTCATCCGGTAAGGGCGTCGTCCAGCCGGCGCCACCTTCGATCTTCTCCATGATGTACGCGTCGCCAAAGACGTCCGCCGAGGGCGCGTACGCACGCACCAGATCGTGGGGGGACAGGTTGCACTCGAAGGTGCAGTTGGACGCGCGGATGCGCAGCTTGCTCTGCATCCCTCCGATGAGGTTATCGCTGCCATGGGCCACGCCGCGCGAACCGTCATCGAAGGTGATGATGGCGACACCCCAGTTCTCGACGTCCTTCCAACCGGTCGCCAGGTGCATGTCGGCACCGGTCGCCGCCGCGACTTTGCTGAGATCCCCCACCTCGGCGGTGACGCTCACCGGCCGACAAGGAGCCTTCAACTGCAACATGGCGCCGATCGGGTGGGCGGCGAGCCGGATCAACGCGCCCCCCCCCGTGTGACGCCAGACCTTGGAGTACTCCGAATGGGATCCGCTGTGACATTCCCAACCGTGCATCTCCAGGACCGCGCCGCCCGACTTCTTCAGCAACCCGGCCGCCCGAACGATGGACGGTGCGTAGATCCAGTTCTCCCCGTACATCAGCTGCACACCCGCCGCGTCCGCGGCGTCGACCATGGCCTGGGCGTCGGCGACCGCGACCTCGAGCATGCGCCCTTTGTCGACGCCGCCGATCTCCTCGTCCGTGGCGTCGGCCTTCAGGTCCTGTCCGACGTAGGCCGTTAGCGGCTTGGTGCAGACCACGTGCTTGCCCGCCGCCGCGGCCGCCACAGCCATGGGGCGGTGCAGCAAGTTGGGGACGCACAGATCTACGATTTGGACATCCTCTCGGGCGAGCAGCTCATCCAGGTCCTTGCACACCGCAGGGACGCCGTGCCGCGCTGCGTAAGCCTGCGCCCGCTCCGCCGTCAGGGACGTGACCGCCGTTAACCGCGCCGCGCCGATGCGTCCGTAGCAGCGCGCCCGCGTCTCCGCCAGGAAACCCGCGCCCACAATCCCGATGCCGACCGCCCGTGGATCCGTCATGTCGTCTGTTCCCATTGCGCCCGCGCCTCCTCGAGCGTCTCCAGGCTACCAATGTCGAACCACGGTCCGTCCACCCGCGCCGCGGAGAGTTCCATGCGCGGCGCCAGCCAGGCGAGGAAGTGACCCGGCGCGTCCGGGTTCCCACCGTTGTCCAGATACTCGCGCAATTGGTCACGGAGCTCCGCTGTGAAGAAGTAGAGGCAGATGCACGAGAGGTCGGATCGGGGATCAGGTGGCTTCTCACGGAAGCTCTCGACCTTGCCGTCAGCGGCCAGCACGACTTCGCTGTAGCGGTTTGGCGGGACCTCTCCNGGGATCTGGCGGACCAGCAACAGCGGCCGCCCAGATTCACGNAAGCGCNCCGCCAGGGTGGCCAGATCGAACGCGATGAGATTATCCCC
The DNA here is from genome assembly GCA_002683135.1 of Planctomycetota bacterium. Classification (GTDB taxonomy): domain Bacteria; phylum Planctomycetota. The sequence continues at coordinate 60,770 of NYSS01000045.1, read as the reverse complement.
GCCCACCACCACGACCCCATCGTCACGCACATCCTCCGGCAACGCGTCCCACGCCAGCGCGAGATCTCGGAGCGCACCGAGGCGGTCGTCTTCGTGGACGCTGCCGTCGTCCAGGAGCTCAATGGGGATCGGCGCAGAGTACCCGTCGATCCAGCCACGAAACTGATCAGCGAACCGATGGTTCGATACCAACACCCCGTGGTCCAGCCCGTCGATCTGAAGTACTCGGTCCATCAGCCAACTGAGCACCTCACGCCCGCCGACATCCAGCAACGGCTTGGGATGGGTGCGGGTGAGCGGGTACATACGCGTAGCGTAGCCGGCGCACAGGACGATCACATTCATCAAGTGCCCCCTGCGGTACCGCCACGCGTCACCGTGGGACGTAGGATCGCGAAGCCGGCATCGGCGTACACCCTCTCCAACACGTCAAGATCGTCAACGGACTCGGGGACGGCGACCACCCCACCTCCCGATCCACAGAACTTGACCGCGGCGCCGTGCCTTCGCCCGAGCTCGACCATCGCCAGATCCTGGGCATCGAGCGTCCAGATCGTGGCCCGTTGGTCGAAGTTCCGATCCACGAGCGCCCGCAGCCCTTCCAGGTCGCCGCCGGTTAGGCACAGGGCGCCCTCCCGTGCGAGTTGCGGGAACACGTCCATCGCCGCGATCACGGCAGGATCACCAGCGTCGAACCGCTGCTTGATGTCGTCATGAACGCCACCGGAGCTCGCCCCCGGCGACCGTGTCCACGCCAGCAACAGGGGCGGGATCAGGTCGACGTCGAGGGGGGTGACTCCCCACTCGGAGGTGGCGAAGTCCATGTCGAATACGCCCCCGTGGGCCTGCACGACCCGGTCCTGCGGACCGGCCTGGATACCGAGCACCCGGGTCTCCGCCCACAACGCGAGGCGCGCCAGGGTCACCGGGTCCACGGGCATGGCAAACCAGCGGGACAGGGCCCGCAACGCGGCGATAACGATGGCGCTCGACCCGGCGAAGCCGACCTGACGGGGGATATCGGACGCGAGAGACATCACGTAGTCGTGACGGGCGTCCCGTTGATCGAGGACGGCCGGACCCNCGCCCACGGACTCCGCGTGCTCGGTGAACACCGTGACCGCCGCGTCCATCAGGTCCACTGAGACGGGGTCGTCCCCACCTTCACACCTGGCCCGCACGGTGACCGCGGCAGCGAAGTCGTCGAACGTGAACGCGATGACGCGACCACCGTAGCCGTCAGACGGATTGCCCAGGAGCCCCACCCGGGGCCGGGCCGTTGCGGTCACAGGGTCCATGCCAGCGGATCGATGCTACGTGCNGCACGACCCACCGGTCAAGATCCCCTACCCGCGACTCATCCCACATCCGTGTCGTAGGACCGGCCAGCAGCACGTACGATGGAGGGNNCATGCGCTCACGNCNTCGCGNTCACNNTCNNANCNNNCNTCTCCNTNGGNCAGGAGGCCCCGTCATTCAACCGCGATGTNCGNCCGATCCTGGCCGATCGNTGCTTCCCGTGCCACGGGCCGGACGANGGNGCGCGGAANGCNAAGCTGCGGCTCGACGTCCGCGACCAAGCGGTNCGNACNCGCCGCTCNGGNNCCGCNGCGTTCGTACCCCACGACGTGCAGGGGAGNCTGGCCGTNCTCCGCATGCGCTCCGACGACCCCAAGCGNCANATGCCGCCGCCNTCATCNAAGCTGGTNCTTGACNGAAGACGAGATCCGCNTCCTCGAGCGATGGATCGCCGCGGGCGCCCCCTACGAACGCCATTGGGCCTTCGTCACCCCGAAGGCGCACCCCACACCATCCATCGCAGACGGGACGTGGGCCCGCGATCCCATGGACGCGTTCGTGCTGCGGCGCCTCGAGGAGTCGGGCCTCCGTCCTTCCCCGGACGCGGACGCGGAGACGCTGATCCGCCGCGTGACCTTCGACCTGACCGGCTTGCCGCCGACCGCGAACGAGATCGACGCGTTCGTAGCGGATCAACGGCCCGATGCCTACGAACACCTCGTCGATCGCCTGCTGCAATCACCCCATTACGGTGAGCGCATGGCGACGAACTGGCTCGACGCCGCGCGCTACGCGGACACGTTCGGCTACCAGTCGGACGTCTACCGCGAGGTGTGGCCGTGGCGTGACTGGGTCATCAGGGCATTCAACGAGAACCTCCCCTACGACAAGTTCGTCACCTGGCAGATCGCCGGAGACATGTTGCCGGACGCCACCCGCGATCAGCGCCTCGCCACGGCGTTCAACCGCCTGCACCGCCAGACCAACGAGGGCGGCAGCGTCGAGGAGGAGTACCGGCAGGAATACATCGGCGACCGCGTGCACACCATGGGCACGGCGTTCCTCGGCCTGACGTTGGAATGCGCGCGCTGCCACGACCACAAGTTCGACCCGATCTCCCAGGCCGAGTACTACGGCCTGGCCGCGTTCTTCGCCAACATCGACGAGAGCGGCCTGTACTCCCACTTCACGAACGCGACGCCGACACCCGCCCTGCGCCTGCCGAACCAGGGTCAGGAGAAGACCCTGGCCGACCTGGACAAGAAGATCGCGGATGCGACCACGGCGCGCGACGCGCTTCGGGAGAAGCTCCGCGGAGGGTCCGCCAAGGCCGAGACCTCGGATGTCCCCGACCGCGCCGGCTGGTTCTCCTTCGAGAAGTTCGAGACGGGGGGCGCCGTGGCCAACGCCGCCGACCCCAAGAAGCCGGGCAAGACCTCCGAGGGGCCAAAGATCATCGAAGGCGCGAAGGGCAACGGGCTGCTGCTCTCCGGCGAGAACAACGCCTGGTTCCCCGGGCTGGGCGCGTTCACGCGTCACGACCCGTTCACCTTCTCGTTGTGGGTGCGCACGCCTGACCGCAAGGGACGCTCGGTCATCCTCCACCGGACCCGCGCGTGGACAGACGCAGGAAGTCAGGGCTACGAGCTGCTGATCATGGACGGCGCCCTGCAGTGGTCGCTGATCCACTTCTGGCCCGGTGACGCGGTCTCCATACGCACCAGGCAAGAGTTGCCGGTCGGGCGCTGGGTGCACCTCGCCGTGAGCCACGATGGCTCCGCGCGCGCCGCCGGCCTGCACGTGTGGATGGACGGCGAACCCGCCGACGTGGTCGTCATCAAGGACAAGTTGACCCGCAGCATCATGGGCGGTGGCCCCCAGCTCACCATCGGACAGCGGTTCCGTGACAAGGGCTTCAAGGGGGGCGCCGTAGACGAGTTTCAGGTGTTCTCACGCGCGCTGTGTGACGCGGAGGTGGCGCACCTGCACGACGGCGGCGCGCACGCCCTCAGCCCTGAAGGCGTGTTGTCGGCCGCGAATCCGGAGTGGCGCGAGGCGGCGGCGAAGCTGACGGCGCTGCGCAAACAACGCGCGCGCCACATCGATTCGATCCGCACGATCATGGCCATGGAGGAGATGGCGGATCCGCGTCCGACACACATCCTGGATCGCGGCCGCTATGACGCGCCTGGAGAGCGGGCATCCCCCGCCACGCCGTCCGCCATCATGGCGATGGCCGAAGATCTGCCACGGGACCGTCTCGGCCTCGCGCGCTGGCTCACCGATCCCAAGAACCCCCTGATCGCGCGCGTGGCGGTGAACCGGCTGTGGCAGCTCGCGTTCGGTCATGGCCTGGTCGGTAGCGCCGAGAACATGGGCACCCAGGGGACGCCTCCGACGCACCCCAAGCTCCTCGATCGCCTCGCCACCGACCTCGTCCACTCCGGCTGGGACGTGAAGGCCATGCTCCGCCGCATCGTCACCTCCTCCACTTACCGCCAGACCTCCCGTGGCCGACCGGACGGCATCACAAAGGACACCGCGAACGAGAACCTATGGCGTGCGCCGGCCCGGCGCCTGACCGCCGAGATGCTGCGCGACCAGGCTCTGGCCGTAAGCGGACTCCTGGCGACAAAGATCGGCGGGCCCCCGGTGAAGCCGTACCAGCCACCCGGCCTGTGGAAGGAGAAGAGCGGCAAGACCTACGCTCGAGACAAGGGAGCGGGTCTGTATCGCCGCAGCCTCTACACGATCTGGAAGCGCACCTCCCCGCCGCCGTCCATGATGATCCTCGACTCCGCGAAGCGAGACATCTGCGTCGTTCAGCGCCACGAGACCAACACCCCGCTCCAGTCCCTGCTGCTGTTCAATGACCCACAATTCGTGGAGGCGGCCCGAGTGCTGGCAGCGCAGGCGCTCAAGGAGAAGGACCCCGTCGGGTTCGCGTTCCGCGCCCTGACGTCGCGGCACCCGCGCGCGCCTGAACGCGCCGCCCTCGACGCCCTCCTCGCCGCGGAGCGCGAGCGCTACGGGAAGGACCCCAAGGCGGCCGAGGCCCTGCTCAAGACCGGCGACGCGGCGCTGCCCAAAGACGCGGACAAGACCGAGCTGGCGGCCATGGGGCTGGTCTGCTCGACTATCATGAATTCGGACGCCGCGGTGACGCGGAGATGACCATGGACCCCCTCGACCTCACAAGACGCGCCTTCCTCGGTCAGACGGCCCTGGGACTCGGTGCGTTGAGCTTGAACAGCCTCCTCGACGGCACGGGTGCGCCGCACCATGCGCCGCGCGCCAAGCGCGTCGTTTATCTGTTCCAGTCCGGCGGCCCCGCCCAGCACGACCTGTTCGACCACAAGCCGGTCTTGAACGAGCGCTGGGGCGAGGAGCTGCCCGACTCGATCCGTCAGGGTCAGCGGCTCACCGCCATGTCCGGACACCAGGCGACCCTTCCCCTCGCCGGCACCGTATTCAAGTTTGCCCGCCACGGCGCCTGCGGCACCGAGGTGAGCGAGCTGTTGCCCGAGACGGCCAAGATAGTGGACAAGCTGTGCGTGGTCCGCTCCATGCACACCGAAGCCATCAACCACGACCCCGCCATCACCTTCTTCCAGACGGGTTCCCAGATCGCGGGGCGACCGTCCATCGGCTCGTGGTTGAGTTACGGACTCGGGAGCCTCAACAGGGATCTCCCCGACTCCGTCATCCTGGTCACCAAGAACAAGGGCGGCCAGCCCCTGTACGCGCGCCTGTGGGGCGCGGGCTTCTTGCCGTCCAAGCACCAGGGCACCCAGCTCAGGCCCGGGCGAGACCCGGTCCTCTATCTCACCAACCCGGACGGCCTCGCCCGATCCGATCGCCGTCGCATGCTCGACGCCCTGCGCGCGTTGCACCAAGACCAGGAGACCCACGAGCTCGACCCCGAGATCCGCTCGCGCATGGCGCAGGCGGAGCTCGCGTACCGCATGCAAGTGTCGGTCCCCGAAATCACCGATCTGTCGGACGAGCCGGACGAGGTGTTCGCACTCTACGGCAAGGACTCCAAGACACCGGGCACCTACGCCGCCAACTGCCTGCTGGCGCGGCGGCTCCTGGAGCGCGACGTCCGCTTCGTCCAGCTCTTCCATCAGGGCTGGGACCAGCACGGCGGGCTCCCCGGGGCCATCCGCAACCAGTGCCGCGAGACCGACCGCGCCTCGGCGGCCCTGGTCCGCGACCTCGATCGACGCGGCCTCCTGGACGACACCCTGGTCATCTGGGGTGGTGAGTTCGGCCGCACCGCCTACTGCCAAGGCAAGCTCACCAAGGGCAACTACGGACGCGACCACCACCCCCGTTGCTTCACCATGTGGATGGCGGGCGCCGGCGTGAACGCGGGAACGGTGTACGGCAGCACCGACCCCTTCGGCTACAACATCGCGACCAACCCGGTCCACGTCCACGACCTGCAGGCGACCATCCTCCACCTGCTCGGCATCGACCACGAACGCCTCACCTACAAGTTCCAGGGTCGCCGCTACCGCCTCACCGACGTCCACGGCCACGTGGTCCAGCCACTGCTCGCCTGATCACACCGCGACCTAGCCTTTGCGGGGCGTCCTCAGACATCCGGTCACCCTCCTGGGGGCGCCGTCAGTTGGCCTTCAGGGGAAGCAGCTTGATGTTCCGGAACTCGCAGGGGTGGCTCTCGGACTGCAAGGAGATGGTCCCCGACGAGAGCATCTTTTCGCCGTTGCGCGCGGCGATGAGCGGCTTGGCGTCGCCGTCCCGATCGTCTAGTTGGGGCTTGCTGTACTCGAGGACGACCTCGCCGTTGATGGTGTGGCGAACGAAGTCGTTGCCGCGGACCTCAAGCTCGCAGGTGACCCACTGATCTCCGTGGTAGGTCTTGGACTTGGAATTGGTGCAGTGACGGCGGACCAGCTTGCCGGCCATGACGACGTTGGTGCCCGGAGTGCAGAGGTTCCCGGTGGCGCGCTCGCCCTTGCCGGGGCCGCCGAGCAGCTGCACCTCGATGGAGACAGGGAAGTCCTGGTCCTTCTTCATGCTCTTGGCGGACTGGCCGTGGGCCATGATGCCGCTGTTGCGAAACGCCCATCCGGGGCCGCCGGGCACCTGCTCACCGGTGAACCGGTACTCGAGCTTGAGTCGGTAGTGGGAGTACTCGGTCTTGTAGAAGATGTGACCGAAGCGCCGGTTGAACTTCTCGTACTTCTCGTAGCCGACCTGCAGCACACCGTCCGCGACGCGGAACGTGTTGCCGAAGTTCTCGCCGAGGGGGTAGCCCTTGATCTTGGGCGTCCAGCCGGTGAGGTCCTTGCCGTTGAAGAGGGAGATCCAGCCCTCGTCGGCTGGGGGCTTGTCCTGTGCGGACGCGGCGGTGACGAGGATGAGCAGGGTGGCGACGAGACGGGTGTGCATGATGAGGGACTCCAAGATCCGCCCAGGATACCGTCTTCCCAGAGAACGTGAGGGGCGCGGCTCACGGCCGCGCGCGGATTCAGCGCGCTCAGCCCTTGCGCCGCATCATGGTCAACGCGACGGCCGCCACGCCGCCCGCGACGCCCCCGCTCATGGACGCGTGGGATTCGCCCATCAGCAGGTACTGAACCCCGTGCGCGATCCCCGCGGCGACGAGCGCCACCACGAACAGCTTCAAGATCATCGGACCCATGGCCTTGTTCCCCCGGTCACCCATGACCGCTCCTGTCCCTTGAATCAAATGCCAAATGGCGGGCCTCACGGCGCACCTGGCACCGCCGCACGCTACCAGACAGCGGCTGGTACGATCCCCCCCTTCCGCCATCACCCTGGAGTCTCATGCGATGCGTCACCTCATTCTTCTGCTCGTCCTCGCCACCTTGCCCGCCAGCGTTCTGGCACAGGAACCCGTCGACGACGAAGCCATCAAGATCCTGAGAGATCATGGCCTGGAACAGAGCCAGGTCATGGACCACCTGAGCTGGATGTGCGACGTCTACGGCCCGCGCCTGACCGGTTCGCCCAACCTCCGGAGAGCCCAGAAGTGGGCCGTGAAGACCCTCGAGGGCTGGGGCCTGAAGAACGCCGCCATGGAGGAGTGGGGCGAGTTCGGACGCGGGTGGCAGCTTGATGGCTTCTCCCTGGGTGTGGTCGGCGAGAACCCGTGGCCCGTCCACGGCTACCCGAAGGCATGGACACCCACGCTCGAGAAAACGACGGCCGAGGTCGTGTCGCTCTCCGGAAAGACCAAGGAGCAGATCGAGGCCATGGACCTCAAGGGCAAGATCGTCCTGATGCAGGAGATGCGAGACGCATTCGAACCGTTCGACGGCCCCGCGCGGCGGTTCAACTCGGATGACCTGCTGGACATGGCGAACCAGGCGAGCCGCGGTGACCGCGGCCGTCGAGGAACGCGCCGCAATCGTTCGTCCTTCATGCGCGGAGGTCAGCTCAACAACCTGGTGTTCTCCAAGCAGCCGCTCGCGATCATGGACCGTGGGTCCAAGGGCCAGTACGGCACGATCTTCGTGTCGAGCGCGTCCGTTCCGCGCGCCCCGGGCGCCGGCCGGCGCGGGGGTCAGAGCTCATCCAGCAAGGGCGTCAAGGTGGTCCCCCAGTTCACCCTCGCCGTCGAGCACTACAACCGCCTGGTGCGCCTCATCGAGAAGGGCATCCCGGTCAAGATGGAGGTGGCGCTGAAGACCCAGTACTTCGAGGACGACCTGCGGGAGTTCAACGTCGTCGCCGAGATCCCGGGCAGCGACCTGAAGGATCAAGTGGTCATGCTCGGCGCCCACTTCGATTCGTGGCACTCGGGCACCGGCGCGACGGACAACGGATGCGGCAGCGCCACCATGATGGAGGCCATGCGTTTGCTCACCAAGCTCGTCGAGAGCAAGGGAGCGCCGCGCCGCACCATCCGCATCGCCCTGTGGTCCGGAGAGGAGCAGGGGCTGCGTGGCTCACGGGCCTACGTCAAGAAGCACTTCGCCGAGTCAGCAGGCCGCGGTCAGCCTCCTACCACCATCCACCCCGAGCACGCCAAGCTGTCCGGCTACTTCAACATGGACAACGGCACCGGCAAGCTCCGCGGCGTCTACCTCCAGGGCAACGAGGTGATCGCCCCCATCTTCCGTGCGTGGCTCAAGCCCTTCCACGACCTGGGTGCGTCCACGCTGACGCTCAACAACACCGGCGGCACGGACCATCAGTCGTTCGACGGTGTCGGCCTCCCGGGCTTCCAGTTCATCCAGGATCCGGTGGCCTACTCGACGCAGACACACCACTCCAACATGGACAACTGGGATCACGCGGCCGCCGACGACCTGAAGCAGGCGTCGACGATCATCGCGTCCTTCGCGTGGCACGCCGCCCAGCGCGACGCCATGCTCCCGCGCAAGCCCTCGGCACGCGACGGCGACAACTAAGCGCCTGTCACGAAAAACGCCCCGGGGTCTCCCCCGGGGCGTTTTTCGTTGCGTGAGAAGGCCCAGGCCTACTTTCCGCCGTCCTTCTTGTCGCCGCCGTCCTTCTTGTCGCCGCCGGCGGAGATCTCAGCGATCTGCTTCTTGAGATCAGCCCCGAACTCCTCGGCGCGCTTCTCGAAGGGCTTGCCCTTCGCGGACGCCACGAACTTGTCGACCGCCTTGGTGGCGAGCGCCGTATCCTTGGCCCCGATCGCGGCCTGGGTCACCATGACCCAGTACTGCGTCGCCATGTCATCGTCGTCGTCCGGCGCGACGCCCTTCTTCGCCAATGCGAGCAAGGCTTTGCCGCCGTCACGGCGCTGACTACGAAGCGCGCCCATGATCTGCTCGCTCTTCTTGATCGTGGAGAACTCCTTCAAGATCTCCGCGTCGACGCCCTCGGCCTTCGCGAGCTCTTCGAGCTCGGCGACGGTCGACGTCTTCTCGCGCTGGTTGCGGCCCATGAAGTCGAGGATGGCGACGTTGGCCTGAAGGGCCTTGTTCTCCTTGTCCTTCTCCAGTTCGGCCTGGAACTTCGCGAGCGCGGTGGCGCCCTTGACGCCCTTGGCGAACGCCGCCTGAGCGCTCGGCCGGACCTCCCAGACCACATCGCCCTTGGCGTTCATGATCGTGCAATAGGGGAAGCCGCGGCCGCCCTTTGCCTTCAAGAGATCCTGATCCGGTGCGCCGTCAAAGCGAGCGGTCACGTTGAGATACGGGATCACAGTTTTGCTGGCCTCTGCCCACCACTCTTCAAGGAGGGGACCCCCCTCCAATGCGTTGCAGGGAGGTCACGGGGAGTAGCTGCGCGTGAAGTAGCCGAAGATCAGCTTGTTCTGCGCAGCGGCGGCCTCTTGAGCCTTCTCCAGACTTGTCACCCACTCGACCTTGGAGACGAACTCCTTCTCGAGCTTCTTCTTGTATTTCTCTTCGTTGCTCTGCGCTCCTGCGACCGCACTCAAGGCGACCGACAGGGCCAGGGCGCCCGCAATGACTCTCATAGCATTCTCCAAAACGACCACTTCGGCCAGAAATGGCCGGTGCCCAGTGTACGCACCCGACGGCGACTCGACACGTCCCAAGCTCCGCCCGTAGACTCAAACGGCCATGAACCGCAAAACCTTCACCCTATTCGCCGTCCTGGCCGCCCTCCTCCCCGCCCAGCGCCCCCAAGCCCCCAGCCGCGCCCACCCAGCTCAGGGCCTCCAACTGGAGACCATCGAGTGGGTGGACGACGAGGCCGAGTTCCTCGACAAGCAGCGCTTCAAGACCTCCCTGACCTCGAAGGAGGCCGCCGTCGATCGCGTGGCCATGCTGGACGCCGCCATCGCTCAGGCCAGGGAATCGAAGAAGCCGGTGCTCTGGTACGTCTACAAGGTGGTCGAGTCCACCAAGCGCGGACGCCAGATGATCCGGGCGCCCGTGCTGGACATCGCTATGCGCCAGGTCGTCTGGAGTGACCCGGACGTGGAGCGAATCGTGAAGGCGTCTTTCACGCCGATCCGCATGGTATGCGACGACGATCTGTGCAAACGATTCGACGTCCGCCCCCTCACGTTCCTGGAACCCGCGGTGATCTTCATCGCGCCAGATGGGAGCGCTCTACACATCGTGCGCAACATTCGCACGATCAACGCGCCGTGGATGTGCGGCGTCCTGCGCGATGTCCTCGAGAAGGCGCACGGCAAGCTCGCCGATGGCGCCTCGTTCGACGCGGCCATGGACCGCGGCGAATGGGCGCACGCGCTGACGTCGCTCATGAGCGCTGAGAAGCCGACGCCGAATAAGATCTACCAGCGCGCCACGCTCTTGCGACGCGCCCGTGACGGCGAGACCGCGCTCGAACAGCTCGACAACGCGCTCGCGACGCGGCAACAGGTCATCGACGAAAAAACCAAAGACATGTCTCCTCGCGAGGCGCGGAGCTTCGAGCGCTCGGCCCGGAGGGGACGCGTCCCGGGCCTCGCGCCCCTCGGCGGCGGGTTCCAGGCGGAGCGCGGATTGATCCTCGTACGCTCGGGCCGCTTTGACGAGGCGATCCAGCCGCTGCAGGCCGCGGCTGACACGGCGGGCCCGCGCCAGGCGGAGGCCGCGTACCTGCTCGCGCGCCTGCGCGCCCAGGCAGGTGACGAGGTCGGCGCCGTGCGCCGGTTCCAGAAGATCGTCCAGGACCACCCGGACACGGTCTGGGGGCGTCGTGCCAAGGCTAATGTGCTCGTCGGCATCGATGATGGACGCCCCATCGGGGCGGCCTTTTCCGGTGTCGCGCGGCTCCAGTGGCTACCCGACGGGGCCTTCAAGACCCTGCCCATCGACACCACGTGGCCGGGCGACCGCCTCCCCATCACCGACGTCGTGGATCGGAGCGTCCGCTTCCTGCTGGAGCAGCAGCGCGACGACGGCGGCTGGAACGACGCGCGCTACGCCTACTGCCCCGACAAGCGGATCACCCCAAACGTGTGGGTAGCCGTCTCGTCCCTCGCATGCCAGGCGCTGCTGCGCCAGAAGGCGCGCGCTCCGGAGTCTCTGCACGAGACCATCGATGACGCCATCCGCCGCGGCGAGAAGTACCTCTTGGACCCCATGCACATGAACCGGGGCAAGAACGAGGACGTGTACTCGGATGCGTATCGTTTGATGTACCTCGCCGCCAGGCACCGGGCGTCGGGAGACGAGACGCGCCGACGCAAGCTGCGCCTCCACATGCGCAGCATCGTCAAGGACGCCGAGTCGCGCCAGGCAGAAACCGGATTCTGGGCCCACGAATACGGCAACGCGTTCTGCACAGCCGCGATGGTCCAGGGCCTGGTCGCGGCCAAGGGCTGCGGGGTCAAGATCCCCCAGCCTGTCCTGGACAGCGCCAAGACCGCGCTCTTGGCGGCGCGCTTCGAGGACGGGTCGTTCTCCTACGGCGGCGCCGCCCGCGGCGCGTCTCGCGGCGACGGGCTGAAGAACGCGAGCACACGTATGCCCATGGCCGAGGGAGCCCTGCTGTCCCTCGGCGCCAGCGACGACAAGCGCATGCGGTTCGCGTTCGACACGTTCTGGAAGTTCTACGACAGGATCGAGGCGGTCCGCCGCACCGACTTCCATTCGGACGGGCAGATCGCCGGGTTCATGTTCTTCCACGCCCTGTACCACACGAGCGAAGCCATCTCCCTGCTCCCAGCGGGTCAGCGCGGCGAGCACCACGAACGGCTGCTCGACCACGTCCTCGGATACCCCGAAATGGACGGCACGTTCATGGATAGCCATGAGGTCGGACGCAGCTACGGCACGGCCATGGCCCTGCTCGTCATCGCCAACGCGCTGGACGCAGCCCAGTAGGCGGCCCGTCGGGCCACGGCTGTCCCCCTCACGCCACGTGGGGGCGAAATCAGCCGCAGGGAAGCGTTTAGCCCCGGCTCGCTTGAACGGCGAGCCTCCTGGCGCTATTGCGTCGGATCGGCAGCACACGCCGACCGGAACGCAACCAACCCAGCGGAGGGGCAAGCCGGTTTGTACGGACTCATCCACAAGGCCATACGAGACTGCGTCAGGGACGCCCACGGCGAGGACGCCTGGCAAGCCATCGCCACCCGTGCCAACGTCGACGAATCGGTGTTCCTCAGCATGGAGTCCTACCCCGACGAGACGACCTACGGGCTCATCTCCGCCGCCTGCGAGGAACTCGAGGTGGAAACCGGCACCTTGCTGCGGGCATTCGGACGTTTCTGGGTGCTGCATACCGCCAAGGTCGAGTACGGCCCGCTGCTGGAATTCGGGGGCAGCGACCTGGAGTCGTTCCTGAAGAACCTCGACCGCATGCACGAGCAGGTGGCCATCTCCTTCACCAACCTCCAGGGGCCGTCCTTCGAACTCGAGCACGAAGCCGATGGTTCCGCGTTGCTGCACTACCGGAGCACACGGAACGGGCTAGCCGACTTCGTCACGGGCCTCCTCGACGGGCTCCGCGAACACTTCTCCGAGTCGCTGACCGTGAAGCACATAGAAGCGAAGTCCGGTGGCGCTGATCACGACGTGTTCCGCCTTCGGATCGGATCGTGATCAACTCCGAGCAGGTCCGCGAGCTGTTCCCGTTCTCCATCGGGCTCGATACCGAGTTGCGCGTGACCAGCCTGGGACGGTCCCTCCACAAGCGCCTGGGCGACTCCACATCGCGGTTGTTCAGTGACTTGTTCGAGCTCCCCCGCTGGATCGGCGCGTTCGATACCGCCACCCTCGATATGAGGCTGGGCCGACCCGTCATCGTCGCCACCGAGCAAGGCATGCTCTCTCTCATGGGGGCGTTCGCCAAGATCGACGAGGGCTATCTCTTCCTCGGCGTCCCCTCCGTCGAGCGCCTCGAGGAGCTCGCCCCGCTGGGCCTGGCCATCGACGACTTCGCGGCCCACGACGGGATCATGAACCACCTGTTCCTGTTGCAACGCAACCAGGCCAACGCCGATCAGGCCATGGCGGCGGCGCGGGAACTGGTTACCCGCGCGCGGAGTTACAAGCAGCTCGTCGAGCAATCAAACGACATCATCCTGAGCGTCCGCAACAACGGCATGGTGGGATTGGCCAATCCGGCGGCCCACAACCTGCTGGGTCCAGAGCTCGCCAACACCTCGGTCGAGAAGCTGCTGAGCCGCGAGAGCCGGCAGGTATGGACCGGAGCGCTCTCGGGCCTGCGCGAGGGCAACTCGGAGATGTGGGTGGAGCTGTCCTTCCGAGGCCACGACGGCGACCCGATCATCGTCGAGGGGCACATGGTGCGCAGTGAGGCCAAGGGAGACGAGGACGCCGTCCTCGCCTTCCTGCGTGACGTGACCGAGAAGACCAAGGTCCAGAGCGACCTCGACCGGTCCACCGTGCAGTTGCGGCAGTGGCAGAAGATGGAGGCCATCGGCCGCCTCGCGGGCGGCATCGCCCACGACTTCAACAACCTGCTGAGCGTCATCATCGGAGCGGGCAACCTGTTGAAGGACGACATCCCCACGACGGACCCGCGCAGGGACGACGTGGACCTGGTCCTGTTGAGCGCCGAGAAGGGCGCCGCCCTCGCGCGCCAGCTGCTCCTGTTCAGTCGTGGCGAACCGAGCTCCGACGCACGCACCGAGGTCGTGCGACAGACCCAGGGGCTGATACAGATCCTGACTCGCATCATCGGCAAGCGGGTGAGCCTCGACTTTCAGAACTCCGGCGACCCCATTCATGTCGCGCTCGAGACCGGGCAGTTCGAGCAGATCCTGATGAACCTGGTCATCAACGCGCGGGACGCGATGCCTGAAGGCGGGACGGTGCGCATCAGCATCGCCCCGCTGCCCGACAATCAGGGGGCGTTGCTGGAGGTGACGGACTCGGGCACGGGTATGACCGAGGAGGTCGCACAGAAGATCTTCGAGCCGTTCTACACGACCAAGGAGGCGGGGTCCGGAACCGGCCTCGGCCTGAGCGTGGTCTACGGGATCGTCACGGGCATCCGGGGGGAGATCCACGTGGACAGCGCACCCGGGCAGGGGACCACGTTCTCCATGCGGCTGCCGGGTGTCGCCCCGGCGTCGCCTGATCGCTCGACGCGGGCGAGCCCCTCTTCGACCCCGGAGCTGATCCCCGGAAACCCGCGGGCGGTACTCCTCGAAGACAACGCGGACCTGCGCCGCCTCACGACACGCGGCCTCGAGCAGATGGGGTTCGAGGTCTATCCCTGCGCCAGCATCGCGGAGGCCCGCGCAGAGTTCGAGATGCTCAGCGGTGCCCCGGACCTCCTCGTCACCGACGTGATGTTGGAGGATGGAAACGGTCTCGATCTAGCCGAGGAGCTGGCCGCGAAGGGACAGACCCGCAAGGCCGTGATCACCACCGGCCATGCCAACCTGGAGCGGATCGACGGGCTGATCCTGCAGCACGGCTGGCGCCTGCTGATGAAACCATTCAGCCCACGCCAGTTGAGCCTCGTGGTCAGCCAGGTGATGTCAGGTCTCTGACAGCCCGCCGCTCCGATCAAGGCGCTTCCTCGCGACCGGGATGCCGGCGAGGATCGTCTCCTCGGTCTTGGCTCCGAATCCCTTGAGCGCACGGATGCGCTGCCCGTTGGCCGCGTCCTCCAGGTCATCCAGGCTGCCGATCTCGAGCTCGTCGTAGAGCGCCTTGATCTTCTTCGGGCCGAGGCCGGGCACCTTCAAGATCGCCGGCAACCCCGGCGGAAACCGATCGCACAGCTCGCGGTGATCCTGGGATTTCCCCGTCGCGACCAGCTCGCCGATGACGCGCGCGAGCCCCTTGCCGATGCCCGGGATGTCGGTCAGGGAGCCATCCCCGACCGCGGCCCCCACATCACCCTGCCACTCGTCCAGGCTCTCAGCTCCGTTCTGGAACGCCATGACCTCGAAGGGACTCGCCCCACCGATCTCGAGCAACGTGGACATCTCGCGCAGCACACGCACGATCGCGCTCTTGTCCGAGCTCGGCACGTCATCACCCATGACGGGGAGCCTACCCGACCCGCCCGGAGCGTTCACGGGACGCTGCGCGGGTCCGGGGCCTCGCCCGCCTCCTCCAATGAATGGACCCACGCCGGGACGCGCGCTCCACATCGGAGGAAGCCCCGGCGACCACCGGATAGGATGGGGCCGCATTGGACGCCTCAACGGAGAAGAGAGAGAAGCACGCGGACGGCTTCCGCAGGAAGGCCCGGCCTCCCCGCTGGGCCCTCGTCGCCGCGGGCCTGACCGTGCTCGGTATCGGGTCGCATACGCGCCTCTATGACGCCTGGTACATCTACGAGTCCGTCGCCATCGTCGGCATCCTCGTCACCACCGTCGGTCTGCTCGCGTGGATCTTGCGCGCGTTCGAGTGCGATCGGCACGGGCTCGCCATCGTGCTCGCGAGCGCCGCCGTGGGCCTCGTGGGCGCGTACCTGGGAGCGGGTGGACGCCTCTATTATCTCTTCGCGGCCGCGGCCTGCATCTTCGTGCTGCCGTTGGCGCTCCTCCTCGTCGGGATCTACGCCCTGATGCACCGGCCTCGCCTGATGCGGGGGTTCGGGGCGCTGGTCCTCGCCTGTGTCATCCAGGCCCTCGCCGCCCTCGGCAGCAACGTCCTGCGCCAGCATGACGTGGCGGCCGCGAAGGCGTGGTGCGACGAACTGGTGCCCGGCATCACCGCGTTCCACGCCACGAACAACTACTGGCCTCCAGGGCTCGAAGCCGAGGGCATCGCGTCAACCTGGCGTCCGCGCATGCTGCGCGACGAGACATACTTCCGCCTCGTCGACCAGGAGTTCGAGCTGTCCATCCGCTGCCGTCGCCCGTTCACGCGGACCTGGACGGTCGAGCCCATCCTGTGGTTCTGGACCCCAGCGAACGGCGTGTGGAAGTTCACCCGCGACTGATCACTTGTCGAGCCCGAGCTTGTCGAGCTTGGGCGTGATCACCACCTGACAGTACCCGTACTCCTTGTTGTTCCGATAGAAGTCCTGGTGCTCGCTCTCCGCCTTCCAGAACGTCTGCGCATCGAGCACGTCGGTGACGATCTTGTTCGCGAACGCGTCGCTCGCGTCGATCTTGGCGATGGCGTCGCGCGCCGCCTGCTTCTGCTCCTCGGAGTGGCAGAAGATGGCCGAGCGGTACTGAGGCCCCTTGTCTCCCCCCTGGCGGTCGCGGGACGTCGGGTCGTGGGCCTTGAAGAACCACTTGAGCAAGGTGCCGTAACCGACCTTGGACGGATCGTAGGTCACCTGCACGACCTCGATATGCCCCGTCGTCTTGGTGCAGATCTGCGCGTACGTCGGATCCGTCACGTGGCCCCCCATGTAGCCGGAGGTGGCGTCCGAAACGCCGTCGAGCTGCTCCAGGACCGCCTCGACGCACCAGAAGCAACCGCCGCCGAACGTCGCGAGTTCAAGGTTGCCTTCCGCTGCGCCGGTCATGGTCTCTCCCTTTGTCTGTTGATCGTCCGCGACCGCCGCCGGCCGGTCATCCCGAACGCCCGCGACCGGACGCGAGGCGTCGCACGCGACCATGAAGATACCTGCCACGACGAGACCGAAGACGAGCATCCTGGACATGAAGAACTCCTCAAACGTGGACACACAGGATAACGCGGTCAGCGACGAGACGGGTGCCGACCCCAGCGGCCGGCCTTCTCCGGGTCGTGGTCCGGGTTCTTGACCGGCAAGGCTGCGTCGCCCAGCTGCGCGGTGAGCCGCTTGCGAAGCTCGGAGACGAGCTCCCCGCGGGTCCGCGCGAGATCCCGCGACTCGGAGGGATCGGCGCCGAGGTCGAAGAGCTGGGCGGCCCCGTCCTCCCAGGTCACGATCAGCCTCCAGCGTCCGTATCGGATCGCGCTGGCGGGCGTGTGGTGGTGATAGTGGGGGTAGTGCCAGAACAGGGCGTCGCGCTCGAGTCCTCCCTTGCCCGTCAGCAGCGGGACGAGGCTCTTGCCATCGCCCTCGGAACGAGGAGCGCCCCCGAGGGCCGCGAACGTCGGGTGCAGGTCCATGGTGATGACGGGCTCGTCGCAGGTCACCCCCGCGCGCGCCCCCGGACCGACGACGATCAGCGGCACCCGGATGCCGCCCTCGTACAGGGATCCCTTCTCGCTACGCAGCGGCGCGTTGGTGGACACCCAGGTGCGGTCGCCGGAGAACCGGCGGACCAATCCGCCGTTGTCCGAGGTCACGACGACCCAGGTGTTGTCCGCGATGCCGAGCTTGTCGATCCGCTCGAGCAGCCGCCCCACGCAGCGGTCCACGTGCTCGACCATGGCCGCGTACGTCGGGTGATGCCGCCCCTCCCCCGGCTGCGTCCTCTCTCCGTACTTTTCCACCAGATCCTTCGGCCCCTGAAGCGGAATGTGAACCATGTAGGGCGAGAGCATGGCGAAGAACGGGCCATCCTTGTTCTCGGTCATGAAGCGCGCGGCCTGATCCACGATCGCGGAGGTGAACTCGTCCGTCTTCCCGAGCTTCAGGTCGGGCGTCGTGCGCGTCCCGAAGTGACCACCGCCGGTCCTGATGACCGTGCGATCGAAGCCCTGCTTGTCGGGGTGGAACTGCGGCCCGCCCAGGTGCCACTTGCCGAAGTACCCCGACGTGTAGCCGCGCGCCTTGAGCACCTCGGCCGGCGTCACGACCTCGAGCGGCAGGTGCTGGGTGCGGTTGGTGGGGACGCGCAATGGCGCGAAAGGACGCCAGTGCCCCGGGATGAAGTCCGTGATCCCGGTGCGCGCGGGGCTCCTACCCGACATCAGGCTCGCCCGCGTAGGCGAGCACACCGGCGCCGCCGCGTAGGCGTTGGTGAACCGGACTCCGCGCCGCGCGAGCCGGTCGAGGTGCGGCGTCTCGATGACCTTGTTCCCGTAGCAACCCAGGTCACGGCCTCCCAGGTCGTCGACGAACACCAGGACGATGTTGGGCGGGCGCGTCTGCTGCGCGCACACAGCGGCCCCGCACAGGGCAACGATGAGAACCACACGTCCGAACATGGCTTCGAGCTACCTCGGGGTGACCTGGGGGACCTTGCGAAGCTCGCTCGTGCCGCGCGTCGCGACGGCGAACGGGAACGTCTGATTGGACGCCGCTGCCCCCACGTTGCCCCCCCGGTCCACGGCGACGAAGCAGATGTCGACCGCGTAAGTCCCCTCCTTGCGCGCGATGCGATGGATGACCTCCTCGCAGGCCTCCGTCGGCGAGCGGCCCGCCCGCATCAACTCGACGATGTGGAACGTGGCGCAGTAGCGCATCACGTTCTCTCCGATGCCCGTGGCGCCGGCCGCACCGACCTCCCCGTCCACGTAGAGACCGCTGCCGAGGATGGGCGAATCCCCGACCCGACCGGGGAGCTTGGTCGCCGCGCCGCTCGTGGAGCAGGCCCCGGCGATGTGACCACCGCCGTCGAGGGCCAGCAACGCGATGGTGTCATGGCCCTCCCGCTTCTTGACCGGGTCTCTGTCCCGCACACGCCAGGCCGCCTTCTTGGCGCGGTGGCCGGAGACGTCGAGCGACTCGAGCCCGTTCTCGAGAGCGAACCAGCGCGCGCCCTCCCCCACCAGCATCACGTGTTTGGTCTTCTCCATCACCAGGCGCGCCGCGCTGACCGGATGGACGATCCCCTCCACTCCCGCCACGCTCCCCGCTCGGTGGTCGTCGCCGTTCATGATGCACGCGTCCACCTGGGTGTAGCCGGCGGCGTTGGGACGGCCACGGACGCCGACGGACCCGTCGGAGCCGCGCCGCTCGATATCGCGGACGCCCTGCTCCACCGCGTCCAGCACGGAATCACCGGCCAGGATCACGTCGCGGCCGCGCTCCGTGGCGAACTTCCCGAACGGCCAGGTGGCGATCAGGATCGGGTGGTCGGGCACCGAGCCGCCAGCGCCACCGCTGGCGCAGGACGTGGCGACCGCCGCCGTCGTGGCCGCGGTGCCGGCGAGAAAGGTCCGTCGATCGAGACTCATGATCGTGCTCCCTGACGCGCGCGGCGTCCTACTTGGCGCCCTTGGGGTAGGTGCCCTGTTCCTTCATCCACTTGGTGACATCGCGCATGCGACGGCGGTAGTCATGGGGGTCTTCAAAGGGAACCGGCCCGGCCGCGCGCGCGGCGGCCACGCACTCCTTGGCTTGCTTGGCCATGCCGTTGTCCCCGTAGCGCGTGACGCTCTCGACAGCGAGGCGGGCCTGCAGCACGAGGACGGAGTAGTTCTTTCCGTCCAGGTAGAGGTAGCCCAGGGTGCGCTTGTACGGGTCCTTCTGCCCGGAGCGGAGCAACGTGACCTTGTCGGCGCAGGCGATCGCGCCGTGCAAGAACCCCGCCGCGAGCTCACCGAACGGCTGCGCGAACGGGATGCCGTGGTCCAGGTGCCGGACCTCCGGGGTATCGATGCCGAGGATGCGGACGTGCTCCACCTCCTTGCCCGGCCACTTGATCGCGACGGTGTCCCCGTCATCGAAGGTGATCAGCTCCTTGGGGACGTGGACGGGCCCGGACGCGAGCGACAACAGGACCACGGTCAGGATCGAGCTCATGTTCAGCTCCTCGGTTCATGCACCCGCAATGGCGCGGGGCCAGGGCCGCATGATACGGGCACGGGGTCGGTGACCCGGCGATTTCTCTGCCCACCGCGCGGGGCTCAGCCCGACACCGCACCCCTGTCCGACGGCGAGCGCCCAGGCTGGACGAACGCTCCTGGTATACCTAAGCCATGGCACCGAGGACCCTCTTCATCATGGCAGTGCTGGGCGCTGTCTGTCCGGCCCAGGACGCGCCGCCCATGCTGCCCGCGACGCGCATCTGGGGAACCGCCCCGCACTCCGCCTTCACCGACATCGTCCGCTGGAAGGGGCACTTCGTGTGCACCTTTCGCGAAGGATCGGGCCACGTTCCAGGCACCAACGGAAAGGCGCGCATCATCGCGTCCACCGACGGCGTGACGTGGGAATCATGGGCGCTCCTGGCGGAGCCGGGCATCGACCTGCGCGACCCCAAGGTGTGCGTCATGCCCGATGGCTCGCTGATGGTGAACTGCGGCGGCTCGGACTACAGCGACGGGCTGCAGGGCTGGCACACCCGGGTGGCGTTCTCCGATGACGGCAAGACGTGGACGCCGCCGCGGCGGGTGCGCGGCATCCCCGCGGACAACTGGTTCTTCCGCCTCACCTGGAAGGATGGCGTCGGCTACTGCATGCCCAACATCACCGACGCCGATCCCAAGACCGGGCGCGCGCGGACCACGAACCGTTCGGTGGCCCTGTTCACCACCACGGACGGCATGAACTACGGGCGCGCCAGCGAAGACCTCCCCCTGCCGCGGGAAGCCTGCGAGGTGACCCTGCGCTTCCGCGGCGAGGAGATGTGGGGCATCGTCCGCATGTCGGGCCGCTCCGACCGCACCGGCGCCATCATCCGAAGCAAGCCCCCATATACCACCTACAGGTCAGCGCCCATCAAGCACGGCATGGGGGGCCCGAACCTCCTCGACCTCGGCGACGGCAGCTGGCTCGTGGGCACCCGCGAGTACGCGTTCGAGCGCCCCAAGGGCCGCAAGGGCACCGCCACCGTGCTGCTCCGCGTCCACCCCAACGGGACATTCGAGCGGCTCTACGAGTTCCCCAGCGGCGGCGACACCAGCTACCCGGGCTTCGTCATCCACAACAAGGAGCTGTGGATGACGTATTACGCCAGCCACGAAGGCAAGACGCAGATCTACCTGGCGAAGGTGCCGCTCGCGGAGCTCCGCCGGTAGCGTCTGAGATCAGATCTCGTTCGGGACCACGAAGGCGCCGCGGTACGGACGCGTGACCAGCTTGTTCGCGGCCGCGGCGTGCGCGCCGGTGAAGCGCTCCGACTTGGGATCGAACGTGAGCGCCGGGCCCATGTTGTAGGACTCCTTGGACGCGTCGATGCCGTTGTCCGTGAGGTGCTTGCGCAGACGGACGAAGGACTCGTTGGCCGACTCGACATCGCCGAAGGGCGCGTCGGTGGCGTTCAACAGCTGCGGGCTGCCGAGCTGGTAGGAGATGTTGCCCAGGTGGCACACCGCCGCCGACAGGTGCCCCTTGAGGATCTCCGCGTTGAGGTCCCCGGACTTGCCGCTCTGAACCGCGCTCACGAAGTTGCCGAAGTTGTCGCCCCCACCCTGGAAGGTCTTGATGATCTTCCCGTCGTGGTCGAAGGCGTGGCACTTGCTGTAGCTGCCGATCACCAGGTAGCCATCGTCGCAGTGAAAGACGACACCGATGTGGGCGCCCTTGTACTGCGGGGTCTTCAGACCGCGGACCTCGAAGATCAGCTGCTGGTCGCCGTAGTCACAGATGGAGGTCTGGGTGTTGGGTGTGTTGGCGTCGTCGACGTAGCCGAGGCGGCAACCGCCGCTGCGCACGCTGGTGGGCAAGGTGTCCCGACCCAGGCCCCAGCGGGCGAGGTCCATCTGGTGGACACCCTGGTTGCCGATGTCGCCGTTGCCCGTGTTGAAGTCCCAGTGCCAGTCGTAGTGGAGGTTCTTGCGCATCAGCGGCTGCATGTCCGCCGGGCCGGTCCACAGGTCGTAGTCACACGTCTTCGGCGCCTGCTTGGGGCCCTTCACCTGGCCGATGGAGCCGCGGCGCTTGTAGCAGAGACCGCGCGCGATGTTGACCTTGCCGAGGCCGCCGCCGTGGAGGAACGCGATCGCCTCCTGGCAGGCCTTGTGGGAGCGCGCCTGGGTGCCGTGCTGGACCAGCTTGCCGTACTTGCGCGCCGCGTCGACGACGCGGCGGCCCTCGAAGATGTTGTGACTGACCGGCTTCTCCACGTAGACGTGCTTGCCGGCCTGGATCGCCCAGATCGCCGCCAGCGAATGCCAGTGGTTCGGCGTCGCAATGGACACCGCGTCGATGGAGTCGTCCTCCAGCATCTTGCGGAGGTCCTTGTAGTACTTGGCACCCTTGGCCGCCTTCATGGAACGACCGACCACCGCCGAGTCCGGGTCCACGATGGCCACCACGTTCGCCGCCTTGTTGCCAACGTAGGTGCCGACGTGGCCGGCGCCGCGGCCACGCACACCGACCACCGCGATGTTCACCTGATCGCTGGGAGCGACGCGGCCCGTCTGGCCGAACGCCTGGGACGGGACCAACGGGACGGTGGCGGCTGCAGCCGCGGCGAGGAGGGACTCTTCGAGGAACTCACGACGGGTGCGACGGGTCATCTCGGTGCTCCGGTGGGTCGGCGTACTCAGCGACTCTTCGGCCCGGGGCGCAGGACGCGCATCCCGAGATGGTCGCCATCGGGTACCCACCATACCCCCGGCGGGACGTTGGGGTCGAGCATGGTCCAGGCCTCCTCGAAGGCCAGCCGAAGCTCCAGCGCGAGGTCCTGCGGCTTCGACCTCCAGGCGCCGCCGCGATAACAGGCCCGCTCGGGCTCCGCGGCCGACCACGGGTCGCTCACGTGCTCCCACAGATTGCCGTACATGTCGTGGATTCCACGCGCGTTGGGCTTCTTGGTGCCCACCTCCTGGGTCATCCCGCCGCTGTTCTTGAAGTGCCAGGCGTGGGCGTCCAGGTCGTCCGGGAGCGGACCACAGGCCAGCGCCCACTCCGCCTCCGTGGGCAGGCGGTAGGTGGTGTCGGTGTTGAGGGATAGCCACCGGCAGTACTTCTTGGCGCCGTTCCAGCTCATGCCGACGGCGGGGCGTCTCCCGATCCCCCAGTCCCGATCGAAAGGGGCCACGTCCTCAAGCGGTTTGGACGGCTTGGTCACCGCGTCGACGCCGGGCTGCACCTTCCCTGTCTCGTCGAAATCGCAGTACAGCAGGTACTCGTTCCACGTCACCTCGGTCTCGCCGATCCAGAAGTTCCCATCGGGTACCCAGATCATCTCGAAGGTGACGTCCGTCCCCTTGATGGTCGCGGTGTAGTTCGCGGGCGGCGGATCAGGCTCCGCGGCTGCCTCGCTCGAGCAACCAGCCATCAACACCAGCATCAGCACCGCCGCTGCCTTCGCGAGCAACGACGCCACACGGCGACGCTTCCTCGCGGCATAGCACTGGGACAGTAAGAACCGCGACGCGCCAGGGGTCGCCGACCACGCGAGGCGCGCGAAGACCCTCCACAGGGGAATCGTGACGACGTTGAACGCAACGGCAAGCAACGGGTACTTGACGGCTCTCTCCCAGGGCTTCTTCACGGGGGTGTATCCAAATCGTGCCAGGTCGCGGACCTTGTCCGGGCGCTTCTCCGCCCAGTAGACCAGGCTGTGGGCTTCTCGGTCCGCGTTGTTGAGGAGGTCCGCCTCGGTGATCGCGTGATCGTGGTAGCCGAGGCAATCCGGATCGTAGTACAGGCGAAATCCATGCTCCTGCAAGCGCTGGCCCACCTCCACGTCATCATGGAGGTACCGGATCTCCGCGTCGAACGTGATCCCGTGCTGCTGGAAGAACGCGCCCTTGACGGACAGACTGGTCGTCCAGAAGTGATGCCACTCAAGCTCGGTACGCCCCTCGATGGACGCGTACATGTGATCGAAGTGCAGCGAATGCGGCGCCGTCATCGGGATGTCAGGCTTCAAGACGACGCGGCCGAGGATGCCCGCGTCCGGCTCGGGACGCGCCGCGTGCCCGGCGAGGTGCGCGGCCACCATGCCCGGCGTCGCGATGGTGTCGTCGTTGATGAACAGCCACAGGCCGCCACGGGCGAGCTGCATGGCGCGGTTGCGCGCGCTCGCCTGACCCGCGTTGTCCTGGCGCAGGGTCACCAGCGCGAAGGGGACCACCTCCTTCATCCGCTCGAGCACCGCCGGCACCACCTCACCGGACGATCCGTCATCGACCACGATCACCTCGATCGTACCCATGTCGACGCCCTCCGACGCCGCGAGGGACGTCAGGCAGAGTTCGAGGACCTCCGGGCGGTTGAACGTCGGGATGATCACGCTGAGCTCGGTCGCGCTCATGTGCCCATTGTGCGCGACCGAGCCGCCATGAGAACCCGCTCGAGCGCTTCTCCCGCGGCGCGCGCCGACCCGCGATTCTCCACCAAGGCGCGGCCGTCACGCACCAGCCTGTCCCTGAGGACCGTATCCGTATGCAACCGCACCCCGGCCGCCGCCGTGGCGGCGGCTCCGTCCGCGATCAGCAAATGCTCCTCATGCTCCACGGGCAGGCCCTCGGCGCCGACCGTCGTCGAGACGACCGGCCGCTGGAGCGCCAGAGCCTCCAGGATCTTGGTGCGCGTACCGCCGCCCACCTGGATCGGCACGACGGACTGGGTGCACCCCCGGTAGGAATCGACGACGTCGTCCACGTACCCGCGGATCTCGACTCCGGCGTCATCCGAAGCAAGACGTCTCAGACGCTCGGGAGGATCCGCGCCCACGACGACGAAGCGCGCGCCCGGGAGCTCCTCACGCACCTTGGGCAAGACCCGCGTCGCGAAGTGTTCGACGGCCGTGAGATTCGGCGGATAGTTGGCGCTGCCGATGAACAAGCACACGGGCGGTCCGTCGCTGACCGGTTCGAGGGGCTGCAGCAGCTCGGTGTCGACGCAGTTGCCGATGACCTCGACCGCGACGTGCGGCGCCATCGACGCCATCGCGTCCCGATCGACGTCGGAGACGCACACCACCGAATCGAAACCATCCAGCAAGCGCGCCTCGTCTTTTTTGAGACCTCGCGCTTCGAGCCGGGCCAGGGTGCGACGCAGCGTTCCCGCCGTCTGCTCGGCCGTGCGGTCGGCGATGATCGACTCCACATTGTGGGCGTTCAGGACCCGCGCCGCGCCGTCGATCGCGAGCGCGAGGGGCGCGGCCCACAGGACCTCCGCGAGGACGACATCGACGCCCCCACCGAGGGAACGCGCCGTCCGTACGGCGGCGTCGGACCAGAAACGAGCGAGGACATCAGAGCGTCCGCGCGCCAGGTTCGCGAGCTTGCGCAGACGATCCGCCGCCGTGAGCACCCCGAAGCGTCGAGGATGAACGATCGGTTCAACCCTCACGCCCGCCTCCTCGAGACCCGCGACCTGGGCCAGCTCCCGATCATCTGCGAGCAACGGGACGAGGACGACATCGTGCCCCCGCCTCACCAGCTCCCGCAACAGCAGGAACGTACGGATACGACCGCCGTGATCCGGTGGGTACGGCAAGTACGGGCTGAACGCCAGGACAGAGAGGGGAACCTCGTTCATCGGTCGGTGGAACGATACCAGGGTCAGCGAACGGCGCGCTCGAGGAGCGCGGAGAGCCGATCCCCATAACCCCCCGGCGGAGCGCCCAGCCCGGCCGCCCCTGCCGCGCGCCCGCGACCAGCCAACCGCAGCCCAAGCCACACGAGCAGGGCCAGCAGAAGCGAGCCCGCCGTGAGCACGAGCGCGGCGACCAGGATGGCAAGCATGGGCACGATCCTAACGACCCCGAGCACCCGCGGTCGGGCCCGTCCCATAACGGCGGTCACGACCCCCGAGGCGATGCTCAGCGCGGGATCAGCGGTCCACCGCGCGGACGGGACGCACCCCTGAGTCTTCGGTGGCCGCGTCCTCGGGACCGTGGTTCCGACTACCCGACCGCCCCATGGCAGCGATGGTCCTGTAGCTCCCACCGCGGGCAGCCCTCCCGCGACCGTGGAAGTCGTCTTCGCACCACTCCCACACGTTGCCGATGACATCGTGGAGACCGAAGCCATTCGCGCGGTAGCTACCCACCGGAGCGTGGTAGGTGCGGCCGTCATCGAGCCAGGACTCATAGGGGTGGCTCGGGACTCCGTTGTTGCGGTGGTAGAAGTCGTCCGCCACGTTACAGGCCCCGCGCAACGACTCGAAGGCGCGGCCCGTCCACCACGGGGTATCGGTGTCCGCGCGACACGCGTATTCCCACTGCACCTCGGAAGGGAGCCCGAGGCCGAGGGAGGGCAACACCCGCTTGCACGCCTTCCAGCTGACAAACTCGACCGGGTGGGCGAGGGTCACATCACGCTTGAACGGGGTCGCGGTCCCCGGACGCACGGCGCTGGGATTGGCCCCGGTGGCCCGGAGCCACTGCGCCTGAGTGACCTCGTACTTGGAGATGAAGAACGGCTTGTGGATCGTCACTTCGCGGACGCCGCCGAGCTTGACCCACCCATCCATCGGCCGCGCCTGTTCGTCGAAGTTGGCGGCCTGCGGGTCGTCCTTCTGCGCGCCCACCACGAATGTCCCGGCGGGGATAAGGACCAGGATGATCCCGGTCTCCGCGGTGACCACGATGTCCCCCTTGGCGTCGCGGACGGGAGCCCGTCCCGTCTGCACGTGTACGAACTCGAAGAGCTTTGACCGCGGGTCCATACCGATGGGGACCAGGCCGAGCTGCGGCTTGATCCGGAGGCCGCCGTACCTGGGATTGTCCGCCTCGTCGGCGATCGCCTCGATGACCTCCTCCCAGCGGTCCTGGGGACGCACCAGGGTCCTCTCCTCGACGGTCTCGACGAACGCCGCGCGGGCGCGCACCCGCTCGATGGTCGCCTCGAACGCGGTGAGGTCGGCCACGAGCTCGCTGAGCACGTCGTATCGCCATGCCTTCCTCGAGTCCTGGAAGCTCCAGACGAACGGCGCGGCGACGAGGGCTGACTCCGCCGAGACGAGCTCGCTTCTATCTAGCTCCTCCGCCTCGTCGGCGACGGCAGCGGCGACGGCCGCCTCCACGCGCCGCTGGGAAGCGCGCCGCGTCTCATTGAGAACGGCATCGGGCTCTGGCTCGGCCAATCGGCGGAGCACACACAGCGCCTCGACGTGACGGGCACGGCGGGCGACCAACGCGTCCGCCCCTACCAGCCACCGTGACATCCCCTGCTCCCCCTGCAGTGAGGAGGGCACCGGCGGCCACGACTCGTCGGCGCGCGACAACAGCGCGCCGAGGCGTTTCACATCGGCGAGCCGCTCATACTCGACGAGCCCCTGGTCCGCCCGATCCCGCTGCATGACCGCCTCATGAACCGCGTCCTTCTCCCTCCCGAGCGCAACCCGTGTATCACCGAGCAGCGAGAGAGACGTGGCGAGCCCGACCGCCAGCGAGATGAACAGGCCGACCACCGCCGTCGCCAACGCGGGATTTCGCTGCGCCCACCGGAGGACGCGCACGGCTCGAGGCACCGGGCGGGCATTGATCGGCTGCCGGCGCCGCACCCGACTCAAGTCTTCGGCCAGGGCGGCCGCTGTCTGGTAGCGCCGGCCCAGCTCCTTCTCCATCGCCGTCTCGAGGACGATGCTCAGGTCACCTCGAATGCTCTCGTTGAACCGCCGTGGGTCCGGGGGCCTCTGATGGACGATCGCGTCGTACAGGCGCTGGCGCGTGGGCTCCGCGAAAGGTCGGGCCAGGGTCAAGCACTCGTACAGGGAAACGCCAAGCGAGTAGACGTCGGTCCTGCGGTCGATGCCGCGAACGCCCGCGATCTGCTCCGGCGACATGTACGCCGGAGTCCCAAACACATCGCCGGTTTGCGTGAGATCCGGCTGATTGCTCTCCTCATCACGGGCCAGCCCGAAGTCGAGGATCACCGGCTCGGCGGCGGGCGTCACCATGATGTTCCCCGGCTTGATGTCGCGATGCACGATCCCGGCTTCGTGGGCAGCGTGCAGCGCCAGCGCCGTCTTTTCGATGAGGATCAGGACATCGTTGATCTGCTGCTGCGACATGGAGTGCCGGGTGGAGGCCAGCAGCTCGGTCGCCTCGGGACGGGTGTCGATGGAGGGAGCCTCTCCCCCGTCATCCTCGGAGAGGAAGTTGACGAAGGTCTGTGAACCATCGTCCTCCTCGAGGCGAGCGCGCGACGAGGCGATGCGCTCGGAAAGGGACTCGCCCTTGACGTATCGCATGACGATGTAGGGCCCGCGCTTGGATGACCCGGTGTCGAGCACGGAACAGATCCCAGGATGCTCGAGACGTGAAGCCACCTCGGCCTCGCGGCGGAACCGCTTCAGGTGATAGTCGGCGCCAGGGCCGAGATCCGTGAGCACCTTGAGGGCGACCTTGCGGGCGAGGCGCTGATCTTCAGCCAGGTACACGATGCCCTGGCCACCGCGCCCGAGCTCCTTGAGGACCTTGTAGGGGCCAAAGAGCCCGCCCTCTCCGTCTGCACCGCTGACGACGGTCTCGGCGCCAGGGCTGACCCAGGTGCGGGCGAGCTCCTGGAGTTCGCCCATGTAGGCCATCATGGGCCGCTCCGAGCCGGTGCCGCGCTCGGTCTCGTAGCGTTCGAGGAACGTCTGGAGATCCGAAGCGCTCCCGTCGTCGCGCTTGGTTTGCGGGTCCTGTTCCGACGCGCTCTCGCTCACTCCGGGGTGCCTCTCCCAGGATCACTCCACGATGAAGACGCTGCCGTCCGCGTTGGGGAACCGGATCGAATAGAACCCGGTCGGCGGACCGCTAGCCACGAACTCGTACACCATGTCGGATGAACCGCTGGTTTGCAATCCCGCGCCGACCAACGAAGAGAAGGTCACGCTGCCTGGGTCCGTCGCGTTTCCACCCGGGGTGAGCCCGACCAGACTCGCGCCGCCGCCGCTCGCCGGCTGATATCCGAAGATGGACGCGCCGCCGTTGGGCCCCAGCACGAGGTCGAAGCTGCTGGCCATCGCCGCCACACCGTGGGAGACATGGTCGAAGCGCACCCGCACCGCGCCCCCGAGAACCTGAGTGACGATAGTCCCACCCACGCTCGGATTGAGGTCGGTCCAGAGCCCCGCGAGACGTGGCGGGCCGAGGGCGAACTCCGAAGGCGAAGGGCTCGCATCCGTGCTCGGAGCGCCGAAGCTGACCGAGCCGTTGGCGTTGACGAAGAGCGACGAGTACCCGGTGCCGGCGAACGTCACGAACGCGGGCCCGCACAAGGGCTGGACCCCCGGGAAGATCTCGATGAAACCGTCATCCGAATTCGGACCCAAGACCACCTCCTGGCTGCCCGAGTCGGTGAACTGGATCGTCCCGGCCGCGCTCGTCGCGATACCCAGGGGCAGCGTCGGCGTGGCGATCGCCAGCTGGGCATGGATGTCCGTTGCTACGGGTGGGGACAGTGGGATCACCGCATTGCTGAACGTCGACTGGAAGAGGTAGCCGTTGATGGGCACCGTCGCGGGATCAAAAATGTCGATGTTGATGGGCTCATGGCCCACCGCCAGTCCGAGCACCGAACGAGGCTGCACTGAGGGAAGTCCTGAGGCGGTGGTGAGCTCCCAGCCCATCCCGTGGTTCTCGCTGGACATCGAGATCATCACCGTCTCGCCGACGCAGCGGGTGAGGATCACGGGCTGACCCGGCCGCCCCCCCTCCCCGTCCGCCTCGAAGCGGGCCAGGGACGAATTGGATTGCCATTGGGCGACGGCAATGGATCCCGAGTGCGGCAACGGGAGCTGCTTGTTGTGAGTGCTGAAGACCTCTCCCGCCGACAGCATCCGACGGTAGAAGCGGAACTCGTCAAGCAGCATGCCTCCCCCGAAGGGTGGCAGGTTACTGGCGGCTCCGATGGTCAAGCTCTGGGGCCCGTTGATGGAGACAGGAGTGACCGTTTGGGCCGTGACCAGGCTCCCGTCCATGTAGGCGTTCACGACCGCGTTGGCGCCGTCGCGCACGAAGGTGAAGGTCTTGCCTCCGGAAGGCGGGAGCACACCGAGCAAGGTCACGAACTGGGGACCCGCCGGAGAGCTGAGCCGTAGCTCGAGGTCCGATGACCGGACAAGACAGCGCAGGGACCCGGAGTCGCCAAATACGGCCACCACGCTGTCCTGGTTGCCGTTGCGGTCGAGCCAGAACGACACCGAGAAATCGTCGAGGCCAAGGTTGGGTACCCACCCCGTGTCCAGCGAGCTGCCGGTCGTCATACCGGCGCCCTGCAGGGCGCCGCCGAACTGTCCCTGGGTGGCGACGAGGCTATGCCCCACCAGAGGAGCCGGGTCGGCGCCCACACCGGGGGACGCCAGGTTGGCGACCCCGCTGTTGCCGATGAGCGCGTCGAAGTTGAAGTAGAGGGCGTCCGGAACGGCCCCGAATCGCGGGGCGACCGGGTACCAGAGCACCCCGGTGTTGGCCGTTCCGATGTCGAGGGGTCCCGTGTCCATGCTGGTCAGGACCACGCGGCCGGCCACCAACGTGGTCCCAGGTGCGACGAAGCCGCCGCACGCATACAGGCCACGGCTGCGGAGGCCCGACATCAACGTGAAGGGGGCCAGGTGGGGAGGGAAGACCGCGTCCACGACCAGATTGGTCTCTATGGACACGGCGCCTGCCGACTGGGAGCCGACGGATTCCTCCTGAGCTTCGTTCATCGCCACCTTCTCCAACGCGCTGCCGGTCTTCGCGGTGTTCTGTTGCAACCGATAACGGATCTCCCCGATGGGGGCCTCGGTCTGAAACGTGACCTGAAGAGGACCGATGGTGCCACCGAATCCGGAGACGCAGCAGGGCACGTCCACGGTCACCGTCCCGCCCGGCGCGCCGGTGATGCTCGTCGGCATACAGACTGACGGCTCATAGGTCTCGGCAGCGCGAACGTCCTGGATGGGAATGATGGCGCCTGTCGCATCCACAGCCGTGAAGGAGATCCTGTTGGCGAAGGTCTGCGTCATGTTCACGAATTCAATCTGGGCCACCGTGTTCGTGGCCACGCCAGCCACGGTCCAGGCTGCCTGGGTCAGGGTGACATTGGCATCGCCCACGGTGCCGACGAACGTCATGGTGCCGTTAGTCGGCACCCGATCTCCCGCACCCACCGTCTGCCCGTTGAGCACCACCGTGGACCCGTCCGGATAACCGGCCGGCAAGGTGAAGGGCGGGATCACGTTGCCGCCGCCCGGCACCAGGCTGGGCTGATTCGCGGCGAGAGGTTGGCTAAACGACATGACCAATCCATCGCGAGCACCTCCGGTCTCATTGGTAAACGAGAGGCTGGAGAGCACGCTGACCTGACCGGGCAGGGAGGCGGCGAGGGCAATGGTGCAAAGGGCGACGACGGTCGCCACACGAACACAGCGCAACCGTCTTGCGAAACTCAACATCGGGCTGGCTCCGGGGGGAAGGGGCGGCGAGACAAGCCGGTGACGCGGGGTCGAAACGCCCCCGCTGCGGCCTGCTCCATTCGACCGGACCAGACTACCGAGATTGCTCACAGACTGCCAAGCAGACAGCGCTGAACAGCCTGCGCGGGGTCACTCACCGGACCAGGTCGAGCCTCAAGGCGGCATGTCACGGCATCGTCACGAGCCGGAACTCCTGCGCAACCCACGCGTCTTGAAGCCGTAGACCACCATGAACCCACAACCGGAGACCGTCCCCATGACCCGTCATCTCGCTCTGCTCTCAGGTGCCCTCTTCATCCTCGCGGCGCTGGCTCAAGCTCAGGTCACCAAGATATCGCGGCCCCCAATAACCCCGGAGCTGATGACCTGCACGAGGGTCCAGCCCCCGGTGGTGGTGAGCGGCCTGGACATCGACATCACGGTCGAAGGCCCGGTGGCTCACATCCTCCAGAAGCTGACGCTTCGAAACCCCGGCCAGGCCCCCGGGGCCTTCGATCTGCTGTTCCCGCTCGGCGACGGATCGATCATCTCCGGCATCAGCCTGAAAGAAGGAGGAAAGACACTCGAGGGCACGGTGATGACCAGGAAGCAAGCAGCGGCCTGGTACCGCAAGCTCACGCAGCAGCACCGTGACCCGGCCCTGCTCGAGCATTACGGCGAGGCCCTGTTCCGGGCCCAGGTCTTCCCCGTCCCCGCGGGCGGGACGAGCGAGTTGACCCTCTCGTACGACCGCGTGCTGCCCTCCGAGGGTGACCTGCGGCGACTTCACATCCCGTTGACGGCGTTTCGCCGCGTGGCCGGCCCCATCGACCTGAACATCACCGGGTCCATCGCATCCAAGCACGCCATCACGACGCTCTACTCCCCCACCCACGCACTCGATGCGTCCCTGAAGGAGCAGCCGAGCGGCGACCGTCGGTTCGTCGCCACATTCTCCACCGAAGCGAAAGGGGTGACCACCGACCTGGACTTCGTGACCTACTTCAAGGCGAACCCGTCAGCAGGGATCATCGACGTGAGCGTCCTGTCAGAGAGGCCCGACCCGAAACTGGCCGGCTACTACGTCACCATCATTCGCGGCCTCCCGCAAAAGAACCTGAAGCCCGAGCCTCGCGACGTGGTGTTCGTGCTCGACCGGTCCGGCAGCATGCAAGGGAAGAAGATCGAGCAGGCGAAAGCCGCTTTGAAGTTCCTCGTGGAGCGGCTCGGTCCGGACGATCGGTTCAACCTCGTCACCTACTCATCAAACGTCGACGTCTATGCGCCACAGCTGACCAAGGGCGGCGACGCAACCGATGTCATCACGTTTATCGACGCCGTTCAGGCGGGTGGCGGGACCGACATCCAGTCAGCCCTGACAAAGGCCCTCGGACAATTCGATGGCACCGAGCGCACGAATCAGATCGTGTTCCTCACCGATGGGCTGCCGACGGCCGGCGAACGAAACCACCTCAAGATCTCGGCACACATCAAGAAGACCAACCTGAAGGGCGCCCGGGTGATCGCCTTCGGCGTGGGGCACGACGTCAACGGCGCCTTCCTGGATCGTCTGGCGGTCCAGAACCATGGCCTCTCCGAGTACGTGCTGCCCACGGACAACATCGAGGAGAAGGTCCCGGGGTTCTACAGCCGCATGCAGAGCCCGCTCCTGCTCGACGCCGAGATCACCATCGGGGGCACGAAGGTCTACGACGTCTTTCCCCGCGAGACCGGCGACATCTACGGAGGTCACCACCTCGTCGTCACGGGCCGCTACACCCAACCAGGGGACATCAAGGTGGTCATCACGGGGCGTCGCGGATCAGAGCGCCAGCAGTTGAGCTTCGACGCGAGGCTGCGTGAGGGAGCGCGGCCCGGCAGTCCCCAGCTCGTCGCGCGCCTCTGGGCGACCAAGAAGATCGGCTACCTGGTCGACGAGATCCGACTGAATGGTGAGGACAAGGAGCTCGTCGACGAGATCGTCCGGCTCGGAACCCAGTTCGGCATCCTCACCGAATACACGAGCTTCCTCGCGGCCCCCGACGCGGACGTCGCCACCGTCGAGGTGAACAGGACGCGGGCGCTCGAAGAGGTCCGCAAGAGCGTCGGCGTCACCAGCGGCGTACACGGCGTCGCCCAGGCCGCGAACAGCAAGCGGATGCAGCGCGGCGGCCAGGCACAATACGAGCAGAGCTGGCTCGGGCACGACGGGCGCAAGGTCACGATCCACGGAGTTCAGAACCTGAACGGCCGGACCCTGTTCAAGCGCAAGGAGACGTGGCTCGACGTCGCCGTGACCGCGGAGGCTCAGCAGAACGCCGAGGAGGTCCCCTACTTTTCGGAGTCCTTCTTCGGCTACCTCGAGCGCAACCCGTGGCTCAATCAGTGCATCGCCCGCACCGGCGACGTCACCCTCGAGGTCGAGGGCAAGGTGCTGCGCTTCAAGCAATCAGACTGACATCGGCGCGGGGAGCGCAGCCGCAGGGCTGGGCTCCCCGCCACCACCTCATCGCCGCTCCCGAGCGAACGAGGATAGGATTTCGGAGTGCAGCGCAACAAGACCCTCGCCGCGCTCGTCGGGATACTGGCCGCGTCATGCCTCGCCCAACCTCCCGCCCGCATCGATGAAGGCGATGGCTCTGTCCTGGAGGCGCGCGGGGATCGCGTCGTCCGCCTCGAGGACGGCGTCGAGACGGTGCTCCGCGAGCTGCCCGGGCGCCCCAGCGGACGGATTCGGCAGTTTGAATCGGACCCCCACGGGGGCACGTTCGTGGCCGCCGAAAACGGCCTCTTTCTCGTCCATCCGTCGGTCGACACCATCGATCGCATCGAGCTTCGCGACGGCGCACCCCAAGGGTCGCCGGTCGGGATCGTCCTCGACGACGCGCGCCGCCTGTGGATCGCGACGGACCGCGCGTTCGGCGTCGTGAACACCGGGTTCTTTTACGGAAGATCGGGGAAATACCCCGGGGTCCCGGGACCTCCGTACACCGGACTGCGCCGCCACCCCAACGGCGGCCTCGAAGTGCTCACCGCGCGAGCATCGTTCCGATACGTCCCCGACCAGGGCGCGCCCCCGGAGGTCGGGGACATCGCCACCGACGGCGACCCTTGGGACGGCGAGACGCTCACGGGCACGTGGCCCATCAGCATGGACGTCGCCGCCGCCGCCGCGGGCGCCGGAGGAGCCACGCTGCGCTGGGTCATCGACGGGCACCACAACTGGCGCCCGTTCTCTGGCGACGGGCACCGCATCGACGGCCTGAACCCCGGCGACAGGACGATCGATATCGTGGCGATCGACAGAGACCTCAGGCGATCCCAGCCGGTGACCCTCCGCCTGCGGTGTTCGTACCCCTGGTGGCTGCGGCCCGAGGCGCTGGTCGGCGGCAGCGGCGCGTTCGCAGCGCTGGTCCTGGGCGCGCTGATGATCCTCGCCAGGCGCAACGGCGGCGGCCGGCCGCGCTACGCACGGGCCCTCATGTCGACGATCATCCTCACGTGGCTGGTACTGCAACTGGCGGCGGGCTTGTTCCCGCACGCCCGCGGCTGGCCGTTTTGCGGCTTCTCCATGTACACGGGGAAGAGCCACGAGAACGACATCGGTGGCCCGGTGACGATGGCGGTGGCGACAGCACAGGGGGAAGAGCGTAGCGCCGATCTGCGCCGGTTCGGGTTCGTCTTTGACACCCGGTGGCAGGTCATCCGCCCATTCCTCAACGGAGACCCAGCGTTCCGACGTCACATGCTCGATCTGTACAACGGCGCGAAGGACGGAGAACAGGTCCGCGCGATCCGCGTCGTCCAGTATCGAACCCGGCTCACCGGCGCCGGCAAGATCCCCGTGGCTCCCCTTGTGATGGGTACGGTGGAGGCGCCGCGGTGACGTCCATCGCATCGACCTGGAACCGCCTGTGGTTCTCCGAGGGATCGCTCGTCGCCCTCGGGGTCTGGCGGGTCCTGATCTTGACCATCGCCGGCTACGCCACGGCGTTCCCCAGCAGCATCATCCTCAGCTACGCCGGGTCCTCCGGAGACGAGGTCGGGCACCTGTGGAATCCCGTGTACTTCGTCGAGGCCCTCGGCATCGGGCCGCCGGATCTCCACGTCGCCCGCGCCATGATCACGCTCCTCGTCGTCGCGTACGTCATGGGCATCCTCGGCCTCTTTACCCGCACAGCGACGCTCATCGTCGCCGTGCTCGGGGTCTTCTGGTGGGGCCTCGGCTACTCCTTCGGGCAAGCACACCACGAGAAAATCTCGCTCGCGTTCGCGTTAATCACGCTCCCCCTCTCACCCTGCGGCGCCCGCATCTCGCTGGACGCGATCATCCGCCGATGGCGTGGACAGTCCACACCCGACCGGAGCGTCTTCGCCACATGGCCGATCCGTCTCGTGCAGGTATCCATCGCGTTGACCTACCTGTTCGCGGGGGGGAGCAAGATCCTCATCTCCGGGTTCGAGTGGATGAACGGGTACACGCTGCAGTCGATCATGTCGCATGAGGTCGACCCGGTATCCCGCGCGATCGCCAGCAACGTATCCCTCGCGCAGGCCGCGTCGATCGCCGTGATCGCGTTACAAGCGACGTTCCCGCTGGTGTTCATCCATCGGCATCTCCGCTGGATCTACGTCCCAGGGACGGTCGCGTTCCACCTCGGCGCGTGGATCACCATGGACCCGGGCCCGTACTACACCCTGTGGCTGACCACGACCGTCACGTTCTTTCACGTCGACCGGGTACCCCAGTCCCTGCGTTCCAGCTGGCGCTACGGACGCCGCATCCGCGTCGCCGTGCAAGGGATGGCCCTGCTCGGGTTCGCGGCGCTCTGCATCGGGATCATGGTCCGCGACAACCCGCCGGTGACGCGCTATCTGCTCATCGCAGCTGGCACCGTGGCGAGCGTCCTGGCTATCCACCATGTGATCCGAGGACACCCCGCCGGAGGCGAGGCGCCGGGGGCGAGCCAGCGCTGACCCCGTCCCGGAGAGCCGCGGCTCTTCCCATGCGTCACCAAGGGGAGCGCGACCTGCATCGAGTCAAGCAGGGGCCTGGGACGACCCCTCGCATCGAGGCGTCACTTCTTAATGATGACGAGCCAGAACGAATTCTCGTCATCCGCGCCTGACCCGGGAGTGACGCTCACGACGCTCCACCCCTCGTCGAGCAAGTGCGGCAGCGCCTGACGGCACTCGTCCCCATCGCTGTCCTCTTCGTACGGGTGGTGCCCCTCCTCGGGATCACCACCTAGAAACCACGAAGCTCCGTCGTCCGAGACCACCACCGCCCGCTGCTGTGCCATCGCGTGTCCTCTCCTCACCGGTGTCGAGGGGCAACAGCGTAGGAGCGACGACAGACGGCGTCCACTCCCTCCCGCGGATGCGTGACGGCGGGCATCAGGGATAACGCCAGTTGGCGTATCCCATGTCTCTGGTCGGCATCACCACGCCGTGGTCCTTCGCGTAGGTATCCCACGCCCGTCGGAGTTCGGCCAACTTCTCGGGCGCCGCGGCCGCCAGGTCCCGTTCCTCGGCCGGGTCCGCCTCCAGGTCGAAGAGCTGCCACCGCTCCCCGCTCCCCCAGGGCTCCGCCATCCGAACGATCTTCCAGCGGCCCTTCTGGATCGCGCAACGCCCGAAGAGTTCCCAGCCCATGACGTGATCAGGGTCCGGGGCCGGCCGGAGCAAGGACCGCCGTGACGGCGCGCCCGTCGCGACCTCCGTGAGCGTCGGCGCCACGTCCTTCACGGTCATCATGGCGTTCGAACGGCCGGGGCGCACGCGGCCGGGCCACGAAACGATGGCCGGTACGCGCACGCCACCCTGCGTCGGGTAGGCCTTGAACAGTCGGAACGGGGCCACCGACGCCGCCGCCCAGCCAGGGCCCAACCACGCGTAGGACCCGCGCCGACCGATACGCTCGGAGGAGAGGTCGAGGCGCCCCTCCGGCCAGGTCCGCACCTTGGCGAACTTGCCGATGGCGTTCCCTTCGGGACCGTTGTCCGAGAAGAAGAGCACCAGGGTGTTGTCGAGCTGCCCTGAGGCCCGCAGCGCCTCGAGGAGGCGGCCGATGTTGTGGTCGAGGTTTTCGACCATCGCCGCGTAGACCTCCATGTTCCGCGCCTCGCGGCGGCGCTCGACAGGGTTCATCTGCTCCCAGGGCGTCACGAACCAGTTCCGACGCGGCTTCGGCCCGCGTGCGATGCCGTGACGTCGCGCCGCGTTGAAACGCCGCTCCCGCAACGCGTCCCAGCCGTCGTCGTAGATGCCCACGTAGCGGTCGATCCACCCATCGGGCGCGTGCAGCGGCCAGTGCGGTGCCGTGTACGACGCGTACGAGAAAAACGGCCGCCCCGAGCTCTTCGCCTCGCGCGCGTAGGCGATCAGCTTGTCGGTGTAGAAGTCCGACGAGAAGAAGTCGTCGGGCACGCTGACCGGATTGCCGTCCTCGCGATACGGCGCGGGATCGGGGTGGTAGGCAAGCCGGTACGCGTCGCCGAAGTGGCTCGCACCACCCGGCAGCAGCGCGAACGACCGCTGGAATCCGCGCGCCGCCGGACCCTGACCGGGCCGCATCCCGAGATGCCACTTACCGGCCATGCTGGTCAGGTATCCCCGCCCCGCGAGACGCGTCGCCACCGTGTCGAACCGGTCGGTCAGATATCCCTCGTAACCAGGCGCCCCGCGCTGCGCCTCGTCGTGCTCCCCCGCCATCGTGCCGTAGCCCACGTCGTGGGTGTCGCGTCCGGTCAGGAGCATGGCCCGCGTAGGCGAGCACGCTGGCGCCACGAGGAAGTTGGTCAACAAGATCCCCGACCGCGCCAGAGCGTCGATGTTGGGCGTCTTGATCTCACTCCCGAGGAACCCGAGATCGGTGTAGCCGAGGTCGTCCGCGACGATCACCAGGATGTTAGGTGGCGCGTCGGAGGCGTGAGGCGAAGACGCGCAGCCGGCGAGAAACGGCAAGAGGAGGAAGAGGCCGCGCTTGATCCCCTCGTGGCTCATCGTGCTCCCGCGCACGCCGCGTCCACGACGCGTTGGAACTGGCCCCGCGGGTTCGCGCCTCCAGGGCTCTGGGTGAACACGAGCCCGATGATCTGTCGCCGCGGATCAACCCACCCGTACGTGCCGTCGGAACCACCGTGTGCGTGCACACCATTGGTGACCCGCCAGCCGAACCCGTAGAACGCCTGCCTGGGGTCGTCACGAACGGCCTCGGGATGGGTGTGCTTCGTCTGCGCCTTCGTGGCCTCACGGACGCTGGCCTCGGAGAGCAGACGCGTGCCTCCGTAGGTGCCGCCATTGAGGAACATCTGGCAGAAGGCCGCGTAGTCCATGGCCGTCGACACCATCCCCCCCGAAGCGCGCACGAACGGGACCGTCGGGCGCCCGCCGGGGCGCCACCCGACCCGCCAGGCATCCCCCTTGCGACGAAACACGGAAGACATGCGGCTGTTGTCGGCGCGCGGCTCGAAGTTGCAGCTGTCCGTCATGCCGAGGGGCTGATAGATGCGCTCCTGGAGGTAGCGCTCCAGCGACATGCCTGACGCAATCTCGATCAGCGCGCCGAGCGTGTTGAACCCGGGGTTCGAATAGCTGTAAGAGGTCCCCGGCTTCTCGACCGGCCCCACGCCCCCGAAGCGCGCCGCCTCGAGCCGCAGGTTGGGCGCATCAGGGTGCTCCTNNGACTTCGCCATCAGGGGCTTCAANAACAGGCTGTCGATGCGGAAGCCGCTGGTGTGGGTGAGCAGGTGCCGGATGGTGATGCTGGCGGACTTCTCATTGTCGAACGACGGGATGTGCTTTTTGACCGGGTCATCGAGGCCCAGTTTGCCGGCCTCGATGAGCTGAAGCACCGCCGTGGCGATCACCGGTTTGGTGTTCGACGCCATGCGGAACAGGGTGTCCTTGGCCATGGGCACCGATTTCTTCTCGTCGCGCCAACCGTACGCCTCGTGAAGCACGATCCGTCCACGGCGCGCCACCAGGATGACAGCGCCGCGGAGATCGTCGCGCGTGACCGCGTCCGCATAAAGGGCCGCACCCGCACGCAGGACAGCCGCCGACATATCGACAGAATCGGCGGTCCCCGCCTTGACGATCGGCTGAGCGACAACGGAGGTGCTGAGAAAAAACAGGACAATGGCCAGGGTGCGGTGGACCATGGCGGCAAGCGTATCAGAGCCTGGGAAGGGACAATTCCGGCGCGGGTTGAGACTTGAGACGGTGGACATGAAACGATCTTCCGCTGGCGTTGGGATGAGCGCTTGTGGGACGCTGGCATAGCAAATCTTTCTGTTTTTGGCGGTGAAACTCCGCCATGAGCGGGATCAGGAACGTGATGACACCGCAAAGCCACATCTTGCTGACCCTCCTCGTCCTCGCCTGCCCCCTCTGGCTCCCCGCCCAGAACATCCTGGTGATCGTCGCGGACGACCTGGGGGTCGACCAGGTCGGCGCCTACGCCGAGGGCGCCGCTCCCCCCCCGACGCCCAACCTGGACGCAATGGCGGCCAGCGGGGTCGTCTTTCGGAACGCGTGGGCGTACGCGACCTGCTCGCCGACGCGGGTATGCCTGCAGACCGGGAGGTTCGGGTTCCGAGCCGGGATCGGCTCCCCCATCGGCGGCCAGAATGGGACACCCGACCTGGAGGATTACGAGACCACAATCCCCGAGATGCTCGACCTCGGCGAGACGGGGTACGCCCACGCCTGCATCGGCAAGTGGCATCTCGGAAACGGCGCGGGGAACTCGGCGCCCAACCTCATCGGCGGCTACGACCACTTTGCCGGACTGATCGGGGGCCAGGTGAACAACTACTTCAACTGGCCGCGCACGGTCAACGGTTCCACGTCCATCTCCTCGACGTACGCAACGACCCAGATCGTAGACGACGCGATCTCGTGGATCGCGAGCACTTCGGGCCCATGGTTCTGCGTGCTGAACTTCAACGCNCCTCACAGCCCCTGGCACACGCCGCCGGCCGACCTGCACACGAGTGATCTCACCGGGCTGAGCCCGGCCACGAACCCGCGTCCGTTCTACAAGGCCGCCGTCGAGGCGATGGACACGGAGATCGGACGCCTGTTGGCGACGCTCGGTCCCGCGCTCGCGAATACCGATGTCATCTTCATGGGTGACAATGGTACGCCGCAGACGATCGCGGAGTCCCCCTTCGCACCTAACCACGCCAAGGGAACGCCGTACGAGGGTGGCGTCAATGTGCCGCTCATCGTGACGGGCCCGAGCGTCTTCCTTGGCGGACGCGAGGAGACGGCCCTCGTTTCGGTCGCCGACCTCGCACCGACGATTCTCGACATGACCGGAGGGCGGGGCGCGAACCACGTCCATCTCGATGGCACGAGCCTGCTGCCGTACCTGTTGTCACCAACGCAAGCGCCCCTGCGAACGCACGTGTTCAGCGAGCAGTTCAGCGGGCAACAACCCGAGGCGCCCGGCGCGTTCGCCGTCGCGCGAGACACGCAGCACAAGCTGATCGTGCGGTACACACCCAACGGCACCAACGAGGANTTCTACGACCTCCTCGCTGACCCGTTCGAGACGACCTCCCTGGCGGGTGGACTGACCGGCACGCAACAGACCGCGCTCCAAACCCTGCGTGACGTCATCACCGAGTTGAGGCACCCCAACAGCTCCGTGACTCCGTACGGCACTTCCGCGACGAGCTCGAACGGCGCGCCCTTGATCCANGTCATCGGCAACCCGTCCGTAGGATCGACATACACCTGCGCCGTCGCGTCAGCGCCCGCAGGCGCCACGGCGCATCTGCTCCTCGGCACGTCGNACACGGAGTGGAACGGCCTGCCGCTGCCGTTCGATCTCTCCACGGTCGGCGGCATGCCCGGCAGCTTCCTCTGGGCTTCGGCCGANACGTACGTGACGGGTACGACCGATGCCCTGGGCAACCTCGCGCTCCCCGTGGTGGTCCCGGCGCACCCGCTCGCGATGACCGCGCACGTCTTCCATAGTTGGGTGATCGTCGACCCTTCCGCCTCGCTGCCCTCCCCGTTCACCACATCGGACGCCCGGGCGGTCATCATCGGCGAGTGACCGACCNCCGCGACGAGCGCGGCGGTCGAGCGGCTCGAGCGCTGCCCTACGGCCAGATATGGAAGTCGTCGAGCGCAAGGTAGGACGGGTTCGAGCCCATCGCGTTGAGCGCCACCTGCAGCTCCAGCAGGTGGCCGATTCCGAGCTCGAGGACACGCTCGTTCGGCTGGTAGGTGGTGCCGTAGGGGTAGGCCACGCCCGGCGTAGCNGTCATCTCGATGTGCGTCCCCAGCACNTGCGACACGCCGCGCAGCTGGGCGAAATTCGNCAACCGGTTGATGCTCTCTGTGTACTGGCCGAAGTTGCTGATAAAGAGAAAGCCAGGATAGAGGGAATCGCCTGTGAGCAGGATGTCGGTGGCGTGGTCGTATACCGCGATGTGCGCGGAATGGTGGCCCGGGATCGGCATGATCTCGAGCATGCGCTCGCCGAGGTCGTAGTAGACGACCTGGTTCGGCCAGTTGGTGATTCCGAAGAAGCTCTGNACGGACGACGTCGACGTCCCGACAACGGTCGTGTTCGGCTGCCCGATGAACTGCCCGTCACCGGCGACGTGGTCACCGTGACCGTGGAGGTGCGCGACGACGAGNTCGTAGCTCGAGATACCGTTGGCGGNGGTCCACTGGTNNACGATCCCCTGGACCGTCGCCTGGGTTGGCATGGTCGAAGCGTTGGACACGGCGCCGGTGTCGAAGAGGATCGCGCGCTGTTGCCCGAGCAACAGATAGATGAANGGCGCCTCGAAGTTGGCGCACATGTTCTGCCGGAGGATGTAGGTGTTCG
This sequence comes from Planctomycetota bacterium, assembly GCA_002683135.1. Classification (GTDB taxonomy): domain Bacteria; phylum Planctomycetota. The sequence continues at coordinate 18,691 of NYSS01000045.1, read as the reverse complement.
CGTTGTACTGGTGGACCTGTATNGGNGGGTCCTGGTTGCTACCGCAGCTGGCCGATCCGTGGATCCACTGCGCAGGGAAGNCGCCGGGGTCGGGGACGCTCGAGGGCGTCCCCACGCTCTCCACTGCGACCGCGTTGGTGACGTACAGAGCGTTGTCGCCCGCGACGACGCCCTGGAACGTGTACTGCTGCTCCGTCGGCACCCCCAAGGGGAGTGACACCGTCCACGGCGCCGTCGCCGCGGGGTAGACGGTCGTGCATCCCGGGATCGTGATGCCAGAGAGGAGGAACAGGCNCGGGTNGAAGGGCGCGATGCTGCACGGGGCGAACGCCATGTCGCCGATCCCGTACGGGAGTGTCGTCTGGGCGCTCGCGCCGGGGATNCCCACCATGCCGAACAGCGCGAACGGCATNGGCAGGNACGTCCACGGCGCCTGGTCGAGCTGGATCGTGACCGNNTGATCGAGTCCGACCTGGACCTGTCGGCGCAGGCCGCCAGCCGACCCGTTGACGAACAGGATGTCAGCGCCCGCCGTCCCGGCGCCGGCTCCGAACGGCGGCCCGGGCGGACACACCTCGATTCGGAATGCGTCCACTCCGGCCTCCACGATGGACGGAGATCCGAGATCAGACGCGGTGAATCGCACCTGCAGCAGGTTGCTGAGGGACACGAAAGACGCGATCCGGTAGGACCGCACGACCCACATGCCGACGCTTTGGTTGTAGCTCTCCAGCGACGTCCAGCTTGCTCCTGCATCGTCCGAAATCTCGATCTCGAACGTGTCCTGCCCGGCGCTGGGGCCCTGGACGTTGTCGTACCAGATGGCAACCGAGATCCGTGCGTCCGNCAGCCCCGAGACGTCTATGACTGGCGACGTGAGCGTCGTCGAGCCACCGTCCACGTCCGAGTTTCCGTCAACGTTGTCCGTGAGGTAGCAGTAGCCAGATCCGCCGAAGGCCGTCGCCGGATCGCCGCGGTCTCCCCCACCGACCGGGATGCCGCGCTCCCACGCGCCGTCGCTCAACGTGGGTGAATTGGTGACCGTCCACCCGAGATCGGTGTCGAAGTCGTCGCTCCACGCGGTGACGAGAGACCCGGGACTCGCGTGCGTGACATACGTCGTCGACGGCGCCGTTCCAGGCGCGACGATGGGGGACCCGCCGCCCAGCGGGCTGAACGTGACGTACCANCTCAGGGTCGTGAAGCACGGGACAGCGGGGAGCGTCACCACATACAGGTCACTCAGGGATGACGGGATCGCCATGACCTGAAACGGGGCACCATCGACCGAGATCCGGAGGGCGCCGCTCGACGGCTCGACCTGCCCCACATGCGGGGTCACCCGTACGAGAACGCTGAACGGAGCGTCCGGCAAGACCTCGATCGGCACGCCGTTGGGGAACGAAAGCGTGAAAGCCGGACCCTGGGCCGGTGCGAGCGCGGATACCACCAGCAGCACGAGCCATGCACGACATCNAAGGGGGGGCATTGAACCCAGCCTACAGCAGTGGTCCCGGCGGCGGTCGGGTGGTTAGGATGACTCCGTGCAACCGATCGAGATCACCACATGAGAATCACCTCTCTGATCGTCCTCGCCTCCCTGCTCGCAGGCTGCAGCTCCGACTCGCAGGCGCCGGGGCACCCACCGGCGCCGGGGCCGACCGCGCGCTCCACCCCNGAAGACTCCAACGGCATCTGGAAGGACCTGAAGATGGAAGACAGCAAGGTCAGGCTCTCCGACGATGAGTGGAAGAAGCGGCTGACGCCCGAGCAGTACCGCGTCCTGCGACAGGCTGGGACGGAGCGAGCCGGCACCGGCAAGTACGACAAGACCAAGACCCCCGGCACCTATGCGTGCGCGGCCTGCGGACAAGAGCTGTTCGTCTCCGACGCCAAGTTCGACTCGGGCTGCGGCTGGCCCGCCTTCTTTGCGCCCATCAAGGGCGCGCTCACGACCGACGTCGACTACAAGATCGGCTACGCCCGCACCGAGGTCCGCTGCGGGCGCTGCGACTCCCACCTCGGCCATGTCTTTGACGACGGGCCACCACCCACCGGTCAGCGTTACTGCATCAACTCGGTCTGCCTCCTCCTCGACGAGAAGNNCNAGNAGAAGTGACCNGNTAGANCGNNCCTANCGGCGNCGTGGCACGGTGGCGTTGCGCGANCCGGTCAGCCGTCGGCTCCGGTCGAAGGTCATGATGAGCTGCCGGGTGGTGTCCCGCGTGTGGGTCTCCCAGGTAGCCTCCAGGGAACCGTCCGGGGCGCTGACCGAGCGGGTCGGTGGACGGCCGATCCTGCGGACGGCTTCGTCGTAGGACCAGCGATGGTCATCCCCGGTGCTCGTCGACGAGCAAGCCACGACGAGCGCCATCAGCAGACATGCGAAGACGCGCGGGATCTGTCTGATCATGGTGTCCCTCCCGAATCGGGCTCGTTTTACCACGGATCTGCCGGCGCTCGGACCACCCCGCACCGTAACCGCGCCCCGAGGGTCAGCGTCGAGCGGATATCATCACCGCCATGTGGAAGCGCGTGCTCCTGGCGATCGGGGCCACCCTGACGATCGCCGCCCTGTTCGAGGGGACATACACGCTGGTGAGCGGTGAGCCGTCCGTGCTCACGCGACGCTGGATCCATCCCCGCCTGGACGCTGGGTTCGTGCGCATGGGGATGCTGGACGAAGAGCGCATGGCCGCCGCCGCGCTCACCGAGGGTCCCTTCGACGAGGACGTCGATCCGTTGGTCGGCGGGAGGTTGAAGGCTGGTCTGGATCGCCTCCTCCTACAAGCGGCGACGCGGACCGACCGCTGGGGGCAGCGAGTGCGGGCCGGCGGACGGCCCGAACCCGGAGCCCAACGCATCGTGGTGCTCGGCGACTCGGTGGCGTTCGGCATGGGCGTGTCCGACGGTCAGGCCCTCGGCCACCGCCTCGAGACCTGGCTGGCCGGCGCCATCGAACAAGGCGATCCGCCGCCCGCTGTCTGGACCGTCGCGTCGCCCGGATGGAACACGGCGAGCCAGACACGGTTCCTCCTCAATCACCTGGAGCGCCTGGATCCTGACCTCGTGGTGTTGATGCCGGTCGAGAACGACCTCGACGACCGCTACTTCGTGAACGGCTTCGGACATCGAGAGGGCTTCGTCGCCGAGCCCGGGCTCCCGGGCATGGGAGTGCGGGACCACGTCAAGCTGTTCATGGAGTCCTACGACCGTCGCGCTCCCCTGTCGATCAAGAAGGCGCACCTCGCGGCAGGCGGGAGGGACGTGATCGCCCCGGCCCTCCTGGCTGGCCACGGGCCCGAGTCTCGACGTCGCTGGGGCGCCATGTTTGGCAACCTCTCCGAGCTGCGAGAGCGGCTCACCGCACGTGGCGCGCGGCTGTGCATCGCCCATGTCAGCAAAGACACCTTCGCCAAGGCCTACGGGGTGCGCCTCCGCGAAGCGGGCCTCGACATCAAACGAACGATCCTCGTCGAAGAGCAAGACGCCGATGACACGCTCGGATACGACGTGCACGGCAACCCACGCTTCGTCGACCTCTGCGCTCGCATCATGGCGGGATGGCTCATACAAGAGAGGTGGATCGAGAACGCGACGCGACCCTTGCCCCCCCATGAGGAAGCCGAGCGCCGCCGGGGAACGGCGCTGTCAGCCGCCGCGGCGAGCGCCTGGCTCGACGAGCTGCTCGCCCTCCAGCTCCGCTTCGCGGGCCCGACCGTCAACCTCCGCGACGCCACCGGGTTTCACCAGATCTACTCCGGCATCGCCTCGGACGGCGGCCTCGGCCGATACGCCCTCGCTGCCCTGCGTCAGCGGGACCCGGCGAAAACCCTGCGGGTGCACGTCCTGCGCCTACCCGCGACGGACGGGGTGTATCCGCTGTCCATCGCCCTGCACGCCAATCGCACCCCCATCGGGGTTATCGAGGTGCCCGCCCCGAAGGCGGGTGAGGAGCTCCTCACCTTCCAGGATGTTCCCCTGCCGGAGGCCTTCCGCGACCAGGCGTGGATCGACGTCGGGCTGGAGGCCTCGAACTGGATCGTGCTCGAAGAAGACGGGGTGTCGCGCACCATCGCGTGCCGGGTCGCCCTCGAGCTACGCTGACGCAACCCAGGGTCGCGGCGGCGAGTACGATGCGGACCATGCGCGGCGTCTGGGTCACCTGCGTCCTCTTGTTCGCGGCAGGGGTCCGTGCGCAGGAAGCGACGCCTACCGTGGCCGAGCGCCTCATCGACGTCCTGACTGCGAACGGCACCCTCGACACCGAGGACAGCGTCACCTTGCGCTTGATCGCCGACGCGCGGCGGCGCGCGGCGCGCCTCGACGAGTCCGTCGACGAGCTGGTCGCCCGCTCGGGAGGTGGCGCGCGCTGGACCACCACGGACGAGCGCTTCTCCCTACGAATCGGCGGCAGGATCATGCTGCGATTCAGCCATGAAGACCGGACCCCGGACTTCAGTACGAGGGCGGCGCGGATCCGCTTCGACGGGCACGCGTTCGAGAGTTGGCTGACCTATCGGCTGCAGCTGAATCTGGCCGGCGACGAGGCCAAAACGACCGTCTCCGGAGCGACCGTGTCGTCATCCAACGAGCTCGCGGAGACCAAGGACGCGTACGTCGACGCCGCATTCGCCACGTCCCTCAACCTGCGCGCGGGTCAGTTCAAGGTGCCCTACAGCCGGCAGGCCATCACCGGCCAGGCGCGCATGCAGTTCGTCGATCGCGCGGTCACCAACCAGGTGTTCGGCCGCGGCCGCGACGTCGGGATGATGCTGCATGGCACCGGGCTCGGCGACCGGGACGACATCCTGGAGTGGCGTCTGGCCGCGTTCGACGGCGAAGGAGAAAACCGGACCAACGACGACGCCGGCCTGCTCTGGGTCGGGCGCGTCGCGGCGCACCCGTTCGGCGCGGTCGCATACCGCGAATCGGACGTGGGTCAGTCCGACTCGGTCCGGCTCGCCATCGCGGCGAACGCGTGGGTCCACCAGGACGACGGGCACGCCAACGCCGGAGACGACTGGGCCGTCGGCGTCGACGCCGCGCTGCGTTGGCGGGGGCTATTCATCCTCGGCGAGCTGCACTGGCGCGAGGACGCACGCGCGCCAGGCCCCGACGCAGAAGCGCTGGGCTGGCTCGTCCAGCTCGGCTGGTTCGTGGTCCCTGACACCCTGGAGCTGGGCGTCCGCACCGCCCACGTCGATTGGGACCACAACGGCGACGGCGACGCCGCGCTCCGCGAGTACCTGTTCGTCGTCGGCTGGTTCTCCCACGCCCACGACCTCAAGGTCCAGGTGGACTTCGGCCACGTTGAGGAGCACGCAGGCGACCGCGACGACAACGTCGACGGGTGGCGCCTGCGGGTCCAGCTACAGCTCATCCTCTGAGCGACGCCGACCAGCCGCCGCTCAGGCGACCGAACATGATCAGTTGCCCTTCGTCGCGCCGATGCAGTAGAGGTTCTTGCGCCCGCGGAAGTAGATGACGTCGCCGACCACCGCGGCGCTGCCGTCGATCGTGTCGTCGAGCTCGTTGGTCGCGACGACCTCGGGCTTGGCACCGGCCTTGATGACCTTGGTGACGCCGCTGCGCGAGGTGACGTAGACGTGGCCACCGGCGCCGACGGGCGAAGCGTAGACCGTCCGCATGCCAGAGAGGCGCTCGCCCTCGTAGTGGGGCTTGCCGCTCTTGGCATCAACGCACGTGAGGACGCCCGAGTTGCTGCGCAGGAAATACAGGTTGCTCTGATAGAGCAGCGCTGACGGGACGTAGGACGTGCCGCTACCGAGCTCCCAGAGGACGTTCTTGCTCTCGTCCAAGTCACCCTTGGCGCCCGCCAGCTTGACCGCCTGGAATTTGTTGCCGCGGAAGCCGCTCATCAGATACGCCACGCCGTCGGAGATGATCGGTGACGGGATGCAGTTGCTGGTCATCCCCCCCAGGGACCAGATCTCCTTGCCGGTCTTCAGATCGTAGCCGCGCGATGCGCGCGTCCCCGTGATGAGGACCTGCTCCTTCCCACCGACCGTCGCCACCTGGGGCGTGCCCCAGGAGGTGCTCTCGTCGCGCTTGGTACGCCAGCGCTCCTTGCCGCTACGCTTGTCGAGCGCGACGATGAACGAGTCGCCCTCGTGGTCCCAGTTGATCACCATGGTGTTGCCGTGCACGACCGGGGACGCCCCTTCACCGAACGAGTTGCGCGTCCACATGGTGCCCAGGTCCTGGGACCACTTGAGATCACCTTTCATGTCCAGGCAGTGAATGCCGCGCGATCCGAAGAACGCGTAGATGTGCTCGCCGTCGGTCAGCACCGATGCCGCGGCCAGGCTGCCGGTCCCGTGGGCGCCCTCATGGGGCACCTCTTCGGCGACCTTCTTGGTCCAGACGTGCTTGCCCGTCGTGCGGTCGTACGCCGAGACGAGGAACTGGTGGTACTTGCTCGTCGTATCACCACCGCCACCACCGAATCCACCGCGACCGCGACCGCGGCGGCTGCGTCCGGACCGTCCGCCACGACCCGAGCCTCCGGATTTCTTCTCCTTGGGATCACCGTCCTTGTCCGTCTTGACGACCGCCGTGACGTAGATCCGATCCTTCCAGATGATGGGCGTCGCCGTGCCGTCACCGGCCAACTTCACCTTCCAGCGGACGTTGCTGTCCTCGCCCCACGTCGTCGGAGGGTTCCCGTCGCTGGCGCCCGTGCCATCAGCGCCGCGCCAGGCTGGCCAGCCACCATCCTGCTGGGCAGAGACATTCGCCACGACGGCGAACAGAACGAGCAAATAGGCGATGGAGTGCGTTGATTTCATAGGTCTTGACCGGATATGCGGTTTGGGGATCTGATCGGGCAGCGAGCCCGATTCGGTGCCAGGGCCTCGCCAATGTAACGCTCCGGCGCCCCGGTTCTGTTGCCCTACCTGGGTCTCAGAGGCGATCCGCGACCGCGACCAGGTGCCCGCGCGTTCTGTAGAACATCACACCCTGAGAGACGGCGGGCGTCGAGAGGCATTCCTCCCCCAGGGGATTGGTGCCCAGGAGCTTGAAGGTGGGCCCCGCGGCGACCACGTGGACCTGGCCCATCTCGCTCGTGAAATAGAGCCTGCCGGTCGCCGCGACCCCCGAGCCCGTAAAGCCCGTCATGCCAGCCCCGAGGCGCTCCCGGTAGTGGAGCTTGCCCGTCCTGGCCTCGTAGACCGACAGGACCCCGGCGTCGTTGCAGCAGTAGAGTTCATCGCCGTAGACGATGGGTGTCTGCATGTAGTTGCCGCGCCGCAACTGGCTCCAGACCATGTGCTCGGACTCCTCCGCGGCCATGGAGAACTCGCCCCTCGCCCCGGTGGAGATGGCCAGGATCGGCGCGTGGCGACCATGGGCGCTGGTGATGAAGATGAGGTCATGGGCGACCACCGGCGTCGGGACAGGGATGTCGCCGCCACCGACGACCTTCCACAGCTCCTCTCCGGTCGCGAAGTCGTAACCGCCGATGTGCTTCCAGCCGTTGCAGATCACCTGGAGACGACCCTGAGATTCGCAAACGGTCGGCGTGCTCCAGGTCGGCACCTCCGTCCGCGCCGTCCTCCAGAGATCGTCGCCGGTCTTCACGTCCAACGCGGCGACGAAGCTGTCCCCCTGGACGTCACACTGGACGATCACCTTCCCGTCGTGGATCACCGGTGAGCTGGCGAATCCCCACTGCGCGTCCTTCGCGCGAAAGAACCCTGAATCAAGGACGCCCAGGTCCTTCTCCCAGAGCAGCTTCCCATCCACGTCGTAGCAGTACAGCCCTTCGGACCCGAAGAACGCGAGGACGTGCACGCCATCCGTCGCCGGCGTCGACGCCGCGTGACTCCCCTTTGGATGCCGCTTGATCTTGGGGACACCCGTCCAAGCGGTCTTGCTCCAACGGATCGCCCCGCTCTGCTTGTCGAGGCACAGCAGCTGCATCTGGTGCTCGCTGTCATCCTCCACGGGCTTGATGTCGCCGTACAACCCGACCCGCAACGGCGCCTGGCCATCGCCCACGGCCGTCGTGACGAAGACCCGATCCCCCCACACCACCGGCGAAGAGTGGGCGAGGCCCGGGATGGGTGTTCGCCACACGACGTTCTCGCCCTTCAACACATCCCACTGGATCGGCGTCGCCCCGCCCTCCGCGACCCCCCGTCCGAAGGCACCATGAAACTGGGGCCAGTTGTTGGCTTGCCCCTTGGCGTCACCGGCCCCGTCCTCGCCCTTGGCGGCAGGGATGACCTTGCCGAACATGTGGCCGCCGTGGCTCTTCGCCGACCAGGTGCCCGTGTACTCCCCACGGAAGACGAGGACCCGCGCGGTGAACGTCCCCATGAGCGGGATCTTCAGGTCCGTGACCTGGATCATCGGCGTGTCCCCGGCCCAGTTGACGCGCACGGTGATCGGCACGGTGATCGCCCGCTTCTTCGCGTACTGGATCTTGGCCTTGATGCGCCACTTGTTCCCCTCGACCTTGCGCACCTCACCCAGCTCGTAGGTCTCCGGCTGGGGCTGCTCGGTGGAGCCCGCGGTCGTGAAGACCCCGACCATCTTGCATCCGGACATGAGCTTGCTGAACGCCGCCTCGCGAGCCGCCTGCTCCGTGTCCTGGGCCACGAGCACGACCGGTGTACAGGCGATGATCAGCGACGAAACGATGAGGCAAACGCGGTGTTGCATGGCCGGTCCCCGGTTGAAGACTACAGGAGGCCAGATGGTAACCGGACTACTCGTCGCGGAGCGCGGCCAGCAGTGGGCCGCGGGTCGCTGCGAGGGTCGCCAGCCACGTCCACAGGGCCCCGCTGGCGGCCACCCCCGCGACCATCAGAGCCACCGGGACGACGGACGGCCCGTCGCCACCGAGGCTGGGGAGCACCGCCACCATCGCGGTTCCCGTCCCGGCGAGGAGCCCGAGGGCGAGCAACAGGCCATGCTCTCCGAGGACGAGCTTCCGCACGTCGCGAGGAGAGAACCCGACCGCCGCCGTGATGGCGAGCTCCCGCCGTCGTTCCAGCGCGTTGCGCAGGACCACCATCCCCAGACCGACGCTGCCGAGGAGCAGCCCGAGACCACCGAGGGCCTGGAAGATGAGGAGGTAGGTGTTCTGGACCGCGTTGAAGGACGCGAGCCGCTCGGCGGTGGACGTGAGCTCCAACCCCACGTCGGCCAGCGCGTGGGTCAACCGGGCTGCGATCGCGCTCTCCCGCCCCTCACCCACTTCAACCAGGAACACGTTGAAACCGCTGGTCGACGGGAAGCGGCGCTCAAGGTGGCGCGATGAGACGACCAGGTTCCCCTGCAGGATCGAGTTGGCCACCGTGGCGACGATCCTGACCTTGAACGGGCGGCCGGATTCGTCGCGGTAGTCCAGCGTGTCTCCGATGTCCTTGTGCAAAGACCAGGTGACGCTGGCCGTGTCACCGATCGCCGGAACGACCCCCGGCTCATCCACCTCCAGAAGCCTCCAGGGATCAGGCGCGTCGTCCGTGACCGACGCGAACGTGAAGCGCCCGTCGAAGGACCCCGGATCGACCCCGAGGAGCTGGGGGCGCTGCGGCAGGTTGAGGTTCAGGCAGCTCGCGTCGTCGCCGTCGCGGACGCGCAACGGGACGAAGGTAGCGCCGGAGAGGTCCTGTGGATCGAGCCCGTATGCGTCGCGACCGGCCGCCGTGTCGAGGCGCCGCGCGACCGGCAGGGTCGACCGCCCGAACAGGGTGAAGCCACCGGTGCCGGATGCGCGGGCGGACGGATCCTGCGGAGGCTCCAGCCGGTGGGCCTGCACCGCTACGACAAGGAACGTGCCGCTCGCGAGCAACGCGATGGTGGCGACGCTACGCCCGAGCCGACGGCCCGCATTGCGAACACCGAGCGCGACGACGGAGCCCATGGCGGCCCCTTCTCCAGAGGCCAGGCGAGAGAGCAGGCGCCGGCTCATCGCCAGCGCCGAGACCAGGAGGAGGGCGCCGGCGCCGAAGAACGCGATCGCGGACTGCGTCGGGTCGGTCCCCATCGCAAGCATGAGGCCGACGGCGCCAACGGAACAGGCGACGGCGACGACGAGGCTTGTGCGGCCGCGCGGAGCAGCCCCAGCGCTCTGCTCGGCCTGCGGGTCCGGTGAGTCTGTGTTGTTGAGCAGCTCGAGCGGACGCCGGATGAACGCGCGGCGCAGCGCGATGGCGATGGCCGCGACGGCCGACAGGGCCGCGCTCACCATCCCCGTCACGAGCATGGTGGGGCTCACGTGGAGCGACAGGGTCGTGTCCCCGACGGCGTCGCGCCATAACGTGCCGAGACCCCAGAGAACGCCGTGGGTGTAGCCGATGCCGACGCCCGCGCCGAGGACTGTCCCCACGATCGCGAGGAGCAACGCTTCGGCGAGGAATAGGGTGCGCACCCGCCTCGGAGAAAAACCGACGGCGAGCAAGACACCTATCTCGCCCGACCGTTGCTCGACACCGAACACAAACAGCAGCGCCACCAACAGGAGCGCCGCGACGATCAGGAACAAGCTGAGGCCGATGAACAGGCCACCGAAATCGGTGGCCGACGTCCCGGCGGCGAGGGCCGGACCACGCACATCGCTGAAGAAGAAGCCCAGCTCAGCGGGATCAACGGAGCCAGGCAACGCCTCGGCCAGGCGCGCGATCCCGGCCGGTGCGCCACGGATCGCGGTCAACGCGCCGAACCGGTTCTCCCAGTGGTCCTTCGCGAAGGACGGCGAGAGCAGGACCTTCGGAGCGCCGCCGTAGTTGTCCCAGTAGGTCTCGTCATGATCACGGATCTTCTTCAGATCAACGGGCACCGAAGGGTCCCAATCACGGCAGTTCTCGGTGTCGGTGATCCCCGGCAGGTCGGGGGTCAATGTGCGATCGCCCATCCGCTCGAGCGCCACGACCCGCTTGATCTCGAGCGGCGGGCTGGTGCGCTGCTCCAGCTTCAGCCCCGGCCCCATGACGAAGTAGCGCAGCGTCAGGGAGGCGCCGACCGTCACCTCCAGATCGTCCGCGAGCCAGTCGTTGACGAAGGCGCCCCCCTCGGGGACCACGTCGACCCCAGGGGCGGAGGCGCCGAGGGGGCCACGGGCGGTCGCCATGGAGTAGGGCGTCGCCCGCTCCCCCGACCGGATCTCGTTGACGAAGTAAGTCAGAACTCCGATGAGTCCTGGATCGGACGCGCGGGCGGCGTCGACGATCGCGCGCTCGATGAAGACGCGATCGCTGCGCAGCTCCGCCAGCTTCCCCGCCGCGACCTGGCGCACCGAGAGCCCGGCGTCGCCGATCCCCCAGCACGACCGCAGCGCGTCATCCGCCCTCGACACCAGCTCCGCGGCGGCGCCACCCACGAGGATCATGTTCGCCCGCCCTGGAAGCTCGAGCTCCTGCTGCATCCAAGGGAGCGACAGGAACACGTTGAATGGCGGGACCTGGGTCGCGCTCAGCCCGAAGCGACCGAAGCCTCCGTCCGCGACGGTCCCGGCGACGGTCACGCGCACACCGAAGGAGACCTCGTCGATGTCCGACATGACCATGTCGCGAGGCAGGTAGCTGGGCTTCTCGACACGCACGAGGATCGTGTCGCCTGCCGACACCCCCAACTGCGAAGCGAGGCGATCGGAGAGCAGGGCCTGCCCCGGTCCGGGCGCGGTGCCCTCCCCCGAGGGGCCCAGGGCGAAGAAGCGCTCGTCCACACCGTAGGCGTTGACGATCCCCGCCTTCGCGTCGCGGCCCGGGACCGACGCGAACGCGGGCAACGAGAGCACGGGCGCCACGGATGCCGCCCCTAACTCCGCGGCGACCCGATCGGCCAGATCCGCTCCCACGTAGCGCTCGTGGACGATCAGCGCCGCGCCGACCCGGCCCACGCGCGCCAGCGCCTGCTCCCGCAGGCTCGCGCGCACCGAGTCTCCCACCAGCAGCGCACCGATGAGGACGGCGGCGGCGACCGCCGCACCGAGGACCACCCCCACATGCGTACGTCGGAAGTGAATCAGTCCGCGGAAGATCAGCGTCCGCCCGGTCATGACGCGACGAGCTTGCCGTCCTCCAAGACGAGCACCTCCTGCATCCGCGCAGCCAGGCGCTCCTCGTGGGTCACCGTCACCAGGGCGACTCCCTGACGTTCGTTGAGCCCGGCCAGCAGGTCGGCGAGTTGATCACCGGACGCCTTGTCCAGCTGACCCGTCGGCTCATCCGCGAGCACCAACCGGGGCTGGTTGATGAGCGCGCGGACCACGGCCACGCGCTGGCACTCACCACCGGAGAGCTGCGCCGGGCGGTGATCTGTCCGGTCCGCCAGGCCGACGTCCTCGAGCAGGGAGCGGGCGCGCGCCTCGGCCCCGACCTTCGCCTGCGCGTCCAACACCAGCGTCGGCACCAGCACGTTCTCCAGCGCCGAGAGCTGCGGCAGCAAGTGATGGGACTGGAAGATGAACCCTACGCTGCGGCTGCGGAACGCCGCCAGGGCGTCAGCGTCCATCGCCAGCACGTCGGCGCCGTCAAACCGCACCGCGCCAGACGTGGGCGGCAGCAAACCGCCGACGATGTTCAGGATGGTGCTCTTGCCGGATCCGGACGGTCCGACGATCGCCAGCGAAGCCCCGACGGCGACCTCGAGATCGACGCCCTTCAAGACCTCCGGGGCGCTCGACACCCGGTCGTAGCGCATGACGACGTCTTGAAGCTCGACCAGGGCCACCGCGTCAGTTCCCGTCGGGCTTCACCACGGCAGGCTTGCCGCCGCCCGGCGCCGGTTTGTAGAGCGTCACCAGGGTCCCGCCGAGGGCAGCCAGCAGGATGCCGACCACGAACTGCCACCTGAGACCCGACAGACCACCGACGGGCGGGTGAATGGCCAGCGCCACGCCGGCGTTCACGATGGGAGCTCCCGCGAAGATGATCGACATCACCGCAGCCGGGTGCCCCTTGGCGCCAAACGCCAGCAAGACGCCGAACGCGCCGATCGCGCCCAACACACCCGCGAACAAGGACCAGCCGACCCCCGCGCTCGTCATGGTCCAGGTCGCGCCCTTCAGCACGAGCACGGCCGCCGGCGCCAGCACGGCCACCAGGAAGTAAGCGATGCCCACCCAGAAGAACGCCTTGTAGCGACCGTGCTGCGCGTCGCTCATGTCCACCTGCCCCTTGTGCAGCAGGATGCCGTACACACCCCAGCACACGACCGTCATCAAGGCATAACTCAGCCAGGTCCCACCAGCCTGTCCGTCGTCGGGCATGCTCTCGCTCCTCCGTTCAACCGCGGCGCGCGATCATCCTACAGAGGTCCTCGATCTCGCGAGCCATACGATCGGACGTGAACTGCTCATGCACTGACTGTCGGCCGTGATCGGCGAGAGCCTGGGCGCGCGCGGGGTCGGTGAGCAAGGACCCGAGGGAATCCGCTAGGGACCGCGCATCCGGCTCACAGAGGACCCCGCCCCCGGTCGCGTCCACGATCTCGGGGAACGGCCCGCAGCGCGGCTGAACCACCGGCACGCCGGAGGCCATGGCCTCGATCAGATACAGGCCAAAGGACTCACCATAGAGCGCGGGGACGGAGAGGACGGACAGGGACCGCAGGAAGGCGAGCTTGTCGACGCGGCTAATGTTGGGCAGGACGTCGAAGCTGTCGCCGAGACCCGCCCCGTCGAGCCGCGACCGAGCGCGCGCGACACCTTCCCGATCTTCAGCGAGGACGACGCCCGCCACGCGCAGGCGCAGACCAGGCACCACGTCTTTTCGCTTGAGCTCGATGAACGCGTCAACGAGCAAGGACAACCCCTTGTCGTCGCACAACCGCGCCAGGTAGCCGATGGTCGGCGGCTCGCGGTCGACGAGCGGCGGTGGAGCATCCTCAAAATCACCGAGTTCGATGCCGTTGAGGATCGGGTGTACGCGCGCGGAGTCGAGGGCCAAGCGGGTGGCCACCACATCTCCATACGTGCGGCTCACTGGCACGAACGCGTCCACCGCCTCCGCCGCCTTCGCCAGCGCCTCCCAGGCCTCATCACCGTGAGGTGCGGGCAGCGAATTGAGGAACGGGGCCTCCCCTTGCAAGGTGCAGACGATGGGAACATCCAGGGACCGCTTCAGCCGGCTGGCGACGCCGCCGAGCATGGCGTTGGAGAGCAGCACCACGTCCGGGCGCTCCTGCCCCTCCATCCAGCCCACCAGCTTCTCAAGCTCCGCAGCCTGACGCCCGTGCTCGCCTCGCAGCATGGACACGGTCATGGGCCCAAGTTCCGGAGCGGCCGTCATGCGACTCCGCCGGGACGCCCAGCGCAAGAGCCCTGGTCGGTCGAGCCAATTCGCGAACCAGCGTGGTAACCAGCGCGCGGCCCGCGACTTCTGCTGCAGGAACATGTTGATGCCGCCCATGTGAACGGCATCGTCGGACGCGGCGTCCTCGAGCACGAGCGGGAGGTAGAGCGGCACCACCGTGACCTCATGACCACGGGCACGCAGCGCCTTGCCGAGCCAGTCATCTCGCAGACAGCTGCCACAGTAGAAGTGGCCCGTACCCGGCATCAGCAACGCGAATCTCATCGATCAGGACCCTACGGCCTCGCCCGGAACGCGTACACGTTCTTGTCGTTCGATCCGATGACGATCATGCCGTCGGAGATCGCCGGCGAGGAGATGATCGCCCGGCCCAGCTCGTACTGCCAGACCTCCTCCCCGTCATCCAGGCGGACCATGTAGACGCGACCGTCACCGGAACCGAACACGACCTTGTCCCCGCAGATCACCGGCGACCCGTCAATCTTGCGACGGGTCGGGAAGGTCCAGATGACCTTGCCGTCCTTCCGACCGATGCAGTGCAGGCTCCGGTCCCGACAACCGACGACGATGCGGTCCTCCCCCACCGCAGGCGATGAGAAGAACGGGTGCTCGTTATTCAGATAGGCCCAGTCGTTCTTCTCGTTCTTCAGGTCGATGCACGCAAACGCGTTGCCGTAATGACCGACGTAGACCTTGCCGTCAACGTGGACGACCGATCCTGGCACGTAGCACTCGGCGCCGAGCTCAACCTCCGACACCACCTTCCCGGTGCGCACGTCGACGACGTGGAGGATCGCGTCGCAGCCCCCGAACACCACTCTGTTGTTGGAGATCGACGGCGTACCGTTCACATAGTTCATCGTCTCGTACGCCCAGATCTTCTTGCCCGTCGCCGCGTCGAGGCAGTAGACATTGGCGTCGTGGCTGCCGACGATGAGGTGGGTCTTGCCGTCATCCGCCTTGACGAAGTTGGCGCTACCGATGACCTTCTCGTAGGTCTCGAACTTCCAGCAGAGCTGGCCGGACGTGGCGTCGACGCAGTACACGTAGCAGTCGTTCGACCCGAAGTAGACCTTCCCATCGAGCACGAGCGGCGGCGACTCGACCGCGTCCTCGGTCTCATAGGCCCACCGCTGCTCACCGGTGATCAGGTCGAGGGCATACAGCTTGCCGTCTACCGAACCGATGTAGACCGTCTCGCCCACGATCGCCGCCGACGACGTGACCGCGCCCTCCGTCTTGAACGTCCACGCGAGCTCAGGGGTGTCCGAGAGGGAGCCGGATGCCACGCCGGTCAACGAGCGATCGCCGCGGTAGATCCACCAGTCCACGGCCGCCGCCCGGGTCCGGCCCCCAGCACCAGGCTCCGGCTGCTCGTCCGCGCAGGCGACGAGGGCGAGGGCGAGGGCGATGGCTGACAAACGGAACGCGGTCACGGGATCTTCACCTCGTACTTGGCAAACAACGACGTCTTCAGCCGCGCCGTCTCCGTCGGAGACGCGGGCCGAGCGCGTAGCTCCGCGCGCAACCTTGGGAGCGCGTCCCTCAACCGGGTGACCTCACGGCTCACCACCAGGACCACGTGATAGCCGGTGTCCGTCTTGACCGGATCGGACACCGCGCCGACGTCCAACCCGCGGACAACGGCCGCGAACAACGGTCCGTAGCGTCGATAATTATAGCCGTCCAGAAATCCGGCCCGAGCCCGGCGCGCCGGGTCACGGAGCAGAGCGCGGGTGGTCCGGTCATCCGATGTCGCGAGGACGTCAGTCCAGACCTCGCCACTGGCCAGGCGCTTACGCAGCCCTTCGGCGCGGGCGCGGGCCGCCACATCGACCGCGGACGCCGTGGCGTCAGGGTCACCAAGACGGGTCCGGGTCGCCTTCAAAGACACCAGGACCTGCCGCACCTCGACCTTGTGCCCGCCGACCCCGTGACGCCGGTTGAACAGCTCCTCGATCGCCACAGGATCAACGGCCCGGTCGGCGCCGACCAGGGCGTGCGCTCGCAGCCGCCGCAGCTCCTCGTTGGCGAACTTGCGTCGGATATCTCCGCTCGGATCGCTCCCGACGTCACGCCCGGCCCCGTGGTAGCGCTGGGTCGCCAGGCTCCGCGCGAGCAGCGGCGCGTTGCCAGCCAGCTTGCGCGCCTTGCATTCACGGGCGAGCAGCTCGTCGAAGACCAGGTCCTCCACGTGACGGCGCCCCAACCGCGCGGCCAGGTACCGCAGGTAGGTCGGCGCCCGCACCGGCCCGTCCCGGGTCTGCGCGACCACCCCCTCCGCCCCCTTGCCCCACGACGGATGGAAGAACGCGCCGGAGGCGTCCAGGACCCCGACACCGGGGCGCTCCTGCGGCACGTCGCCGCCGACCGTGGCGAGCACACAGGAGAGCGCCACGGCGGTCACTAATCCACCGGCCCTACGGATCAACTCCGTCTCCTCCCGAGCAAGCCTCTCGGAACAACTCCACGAACCCCTCCGCTGATACCGCCCGCGGGTTGAACTGGGCGGTCCATTGCTCCGCGGCCTCTGGCGCCAGGACCTCGGCCGCCGACGGGGGGACACCGTGAGCCGCCAGTGACAAGCCGAAACCCGCCACGCCCAACAGCTCTTCCAAGCGCGCCACGAGAGCGGCCACGGCCTCCGCATCCGTGCTCTCCGACGCGGCCAGCGCGGCGCCGCGCGCCAGCTCTGCGTAGAGCCGCGATGCCTCCGGGTCGGAGGCGTTGTAGCGAACCACCGGCAGCAGAGACATGCCAACGGCCTGACCATGAACGACGCCGAACTGCGACGTCAGGGGATTCGCCATGGAGTGGGCCGCGCCGAGCATGCTGTGCTCGATGGCGTAACCGGCCCATGCGGCTCCGATCATCATCTGCCCTCGCGCGTCAACGTCACCCGGATCATCAAGCACACGCGGGAGGTGCTCCACGAGGATCTTGAAGGCGAGGGACGAGAAGTGCGCCGACGTGGCGTTGCGCTCCCGCGTCACCGCCGTCTCGACCGCGTGTCCCAGCGCGTCAAAGCCGGTGCACGCCGTGACGAAGCGCGGCTGCGTCACGGTCAAGGACGGGTCGAGTACGGCGAGCGCCGGCAAGGCCTGCGCATCTCCGCATGCCATCTTGCGGTGGGTCTCCTCTTCTCCAATCAGCGCGAAGGACTGCATCTCGGTGCCGGTTCCGGCGGTCGTCGGGACCGCGACGATCGGGAGCAAGTTCCCCCGCGCCTTGCCGTTACCGCGGTAGTCGGCCATGGACCCGCCGCCGGCCTGCAGAAACGCACACCCCTTGGCCACGTCGATGCTGCTGCCGCCCCCGAGCCCGATCAGGCACGACGCGTCCCAGGAGCCCAGCGCCTCGACGCACCGATCCACGTCGAGAGAGGTCGGGTTCTCGCGCACGGCATCGAACCGGCGCACCTCGATGTCCGCCGCTCGGAGCGCCTCCTCGGCGCGCGCCCAGTGCCCGGCCGCGACGATCCCGGGATCGGTGACGACGAACGCCCGCTCGACGCCGAGCTCGGCGACCAGCCCTCCGAGGCGGTCGACGATCCCGGGTCCGAATACGATGTGATGGGGCGGATGAGGCACGGGTCCCATTCTAAGGGGCGCAGAGAGACGCGGCAGACCCCGTCCCTCGGGCCTGCCGCGATCGGGCGCGAGGCCATGCAGCCTCGCCCCACCGCCGACGGTCAAAAACAGCCGTCTATTCCGATGGCGCGTCGCTGGTTGCAGACGACGCGGATTCCTCGCTCTGCATGGACGCGCCCGCCAACACCAGGAAGGCCATCATGATGACCAGCGCCTGGCGCGAGGCGGAGCTGGCCAGGTTCGCGTCCCGTTGCGGCCGCTCGAAGTTCGCAACCGCCTCCTGGGCCTCGAGGACACGGAACTGCCGCTGCAGGGCCTCCTTCTCGGAGTCGGAGATGTCCTTGCGAACGTCTTTGATCTGCTTCTTCAGGTCCTTCTGGTCTTCTTCGTCCTCTTCCCCGGCGAGGTCGACCTTGAGCTCGAGCTCCTCCAGGTCTTGGCCATCTTCTCTGACGCTCTGCTTCTCAGCCCGGTAGCCGATCCCAGGGCTCTGGGAAGGACCGGACGTCTCCACTCCCAGGTTGTCACTCAAGGCGAGCACGGCGACGAGCATGGCCAGCCACTTCGCATAACAGGCGATCGGCAGCTTCGCCCCCATGAACAGGTAGGCGAGCACGGGCAGGCCCACCGCCACCTGCAAGGCGACCCCCAAGGTCGCAAAAGAAAAGAACGAGACGTTGAAGATCTGGGTCATCAAATCGAAGAACGTCAGCGCGACGTAGCCGACTGCCCCGATCACCAACACCAATCGTGCGTTGCCGTTACCCATGGTTTCCCCCTCCATTCCCGGACTACAGCCAATGCGGAGTCCTG
>NYSS01000044.1 GCA_002683135.1 Planctomycetota bacterium | reverse complement strand
CAGTACGGCGGCGGCCCCCGCGCGCCGATGAACCCGGAGATCGACGCGATCGCCGATGATCACGCCCATGAGCACGTGGAGATCTGCCTCGTCGGATGCGAAGAGGACCATGAGCACAAGAGCTGCGATGATCCCACCCATGTCCATGACGCGTCGTGGCCCAGGTGCGCCGGTCATGAGTGCTGTGTCGCGGCGGGGGTGGCCATCGCGCCTGATAAGTCAGAGGTGCACCGGCCGATCGCTGCTGCGTGGAAGCTCTGGCGGTCTGGCGTTCCGTGTGGATTCGCCCGCGGGGGCGATGTGGCCGGCAGCACGTTGTTGGATTTCGCGCGGTTCGCCGTGCGCAGCGGTCTCCCGGCGGACCGCGCCCTGCGCATGCTCACCTCGGAGCCAGCCCGAATCTGCGGCATCGACGACCGCGTGGGATCGATCGCCAAGGGCAAGGACGCCGATCTTGTTGTTCTGACCGGTGATCCCCTCCTGCCCACCTCTGCAATCGAGATGGTCCTCATCGATGGTCGGATCGCCTTCGACGGCCGTAAGGAGAAAGCGAAGTGACTCGAGTATTCGCACTGTTCGTGTTCGCCGTGATCGCTTCTGTTGGGGGCGCGCAGGACCTGCTCATCAAGAACGCTCGCGTGATTACGTGCGCGGGACCCGAGCTGAAGATCGGCTGCGTCCTCGTGAAGGGGGGCAAGATCGCGGCGGTGGCGGAGTCCCTCGACGAGCCTGGCGTCCCTGTCCTCGACGCTCGCGGCAAGGTCGTCATGCCGGGCTTTGTCTTGCCCCACGCAACGGCGGGCCTCGACGGTCGCAATCAAAACGAGATGGTGCCGGTGACCCCGTATGTGTCGGTCCTCGACGCGATCGACCCGTCGCTGCCGTTCTACGAGGATTGCCTCCGAGACGGCCATCTCTCCATCTGTGTCATGCCCGGTGACCGCACGATGATCGCGGGCATGGGACGGATCGTGCGCCCCTGGGGTGCCACGGTGGAGAACATGACCATCGCCGCCGAGCCCGGTCTCAAGATCGCGGTGGCGCCACCCAGCGGTAACCGGGCGTCGTGGATCGCCAAGCTGCGCGCCGAGCTCGACAAGGGCCGCCGTGCGCTCGAGAAACAGGAGCGGGAGAGCAAGGTGGGAGGGAACGAGGAGACGGGTAACGCCGTTCTCGACCTGGAGGCGATGGGAGCCAAGAAGCGACAGCTGGCCTTGTTTCGTCTCCTGCGCGGAGACCTGACCGCCCACGTGGCATGCAAGACGGCCGGCGATGTTCTCCAGGCGCTCAAGCTGGCGAAGGAGTTCAAGCTGAAGACGCTGCTCATCTGTGGGCCCAATACCTGGCGCGCGGCCAAGCACCTGGCGAAGGAGAAGATCTCGGTGGTCCTGAGCGCGACCATGGCCATCCGCGAGATCGATCCGGAGACCGGCAAGGAGATCGAGCGCGTCATCCCGAAGATATTCCACGAAGCCGGAGTGAGGTTCGCCATCAGCACCGCCACGGGCAGCCTCGGTGGACGCTACGCCTGGTATCAAGCTGCGTGTCTCATGCGCTACGGCATGTCGCGGGAGGAAGCGCTGGCGGCGGTGACCAAGATCCCAGCCGACCTGATCGGGGTCGGCGCCCGCAAGGGCTCTCTCGAGCCCGGTAAAGACGGGGATGTCCTCGTCCTGACCGACGATCCCCTGTCCGGCCGTGCCTGGGTTGACCAGGCCGTCATCGGTGGCGAAGTCGTGTACGAGCGCAGCAAGGACCCGCGCCTGTCCGAGGTGTTCGGTGGTGGGAAGTAGCATGCATAGCTGGCATCCCGTGGTCGGTCGCGCCATCGTCGCGTTGGCCTTCGTGTTCTCCCTGGCGGTCGAGGCCGCCGGGCAGCGCGTGATCGCGGTGCGTGGGTTCGTTTCATCGCTCGGAGAGCCGGGGACCATCGTCATCGAGGACGGGCAGGTGGCGGGTTTGCTCCCGTCCGGTGCGCCCGCGCCCGCTGGCGCGAAGGTGATCGACCTGGGGCCGAGTGGTTGGGTACTCCCTGGACTCGTGCTCGCGGATTCGTCGGTGTACGCCCCGACGCCGGCGGACGTGACCGCCGTGAACCCGGCGGTCCGCGCGGCCGATGCGTTCGACCCCTTTGTGCCGCGTCCTCTCCTGAGGGCATCGGGGGTGACGTCTCTTTATCTGACCCCAGGCCGGAACCGACTCATGCCGGGCTGCGGTTCGGTGGTGCGTGTCGGGGCGGATCCGATGGACGCGGTCCTTTCTGACCGGGCAGCGCTTCATGTGGTCGTGACCCCGGAGGCGTACAACCCGCCGAATCTCCGCGAGGCGGCGGTGCCCCCCGGCCCCGACAATCCTCCCCCCGCGCCGGCGGCGCAGTTCCCGCGCAGCCGCGCCGGGGCCTTCGCTGCGCTGCGCCAGCTCCTGGAGGAGGCGCGCTCGTTCAAGGCGAAGACAGGTCCCGGGCAGAGCGCGTTGCCCGGCGCCGCGGATTTGAGCGGGGTCGTCGAGGTGCTGGACGGGAAGCGTCCGCTGCGGGTACGGGCGGAGCGCGCCGTCGACATCCTTGCACTGATCGAGGTGATTTCGGGAACGCAGATCAAGCTTGTCATCGAAGGCGGGACGGAGGCATGGCAGGTCGCGGAGCAGCTGGCGCAGGTAAACGCCGGTGTCATTCTGCGCGCCGGGACGCCGCCGTCGGGGCGCCTTCCGCAGCCCGCGCCGTTCGAATCTGATCGTGGGCGTGGGCACCCCGCTGCCGCGCGTCGATTGGTGGCAGCTGGGGTCAGGGTCGCGTTCGTCCCGGCTCGGGATGGCGGGGCCGAGGATCTCTTGTGGTATGCGCTCGACGCGTTGCCCGGCGCTGCAGGGATCGACGCCGTGACGTCGGTCGCAGCCGATCTCGTGGGCATCGGCGATCGCGCCGGGCGTATCGCAGTGGGCCGCTCCGCCGATCTGTGTGTGTTCGATAGGGACCCCACGACCCATCCGGAGGCCCGGCCCGTGGTGGTGGTCTCCGGTGGCCGGGTCATCCACGATCTGACGGAGGGAGCGCGTCCCATCGCGGTCCTCGCGAAGCGCGTCCACACCGTCAGCGGCGAGACCATGGAAGACGCCATCGTCGTCGTCGCTGATGGCAAGATCGTGGCTGTCGGAAAGGACGTGGTGATCCCCAACGGTGCCCGTCGTGTCACGGCCGACACCGTGATCCCCGGGTTGATCGATGCCGGGGGCCAGGTGGGCATCCGGTCGCTTCGCGACGCAGGTGACGCGGGCATCCAACCCGGCGCCGCGCTTCCGGCGCAGGGGATGGAGAAGCGGCCATCGGATCTCTTCGACCCGACGTTCCCCAACGTCCGTCCGCTCGCCGAGTCCGGTGTGACCACGATTGCGGTGACCCCATCGGGGGGACAACCGACCAGCGGTGTCCTGTCCATCATGAAGACATCAGGCCGGGTCGGTGATGAATCGGTGGTGCGCGCCGTCGGGGGGCTGTTGCTCGACTACTCCAAGGCCCGGGGCGGCGCCGACCGGTTCGTCGCGGCTTTGAAGAAGCAGCTGGACAGCGGCAAGAAGTACACGGACTCCTGGGAGAAGTACGAGAAGGAACTGGCCAAGTGGAACAAGGCCAACCCCGACGCGGCGCGCAAGGCCGCCCGTGAGCGGAAGGTGGGGGAGGTCTCCGCGCCGCCCGTCTATGACCCGCTCACGGGTACGTGGGAGGGCACCATCATGGGATTCAACATCGACAGCAAGAAGGCGACGTTGTCGGTGAGGCTGAAGGAAGACAAGGCGAAGGGCACGATCACCGTCGAGGACGTGCTCGAAGGGCAGGCGTTCGAGGTCACGGTCAAGGATGACGCCTTCAAGATCGAGGCCACGGTGGATGGCGCGCAGCACAGCTTCAAGGGAACTCTCGTTGACGATCAGGTCAGCCTCTCGTGGGAGACGGATGATGCGTGGCAGGGATTCGGCTCACTCCGGCGTATCTCCGGGATCCCCGTGCATGAAGAGAAGAAGTCGGCGGCAGAGAAGAAGGGCGCTGCTGCGAAGCCGGAAGGCAAGGGCGACGGGCGCCCCAAGAAGCCGAAGACGGTTGCCGCGAGCGAGCCGTATCGGGCCCTCCTGAATGCACAGATACCAGTGTTCGTCGGTCTCGGCGACGAGCGGATCGCGAAGGCACTGGTCAAGCTGCTGCGCGATGAATTCGAGCTCACGACTGTCGTGATCTCGCCGAGCGTGTTCCCTCGACTCTCCGGGTTCCTGTCGGCCCAGGGGTGTGGCTATGCGCCGCCGGGGAATCCCGTCCTCAGGGTCAAGGGGAAGCGGGTCGTCACGACGCTCGAGGCGGTCAGGAAGCAGATCCCGGTGGCGATGCGCTCCGGGTGGGACGGCGATGGCCGGACCCTGTATGCGGCCGCGGCGCACGCGGTGCGCTGCGGCGTCCGTCGGGGAGATGCCTTGAAGATGGTCACGCGATGGAGCGCGCTCATCTTGAACATCGCCGATCGCGTGGGCGCCATCGAGGCGGGGCTCGACGCGGACCTGGTCCTGTTGACCGGGCGCGTGTTTGAGCCGGGGACCCGCGTGCAACGGGTGATGGTCGACGGACGCTTCGTCGGTGAGGAGGTGCCATGATGTCGCGCCCGGTTCTCTTGCTGTTGTCCTTGTTGCTGGCCGGAGGGGTCGGGGCCCAGGACGTGGGGCGCTTCGCCATCGTGGGCGGCGTCGTCCATTCCATGACGGGCCCTCCGCTCGCGAACGGCACCGTGCTCGTGCGGGACGGCAAGATCGAGAAGGTCGGCGCTGTCGACGAGGTGGATGTCCCCAAGGGGTACGAGGTGATCGACGCGGCGGGCAAGTGGGTCGTGCCGGGCTTCATCGAGCTGCACAACCACACGCTGGCCTCGGACCTGCACGACAACGTATTCCAGGTCAACCCGGAGCTGCGGGTGCTGGACAACGTCGACATGGACGGGCCGGCGGCGCGGATCGCCGTCGCTGGCGGCATCACATCCGCGCTGATCATCCCGGGTTCCGGGAGCAATATGGGCGGCTTCGGCGTCATCGTGAAGACGTACGGGAAGACCCCCAAGGACGTGATCATGAAGTTCCCCGGCGCCCTGAAGATCGCCCAGGCCGGGAACCCCGAGCAGTCGGACGGCGATCTCGGCGCGACCCGTATGGGCATGAACTGGATGATCCGCAACGTCCTCCAGGAGGGGAAGGCGTATCACGAGGCATGGACCCGGTTCGAGAAGGGCGAGACCGAGGTGAAGCCGGAGAAGAGCACGCGCTATGAGTACTTTCGCGGGCTGTTCCGCGGTGACTATCCGGTGACCGTCCACACCCAGATGATGCAGGTCGTCCAATCGACGATGCGCATCCTCCACGACGAGCTCGGGCTGAAGGTGGTCGTCGACCACGGCACGTTCACGGGCTACCTCAACAGCCCTGAGTTCGCGAAGCGACGCATTCCGGCGGCCATCGGGCCCCGCGAGTTCTGGTACGACCGGCAGACTGGCCGTATGCAGGGCTGCGCGGCGGCGTGGTACTGGCTCGGGCTGGGTGATGATCTCATCGGTATCAACACGGACTCCCCTGGCGTACCTCAGGAGGAGTTGTTCTATCAGGGCACGTGGTGCATTCGCATGGGGCTCCCCGAGCGAGCGGCGCTGCGCGGCCTGACCATCAACGCGGCGAAGATGCTCATGATCGAGGATCGTGTCGGGACCTTGGAGCCCGGAAAGGACGCGGATATCTGCGTCTGGACCGGGGACCCTTTCGACCCCCGCCACCGAACTCAGGTCGTGTTCGTGAACGGAAAGAAGGCGTATGACGCGGACCGGGACGGTATTCGTTTCTAGCCTGCTGCTCTTCCTCGGCGCCACCCTCGTGGCGCAGGACAAGGGAGGGTCTGTCGTCGACAAGGATGGCGGGCCTGTCACCGCCTATCTCTGCAAGCGCGTCGTGACGGTCTCGGGGGCCCCGATCGACGACGCCGTGATCCTCGTTCAGGACGGGACGATCAAAGCGGTCGGGGGGCGAGAGGGTGTCCCGATCCCGGCGACCGCCAAGCGGGTTGATGCATCGACGCAGACCGCGCTTCCCGGCTTCGTCCACCCGGCGTCACTCGCGTTCTCAGGGAAGTCTCGTCACAGCACCTCGGGGAAGTCGACTTCCGGTGACAAGAAGGTCTCCGCGAGCCTGACCGTGACCCGGCGGGGCTCGGAGGCCTTCGCGCGGGCTGGGTACACGACGATCGCGGTGATCCCCACGGGAGGCGGCGTCACGGGGCTCGGTTGCTTGCTCCGTCCGACGAAGGACGGGGAAGAGCTCCTGAACCTGAGTGACCTGCTCGCCGAAGACGGCGTTGTCTTGTCCATGGGCTTCGCCTCGGGGACCGCGAGCAAGAAGGCATGGATCGACCTCCTCGCCAAGGCGCGCAAGTACCTCGCCGATCTCGCCGCGTTCGAGAAGGCGAAGGGAGAGAAGCCGGAGAAGAAGCCGGCAAAGAAGCCGGAGAAGAAGCCAGCTGCAGCTAAGCCTGCCAAGTCCGCGGAGAAGAAGAGCTCGGAGAAGCCCAAGCAGGAAGATCCCAAGAAGAAACCCGCCGAGAAGGCGAGCGAGAAGAAGCCCGAACCCAAGAAACCAACGGAGCCCAAGAAGGACCCCAAGCTCATGCCGTTGGTGGACGTCATCAGCGGACGTCAGGCCGGCGTCCTGGCCATGGGCACGACCAAGGACCTGCTGCATTTCGCCGATGTCTTTGCTTCCGAGAAGTCCTTCCGTCCCACCTTGCTGCTCTCGGCGTCCGGAGTTCGGAGCCGCGTCGAGGCCTGGCGACTCGTGGACCAGATCAAGGAGCTCGGCGTCCCGTTGATCATGGGCGCGGGGATCGGTGCAGCGCCGCGGTCGATCACGAGGCGTGTAGAGCAGCGTATCTTGCTGGACGCCGGCGTCCCGATCGCGCTGGTCCCTGGACCCGCGTTGCCCAACGGCGAGCAGTTTCGCTTCCGGCTATCGGAGCTGGTCCGCCACGGGCTGCGCGCCGATGAGGTGCTGCGTGCGGTGACGCTGACGCCGGCAGAGATCCTCGGGATCCAAGCTCGCTGCGGCTCCTTGGAAGCCGGGAAGGACGCGGACATCCTCTTGTTCAGCGGCGATCCGCTCGAGCCGACCAGTGACCTGGTCGAGGTCCTCGTCGGTGGTGAGACCGTCTATCGCAGAGGGGAGGGGAACAAATGAGCCGACTCCTGCTCTCTGTGATCTTCCTCGGCGCGGCGCTCGTCGGGCAAGACGCCAACAAGAAGGCTGACGCCGAGAAACCCGAGGAGTCGAAGGCGGCTTCCTGGACGGCGTTCGTCGGCGGGACCGTCTGGCCCGTCTCCGGACCCGTTATCAAGGACGGCATCGTGATCGTCAAAGACGACAAGATCGCGGCCGTGGGCCGACGTGGCGAAGTGAGCATCCCTAAGTCCGCGACGATCGTCGACGTGGCGGGGCGGCACGTGTCGCCTGGCTTTGTCTGTCCGGCTGCCCGCGGATCCCTAGGGGTGACCGGTCACAACTCGCGCGAGAAGGCGAAGGACCGCTTCGACCCGTTCAGCGAGACCATGTTGTTCTGTCTCGCCGCTGGTATCACCACAGCCCATGAAGGGCCGAGTTCCGGCGGTGGTTTCCCGCGGGGGCTCGGTATGGGCGGCGGCGGGACGTTCTCCGGGGCCGCGAAGGGATCGTACGGGGGCTTCATCGGCAAGCTGACGCGTGGGACGACCGAGGGCTTCGAGCTCCGCGATCCCGCTGGTGTCTACATGACCTACGGCGGGACGGGTTCTCAGCGCAACGAGACCCGGGCTGCGCTCGAGAAGGCGGTCGAGTACCGCAAGAAGCGCAAGCAGTGGCTTGCCGACCTGGTGGCGAAGAAGAAGGACGCGAAGGAGCCCAAGTCCGACGACGTCACCAAGGCGCTGGCGAGGGTGTTGGACCGGGAGCTCCCGCTGTTCATGGGAGCGAAGACCCGTCAGCAGTTGGAGGGCTGTCTCGATCTGTGCGACGCGTACAAGGTGCCGATGGTGATCCACGGGGCCCAGGAAGCTTGGACCATGGCGCCCGCCATCGGGCGCCGCCCCATCACCATGCTCATCACCCCTCGTGGCTCGGGCGGGCGGGCGACCCGTCCGTACACGAATCGCCACAAGTCCCAGCCTCATGGCTGGTCCATTACCAACGCGGCCGTGCTCTCGTCGGCTGGGATCCGGTGGGGGGTCACGACGTCCGGTACGGGAGTCAACACGCGCTTGTTCGCTGGTCGCGACCTGATGGGGCTCCCTCACGAGGCCTGCTTTGCCGTGCGTGGCGGCGCCACCGAAGCGGAGGCGCTGGCGGCCATAACCCTGACGGCGGCGCAGATCCTCAAGATCGACGACCGTGTGGGTAGCCTCGATGTGGGGAAGGACGCGGACATCCTCGTGATGGATAGGGAGCCGTTGGATTACCGCTCCTTCGTCGACCTCGCGTACGTCAACGGACGCGTCGCTTATGACCGCTCCAAGGTCAATCTCTGGAACCACATCCAGACCGATCGCAGCAAGGGCCTGAAGAAGGGATGGAAGCCGTGGGGGCCGTGGCCGGAGCTCGGTGAACTGCAGCCGCCCACCGAGGCCGGGGGTAACGGCAACGGCGGCAACTGACCCGTCTCCCCGGAGTTTGCCCGTTTGGTGCACCTCGGGGCCGCGTAGACGGGCCTTCAGGCGAGGCCATACTCCACCATGAGCGACATGCGATCAGCTTCCCATGACTCTGCGCCGTGCTGGTCGTCACGGCATCGCCTCGTGCCGACTGGCTGATGGGCGGCTATCTCGACACGTTCGACGGCTGGGAGGCGATTGGCTGGCTTGGCCAGGCTTGCTACTTCGGCCGTTTCCTCCTCCAGTGGATCGCGTCGGAGCGGGCGAAGAGGATCGTGGTGCCGGAGGCGTTCTGGTGGATGTCCATCCTCGGTTCACTCTGCGCAACGGCGTACGCGTTGGTCCAGCACAACCTGTTCTTCATGGCGGGTCCGTGCATCAACTTCTTCTTGTTCGTTCGCAACCTCTGGTTGTCACGCACAGGGCAGCCGCTCTCGTCCCGGGTGCTGGCGCCGTTCGCTTTGGGCGTCCTCACCGTCGCGGCCACGGCCGTTTTCTGGAGCTGGGATTTCTCCCAGCCGCTCCCGTGGACCCTGGTTGGGGGATGCGGCGCGCTGCTCTGGTCGATCCGGTTCCCGGTGCAGTGGTGGATGGCTGAGCGCCGCAGCTACGTCACGCTGCCACCGCCGTTCTTCTGGATCTCGTTCGTAGGCTCTTGCTTGCTCCTGGCGTACGCCTTGCGCACCGGTACCCCTGTCTTTATCGCCGGTATGGTGCTGGGGCCCTTGCTCTACGGCCGCAACCTGGCCCTCTGCTATCGCAAGTCGGCGGGACCCTCGTAGAATCCAGCGATGCCTGAGTTCCAGTTCACGGACGCGGCCCGGCCACGAAAGCCGCGAGGCGCTTCGTGATATCCCGGTGGCATGCCGACGGTTTGGAGGCCGCGCTTGCGCGCGCTGGTCTCGCGACTTTCGACGCGATCTGGGACCTCGATGAGGGCTACGTGGAGGAGCCCAACGTCCGTCGCGGTGGTTGGAGCGGCGTGTCACGGATCGCGCTACCGTTTGATGATGGCGCGCGGCCCGTGTTCCTCAAGCGCCAAGCCAATCACGTCACGCGGAGCTTGCGCTACCCGGTCTTTGGTGAGCCGACGCTCCATCGCGAGCTCGTCCGTCTTCGCGAGTTTTCCCGTCTTCACATCACCGCCCCGGTGCCGTTGCACTACGCCCACACCAAGAAGGCGGGGGAGTGGCGCGCCGTGCTGCTCGTAGCCGAGGTCCCGGGTCGTTCCCTGACGTCGTGGCTTGATGGATATGGGGCCGCCTCGAGAGCGACGAAGGACGCGGTGATGAAAGCCGTGGCGGAGGTCTGTCGCCGCATGTGGTCGCATCATTACGAGCACCGATCTCTGTATCCCAAGCACATCTTTCTCGACGACTCCACATCACGGATATCTGCCGCTGTCATCGACCTCGAGAAATCCCGTCACCGCTGTCTTCACCCGACCTTCCACGTCCGAGACCTCGACGCGTTGAATCGCCGTACTCCCCGTGTCTCCCGCTCGGATCGGCTTCGCTTCCTCCTCAAAGCGGTCGATGCGGAGCGCGTAACTCCCGCGGTACGTGAGGTCTGGACCCGCCTCGTCGAACGCGCCGCTCGCCGCGGCGTCTCTTGAACCCGGACCCGCCCCCGCTACAATCTCCGGCTCACAAACAGGCGCCCGTAGCTCAACTGGATAGAGCACCTGACTACGGATCAGGAGGTTCGGGGTTCGAACCCCTGCGGGCGTGCCATCAACAAGCGGTGTCGTCTGCATGACTTGCGGACGGCGCCGCTTTCGTTTGCGCGGGGTGCCTTCGGTGCCCGTTGCCAGATTGCTGCCAAGTTCGGCGGCCTTCTTCCCGTCCTTCGCATTGTCGAGCACCGCAGCAAGGTCGGGCACCTGTGCGACCGCCGCTTCCGTGTCCGCGAGCCGTAGGTCCTCGTAGTGCCGCATCGTGATCGACCCGTCAGGCCATTGCGCGAACTCCAGGGTCTTGGATATCGTAGAGGTGCTGCCGACCACGCCCGGTGCGCCCACAGCGGCTACGCCATGCCCCTACGGAGGATCAACCATGAAACGGCATCGTCCCCAGTCCATCTTGGCACTTGCGACAACAGCATTCGCCATCCTCGGCTTCACGGCTACCGCGGCCAGAGCGCAAATCACGATCGACAGCACCCTGAACGTTTCGATCGCAGTCGGCAATCAAGGCGCGACGGGTCTCGCGATTGTTGCCAACTTCAACGCCAGCGCGTCTGACAAGCTCGTGGTGGTCGTTTCGACCGAGCACGCCTTTGGCACAGGCGCCGGCATGTCGGTCAATTCCATTGAGTACAATGGCCAGCCCATGATCGAAGCGGTGCAGGAGAACACCCTCCCGGGCACAGCGGCGATCTTCTACCTAGACAGCCCTGGGGCCGCCGGGGAGATCAGGATCTTCCAGGGCAACCAGAACGGGGGGCGGGCCACCATCTACGCCCTGTCGAACGTTGCACCCGGTGTTGGCAGTATCGGCCAGTCCACCACCAATTCCGTGGATGTCACCGTGTTGTCAGTCAACTTCCTGGTGATCGCGGGCATCTTGGATGGAGGGCAGGCCGCCAACGGGAACGGTGCTGGTGCACCGACGGCCGTTTTGCCCCTGANTCAGACCCACAGCGGNACATGGGGNAACTNCTGGGCTGGGCATTGCGCCGGCCATCAGTTCGTTGCGTCACCNGGCATCGNCACCTCGANGTTCAACACCGCCGGTCCGAATCTGCTGCGGNCCGTCGCAGTGGCCTTCCATGATCTGCTGAGTGGTGGGGCGGCCGTTTACCAGTTCAACCAGCCCGAGGCGGACCTCCAGGTTAACGGCGTCGTCGGGACGACGACGGCACCCACGATCATCAACGTCGCGATCGGCGGCACGGCCACCGCCGTGCTCTCGAGCACCCTGACCGGTAGCGCCTGGAACGTCGGCACGACCGTCGTTCCCCTCGTCCCGGCGAGCAATGGCGGCATCACGCTGTCGGACGGCCAGTTCGTGAACCTCGACATAAGTGACCCGTCGTTCACCACGCTCTTCCCGACGCTGCTGGGCGGCCCGGGGTTCCCCGGCACGCTTTCCACGGCGCTCCCCACGGGCGCTGCCATCGCGATCTCGGGTCAGATGGTGGTCGCCGACCCGACCGTCGCATCGACGCTGCGGTTGTCTCAGGCATCTCGCCTCGTCGTGAACTGATGACCGTTGCCCATCAAGAGAACGATGGGTGCCGTTCGGCCTCTCGGGTTGCGGGCTACCCGAAGATGCGTTCCAGGGCGGCGCGCATGACCGACGCATCTGGCTCGACGCCCGTCCAGTAGGTGATGCCGATGCGCCCCTGGTTAACCAGCATGCCCAGCCCGTCCAGGGTGGTGGCGCCGGCCGCCTCGGCCTCTTCCAGGAACTGTGTCCGCGGAGGATTGGGGATCAGATCGGCGCACACCAATCCTGGGCGCAGCGTTCTCACATCGACTGCGACGCGGGACGTGTCGGGGAACAGGCCGATGGAGGTGGTGTTGACGACGACGTCGATGTCGTCGCCGACGGCGTGGTCACCGACCCAGGGGACGAAGGTCGTGGGGACGTCGGTGCGCGTGTTGAGCAGGTTCACGAGATCTTCGCCGCGCTCCGGGGTGCGGTTGACGACGGTGATCGAGGCCGCGCCCGCGAGGGCCGTTTCCACCGAGACCGCCCGGGCCGCGCCGCCCGCGCCAAAGATCAGGACGCGCTTGCCCGCGGGGTCCACGACGGGCCGCAGGGATTCGAGGAAGCCCTTCCCGTCCGTGTTCTCTCCGATGTAGCGATTGTCTCGTTCCACGACGCAATTGACGGCGCCCATGACCTCGGCCGACGCGCCGAGACCGTCCAGGTGCTCGATCACCGCCACCTTGTGGGGGAGGGTGCAGTTGAACCCCTTGAAGCCCAGGGCCTTCACGCCACGGACCGCGTCGGCCAGGTGGTCCGCCGGAACCAGGGTCGTGATGTAGCGGACCGGGAGTCCGTGGTGGTCGAGGGCCGCCTGCATCATCACCTCGGTGGGGTTCTCCCACACAGGATCCCCGAAGCATCCGACGTAGGTCTTCTCGCAGGAATACGGTTTGGTCATGGGTCTCAGGATCGGAAGGTCTGGCGGATGTCCCGCATGGACACGTTGCCCTTGCGGATCTGATCGATGAGGACGGCGAGCAGGATCACGGCCCCCATCACCATCATCTGTGGATTGGGGGGGACGCCCACCTGGTTCATGCCGTTGCGGATCACCGCGATGATGAACGCGCCGATCAGGGTCCCCAGCACCTTCCCCTGGCCACCCATGAGGCTGGTGCCGCCGACCACCACAGCGGCGATGACGGTGAGCTCGTCCATGAAACCGAAGTTGGGCTCCACGCCCTTGTGCTTGGAGGCCATGATCACGCCGCCGAGTCCGGCGAGCAGGCCGCAGAGGGTATAGACGATCAACTGCACCCGCTGCACGGGGACCCCGGCCAGGCGGGCGGCTTCGGCGTTGCCTCCGATGGCGTAGACATGGCGGCCGAGTCGGGTCCGGGACATGACGAAGTGCGCGCCGGCGTAGAGCATGAACATGAGGATCACGGAGTTGGGGACTCCGAGTGATCTCTCGGATCCCAGCCATCCGAAGGCTTCGGGCACCTCGTTAACCGACTGCGAATTCGTGATCGTGAGCGCCAGGCCTCGCGCCATGAGCATCATGGCGAGGGTGACGATGAACGCGGGGATGCGGAAGGCCGCGACACAGAATCCCGACAAGAACCCGCACAGCCCGCAGGCCAGTATCCCCGCCAATCCGCAGAGGATCATGGCGCCCGTGCCGGCCTCGCGCGCGCCGGCGGCGTCGCGGATGAGGACCGTCGTCGTCACCGCCGCCAGCCCGATGAGGCTCCCGACGGAGAGATCGATGCCCGCCGTGATGATGACGAGGGTCATTCCGATGGCGATGATGGCGATGATGGAGATCTGCTGAGCGACGTTGAGGAGGTTCTGAGCCTTGAGGAACGCCGGCCATCGGTAGCTCACCGGCGCGATGACCTCGCAGCTCCCTCCGAGACCGGGGAACCGCCGATTGACCTCGCCGATGAACGGCCAGTTCGCGACCGCGTTGGGGCAGGCGATGATGTCGATGGTCATCCCGTCCGCGTTCCATTGATCCAGTTGACGGCGCACCTCCGGTGGTTCGCCGTGGATCACCCCGATGACCTCGTGCGCCAGAGACGACGTGGCCACCGCTTGTTGCAACGCGTCTGCCAGCTGAGTTCCGGTGACCGTCTCCTGCGTGATCACGGCGACGCGTTGCGCGGCGCCGGACTCTTCCAGCGTCTCCGCCAACTCCCGGCCGGCGTCCGCTCCGGAGTTCTGCGTGTCGGTCACCGTCAGCACGCTGAAGCAGACGACGAGCAGCAGCAGGACCAGGAGCATCCCGTATTCGGCGAGCAGGTTCTTCATGACGGGATCGCCAGNTCCATGATCTGCTCCTGGGTCGCGTTTGCCACGTCGGTGATCTCACCGTTCACCCGGCCGTCGCCCATGACCAGGACGCGGTCGGCCATGCCGAGGACCTCGGGCAGCTCCGAGCTGATCATGACGATCGCCTTGCCCGCATCGGCGAGCTTGTTGATCAACAGGTAGAACTCGTAACGTGCGCCCACGTCCACACCCCTCGTCGGTTCGTCGATGATGATGACCTCACAGTCCCGTTCCAGCCACTTGGCGAGGATGACCTTCTGCTGGTTGCCACCGCTGAGGGTGCCAGCGGGCTGATCGGGGCTGCGGGTCTTGATCTTGAGGTCGCGTTCGTAGCGTCGGAACGCCGCGCGCTCCCGGGCGGGGCTCAGGACCCGCCGCCGGCTGAAGCGATCGAGGTTCGGCAATCCGAAGTTCTCCACGACGCGGTGCCCGAGCACGAGTCCCTGCCCGCCACGATCCTCGGTCAACAGGCAGATGCCCGCGCGGATGGCGGATCGGGGACCGTCGATGTGCAGGCGCGTCCCGTCGAGGTCGATCGTGCCCCCGTCCGCGGGATCGGCCCCCGCGATCAGGCGCGCCGTCTCGGTTCGGCCGGCGCCGACGAGGCCGGTGATGCCGAGGATCTCCCCTGCGCGTACCGTGAAGCTCACTCCGCGCACCTTGTCCCCGCGGCGCAGGTCTCGCACCTCGAGACGCACGGGGCCCTGCGCCCTCTGCGCCCGTGGGAACTCCTGATCGAGGGATCGGCCCACCATCATCTCGATCAAGGCGGCCTGGGTGACGTCGCCCATGGGGCGGGTGCCGACATGACGTCCGTCGCGTAGGACCATGACGCGATCAGCGATGGCGCGCACTTCATCGAGTCGGTGGCTGATGTAGATGATCCCGATCCCCTGGCGCTTGAGGTCTCGGATGATCGCGAACAGCCTCTCGACTTCTCGCGGTGAGAGCGTGGCGGTGGGCTCGTCCATCACGAGGATGCGGGCGTCAGTGGCGAGGGCCTTGGCGATCTCCACCGCCTGTCGTTCTGCCACGCTGAGGGTGTGGCAGAGCGCGGTCGGATCCATGGGGAGGCCGATCTTGTCGAACAGCGCGCGGACCCGCGCCCGCTCCGCTTCGCGATCGATGATGCCGCCACGGGTCATCTCGCAGCCGAGGAAGATGTTCTCCGTCACCGTGAGGAACGGCACCAGGAGGAGCTCCTGGTGGATGACGCCGATGCCGGCTTCGCGGGCGCGGCTCGGGCTCGACAGGTCGGCGGGTTCTCCGTCGATCAGCACGTGACCCGCGTCGGGGCGGTGAGCGCCCGCGAGCACCTTGATGAGCGTGCTCTTGCCGGCCCCGTTTTCACCGACCAGGGCCAGCACCTCGCCCCGTTCGAGCTCGAGCCCGACGTCTTCGAGAGCGCGGACGCCCGGGAAGGTCTTTTCGATCCCCTCCATGCGGAGGAGCCGCGGGCTAGTTGAGTTCGGGGTCCTTGTCGGCATCCGCCTTGCGATAGAGCGACGTGGGAATGGGGATCTGCGCCGGTGGGCGTTCACCGTCAAAGTAGCGGATCATCTGTTGCACCACTATCTGACCCATCTTCTTGGGGAACTGGATGGGATCTGCGTAGATCTTGCCCTGCTTGATCGCCTCCTTGCCGATGCGCTGGCCGTCGAATCCGATCACCTTGATCTGTGCCTGCTTGCCGGCCGCCTCGATGGCGGCGACGGCGCCGAGGGCTGAGGGGTCGTTGATGGCAAAGACCCCGACCAGGTCACCGTGCGTCTCGAGGGTGTCGGCGGTCGCGCGCAGGCTCGGTTCCCGTGCCGCTTCGCCGGGGAGCTCCGCGACGACCTCGATCTGCGCTCCGGGGCGCTCCTCGTTGTGCCCTGCGATGACCTCGCGGAATCCCTTCACTCTGGCGAGGCAGGATTGGGCGACGTCGAAGCTCAAGATCAGGATCTTCCCGCCCTTGCCCCCGAGGACCTCCAGCATCGCGATCCCGGCCTGCTTTCCACCGGCGTAGTTGTCCGTCGCCACATGGCAGACGACCTTCGCAGACGCGTCGCTGCACCCGGTATCGGCGGTGAACACGGGGATACCCGCGCGGTTGGCCTCCTTGATGGGCGCGCCGACGAGTCGACCGTCGCAGGCCGTCAGCAGGATGGCGTCGACCTTCTTGGCGATGAAGTCCTGGACCTGGCGCGCCTGCGTCTCGGCGTTCTTGTCGCCGCTGACGATCTCGGCTTCGTAGCCGTGCTTGGCAGCTTCCGCGGCGGCGGCGTCCGCCAGTTCGACGAAGAACGGGTTCTGGGACGTCTGGATCGAGATACCGATGATACGCGTCTTGCCATCGGTCCCGTCGGGGCCCTGGGACGCATCGCCGCACCCGGCCACGAGCGCGAGCAACGCGAGGACGGAGAGTGATAGTGTCTTGTGGTTCATCATGGAGATGGGTGATTTCAGCATGCAGCCACCGGTCCCACAAGGTCGTCGGCCCGTGATCGTCGGCCTCGGTGAGGCTCTGTGGGACGTCTTTCCCGATCGCGAGTGCTTTGGGGGAGCACCTGCGAACTTCGCCTGCATGGCTTCCGAGTTGGGGGGAGACCGGGCGGAGGTCCACATGGTCACCGGCGTCGGCGACGATGACCGCGGGCGCCGGGCCCTCGCCGCGCTTCACGAGCGGCGGGTGCGCACGTCGTGCGTGAAGACGACGGGACATCCCACGGGCCACGTCGACGTGACCTTGGACGACCACGGTCGGCCGGACTATGCGATCGCGGCCGACGCCGCGTGGGACCACGTGCCTTGGGCGGAGGGCGTGGCGGAGCTGGCCCGGCGGACGGATCTCGTCTGTTTCGGAACGCTGGGCCAACGGGCGTCCGAGTCGCGGGAAACCGTACGCGCGTTCGTAGGGTCCACGCCCCCGTCCGCATTCCGCATCCTGGACGTGAACCTCCGCCTGCCGCACGACGACCGGGAGGTCGTCCTCGAATCGCTGACGCGGGCCAACGTGCTCAAGCTGAGCGACGAGGAGTTGCCCCTGATCTCCGCGTGGTGCGGGGTGGAGGGCGAGCCGGTGGAGGCCTTGGCCGAGCTGGCGCGTCGTCACGATCTCGTCGCGGTGGCGCTTACGCGGGGGAGTGACGGGGCGCTGCTGATTCGCGCCGGAGAGGTCAGCGACTGTGCCGGTGTCGCGGTGGACGTGGTGGATACGGTCGGTGCCGGTGACGCGTTCACGGCGGCGTTCGCACTCGGTCTTCTGACGGGGAACGACCTCGAAGCGGTGAACCGCAGAGCTTGCGAGGTCGCCGCCTACGTCTGCACCCAATCTGGCGCGACCCCGGCCCTGCCCACGGTTATCTGACCTTGGACCCGGTGAGGGTGCTCAGGAACGCGATGAGGTCGCGCAGCTCTGCGCGGGTCAGGGTGTTGGTGAATCCCGAAGGCATGGCCGTGGTCTTGCCGAGCCGATCCGTGATCCCGTCCGTCGGGATCTCCAGGATCTTGCCCGTGGCCAGATCCCGGATGCGCACGACGCCACCTTCCTCTCCGGTCAGGTAGCCCGACACCACGTCCCCATCATCCGTGAACAGGGTCACCGTCTCGTAGCCTTCCTTGATCTGGCGCTGGGGCCAGACCACCGCCTCGATGATCGCGTCGAGGGGAAGCCCGGCGCCCACGGCCGTGAGATCGGGACCCTTGCGAAACCCGCTCGTGGGCTCACCGAGCCCTTGCACCTGGTGACAGGCGGTGCAGCTCGCCAGCGACGACTGGAACACGGTTCGTCCCTTGGCGGGGTTGCCCGCGGCGCGCACCTCCACCGCGAGATCGCGGACGAAGTCCGCGCTGAACGGTGTCTCCTGGCTCGGGTTGATCCCCATGGCCTTGGTCAGCGCATTGATGAGCCCCGCATCGTCACGGCCGGATGCGCTGAGCCAGCGGCTGATCAGCTTCGCGTTGTCCTTGGTGATGCCGCTGGTCCCGATGGCCCCCACCAGGGCTGCGGCCCCGCCGCGTCGTTGCATGATCGTGCTCAGGACGGGGCCGAACGACGGGGCATCGATGGAGGTCAACAGAGCCAGGCCGTCGTCGGCGGCGGCGCGGACGTCGATCCGACCCAACGCCTCGAGAGCCGCCACGTACACGGTCGCACCCTGTTTGCTGTCGATCAGCTTGCGGATCGCCGCCACGGATGATCCCGGATCGAGCTCGCCGAGAGAGTGGATCGCGGCCGCGCGCACGACATCGGGCTCTTGATCGCGGACAAGGAACTCCTTCACCGTTGAGACCAGTCGCTGTTGTTTCCACAGGCCCGCGAGGCGGACCGCCGACGCGCGGACCTCGGGGTCGTCGCGCGAGAGCAGGGCCCTCAACGCGGCATGGACGTCCCCATCCGGCCGGATGCGACGTTGGGCGACGATGGCGGTGAGGGACTGAAGCAGAGCCGGGTCAGCGAGGGCGTGGTCGAACACGGTGCGCAGATCAGCGGTGCCGCCGACGCGCGCCAACAGCTCGAGGAGCCGGGCGCGACCGTCCGCGGACGTGGCGTCCGATTTCAGGAGGCGACGGATCTGCCCGGCCACGTCTTTTCCGCCATACGCTCGCAGGACTTCAATCAGGTCTGCAGGCTGATGGAACCGGATCTCGCCCGCCTCCAGGGCGGGGAGCCAACCCGGCGCCAGCGCGTGGGCGGTCTGGGTGAGGGCGTGGGTGACGAACCGGTCCATCCGATGTCGAGACGCCTTCGCGGCGACCACCATGGCCGCGGGGGTGCGGACGTCACTGCAAGCCACGAGGGCTTCCAGGCGAACCCGCGCATGCTCGTCGCCCACGGCCTTGTCGAGCAACCTGAGCGGCGCGTCCAGGCGGTCGTGCCAGCGACCGACGACGCGGGCCGCGTACGCCCTGGCGCGATGATCTCGGGATGCGAGGACCCGTTCGAGCAACGCCCGGTTGACGACCTCGTGGGACTCGAACACCCCGAGCGCCTCGTACAGGTGGTGTTCCAGGTCGGGATGATCCGGGTCCAGGTCCTCGATCCAGCCGGTGATCGCCGGGATGACCTCGCCCTTCGGCAAGTCCGCGAGCCGCCGCTTGGCCTGATACCTGATGTACCGCCAGTCGGACTCGAGCTGTTTACACAGGGTCGTCGCGCTGGCGTTCGCCAGCACGGGTGCCTTGGCGAGCGGACGTCCCGTCGCGGTCACGCGCCAGATTCGACCATGGGTCTTGTCGCGATCGGGGTGCCGGAACGAGGCCTGGTAGTGACCGATGATCGGGTTGAACCAATCGGCGATGTAGATCGCCCCGTCCGGTCCGATGCGAATGTCGACGGGACGAAACGCATTGTGGGATGAGCGCAGCAGTGGCGGGCGGCGGGTGAGGCGGTGTCCGGAGCCGTCCACGCTCATCTGCAGCCGATTGATGTCACGAGCGAAGTACCCAGCGATGAGCATCTCGCCCTGGATGTCGTCGGGCAGATGGGGGGACTCGGCGAACTCGATGATCATGGACTTGATGCGTGTCTGTCCGATCTCCATCTCGCGGCCCCAGAAGCTGGCGTACCGATCCACATGCACCATGTTGGGCACCAGCTCCGAGATCCCAGGCCCGTTGCTCTTGGCGAACGGTTCACCCCATCTCCCGAAGGCGATCCCCCAGGGGTTGCCGCCGCCGCCCGTTCGGCGGAACCCGTGGAGCTGCAACCGTTTCGGCCGCAGCCGCCAGGTCCCGTGCTCGTCCAGGCGGCTGATCCCCCAGGGCGTCTCGACCCGCGAGAAGGAGTGCAGGCCCTGGCAGAAGAGGAGCTCACCCCCCGGGCTCCACGTGAGCGAGTTGATGTTCTGGTGGGTGTCCCCGGTGCCGAACCCGGTCAGCACCACACGCGTCGCGTCGGCCTTGCCGTCACCGTCCGTGTCCCGCAGATGCAGCAGGTCGTCTCCTTGTCCGACGTAGACACCGCCGTGGCCGAGGGCAAACCCGGTGGGCATGTTCAGCCCGTCGGCGAACACCGTGGTCTCATCGGCGCGGCCGTCGCCGTCCGTGTCCGCGAGGATCAGGAGCTTGTCCTTCGCCTGCTCCACGGGTTTCGCTTGCGGATAGACCCACGTGCAGAGCACCCACAGTCGTCCAGCCGGGTCCCAGGACATGCAGACCGGGTTGGCCACCCCGTCGGTCTCGTCGGCGAACAGGTTGATCTCGTAGCCCTCTTCCAGAGCGAACGACTGCTGCTCGGCTGCCACCGAGTTGTCTTTTTCCGGGCTGGAGACGGACAGGGGGTTCTGCGCNACGGANAGGGGNGNCNCGAGCGCCGCGAGNGCCANGGCCAATNCGGAGAGCCGNAGTCTTCCTCGTTTCAGTGGTNNTGTCAGCCATGGGGAGTCCGTCGGCTCATCGNTGCGAGNCCAGCTTGGATGCGATGCCGTGCACCGTCGCGTCCGCCTGNTTGATCTGGTCGAGGAGTGACCGGAGCTCCTCCGGGAACCATCGATGTGACCCGTTCCGGTGATCGCGGCTGCTCGGCTGAGATTGCCTGTTGCCGTACAGGAAAGCCCAGTTGGTCGGGCGCCAGTAGCGAAACCAGAGCTCGTTCTTCTGCACGATGGACCGTCGCAATGACTCGGCAGCCGCGGGTTTCAGGGTCGCGTCGGACGCGCGCAGCTCCACGGGAGGAACCCGACGGGCAACGCCGAGTTGGCTGGCGATGGTCGTGGCCGCGAACCAGTGCCCGGACGCCGTCAGGTGCACTCCATTTTGCGAAGAGGCGTCGCCCGGATTCGCCGACCGGAATGCGGAGAACAGGTCGACCACCGGGAGGCTGCGGGCACGCCCGATCTGCTTGATGGCGTCGACGTAGGTCGCGAGGGACCGATTGCGTTCTTCCACGTCGATCCCCACGCCCAGCGGATCAAGAAACGGGACCGGGGTGACGAGGACGACGCGGTGGGTATAGGACGCGAGTTGATCAAGGTGCCCTGCGTACGCGCGGGCGAACTCTCCGACATTCTGCGGGCCGTGCAGCGACTCCGTCTGGCCCATCCAGAAGAAGACGATGTCAGCGCGGGTCGTCTTGCGGCCATCTCGTTCGCCGTAGCCGGGCTTGTTCTTCGCGTAGAAGTTCCGGGGGCGTTGCTGCCGGTGAACCGTGTCCGCCTGCCAGGCCATGTTGCGAAAGCGCAGGCGGTGCTCCGGATGGGCGGCCGTCAGCAGGGTCTCGAGATACCCGTTTCTGCCGCTCGCCAACGCGTCGGTGCCTCCGAGGATGACGATGGTCTGCTCATGGTTGATCCGGAAGCCGTCGGAGAAGCCAGGCACCGGCGAATCAGGTCGTTCCAGCGGCCGCAACAGCGGCGCCTTTTCGGGGACCGGCGGCGGGGCTGGGGGAGGCCCCGGGTTCTGGAGCGGTCCCAGGCCGAGGGTCTTCAGGTGGACGCCGATTTTGTAGCGCCACGGACCTGCGAGGGTGATGTCGGTGTCCTTGCCCCGCAGTCGCATCTGGACCGGCTTGCCGGCGAAGCCCCCGGACCACCCGTGGTCCAGCACGCGGACGGCGATCACGTTGCGCCCAGCCTTGACCAGCTTGCCAGAGACCACGTACTTGCGGGGCGTGGCCCAGTGCCCCGGTCGCTCGATCCCCCCCACCTGCACACCGTTGAACCAGGTCATGTCCATGTCGTCGATGGGGCCTAGTTCGAGGACCAGGTCTGTGCCCGCTGTCCCCGAGGGGACCTCCACGTCCTTGCGATACCACACGGTGCCGTCGCAATCGGGGAGCCCCTTGCCTTCCCAATGACCCGGAAGTCCCATGGCCTTCCACGCCGCGTCGTCGTGCTTGGGAGCGAACCACGGCTGCCCCCCGGCTTTCGCCATGCCGGGGTCGTTGGCATCGAGCTTGTTCCGCCACGCCGCGACCTGGGGCGTCCAGGCGGGCTTGGGTTGGGGTGTCTTTGCTTTGTCTTCGTCTGGGAGCGCGTCCAAGAGCTGCGTCTCGTTCATGGTCGCGAGAGCGACAGGAGGATCACGAACCAGCTTGGCGATGCGATACCGCACGGTTTGTGGCGGACCGCCGTGTATCTGGAACGCGATCCGGCCCGACAGCTCGCCCTTGGGGTCATGGATTGCGACGCAGAGCTTGCCGTTCAACGCGAGCCAGATCCGGTGGCCGACGGCGAGGATCTCGTAGCGGTTCCACTCGCCGCGCTTCACCGCCTTCAATCCGCGGTCGTTCCAGTCCAGCTTGCCCCGGCCGTGCTCGTGATACAGCTTGCCCCAGACGGCGGAGCCTACGTCGGCCTGGTAGCCGAGCGCCTGGCCGCTGGCGTTGACGGGCTTCGATCGGAACTGGATGCCGGCGTTCCTCCCGTCGGGCGTCAACTTCACGTCGACCGCGAGGTAGAAGTCCTTCACCTCGAGGTGCGACCAGATGAACTCGTTCCTGGGGACGTCCTTGTCCGAGTGACCGACGATGGCCCTGTCCTGCACCGACCAGTAGCCGTCGTTGCCCTTCCAGCCGGTCAGGTCCTTGCCGTTGAAGAACGACTCGGTGCCCGGCTGAGCCACGCCGACAACCACCACCATCCCCAGCACCGTTGCCAGCCTTGCCAGATTAGTAGGCGTTGGTTTCATCCATGCTGTCCGGGTAAGCGCTTCTCCAGCATCATGCTGCGCGCGCAGCGCCGCTACTTCTGTTCGAGCAGCTTGGAGGCGAGCGCCGCGACTTCCTTGCCGCGCAGGTTGACCGCGCGCACGACGCCGGCGCGGTCGATCATGAGGCTGGCCGGGATGCTGTGCACGTCGAATGCCACGGCCAGCTCGTTCTTCCACTTCTTGCCGTCAAAGTGGTGGAGCCAGTCCATGTTCCTCTGCGCGATCATCCGCTCCATCTTCGACCGGTCTTCGTCGAGGGCGACGCCGAAGACGACGAAGCCCTTCTCGGAGAGCTCCCTGTGGGCCTTGGCCACGTGCGGCATCTCGGCCAGACAGGGCCCGCA
This sequence comes from Planctomycetota bacterium, assembly GCA_002683135.1. Taxonomy (GTDB): domain Bacteria; phylum Planctomycetota. Next base: position 7,734 of record NYSS01000044.1, on the reverse strand, counting down.
CCAGGTCGCCCAGAAGTCGATCAGGACGACCTTCCCCTTCAGGGTCGTAGGGCTGATGGTCTCGCCGGTTCGATGGTCCTTGACGCTGAAGGCCTGCAGGGGCTTGCCGATCAGCCGGATCTTGTCGAAGTGGGTCTTGATGCGGGGGAGGAGCCGCTCCTTTCCGCCGAAGGCCATCTCCGCCTCCACGGCGTCCATGAACCGCAGAGCCTCCTTCTGCTTGCCGCAGCGTGAGAGGGCGTAGGCCAACTCGCGGGCATAGATCTCGGGCTTGTCCGGGTGGTCCTCCTGCAGGGACTGCAAGCGCGGCAGCGCCTTGTCCGATTGCCCGCTGAAGAGATAAGCGGCGGCCTCCCGGATCCGTGCGAGTCGCTTGAACTTGGTCTTGGGGAACTCGGCCAGGAGGGCTGCGTAGGCCTGCGGCGCCTCCTCATAACGACGCAAACTCCAGATCGAGTACGCGCGCAGGTACATGACCTTCTCTCGCTCCGGTCCCTCTGGGTGCTTCTCCAGGAAGGCCGCGATCTTCGCCAGGTTGGCGTCGTTGTACTTGGCGAACATGAGCGTGGTGAGTTCACGCACCTCCAGCTCCTTCGCCAGTTGAGCGTAGTCAGCGCCGGCATCTTGTGCATGGCTCGCCGAGACCAGTGAGAGACAGACCGCGAGGGCGACGCACAATCCGAAGGTCAGTTTGGGTGGGCGCATGGGTTCCACTGTGCGACGAACGAGGCCAAAGTGCAACGCCGCTCGTGGAGGCGTGGCGTCGATCCGACCGAAAAACACCAGCGCTCGCGGGAGCAACTCCCGTGATGGGTCACTTACGTATTATCCCTGCGCGCGGTCGGTCGAACATCAGGAGCCCCAGGGGAGTCATGAGGCAGTCGTCCAGGTGGAGCAGGGCCGTCATCCCCCCGGAGACGAGCTTGCATTTCGCGTCACCGTCGAATTCGAACTCGGTCACCTTGGCCTGGCTCCAGTCAAATCCCATTCGCCGTGTCCCGTCCTGCATGGCCTGAAATGCTTTACGCACGTCGTTTTTCAGCTCGGATTTGAAGTCGTCGTTTGCGTCATCCCAGACACGGGCGGCCTTGCGCTGGCCGGCGCCTGAACCCTTCATGAACTGTTTAAAGGCTGCCTTCCGCATGCCGAGAACGGTGAGCGCCTTGAACGCCTCGAAGTTATTGGCCGCCAGGGCGTTGACGACGCGATCCACCAACTCATTGGGGTTCTTCGGGCCTCCCTTGGAGCCGTTGTTGCTGCCGGCTCGCTTCCAGATTATGGGGGTTCCCACCCAAGGAGGCGTGGGCATCCCCTTCGAAGAGAAGGCGGAGCAGGTCAGGGTCATGGTGTCTCCTTGCACGGTGCGGGTGAAGGACGCGGACATCGCGTTTCCTTGACCGTCGGAGCCCTGGTATCGGCTGACCATGGTGACGAGCCTAGGCCCTGAACTCAACGAGGTCACCTCGCCGGCGGCGGCACCACCGTCCGCACCCGAGTACTGCATGCGGATCGTCTCCGTGGCCCCATCCCACCACATGGTCATGTGACTCCACGGAGTCTTCTTTCCGGCCTGATCGACGTGGTGTTCCGCGAAGCGCATCATCCGGCCATCGAGCTCCAGCGTGCCGACCCCGACCATCTTGCCGCCGTCCGTCGCGGCCATCTCCCAGGTCCCGGTGAGATCGCAGCCCTTCATGGCGTCGGCGAACGGGTTGGCGCGACGCATGGTCGTGTTCCAGGGTTTGCCGTCCGGGAGCTTGCGGTTCGTGTTGTGACGCTCATTGGGCCCCATCGCCGTCAGTCGTTGTTCGTAGGTCGTGGTCTTGCCCTGGCTTTGCTCGGTGTATTTCCAGCGGAGGGACGCGCCGTCCATCGCCGTGAGGGTCGAGGTGCCGTGATACGGCTTGCCCATGTCGAATCCAGAGTTGGTGCGGACCACCTTGCCGACGGCCTTGTCCCAGGTGATGACGTGGGTCCCGGTCGAGGCGACCGTCCCGTCGTCAAGGACCATGGTGTAGCCGCCGATGACGGCCTTGCTGTCCTCGGAGAAGGACTCCGTCCCGGTCTCGGTGATCTTGAGACCGGCGGGGATGCCGACCCACATATCTTCCGTGGTGCTCTTGGTCACCCAGGTCCCCAGCGTGCCCACTCCGACGTATTGGTTGACGAACTCACTCCATGACGCAGGTCCGGTGGCGGCGCGGGTGGCCGGATTGAGGACCTCCGCATCGGCAGCGGCGGGCTGGACGAGAGACATCAAAGCGGCGACGGTGGCGGTCAGGAACATGTATGGACTTCCCTTTTGTGTAGTCGGGGCAGACTATCCTAGCGGGAGCGCGACGTGGCTGAGGCAGGGCAGCCTACTCTCTCTTTGCGGTGTGGTGCCCTGGGGGTGCGGGAACGCGCAGCGGCGTTACTGGCAGATGACCGCCTCCAGCGCGTTGCTCCCGTACATGAAGCCGAGCCCGTCCCAGGCGGCGGCTTGCAGGTAGAAGCTCATCCCCACCAGGGAGGGGCTGTTGGGGATGACCATGGGGAGCGTCACGCCTCCCGTGGCGTCGAGTCCCAGGGGCACGCTGAACCAGGAGCTGAGGCCGATCAGGGCGGTGAGGTCGGTCCCTGGGACCGCGAGATAGCCCGAGTCCGGGGACACGAAGAGCGACGCGGCCACGTTGATGGGGCCGTTGCCGACGCTCACCGTGGGTGAGGCGCCGATCTGCGGCGCGCCCGAGACCGACAAGGTCATGACGTGGGTCAACGGGTCGAGGGCCGTGAAGGTGCGGGTGCCGCAGCCCGACAGCTCGTTGGGAGTATCGGGCGATGGTTGCCCGAGGCAGACCCAGGGCGCACCGCCGTCGATCAGGCGTCCGGTGGCGACGTCCGCGAGCTGGAGCCCGAAGGTGAACCGGTCCAGCAGGGTGACGCCGTCCGCGGCGAACAAGGCCACCTCTTCGCCGCCCGAAGACAGCTTGAAGTTCGCGTGCAGGGGACCCTGAGATCCGTCCTCGTCACACCAGATGAGCTTGGTCCCGAACGCCGGGATGATCTCCCCGGAGGGGATGTCCCACTTGTCCGGATTGGTGAGATTGTCGGTGAGGAACATCCCACCGATGGCCATGGCCTGGGCCGAGTCGTTGTAGAGCTCGAGGTAGTCCTCGAATTCACCGGATGGGTCGGCGATGACCGCGTTGTTCTTGGCGACGAACTCGTTCAGCTTCACGGGGGAGGTGCCGGTCGGCCACTCGATGAGGATGGTGGCGGCGTTGAGCTCCGCGGTCTTGGGCTCGAAGGTCAAGGTCCCCGTGTTGGTGGATGCCTCGGCGTAGTAGTCGAGCAGCAAGCCGGGCGCCATGGCAGGGAGCATCACCCCCCAGGTCCCGTCGCCAGCCGCTCCGTCGCCGTGCTGCCCGTCGTCGAACATGGGCGTCTTGGTGAACGGGCCGTCGCTGCGACGCCACAGGGAAACGGTGCTCGCTTCGCTGGTCGCGTCCACGGTGACGGTGACCGTCTGGTTCGGAGATGGGTTCGCGGGTGTGTGTTGCAGGTTGGTCAGCGTCGCCCGAGGTGCCGTCAGCAGGGGATGTCCGGCCAGCCAGGCTTCGCGCCCCTGGATCAGGGGCTGCAACCCGGGGACGTTGTTGCCGCCGAGGCCGCCCAGGTTCACCGTCGCGGTGACGTTGTTGTAGAACTGCTGGGTGGAGTAGATTTTCTTGGTGTCGGCGACCACATCCGCTTCGATCATCCCGTGATACAGGGTGATGATGGGGCCCAACGTGGCCCAGGTGAAGCTGTCCTCGGCGATGGTCCGGTAGTGAGCCAGGTAGCGGGCGTTCCAGTCCGAGAACGGGAGCGTCTCGCTGAAGGCCGGCTTGCTCGTGTTCGTGGTGTTGTAGGTGGGGGAGAGGGTGGTGTTGCCGGCGAAGGCCTCGTTCACGTCGAACGGGAAGACATGGAACGCTCCGTGCACGTTGTCGTGATAGAGGAAGTGATCCTTGCCTGACCCGATGTAGCTGTCGGTCTGGGTGACGATGTTCATGCAGGCCGCGTAGCGGTAGAACTGGTCGACGCTGAAGATGTCCGGGAGCAAGCTCTGGAGCTGCCCCGTCGGGGTGTTGTTCAGGACATCGCAGAGTTGCATGAGGTCCGTGCCGTCGCCTTCCTTCGGCTGGTACGCGCTCATGTAGCTGTTGACGTTGCTGCCGAGCCAGGTCATGGCGCAGCGCCCGTTCTGGAACGAGCCGGTGGTCGGGAAGCCGCGGTAGCGATTTCCGTCGTCCGAGCGGAACCACTGCCGCATCATGTCCTTGTTCGGCTGCTGAACGTTGATGTAGACGCCCCAGTACTGGCCGTTCAGGAACACTCGGACGAAGTTGCAGCGGGGCGCGACCCCGTGCCATCGGCATATCATGTAGGTCAGGAACTCTCGCAGGAACGTAGGGTCGTGAAACCCGTTGTTCAGGTTCAAGTTCTGGTAGCCGTACAGGTCCTGACCCGACACGTAGGAGTCGGTTCGGATGTTGAAGCTCCGCTTCTCCGAGTTGTTGGGGAGCTGAGAGAACGACGTGTTGCCGCGGAAGCGCACGCCAACGTCCGGGTAGGTCACCCCGTCCACGGTCATGTCCGCCGGGATCTCCGTCTGCGACTGGTAGTTGTTCATCAGCAACGTCCAGTAGTTGGGCTGACTGAACGTCAGGTGCACGTCCCGGTACGCGTTGGGATCGTAGAAATCGGCGGTCTGGGCTGACAGAGAGCCGCCGATGGCGAGCGCGACGGCGACGACGATCGTGGTTGATTTCATGGGGGGGCTCGTGGCGGGCACACCGGCCTCGGCATCTGGTCTCTCGGGGACCGAGGCGATCGCCCAGTCTGCCCATTATCCCGTGAGGGAGGCTCTTTCGCAGAGATTTATCGGTTTCTCGACAAACCGGGTCCATGCCTCTCATGCATCGATCGATGGGCGGAACGAAGGTCCGGATCCCACGCCTTTTCCCATCCTCATACGGGATCTTGCGGCACCTCTGGGCCTGTGATCTGGTAAATAATCAGCCGTCAGGGTGGGCGCGATTGGGGGGAGAACCGCCACCGGGACGGTTCCTTGACTTACCGCGCGCCCTGACGCAGTCCTTCTCGCGAGGCGCACCATGAGTCAAGTCGTCAAGGCATCCGACCTCACTGAACAAGACAAGAAGATGCTGTTCTGGGGCAGCTTCCTGGCCCTCGCCGCCGCGGGAACGGGATTCGCGTTCCGGCTCACCAAGGGGGGCGAGTACGGGTCGGACTTCGCGCTGACCTTCCAGGAAGTGGGTCAGATCATGGGCGCGTCGTTCTGGCCGATCGCGGTGACCATGATCCTGTTCAGCCTCCTGGTGGACCGCACGGGCTACAAGCGCCCCATGTACGTGGCCTTCGCGTTGCAGGCGGTGTCCGGCGTGATGGCCTTCACTGCCACCAGCTACGAGGGCCTCTACTACGCCGCCATCTGTGCGGGTCTCGGGCACGGCATCGTCGAGGCGGTGATCAACCCGATCTGCGCCGCGGTCTACCCCAAGGACAAGACCAAGCGGCTGACGATCCTGCATGCCGCCTGGCCCGCGGGCGTCGCGGGCGGCGCGTTGGCGATCCTCGGTGCGGATTACGTCGCCGAGCTGACCTGGAAATGGCACGCCCTGTGGATCGTGTTGCCGGCCGCCGCCTATGCGCTGATGTACCGCCCGTGCACCTTCCCGGTGGACGAGCGTGTGCAGGCGGGCGTCCCGTACATGGAGATGCTCAAGCAGGTGGGCTTCCTCAGCGCCACCCTGGCGTCGGTGTTGCTGGTGTACGTGCTGGGCGGCGTGTTCGGGTTCGCCACTGAGAACTGGTTGCAGACCAGCCTGATCGTGGGAGGGTCTATCGGCGTTCTCTTCGGACTGGCCGTGCAGTCCGTGGGGAAGCCCCTGTTCTTTCTCATGTGCTGCCTCATGATGCCGGTGGCGACCGCCGAGCTGTCCACGGACGCTTTCATCCAGCCTCTGATGAAACCAGTCCTTGAGGGCATGCAGATCAACCCGACCTTCGCGATCGTCTTCTCCATGACGGTCATGCTGATCCTGCGGGTCTTCGCCGGGGGCATCCTCCAGTTCTTCACGCCGCCCACGTTGCTGGCGCTCAGCGGCCTGCTCTCCGCTGTCGGGCTCTACTGGCTGGGTTCCTCGGCCGCGGGTGCGGCGGTGTTTGTCGCGTTCGTGCTGTATGCGGTGGGGCAGACCTACTACTGGCCGTGCATCCTGGGTTTCACGGCCGAGCGTTACCCGGAAGGCGGCGCCCTGACCCTGAACACGGTCTCCGCCATGGGACTGCTGACCATGGGGGTCATCGGCACGCCGCTCCTCGGGGTGGCGTTCGACAAGTCGGTCCACGAATCTCTCAGCAGTGAGGAGGCGGTGTTCGTCGCGCAAGCGGAGACCGAGGGGGACTTCCTTGGGACCAAGCACAAGAAGGTCGACCCCTTGATCCTCGTGAAGGCGGACGACGACGCGAACAGCAACAAGACCCTTGATAGGGAAGAGCACCTCGCCGGCCAAGACGCCGCTGCCGAGCAACAATTGAACGACAATTGGGCCTGGATGGACGGGCTCGCCGCTGACGAGGACGCCCGGGTCCGAGAGTCTTACAAAACGGAAACGGGACAGGCGGGTCGCGACGTCCTGGTCTTCGCGGCGCGCTTCCCGGCGATCCTGGTGGTCGCTTTCGGGATCATCGCCCTCTACTTCCGTTCGCGGGGCGGCTACAAGCCCATTGAGCTTACGGGTTCAGGGGACAGCTGACCTGTGGTCCGCTGATCGGTCGTGGCGACCGATCAGCGGCGCCTCATCTGCCACCGCGTCGCGGCGACCGACCCGGATCGGTCACCGGGATCTTGGTTTCCCACTTGGCGCCGGCGCGGCGTCCCTGGGAGCGGTGGCGACGCGTCTCCTTGGAGTAGGCCTGGTGCTTGGCGAGGCCTTCTCGGAGCGCCTTCTCCAGGTCTTTCACCGACGCGTTCGCGGAGACGTGGGCCAAGACCTTGCCCTTCAGGCCGAACCGGTCGGGCTGGATGACGGCGACGGCGGCCTTCTTGGGGAGCCCTTCGACGGCCTCCAGCTCCTTGCGAGTCTCGGCGCGGCCGAACACGAACTGTCCCTGGAGATCCTTGTGCCACGCCAGCGGCGCCAGCTTCTTCTCGATGCCCGCGCGGGCCTTCTTGTCACCGATGACGACGACGTTGGGGAGGCTGTCACACGCGGCGACGTTGAGGGACAGGCGGAACGTCTCCATCACGGGGAGCGTCGCCTTCGCTTTGGCTGAGCGCTGCTTGTAGCGCCCGGCGACCCGGTGCATGGAGCTCGCCATGTCCTCGACGTCGTTGAATGCATGGCGCGGGCTTCGGCCCGCCCGGGAGAGGCGGCGCTTGCCGTCGGGCGCGAGGAGGACAAACGTCGTGTTTTCGAGTTCGCCCGATCGACCGGTGAAGATGCTCTTGAGAACCTTCGCTTCCGCCACGTTTTCGTAGGTGGCGAGGCGGATGCAGACGAAGTCGCGAGAGGCTTCGATGACATCCTTGTTGGACAGGTAACTCCTGTCCATGAACTGCTTGCCCGGTCACCAGATCCCCGGGATCTGCTTGCAGTGCGGAGCGGCGGACACCAGGAGGATGGGGCGTCCCGCAGCCTTGGCGGCGGCAAGGCCGTCCTTCCAGGTGCCGTGCCACGCGAT
>NYSS01000043.1 GCA_002683135.1 Planctomycetota bacterium | reverse complement strand
GGTTGACGTTCCAGAAGGTGCCCGCCTCGCTGGGGCGGGAGAGCAGGTCGGCCAGGATCGGACGCAGGCGGATACGCGCGACGTCCCAGTCCGGGCGGCGGCCCCTGCCGCAGTAATGGGAGACCGCGATCGCGCGTCGGCCCAGGAGCGCGGCCTCACGCGCGGCGGCGACCGTGCCTGACATGTACAGATCGACGCCGAGGTTGCCGCCGGGGTTGATGCCCGCGATGACGACCTCGGTGTCCGGTGCGAACCGGGTCAGCCCCAGCCGGACGCAATCGACGGGGGTGCCGGAGACGCACCATCGACGGTCCGACTGCTGCGCGGCCGGGATCGGTGCGCGTGTCGTGGCTTGATGGCCGCACGCGGAGTATTGCCGATCGGGGGCGACGACCACGGGGTCGTATTCCTCGCACAACTCCTCGAGGGCGCGCAGACCGGGGGCGTCGATACCGTCGTCGTTCGTGAGGAGGAGGCGCATGGCCGCCATCTTGTCCAAGAAACCTGCGGGCGCAATCCACGCGAACATCTCGAGGTCGAGCGGCGTCCTCGAGCCGTCTACCCTAAGCCAGCACTTCGCGCACCACCCGCGCGGGTTCCACCCCGGTGAGGCGCATGTCCAGGCCCTGGTGCTTGACGGTGAAGCGTTCGTGGTCGATGCCGAGCAGGTGGAGCATGGTGGCGTGGAGGTCGTGGACGGTGACGACCTTGTCGACGGCGTTGTAGCCGAGCTCGTCGGTGGCGCCGTGGGTGATGCCGCCCTTGACGCCGCCGCCGCACAGCCACATGGAGAAGCCCTTGATGTGGTGGTCCCGTCCGGGGTGCTTGCCCTTGCCCTGGAACATGGGCGTGCGTCCGAATTCGCCGCCCCACACCACGAGGGTGTCCTCGAGGAGGCCGCGCTGCTTCAGGTCGGTGACCAGCGCCCACGTCGCCCTGTCCGTGGCGCCGCAGCAGACCTTCATCCACCGCTCCAGGTCGCCGTGGTGGTCCCAGCCGCGGTGGTAGAGCTGAATGAAGCGGACGCCGCGCTCAGCGAGCCGGCGGGCCAGCAGGCAGTTGGCTGCGTAGCTCCCGTCCATCCCCTTGGCGCCGTACATATCGAGCACCTCGGGTGATTCATCAGAGAAGTCAGTCAGCCCAGGGACGCTCGTCTGCATGCGGAACGCCAGCTCGTACTGCGCGATACGGGCCTCGGTTTCGGGGTCACGGTTGACCCGGTTGCGCAGCCGATTGAGCTCGGACACCGTGTCCACGACGTCGCGTTGACCCGGACGCGTGACACCCGGCGGGTTGGATAGGTAATGGACCGGGTCGCCCACCGACTGGAAGTCGACGCCCTGGAACCGGGATGGCAGGAACCCGGAGTGCCACTGCCGCGACGCGATGGGCTGGGGGTTGCGGCCCTTGGCCGACGTGAGCACGACGAAACCGGGGAGGTCGTCGGCCTCGCTCCCGAGCCCGTAGTTGATCCACGACCCCATGGACGGCCGCCCCGAGATGGCGGTCCCCGTGTTCATGACCGTGTGGGCCGGATCATGGTTGATCTGCGTCGTCTTCATCGACCGGATGATGGCGATGTCGTCCGCGAGGCGGGCGGTCCACGGGAGCCAGTGGGAGACGGTTTGCCCGGACTCCCCGTATCGACCCCACCGAGCCAGCGGGCGCAGGACCCTGAGCTTCTGGCCTTGCAGCTGGGCGATGGGTTGGTCCTTGGTGAACGACGCGGGCATGGGCTGGCCGTCCCGCCTCTGAAGCTCGGGCTTGTAGTCGAAGGTCTCGAGCTGGGAGGGGCCGCCGGCCATGCACAGGAAGATGACGCGGCGGATCCTCGGCGCAACGGCAGGGTCCAGGCTCCCCGGGGCCATGGAGTGGAGGGCCGCGGCGCCGAGGCCAAACCCGGCGTGTTCGAGGAATGTGCGTCGGTCGATCATCGTCGGGTGATGGCCTCGTCCAGGTTCAAGATCACGCGGGCCACGGATGTCCACGCGGCGAGCTCGGTCACGTCCAGGTCTCCCGGTACGGGGCGCAGCCCGACCGACACGAGCGCCCGTGCCGCGTCGCGGTCGGACGCGTAGACGGTGCGATGCCTGCGCAGCAGGCCCTTGAGGGTGGCCGCTTCGGCCTGTTGGAGCTTCGGTCGCGAGGTCGCGAGGGCGAACATGCGGCGAAGGCGGTCGGCGTCGCTCTGTGCTTCGCGCAGGGTCCGCGTCGCCAGGCACCGGGCCGCCTCGACGAACGTCGGGTCATTGAGCAGGGTCAAGGCTGCGCGCGGGGTGTTGGATACGGGCCGTTCGGCGCAGCACTCCTCCCGGGTGGGCGCGTCGAACGCGCGGAGCATGGGGTGTAAGAACATCCGCTGCCAGTGGACGTAGACGCCGCGCCGCCACTGGCGCTCATCGACGTGTTCCTTGTAGGCACGGGGGGGGAAATTCAGGTGCCGGTAGAGCCCCTTCGGTTGGTAGGGACGCACGCTATCGCCGCCGACCTCGCGGACCAGGATGCCCGACGCCGCGAGGGCGTTGTCGCGGATCATCTCGGCTTGGAAGCGCCAGCTCCCCTGGCGCGCATAGAGGCGATTGTCCGGATCTCGAGCGCGCAGGTCCCCGTCCAGCCGTGATGTTTGCCGGTAGGCGCGCGACATCACGATCATCTTGACCACGCGTTTCACGTCCCAGCCGCTGTCCACAAACGCGATCGCCAGCTGGTCGAGCAACTCGGGGTGGACCGGGGCCTCACCCTGCGCGCCGAGGTCGTCGAGGTGCCGGCTGATGCCGACGCCGAACATCAGGTACCAGAGTCGGTTGACGAAGACGCGGGCGGTTTGCGGATGCTCGCCGGAGACCAGCCACCGTGCCAGGTCGAGGCGGGTCAGGCGATCCCCGTTGTTGGAGAGCGGTTCGTAGCAGGACGGGACCTGGGGGGAGACCACCTCGCCCGATGTGTCGAGCCAGTCACCGCGGGGCAGGACGCGGACCTCTCGTGGGACCTTCCGTGCCCGAGTGATCATCGTTCGACGCTTGGTCTCAGGATCGACCACAAGCTCCGGAGGCCGGGTGGTGATGACCGCGTTCGGGCTCCCCGCGAAGTCTCCCTTCTCCTCAATGTCTGCGAAGAAGGCGGCGAGGCGATAGAAGTCCCTGGTGGTGTACGGGTCGTACTTGTGGTCGTGGCACTGGGCGCAACCGGTGGTCGCGCCCATCCACACCGAGCCGAGATTGCGGACACGGTCCGCGGCGTAGATCGTCAGGTATTCCTTCGCCTGCGCGCCGCCCTCGTGGGTCGTCTGCAGCAGGCGGTTGTAGCCGGTCGCCACGAGCTGATGTGACGATGGATCGTCCAGCAGGTCTCCTGCTAATTGCTCGATGGTGAAGCGATTGAATCGCATGTTGCCGTTGAACGCATCGATGACCCAATCGCGGTAGGCGGCGATCGGGTGTCCTTGGTCGCCGTGATAACCGACCGTATCCGCGTAGCGAACGAGGTCGAGCCAGTGCATGGCCATGCGCTCGCCGAAGCTCTCCTTCGCGAGCAGGCGATCGACGAGCCGCTCGTAGGCGTCCGCGCGGCGGTCGTTGGTGAAGGCGCCGACCTCCTCCGGAGTCGGTGGCAGCCCGGTGAGGTCGAAGGTCAGGCGCCGCGCGAGCGTGACGGGATCAGCGTCTGGCGCCGGCCCCAGCCCCTCGCGGTCGAGCCGCGCGATCAGCCACCGGTCGATGTCGTTGTGCGCCCAAGACGTGTCGGTCGCGGTCGGCGCCTCGCGGCGCATCGGCGCGGTCATCGCCCACGGCGCCTCATACGCCGCGCCCTGGGCGATCCACCGCCGCAACAGCCCGACCTCCGCCGAGTCCACCTCCTTGTGGCTGTCGGCCGGCGGCATGCGGCGCCTCGCATCGCTGGTGGTGATCCGCTCCATCAGCAGGCTGGCCTCGGGAGCTCCCGGAACCACCGCGGCGCGCCCGTCATTCTCCGCGGTGACGCTGGCCCGAACGTCCAGCCGTAGCCCTGCCTTCCGCTGTCCGGCGTCCGGCCCGTGGCAGGCGAAGCAGTTCTCCGAGAGGATTGGCCTGATATCGCGATTGAAGGACACCGGCTGCGCCCAGCAGAGGGACGGGGCGAAAGCGGCGAGGAGGATGAGGGAGGAGACGCGCACGGAGACATCCTACGGGAGGATGGTGAGAAGCCGTCGACCTCGGGCGGCGTCTCGGGCAAGAAAAAGGGGCCGGGTGCGGTCATGCACCCGGCCCGGTTCGCGGATCAAAAGCGGTCGCGTCACGATCCGGAGCCTTCCCCCCTAGAAGGGGTCCAGATCTAACGTCATCACCCGACGTCGTGTGGGACGCCCGCGACCGTCCGCGAAGGTCCGTTTCCTTTGCCTAACCGGATAGACGACGCGGCTGGTGGGACTCTTCCAGGCGAGTTGAAATCAAGCCCGCCCAAAGCGGGGTGTCAGCCCACCGCATCGGCATGGTGACGCAAAAAAAGGCGGGACGCGTGCTCAATGCGTCCCGCCTGGTGGCACCGGAGTGCCGGAGAACCCTCTGCCGTTTGAGAGTCCACCGACGCGGAGGTGGCCGCGCCGGAAGGTGTTAGTGAGGCTCAGCGCCCGCAAGCGTAGGCCCAGCGTCCACCGCGCTGAACGCGGCGGGAGCGGACCTCGTAGTGCCCTGCGCCCTGGACGACATCAAAGTGACCTGGCGAGACGAGGATCTGGACCGGGTTGCCGCACTGGTCGTACTGCGTGCGGTACACGGGCTGCACCCAGACCTTGCGGCTGCAGCCAGGAACCCAGACGCGCTCGTTGACCACCTCAAAGCAACCAGGGACCCAGTGGCGGCATGCGCCTGTGTGCACATGGGCGTGCGCATGGCCATGCATCCGATAGTGGTTATGGCGTCGATTGAAAGGAAGGTTGAGGCTGAAGCCCACGTGCTTCCCTCGGCGGTGCTTGCCGAACGAGAAGCTGAACCCGCCCTGGGCGTTGGCGGAGGGGGCGAGGGAGAGCGCGAGGATGCCCGTGATCGCGGTGATGAGTAGTTTGGTCTTCATGGCTGTTCTCCGGCTGTCCCAGTCGCCTGGGGGTGTCCTGATGTCGTCCCGCGGGTCTCGTGATCCGCTTGGGGACACCCATCAATAAGCAGGGGCCGTGCCAAACCGGATGAAATGCACCCATGAATAGCCTTAAGGTATTCTAAATCAATTGGTTACGTCGTTTATCTGGGGTTCGTGAAAGGTCCGCCCGGGGGCCCTGTGTCCTGGTTCGTGGACGCCTGGCCGTTGGCCCGTGACCGCTGAGGTGGACACTCCGAGGGAGTCGTAACCAGACCTCCGTCCGCAGGCCGTGGTCCGCATCCGAGGCTCGGTCGGGGCGCGCGGTCGATCCATCCGCGATGCGCCCCCCCGAATGGGCGATGTAACGGATGAGTTTTGTCTGGCCCGCCGAGACGGATCCCTGGCTCATGTCGCGGGCTCCGCGCCGTTCTCCACATCGAATCCCCAATGGTGAAGCTCCGGGCACTCTGTGGCCCTCAGGGCGTGCGTGGTAAAACGTCGCCGGAGGGCGGTCGCCTTCCGGGGAGGTTGCGTGATGTCCCCCGCACAGGACGAAACAGCAGTTAACACCATTCGGTGTCTGTCCATGGACGCGGTGCAGGCCGCCAACTCCGGTCACCCCGGGACGCCCATGGCGTTGGCGCCGCTTGGGCACGTCATCTTCAGCCGCGTGCGTCGACACGATCCGGGTCACCCGGATTGGCCCGACCGAGATCGCTTCGTGCTCTCGTGCGGTCACGCGTCCATGCTGCAGTATGCGTTGCTGCACCTGTGCGGCTACGACGTGTCGCTCGATGACATCAAGGACTTTCGCCAGTGGGAGAGTCGGACTCCCGGTCATCCGGAATACGGACACACCGCGGGGGTGGAGACGACGACGGGCCCGCTCGGCCAGGGTATCGGTAATGGAGTCGGCATGGCGATGGCGGAGCGGCACCTCGCCGCCCGGTTCAACCGCCCGGGTCACGACATCATCGATCACCGCGTGTGGGTTATCGCGTCGGACGGTGATCTCATGGAGGGCGTGGCTGCGGAGGCGTCCTCACTCGCCGGGCACCTCGGGCTCGGCAAGCTGATCATCTTCTGGGACGACAACCGCATCACCATCGACGGCGGCACCGACCTGAGCTTCTCGGAGGACGTGGTCAAGCGCTACGAAGCGTACGGCTGGCATACGGCGACCGTCGAAGACGGCACCGACCTCGCGGCCCTGGAGGCCGCCGCCCTGGAGGCCGCGGGGGAGGAGTCTCGCCCTTCCATGATCCGCGTCAAGACGGTCATCGGCTATCCGGCACCGAACAAGAAGGACACATCTTCGGCCCACGGCGCGCCGCTCGGCGACGACGAGATCGCCAAGACGAAGGAGATCATGGGGTTCCCGCCCGAGCCGTTCCACGTACCGGAGGAGGCGGCGCTCCTCGCCAACGAGGTGCGCGACCGCGGCGCCACCATGCGGGCGGAATGGGAGGAACGGATGAGCGCCTACCGGCAGGCGTTCCCCGAGGCGGCGGCGGCGTTGGATGCGGCGCTCTCAGGTGAGCTGCCCGCCGGTTGGGACGCGGACCTCCCCGGCTTCGCCGCNGACGCGAAGGGGCCGGCGACGCGGAAGGTGAGCGGCAACGTGTTGAACGCGATCGCCGAGAAGGTCCCGAACCTGGTCGGCGGCTCCTGCGATCTCGCCGGCTCCAACAACTCGTGGCAGAAGGACAAGGCGTCCTACGACCAGGGGGAGGGCGTCCCCAACAACGTCCATTACGGCGTGCGCGAACACGGCATGGGGTCAGTCATGAACGGCATGGCGCTGCACGGCGGCGTCATCCCTTACGGCGCGACGTTCCTCGTGTTCAGCGATTACATGCGGCCCTCGATCCGGCTCGCGTCGCTCATGAAACTGAAGACGCGCTACATCTTCAGCCACGATTCGATCGGCCTGGGGGAGGACGGCCCGACGCACCAGCCTGTCGAACACCTCGCCGCCCTGCGGTCGATCCCGGGCCTGACCGTGCTCCGCCCTGGCGACGCCAACGAAACGCGCGAGGCGTGGAAGGCCGCCATGACCTGTGACGGGCCGTGCGCGCTTGTCCTGACGCGTCAGGGGGTCCCCACGTTCGATCGCGGCACGATGGGAGCGGCGGAGGGCGTCGCCCGGGGCGCATACGTCCTCGCTGACGCCGAGGGCGGCGCTCCCGATGCCATCGTCATGGCCTCCGGTTCCGAGGTCTCCATCGCGGTGGCGGCCAGGGAGGCGCTCGCCAAGGACGGCGTCCGCGTCCGGGTGGTCAGCATGCCGTCGTGGGAGCTCTTCGAGGCCCAGGACGCCTCCTACCAGGACGAGGTGTTGCCCCCGAGCGTGACCGCGAGGGTCGTGGTCGAGGCCGGTATCCGTCAGGGGTGGGAGCGCTGGGCCGGCGCGACGGGGGCTTTCGTGACGGTGGATCGCTTCGGCGCTTCGGCGCCCTGGCAGACCCTGTTCGAGAAATACGGCATCACGGCGGACAACGTCGTTCGCGCGACCCGTGACGTCCTCGGCCGCTGATCTCTCGTCGATCCAGACCCCGGCGCTGATCGTCGACCGGTCGCGCATGGTGGCCAACGTCCGGCGCATGGAGGACCGGTGCGCCACCCTCGGCGTCGCCTTCCGACCGCACCTGAAGACGGCCAAGTCCATGGACGTCGCGCGGTTGATCCCCTCGGCNNNCTCCCACGGGATCACGGTCTCGACCGTGAAGGAGGCGGAGTACTTCGCGGGCCACGGGGTCTCCGACATCCTCTACGCCGTCGGCGTCACGNCGGACAAGCTGGCGCGGATCGCGGCGATCGTCAGAGGCGGCGCGACGCTGCGCTTGTCGGTCGACAGCGCGGCCGCGGTCGAGGCGGTGCAGGCAGCGGCGACCACGCACGGGGTCACCTTCGATGTGCTGGTCGAGATCGATAGCGGCGAGCATCGGTCCGGTCTATTGCCCGACGACCCGACCGTGGTCGCGCTCGCGCGGTTGCTCGACGGGGCACCCGGATCACGATTCAACGGGGTCTACACCCACGGGGGGCACGCCTACGAGGCGACCTCGACCGAGCAGATCGTCGCCATCGCGGAGGACGAGCGGGCGTCGGTCGTTGACGCGGCGGCACGTTGCGCGGATGGGGGCGTGGCGTGTGACATCGTGAGCGTCGGGTCCACACCCACCCTCGTGCACGGGGCCCACATGGATGGGGTCACGGAGGCCCGCGCGGGTGTTTGTGTCTTCCATGATCTCTATCAGGTGGCGCTGGGGTGCTGCGCCCTCGGCGACATCGCGGCCACGGTCCTCGCGACGGTCATCGGCCACCAGCCCGCCCACGGCACCGTGCTGGTGGACGCCGGTGGCATGGCGTTGTCCAAGGACCGGAGTACCCAGGCCCTCGGTCCGCAGGGTGACTGCGGTTACGGGCTCGTCGCGGACTTGTCGGGGCGGGTGATCGAGGGCCTGAAGGTGGACGAGGCGTACCAGGAGCACGGCCTCATCCGCG
Source organism: Planctomycetota bacterium (assembly GCA_002683135.1). GTDB lineage: Bacteria > Planctomycetota. The sequence continues at coordinate 31,263 of NYSS01000043.1, read as the reverse complement.
GACCCGGGGCCGACCCGGATCACTTCCCGCTTGGCTCGCGCGTCCGGGTGCTGCCGAACCACGCCTGTATGACCGCCGCGGCCTACGCGAGCTACCACGTCGTCGAGGGGACGTCGGTGGTGGCCTCGTGGTCGCGCGTCAACGAGTGGGTGTAGCCCTCGCGGCCCCGGATCCAGTCTCGCGAGACCGGATTGGGGGAGCGTGGTCAGTCGATGTCGAAGCTGACGCCCTGCGCGAGGGGCAGGTCGTCGGTGTAGTTGATGGTCACCGTCTGGCGGCGCATATAGACCTTCCAGGAGTCGGACCCGGCTTCGCGCCCGCCCCCGGTGTCCTTCTCGCCGCCGAAGGCGCCGCCGATCTCGGCGCCGGAGGTGCCGATGTTGACGTTGGCGATGCCGCAGTCGGACCCGGCGGGGGACAGCCACCGCTCGGCGGTGAGGAGGTTGTTGGTGAAGACCGCGGACGACAGTCCCTGGTCCACGGAGTTGTGGATCTCGAGGGCCTCTTCGAAGGAGCTCACCTGGAAGATGTAGAGGATGGGCGCGAAGGTCTCCTCGCGCACGATCTTCATATCCCTGTGCGCCTTGACGATGGTCGGTTGCACGAAGCTGCCAGGCCCTTCGACCGGGCTGCCGCCGCACAGGATCTCGCCGCCCTCCTCCGTGACCTGGGCGAGCGCGTCCTGGTAGTCCTTGACCGCGCCGTCATCGATCAGCGGTCCCATCAGGGTGGACGGGTCGAGCGGGTCGCCGATGGTCACCGAACCGTAGGCCTTCACCAGCCGCTCCACGATCTGATCGTGGACCTTCTCATGGATGAACAGCCGACGGGTCGAGGTGCACCGCTGCCCCGCGGTGCCCACCGCGCCGAACAGCACGGCCCGCAGGACCAGTTCCGGATCCGCGTCGTCCATGACGATGATGCCGTTGTTGCCACCGAGCTCGAGCAGGGTGCGGGCGAGACGCTTGGCGACGACCTCACCGATGCGCCGACCCATGCGGCACGACCCGGTCGCGGAGATCAACGGCACGCGGCGGTCGCTGATGAGCTTCTCCCCGATGGCGGATCCACGGCCGATGATCATGGAGAACACGCCCTCTATGCCGTGCTCCTTCACCACCGGTTCGATGATCTTCTGCGTCGCGATGGCGCACAGGGGCGTCTTGGACGACGGCTTCCAGATCATGGCGTCACCGCAGACGCCGGCGAGCATGGAGTTCCACGCCCACACCGCCACCGGGAAGTTGAAGGCGGTGACGATGCCGATGACGCCGAGCGGGTGCCACTGTTCGTACATGCGATGGCCGGGCCGTTCGCTCTGCATGGTGAGCCCGTACAGCTGCCGTGAGAGACCGACCGCGAAGTCCGCGATGTCGATCATCTCTTGCACCTCGCCCTCACCCTCCGTCGCGATCTTGCCCATCTCCAGGCTGACCAGCTTGCCCAGGGCCTCCTTGTGCTCACGCAGGGCGTTGCCCATCTGGCGGACCACCTCGCCCCGGGCGGGAGCCGGCATGGAGCGCCACTTGGCGAAGCCCGCTTGGGCGCGCTCCAGGAGCTTCTCGTAGGTCTCTTCGTTCGCCTGGACGATCGTGGCGAGCTTCTCGCCGGTCGTGGGGTTGTAGGAGACAAGCTCGTCGCCACCTGGCGTCTCGATCCACTCCGCGCCGTCGTGTGCGGCGTGGTTGACTTCGCTTATTCCGAGGGATTTCAGCAGCTCGTTCATGGGGGTTCTCCGGAGCGTCCACTGTAGGAGTTTGGGCGTCCGTCCCAAGGGGCGCGCCGGTTTCGGGCGGGTCCGCGCGCCTCGGGTTCCGGCCCTGGGCGAGGCTTGCCTACCCTGGATATAGAATGCCTGTACCTGTTGGAGGGACCGAGCATGTCGAGGTGGGAGCTTCGAATAGAGGAGCCAGGAAAGCCGCCGGTGACCGTCGCCGGGCGGGCCCGGTTGCGCCTCGGACGACACCCCGACAACGACGTCGTCGTAGCTGATCCCAAGTGCTCCAGTTTTCATGTGGAGCTGCGGGAGGATGCCGATGGGGGATTGGTGCTGGTGGATTGCGGCAGCACCAACCAGACCCGCGTCGCATCCGGCGTGACCCTCGGGAAGGACGAGACGTGCCCCCTCGTGGATGGCATGCGTGCGTTCGTGGGACGGACCGTCATCCACTTCACGCGTCGCCCCGAGCTGGTGGTTTCGCCGTCCCCGGACACGTTCATGGATCCGGAGTTCGCGGCGCAGGACACGGTCCCCGGGTCTCCCGTCGCGGCGCCGCCTCCGGCGGAGACGAGGCCCCCTGTGGGGCGTGCCCCGTCCACCGCGTCCATCTTGCTCACCGTGGTGGCGATCGCGGTCGCGGTGTTGGTGCTGTGGTGGATGGGTGTGCTGGGGCCGGGGGGCTGACCGGTCCGTGCCCTCTCGCGACCCCGACGGCGGGGGAGGCGGGATCAGTCCCGCACGAACGCCGTTCGTCCGACCACGCGCCCCTCCGCTCCCGCCTTGTCTTCGAAGTTGGTGGTGCACGGTGGCTCGAGTTCTGCGGACCTGTCCTCCCGCAACCCGGGCCGCTCACGGGCGCAGGCGCACATCTCGTCGAACACCATGGCCACGTCCGAGGCCAGATGCAGGACACCGTTCGGTGCGAGGGCCCGTTCGAATTCCGCGAACAGCTCGGAGTTCCAGATGCGTCTCTTGTGGTGCCGCTTCTTCCACCAGGGATCCGGGAAGTAGAAGTGGATGGCCTGTAACGAGGCGTTGGGGACGATCTCGCGCAGGAACACGCGTGCGTCGGCCTGCATGACGCGGGCGTTGGTGAGAGATCGCTTGGCCAGGCGGGCGGCGACAAAATCCCGCAGGACATGGCGGATCTCGACTCCGAGAAAGCGGATGTCGGGCTGGAGCTCGGCGGCGGTGACGAGGAAGCGCCCCTTGCCGAACCCGATCTCCACCTCCACCGGGCCGGGGGGATCGAACAGCCCGGCCAGGTCCAGTGCCCGGGGCGGGTCGGGGGCTTCGACGACGTACGAACGGATGACGTCGACCGGGATGTCTCTTGGGACTCGGGCGCTCATGTCTCCTCGCGGGGCCTCCCAGCTGCATCTCCGGCAGCGTGAGCACGAACCCAGTCTAACCGTGCTCCGTCGGTGCTACTCTTTGCCCGCCATGAGCCTGTATCGTCACCCCGAGGTCTACGCGACGCTGTTGTCGCCCGAGCCGGACGTGTTCGAGCACGTGCTCGACTGGATCGACGTGTACCTCGACGGTCCGCTGGAGTCGGTCATGGACCCCTGCTGTGGACCCGGTACCTGGCTGCTGCCGTTCGCCGTACGCGATCTGCATGTGGCCGGGAACGACCTGTTGCCCCAGATGGTGGCCGAGTGCCGGCGTCGCCTGGGGGAGGCGGCGGAGTTAACAGAGGGGGACATGCGCTCCCTGGCCTTCGAGACCGGCCCCTTCGACGTGGTCTTCAACCTCCACTCGTCCATCGGTCACCTGCCGGACCTGTCCGGAGCGGCGGCGCACCTGAGCTCGGTCCGCGATCACCTGAGGCCTGACGGGCTCTACTTTCTCGGTGCCTGCGTCTACGACGGAGCGCTGGTGGAAGAAGACGTTCACGTGCTCTACGAGAGCGAGCCGATGTACATCCCGTCCGGGGGCATGGCGGCGGTACGCTACGAGAGCGTTCGACGGGATCCGGTCCGCAGTGAGGAGACGATCCGCGTGCAGCTGCTGAGCCGCGACGTCGTCGAGTGCCCGGAGAGCTTCGAGGAGGAGTACGTTCTGAAGACGTTCCAGCGCGACGTGCTGCGGGGTTTGCTCGAAGAGGTCGGCGGGTTCGATCTGCTCGCCGTCCATGCCATGGAGGAGGACGGTCACCCCGACCGCGGCCTGCAATCCAATTGTGGTGACGTCACCCTGGTGCTGAGGAAGAGGCCCTAAGGATGGCGACGGAGATCCACGCGACCTTGTTCTTGCTCCGGCGCGGCCCGGTCGCCGAGAAATGGGATCGCACGGCGCTCGGTCAATCCGATCCGCCGCTGCAGCGGGGGTTGGCGCCTGAGGAGTCTGCGGTGGCGACGGCCATCGCCGCGTTGCAGCCCTCGCGCATCGTCTCGTCTGACCTGCGCCGCGCGCGGATGACCGCCGAGCGCATCTCCGAGTACACGGGCGCATCGCTGGCGGTGCGGCGGGACCTGCGGGAGCAACGCTTCGGCGCCTGGCAGGGCCGGCCGTGGTCGGAGATCGTGGCCACGGAGGGGGACACGGCGGTCAGCTTCCTGCACGATTTTTGCCGCTCCGAGCCGCCCAGCGGAGAGAGCCTGGAGGCCGTGTCCCGTCGTGTGCTCAAGGGGGTCCAGGCGGAGCTCCGGCGGCAGCAGCGTGAGGTGGTGTGCTACGTCGGGCACGCCGGCCCGATTCGTTGTCTCGTCGCGCACGCCCTTCGCGTCGGCCTCGAGCAGGTGCAGCGGATGCAGCTCGATCCGTTCGGGCTGTGCGCCATCCGCTACCAGGGCGACGCGTCGGTGCTGACCCTGTGGAATCACCCCGCCGCCGGGGGCGTCCCTGGAGGCCTTCCGTGCTGAGCCGGGGGCGAGCGGTCTTCGTCGCCGCCGCGGCGGGATCGGTCGGCGGCGTGGCGCTCGCGCTGGTAGACGGGGTCCGAGCGCTGGTCAGCCTCGGTGACCAGGCGGAGGGCAACGCCCTGGTCCTCTTCGCCGCGTTATGCGGACGCTACGGGGTGACGGGTGGGGTGGTCGGGTTCGTCGGCGGATGTGTCGCCGCGATCGCGGGACACCGGACGGCGGCGCATCGCCGATTGGTCGTCGGCGGCGTGGGTGCCCTCGCCGGGATGTGGCTCGCCTCTCGTTTGTATTCCGGTCCAGCGATCCGTGAACACTGGGCCGCGTGGCCGTTGCGGATCGTGACCCCGGCGATCGTCGCCGTCGGCGCTGTCATGGTGGCTGGCGCGGTGCACCGCTGCGTTCGATCTTCGGGCTCACGGCTGGCCGGTGCGGTGCTGGCGTTTGCGGCGGCGGCGGCCTTGCTCGACGCGGTCGACGCGTGGGGTGCCCTGACGGCCTATGGGTACTTGCGTACGGCGCTCTGGGTCGGGGTCCTCGCCCTGCTGGCCCTCTCCGTCGCCGTCCCGTGGGTGGCCGCGGGCGAGAGTCGGCCGGGTGCGGTGCTCGTGACCCTCCTGGTGGTGACGGTGGTGGCGGTGGTAGCCCCTCCCGATGGATTCGTCGCGTTCGCGTTTCGGGAGCGCACGCGTTACGGGGCACGGTGCCTCGATGCGTGGCGCCCGCTCCTGTCGGCGGATCGGATCGATGACGTGGCGGAGGACGCGGCGTTTCTCGCCCGGCGCACGGCGGAGCTGAGTCCAGCTCGCCGCGCCTCTCTCCGCCGCCGCCTCGACGCCGCCCTCCCTGATCGGGGGGACTGGAACCTCCTGTGGATCACGATAGACACCCTGCGCGCAGACCGGGTCTCGTGTCAGGGGCAGCGCCCCGTCACGACACCCGTCCTCGACGTGCTGGCTGCGGAGGGGGCGCGCTTCGCGCGGGCGTCCGCCCAGTTCCCGATCACCCACTACTCGTTCCAGTCGATGTTCTATGGGAGATACCCGACGGCCACGCCCCTGTTTCGCCGCGCCCGTGGGCTCCGGGAGTTGACCGACAAGAACGTGACCCTCGCCGGTCTCTTGAGCCAGCGAGGCCTCTTCACCGGGACCGTCCCCGCCATCGCGGCGGCCAACCTGAAGACCGGTCCCTACGAGGTCATGGCGACGGGCTTCGACGTGGTGCAACCCGGGCGCCCGAAGACGTGGAAGAGCGACGGGAAGATCCAGACCCACTGCGCATCGACGTTCTTCGATCAAGCGAAGGACCGGAGGTGGCACCTGTGGTTGCACTACATGGAGCCGCATCACCCGTATCAGTTCCACGCGGAGCATGACTACGGCGGCAGCCCCGATCAGCGCTATCTCTCAGAGATCGCCCGCGCCGATGCGGAGATCGGAAAGGTGCTCTCGGCGCTGCGTGACCGCGGACTGGATGACCGGACCATCATCGTCGTCAACTCGGACCACGGGGAGGCGTTCGGCGAGCACACGACGTACTACCACGGCTCGACGCTCTACGAGGAGCAGCTGCACGTCCCCTTGATCGTGCGTGTGCCCGGCTTGCCGCCGCGCGTGCTGCAGCGGCCGGTAGAGAACATCGACATCATGCCTACGGTGCTCGACCTGCTGGACGTCGATCATGACCTGCCGCTCCAGGGAGCGAGCCTCGTGCCCCTGTTGCTCGGTGGCGACGAGGACCCTGACGCTCCGGAGGACATCCAGTTCGCAGAGCTACCGGGGACGATCGAGCAACTCTCATCCACGTCCGCCAATCGGGACGCGTTGCGACACGGCCGCTTCAAGCTGATCTGGAATCCAGCGGACGGCATCGCGGAGCTGTACGACCTGGAAGCCGATCCCGGGGAGCTGCGCAACGTCGCTGGTGAGCACGCCGACGTGGTCACCCGGATGCGACGGACGCTGGCGGTCCTCAAGACCGAGTGTCAATCCGTGAACCGGGAGGGCGACGCCGCCCCACGGGACCTGCAGGCGGAGGTCGCTGTCCTGGGGCCCGCCGCGCGGGGGGCGCGACTCCGCGAGGCCGTGAAGAGCAGGGAGGTCGGAGCGCGGGAAGCCGTGGAGACCTATCTGGCCGACGCCGCCGGGCCGGAGCCGACGCGTCGCTTGTTGACGCTTGAGGCGGAGAGCGTGCTGGGTGATGGACTGGCCGCGGCGGCGTGGCGACTGGTGACGCCGCGAGCGGGCTGGGGGAGCGTGGCCATCGGACTGGATTTGCTGACGCGGTGCGCGCGGCCGACGCTCGCCGTCGACGACGAGCGGGCCGGCGTGTTGCGAGACCTGCTGGCGGCGCCTGGTCCGGTGTCGCTGCGGGCGGCGGTGGTCCTCGCTCGGTCGGGGCGCGGCGACGGTCGCGGCCGCCTGGATCGGGCGGCGGATCGTCCGGACGGAGAGGGCCGTTTCCTCGGACTCGTGGGGCTCTCCATGCTCGGGGTGGTCCGTGATCGCGCCGAGCTCGAACAACGCGTCATTCCCCTGGCGTTGTTTCCGACTCGCTGCGTGCCGCTGCTGGAGGGGCTGGCGGGGTCGCCGTCGCCGACGGTGGTGCCGGTGTTGTGGAAGCTGTTGCAGGAGCCCTACCTCGATCATCGCGTCCGTGACGCTGGGCTCGCGTTGCTGGCTCGCCTCGATCCCGTGGACGCGGCGGTCGCGTGGCTGCCGTCCTTGACCGCCTGGGATCCGGAGGCGACGAAGAAGACCCGTGCGGTCGCAGACCGGGTCCTCGGTCGGGGGCGCCGCGAGCAGCTGGAAGAGGCGGGGCGTCTCAGCGCCGAGGCGCGGGATGGGGCTCAGGTCGGGCGTTACCGTGCGGCCATCGATGCGTGGCAACGGGCCGGTGAGATCTGCGGTACCGACCGGACCGCGGCGCCGTGCCTGCTGCAGGCCGCGCGTTTGTTGCACCTGGTCGGAGACCCGGACGCGCGCGATGCGCTGTGCCGTCGCATCGCCGACAGCGGCGCGACGCAGGCGTGGATCGTGGCGGCCGCGCGCCTGCCGGGGGTCGCGCAGAAGGAAGGCCCGCTGCCGCTCGTCGCGGAGGAGCTCCGGCCGTCGCGACTTGTCCCACAGATCCCGGGCCTGCCTGGCCTGTGGCGGGTACGCATCAGCAACCCGGGCCCCCATCACGTCCCCGGCGGGCGATGGCCCCTGTCTCCGCTGTTGCTCGCCGGCTTCAAGCGCGGCCGTCAGCGGCTGCCGTTCGACGTGATGAAGTTGCCGCTGCCTGAGGAGGGCGTGGCGGCTGGCGGTAGCGCCGTGGCGTGGCTCCCTTCGCAGACGCCAGCGCTGGGTGGAGACCTGGACGTTCGCCTCGCCGGTGTCTGGCCACGAGCCGGCGTCGTGCGGTTGGCGCGCGACGAGGAGCGCATGTTCTCCCTGCACTACCCGGGCGCCGGCGCGGTTGGCCTGGACCCGACGGCCGTGACCTTCTCAGGGGCGGAGATCCGTGACGGTTGGATCCCGGCTCCGGACATGCTGGCGGGCGGCCTCGACGAGGAGGGGGCGTTCACCTGGGTGGCCGGCGCGCGTGAGGCCTGGCTCATGAGCGCCCTGCTGGCGGATCGCAACAAGCCCGTCGAGGTGACGATCGCTCTGGCCGCCGTGTCGCGGCACGCGGAGACGGCCCGTATCCGGTTGGAGGTCGCGTGGGGTGAGCTGCCGGGCAAGTCGGCCATGCACACCCTCGACCTGGAGATCCCGGCGACCGGCCAGTGGGTCGAGCGAACGGCGACGTTCCCGCCGCGGGCTGGAAAGGGCGTCCGGTGGATGCGAGTTACGCCGCTGGAAGCATGCGAGATCCTGAAGATCCGGCGGGTGGGGGTGCGCCTACCCTAGCCCCGTTTACCGCAGCGCCGCGCGCATGGCGTCGCGCGCCGCGGGTGCTTGCAGGAGCTCGGCGAACCGCACGCGATCCGACGCCGCGTTCTCGGTCCAGCGGGCAATGCTCAACTCGCGGAGCTGCTGCTTGGCGATCTTGAATGATGTCGCGGGGAGCGCCGCGGCCTGACGAACCCAGTCGAGGGCGGCCGCATCGGGGTCGTCGGTGAAGTCGTCGCCGACGCCAAGCGCCCACGCGTCCTTGACGGCGAGGGTGTCGGGGCGCAGGACCATGCGGCGCATGGCACGGGACGAGAGGGCGCTGCGTACGACCTCCAGAGCTGACCGGGGAAACGGGACGCCGACGGCCAGTTCGGTGAGGCCGACGCGGTACTCCCCGTCGCCGAGCGCGACGTGGTCTGTGGCCAGGGCGAGGACGAGGCCGCCCGCGATGGCGTGCCCGCGCACGGAGGTCGCGATCGGCTTGGGGAAGGCGAACGCAGCCAGCAACACGCGCTCGAGGCACGCGATGAACTCGATCAGGTCGTCCCCTTCGAGCGCGACCACCTCCTTCAGGTCCAGCCCGGCCGAGAAGCAACTACCTTCGCCGGCGAGGACCACGCCTCGGACCTTGTCGTTGGCGGCGAGCCCCTCGAGTCCGATGGCCAACTGGGCGAGCACTTGGCTGCCCATGGCGTTGACCTTGGGGCTATCGAGGACGACCCGTACGAGTCCCCGTGTGTCCGCGATCTCTTCCATGCGCACGAGGCTCATGGCTGCATGATATAGAATCTCCGGCTCCCCACTGGCGGGCCGTGCCGCCACCCTCGCACGGGCCGCAGAGCGTTCGTGCAGCCTGCGCTGCGGACGAACGGATCGCACATGACCTGGAAGTTGCCTGGGCTCATCCTCTATCTCGTCGTGCTCGTCGTGATCGGCGTCATCGCCTCACGTCGGATGAAGAGCCTGCGTGATTACTTCGTCGGCGGTAAGACGATGGGGTACTGGTCGGTGGCGTTCTCCGCGCGGGCGACGGGGGAGTCGGCCTGGCTGTTGCTGGGGTTGACCGGGATGGGCGCCGCCGTCGGAGTGCAGGCGTTCTGGGTCGTCATCGGTGAGGTGCTCGGCGTGGCCGGCGCCTGGTTGTTCATGGCGCGCCGCTTCAAGCGTCTGACGGACCGCTTCGATTCGGTGACCGTGCCCGACTATCTGGAGTCGCGGTTCAGCGACACCCGACATCACCTGCGTATGGTCTCGGCTGCCTCGCTGGTGGTCTTCGTGACGCTGTACGTGGCGGCTCAGATCGACGCCACGGGGAAGGCCTTCGAGGTCTTCCTCGATTGGAACTGGTATCTCGGGGCGCTCGTTGGCTTCTGTGTCGTGCTGGTGTACGTGGCGTTCGGCGGCTTCGTCGCCGTCGTGTGGTCTGACCTGTTCCAGGGCGCCATGATGGTGGTCGGGTTGGTGGTGTTGCCGGTGGTGGGCTTCGCCGCCGCGGGTGGTGTCGGCGCCGTGCTCGATGGCCTGGGCGCCCAGGACCCGGTCCTGCTGAGCTTCGCAGGCAAGGAGGGGTGGAGCGCCGTCGGCATCGCCAGCACCCTCGCGTTTCTGTGCATCGGTCTCGGGTTCATGGGGTCGCCTCAGGTGTTCGTTCGCTTCATGTCCCTCCGCGATGAATCCGAGATCTCCCGCGGCGCGACGGTGGCGATCGCCTGGACCATCCTGGCCGACAGCGGTGCGGTTCTCATCGGTATGCTCGCCCGCCACTCTCTTGGGATCGAGGGTGAAACGGCGCTCCCCATGCTCGTCGAGCACCTCATGCCCGCGATGGTGGTCGGGCTCTACATCGCCATCGTGTTGTCGGCTTCCATGTCGACGGTGGACTCGCTCCTTATCGTCGGCGCCAGCGCCGCGGTCCGCGACTGGTATCAGAAGGTGCGTCGCCCGGACCTCGATGACGCGGTGCTCGTATCCCGTTGTCGGCAGGCCACCATCGCCATCGCCAGCGCCGCGCTCGTGGTGGCGCTGTTGGTGGCGACGTTCACCGAAGAGCGTTCCATCTTCTGGTTCGTGATCTTCGGATGGTCGGGCATCGCTGCGACCTTCTGCCCAACGGTGATCCTCTCCCTCTTCTGGAGTCGGTTCACCAAGAACGGCGCGTTGGCCGCCATGGTGACGGGGTTCGCGTGCGTTCCCTTGTTCAAGTTCGGCGCGCCCCTCCTCCCGGGTGTGGGGGCGTTCTTCGCCGCCCTCGAGGAGCTGCCCCCTGCGTTCGCGCTGTCTGCCCTCGCCGGCGTGTTCGTGAGCCTGCTGGACAAGCCCCCGTCCGAGGGTTGAGATGGAATCGCATGCGGTGTGATGCTGGCCGGTCTCTGAACGAGGTGGTTGCGGCGGTCCCACCGAATCTGCTGATCACGCCTACACCGACGGAGAGCGCTCGATGACGTCCAAGTTCACCGCGACGAGCTACGAATTCGCAGAGTACGCGGACGCCCGGAACGTCATCGGCGGTGCGTTCGTGGAGGATCCGGGCGCCGATCTGATCGACGTCATGAACCCGCGCCACGGCAAGGCCATGGCGCGGGTGCCCATGAGCGGCGCCGCGGCGGTGGCCGCGGCGGTGGCCGCGGCGCGTGAAGCTCAGCCCGCGTGGGCGCGGCTGCCGATCCGCGACCGTGCGCAGGTCTTCTATCGTCTGCGCGAGTTGATGACGCGCGACCTGGAGGAACTGACCTGGCTGGTGTCGCACGAGAACGGCAAGGTCTACGAGGAGGCGAAGGGCAGCGTGCTGAAGGCCATTGAGTGCGTGGAGTTCGGATGCTCCCTGCCCAACCTGGCGGTCGGTCAGCAGCTCGACGTGAGCCGCGGCGTCAACTGCATGGTCGTGCACGAACCCCTCGGCGTCGTCGCTGGGATCTGCCCGTTCAATTTCCCGCTCATGGTGCCTATGTGGATGTTGCCGCAGGCGATCGTGGGCGGCAACGCGTTCATCATCAAGCCGTCCGAGCAGGTGCCCTTGTCGATCCAGCGGCTCGCGGTTCTGTTCGAGGAGGCGGGGCTGCCAGCCGGGATCTTCAGCGTCGTCAATGGGGGACGGGCGGCGGTCGAGGCGCTGACCGATGATCCGGGTATCGCGGCGCTGGCGTTCGTCGGGTCCACGGCGGTGGCGCGTCAGGTCTATGCCCGGGGCGCGGCGACGGGCAAGCGCATGCTGTGCCTGGGCGGCGCCAAGAACCACCTCATCGTCGTGCCCGATGCGGACGTTGAGCTGACCACGCAGAACGTGGTCGATTCGTTCACGGGCTGCGCTGGCCAGCGTTGCATGGCGGCGTCGGTGATGCTCGGTGTCGGCGACGTGGATCACATCGTGAGCGGTATCGCCGCGAAGGCGGAGGAGCTCCGCCTCGGCGAACAGATGGGGCCCATCACCAGCGACGCGGCGGCCGCACGCATCACGGACTACATCAACGCGGCCGAGGAATCCGGCGTCAAGGTGCTGGTGGACGGCCGCGGTCAGCGGGCCACGGACGGGGGCTACTGGGTTGGGCCAACGGTCTTGGACGGGGTCACCCCCGACATGCCGGCGGGGTGCGAAGAGATCTTCGGCCCGGTGCTGTCGATCATCAGGGTCGCGACCGTGGACGAGGCCATCACCATCGAGAACGCGTCCGAGTACGGCAACGCGTCGAGCGTCTACACGACCTCCGGAGACGTCGCGCGGGAGGTCATGGAGCGCGTGTCCTCCGGCATGTGCGGCGTCAACGTGGGCGTCCCGGTGCCGCGGGAGCCGTTCGGCTTTGGCGGCTGGAACGACTCGCTGTTCGGGCACGGCAACATCACGGGATGGGACGGCTTCCGGTTCTGGACCCGGCCGCGAAAGATCACGTCCAAGTGGGCGGCCCAGAAGGACCAGACGTGGATGAGTTGAGGCCATGAACGCGCAGGAGATGATTGATCTCTGCCTGAAGCACACGCTGTACGCGTGGTCGGCGACGGGGCAGGTCACGCCCCTGCCCGTCGAGCGCGCAGAGGGTCTCTACCTCTACGATCCGGATGGCAACCGCTACCTCGATTTCAACAGTCAGTTGATGTCGGTTCACGTGGGGCACGGACATCCCAAGGTGGTGCAGGCGATCAAGGAGCAGGCTGACAAGCTGGTCTACGCGTGGCCCGGATCGGCGACGGAGTCGCGCGCTCGGCTGTCCCGGCGCTTGTCGGAGCTGCTCCCAGGTGACATCGACACGTTCTTCTTCACCCTCGGCGGCGCCGAGGCGAACGAGAACGCCATCAAGGCGGCCCGTCAGTACACGGGGCGCCACAAGATCATCGCTCGCTACCGCAGCTACCACGGAGCCACCAACGCGTGCATGCAGTTGACCGGTGACCCAAGGCGTCTCGAGAACGAGCCCGGCATGCCGGGGGTGGTCCACGTCATGGACCCGGAGCCCTACGACTACTCGTTCGGTGCATCCGAGGAGGAGGTCACCAGGAACCACCTCATCTACCTGGAGGAGGTCCTTCGGTACGAAGGAACGGACAAGATCGCGGCCCTCTTGATCGAGACGGTCACGGGTACCAACGGCGTCCTCGCTCCGCCCGCGGGCTGGCTTAAAGGGGTGCGGGAGCTGACCGAGCGCCACGGCATCCTGCTGGTCTGTGACGAGGTCATGTGCGGCTTCGGCAGGACGGGCAAGATGTTCGCCTTCGAGCACGGGGGCATCGTCCCCGACATGGTCACCATGGCGAAGGGGCTGACGAGTTCCTACGTGCCCCTCGGAGCGGTCGGTCTGCGGCAGCCCATCGCCGACCACTTCCGTGAGAACGTCTTCTGGGGGGGGCTCACCTATAACTCCCATGCCCTGGCATGCGCGACCGCCATGGCCGTCCTCGACGTCATCGCCGAGGAGGACCTGGTCGGCAACGCCGCGCGTCTCGGTCCGATCATGGGGGAGGAGATGGAGCGGTTGGTGCAGCGGCATCCCTCGGTCCGGGCGGCCCGCAACATCGGGCTCTTCGGTCTGGTCGAACTGGGCGACGCCCATGGTGCACCGCTGGTCCCGTATCGCGGCTCCCATCCCGCCATGAAGGACTTGAACGCGGCGTTCCGCGCCGGCGGCCTGTTCACGCTCGTCTGGGGAGGGACGTTCTTCACCAACCCGCCGCTCACCATCACCGAGGCTGTGCTCCGCGAGGGCTTCGCCATCATCGACAAGGCGCTCGAGGTGACCGATCGTGCGATCGGCCGTGACGCCGACTGATGCGGTTCGGCGCTCCCGGTCGTCGTTGCTCCCAAGGGCTATACTGACGCGCGCATGGCGGTACGGAAGGCGAGGGGTGCGAAGCGGAAGAAGGTGACCAAGCGGAAGCCCGCCAAGCGGGCGACGCGGAAGAAGCCTGCGGCCCGCAAGAAGTCCGCGACCCGCAAGAAGCCCGCGACCCGCAAGAAGCCCGCGACCCGCAAGAAGCCCGCGACCCGGCGGACCAAGGCGACCGCGGAGTCCATGGCGAAACGACAGCGCGAGATCTCGGTCTCCGAGTTCTTCGCCAAGAACCGCCATCTGCTCGGCTTCGACAACCCACGCAAGGCCCTGCTCACCACCATCAAGGAAGCGGTAGACAACAGCATCGACGCCTGCGAGGAGGCGGAGATCCTGCCCGACCTGCTCGTCGAGATCACTCCCGTGGAAGGGGAGGACGAGCGCTTTGTCGTCGCGGTGGAGGACAATGGCCCCGGGATCGTGAAGGCCCAGGTGGGGAAGATCTTCGGGAAGCTGCTGTACGGCTCCAAGTTCCACAGCATGAAGCAGAGCCGCGGCCAGCAGGGGATCGGGATCTCGGCTGCCGGGATGTACGGTCAGCTCACCACGGGAAAGCCCATGCGCATCACGACTCGGCCGTCCAAGAGCGGCAAGGCCCTGCGCATGGAGGTGCGGATCGACACCGCGCGCAACCGTCCTGAGGTTATGCGTGAGCGTGAGGCCAAGACCTTCCGCAAGGGATCCGGGACGCGGGTCGAGATCCAGCTCGAGGGCCGCTATCTCAAGGGCAAGCAGTCCGTCGACGAGTACCTGCAGCAGACGGCGATGGCGAATCCCCATGTGAGCATCACCTATCAGGGACCAGGAGAGGACGAGCCGGTGGTCTTCAAGAGGGCGTCGCAGCGCATCCCCGACCCCGCGCGCGAGATCAAGCCGCACCCGCACGGCGTCGAGCTCGGCGTCCTTGCCCGGTTGCTCAAGGGGAGCCCGGCGCGCACCGTGAAGGGGGCGTTGCAGGACGCATTCTCTCGTGTGTCGTCAGCGGTGGCGGGGGCCATATGTGACGCGGCGGGGGTCTCGACCAAGGCGCGCCCCGGGGCTATCGCGAACCGCGAAGCGGATCTTCTGTACAAGGCGATCCGGAAGACGCGAATCATGTCGCCGGCGACGGACTGTGTCGTCCCGATCGGTCAGGAGCTCGTCCTCGAAGGGCTCAAGAAGGAGGTCGATGCGGACCTCTTCACCGCCGTGACGCGGCCACCAGCGGTCTATCGGGGCAACCCCTTCGTCGTCGAGGCGGGGATCGCCTGGGGCGGCAACTTGCCCGCCGATGACCTGGCCCGCGTGATCCGATTCGCGAATCGCGTCCCGTTGCTCTACCAGCCGGGCGCGTGCGCCATTTCCAAGTCCATCGTCGGGACCACGTGGAAGAACTACGGCCTGCAGCAGTCCCGCGGCGCGCTGCCGGTCGGACCGCTGGTCATCTTCGTCCACGTGGCGTCGGTCTGGGTCCCGTTCACCTCCGAGAGCAAGGAGGCCGTCGCCCACTATCCCGAGATCGTCAAGGAGATCCGGCTGGCTTTGAACGAGTGCGGCCGCAAGCTCGGCGCGTTTCTCAGCCGCCGCCGCCGTGAGGCGGACGAGGCGAAGAAGGTTGACTACATCTCCAAGTACCTGCCCCAGATCGGCATCGCTCTCCAGGAGATCCTGGAGCTGTCGGATGTGCAGACGACCAGGGCGGTGAACAAGCTCGAGGACGTCCTCGAGCGCAGCCGGAAGCACTGACGTGGCGCGTAGGAAGAAGAAGGTCACCAAGCGCAAGAAGAAGGCGGGTCGTAAGAAGGCCCCCGCTCGTGGCAAGGCGCCCGCGCCCGCCTCCCTCGAGGCGTCCGTGACCGTTCGCAAGCGGGCCTATGACAAGCTCGACTACGAAGAGGAAGCTCCCGTCCCGGCGACCGAGGCCGGGGGCCTGCCTCCTGGCTTGAAGAGGCCGCGTAGGAAGGCGACCAAGAAGGCGAAGGTCACGAAGAAGAAGTCTGCATGGCAGAAGACCAAGGTCGTCACCGCCATCGACAAGACGGCCAAGGGCCTCCACGCCAAGATCATGAAGGGGCAGAAACCGGAGCTGCGATCTCCGGTCCGCGCCCTGTCCAACGTCAAGTACGACATCAGGGTCGGCTACTTCCAGATCGGACGTCAGCGCAAGACTCGAACGCTGACTGTGAACACGGTCCGGACGTTCGCCCAGACGTTGCGGATGATGGGCTTGTCCAAGGACATGGTCCGTGAGGACACCTTTGCGACCAAGCGAGACGCCTACTATCAGAGCAAGAACTGGGGCGACGCCAGGTTCGACCATCAGTCCGAGTCCGACACGGTGATGGACGACATCGAGGCGACCTTCTCCCTCGACGGTGTCACGCGGGAGCAGCTCCGTTTCTACCCGGATGAGCACGGCGGGGCCGTCGCCGGTCAGCTTGTGGTGATCGATCGGGACCCGGCTACCGGCCGCAGCATCGAGATCGACTGCACCAAGTTCGGGTCCGGCGCCTACACGATCCCTCACTCGGTCGAGCACCTGAAGTTTCGAACCAAGGCGAAGTTCGTGCTCGCCATCGAGACCGGGGGCATGTTCCAACGCTTGCAGTATCACGCCTACCCGACGAAGGTGAACTGCGTCATCGTGTCCATGAGCGGCGTCCCCACCCGCGCGTGCCGGCGCTTCATACGGCGGCTGTCCGATTCGCAGAAGATCCCCGTGTACGCCTTCGTGGACTGCGACCCCTACGGCGTCAGCAACATCTATCGCAGCCTGAAGGTCGGCTCCGGGAACGCCGCCCACATCAACCAGTTCTACTGCGTCCCCCAGGCGCGGTTCCTCGGGGTGATGCCGCAGGACATCATCGACTACAAGCTGCCCACCCATCCTCTGAAGGACGTCGACGTTCGGCGGGCCAAGGACGCGCTCAAGAACGACCCGTTCTTCAAGGCCCACAAGCCGTGGACCAAGGCCATGCAGCAGCTGCTGAAGATGGGGGTCCGCGCCGAGCAGCAGGCGCTGGCGAAGTGGGGGCTGAATTACGTCATGGACGTCTATCTGCCCGCCAAGCTCAAGAACCCGCGGGCGTTCTTGCCCTGATCTCTCACCGACAGGGGTGAGGGCTACTCGGGTTCGCCGCCGGGGGGCGTGGGCAGGGTTGGGAAGCCCGGCGGAGCCTGGGGCATCTGTCCCGGTGGCGGCGGTGGCGGCGCTTGTTCGACGCGGAAGGATCGGGCGGCGAGTATGGTTCCTCCCGCGACCAGTTCGAGCGTGTAGCTGCCCGCCTCTTCAAAGGTCATGGGGGGGAACGGGACCGCGAACTCGGCGACGCTCAGAGGGACCGCCTGGAATTGCATCCGGATCTCGGAGACCTGGTTCCCGTCCTGGTCCTTGACTGGCAGCGCTACGGGGGCCCCGTTCGTGTCGCGGATGCCGAGGGTGACCGTGCAATTCCCCTCGAAGTCGGAGAGCCCGATGAAGACAACCAGAGGCGCGTGGGTGACGGGGAAGCGCTGGGCCCAGATGACGCCGAATGTGCCGATCACGCACCACTTTCGCGTCCCCGCCTGAGGGAACGCCTGGTCACAGATCAAGAACGCATTGACTTGGGGGGGGGAGCCGGGCATGGCCGCATAACACCCGGTCATCGGGCCGCAGTCAAGCGCGGAGCGGAGGTCGCTCAGATCTCGATCTGGCTCCATGAGCCGCGGCGCCATCGCCACGCCATGGCGATTGCCCAGGCCGTGCAGTACGCACCCCAGCCCCACCACGCGCCCCACAGAGGGTCGTCTTTGCCGAGAAAATGAACGCCCAGGAGGGTCGCTGGAATGCAAATTCCCCACGCGACGGCGAATTCGGCGTACATGACGTACATGACCTCTCCGGCCCCGTTGAGCGCGCGGGAGAGGATGATGCCGACGGCGTCGATGACCTGGAACGCGAGCATCAAGAGGAACGGCGAGACCGCCAGGGCGACCAGCTGATCCGACGTGAGCGTCGAGGCGTCGGCGACGCCCGGGTCGCGGCTGAAGAACAGGCGCAGGATCGGTTCGCGGCACAGGGCGAACACGATCGCGAGCGCCGCCACCGTGAGGACCCCAAGGCGGACAGCGGCCCAGCCGAATCGGGCGGCCGAGGCCTTACGTCCAGCGCCCAGCTCGCGGCCAACGAGGGTCGCCGTCGCGGTTCCGATCCCGATGGAAACGAGGACGGTGAAGCCGATGAATCGCCAGATGACCGCGGACACGGCCAGGCCAGCCTGCCCCGTGTGGTCGCTGACGATCTTGAAGAACACGATCGCCTGGGTGAACGCCAGCGCCTGCATGGAGCGGGGCGCCGACAGGCGCACGATCTGTTTCGCGATGTCCCGATGGGGGCGCTGTCGAAACGCTCCGTATTGCTCCCGCATCTTGGGTCCCATGGTCAGCGCAAAGAACGTGAACACGGACAGGAGGTTGGCGATGGCGGAGGCGAGCCCGGCGCCGGCTGCGCCCATGGCGGGGGCCCCCAGGTGACCGAAGATGAACACCCAGTTGAGGATGATGTTGGCCAGGTTGAACAGCAGGCTCACGAACAGGTCGACGCGGGTCAGCCCAATGCCCCAATAGAATCCACGGAACGCGAACGCCAGCACGACCAGCCACATGCCGCCGCCCCACCGGTACTGGAGGTAGTCCGTGGCGATGGTCGCCGTGGTCGCGTCGGTCCCCAGTGACGACATCAACGGGCCCGGGAGGAAGATCCCGCAGAGACTCGCGGGGATTCCGATGACGATCCCGACGAGGAGCGCGCTGGAGAGCACGGTGCCGGTCTCCCGCTGCCGTTCCTGGCCGAGTCGGCGGGCGCACACCGTCTGGGTGCCCTGGAACAGGGACGAGAAGAACAGGAAGCCGATGAGGAAGACGGGCGCGGCGAGGCCGAGCGCGGCGAGCGGTGCCTGTCCTGTCCGAGCCACCATGATCGTGTCCGCGAGTCCGACCAGGACGTGGGAGACCTGACCGAGCACAATCGGAGCGGCGAGGCGCGCGATCTCGCGCGTGCGGACGGCGGTGTCGCTCAAGGCAGGGTCCCGCTCAGCGGCGCGCGACCCGGCCGCGGTGTCCGGTCGTCCGACGTCGGTCGCCGCCCGCCGCTACCGTCGTACGACGGCGCTCGCCCGCTCCACCGGCGAGGACCTCTCGGATGATCCCCTCGGCGGTTTCGCCCTCCGCTTCGCCCCGGAAGTTGAGGACGAGGCGGTGCCGGAATGCGTGCACGGCGAGCGCGTGTACGTCGTCGAGGTTAGGCCGGTCGCGACCATGCAGCATGGCCCGGACCTTGGAGGCCTGGACGACCGCCTGGGCGCCGCGGGGACCCACGCCCCAAGCCACGTATCGCTTCACGGTGTCGGATGCGAGCTCATCGTCGGGTCGGGTCGCGCGGGCGATCCGCGTGGCCTCCAGGACGACCTCCGGTGGCGGCACTTCCCGGTGCACCAGGTCGAGCAAGCCGACGATTTCGTCGCCCCCGAGGATGACGTCCGTTCGGTAGTCACGGGGGGCGCACGTGGTGCGGATGATCTTGTACTCGTCCTTGCGGCTCGGATATTCGACGTTGATGAGGAAGGTGAAGCGGTCGAGCTGGGCAGCCGGGAGGGGATAGGTCCCCTCCTGTTCGATCGGGTTCTGCGTCGCGAGGACGAAGAACGGACGCTCCAGAGAGTGGGTGCGTCCCCCGATGGTCACCTGGCGCTCCTCCATCGCTTCCATGAGGGCGGCCTGGGTCTTGGGCGGCGTCCGGTTGATCTCGTCGGCGAGGATGACGTTCGCGAAGACCGGGCCGTTCATGAAGCGGAAGCCCCGGTCACCGGTCGCCGCGTCCTCGGAGATGACCTCCGTGCCGACGATGTCCGAGGGCATCAGGTCCGGCGTGAACTGAATCCGCGCGAATTTCAGGTCCAGGAGTTCGGATAGGGTGCTGATAAGTAACGTTTTTGCGAGCCCCGGGACGCCGACGAGCAGGCAGTGTCCCTCGGACAGGATGCCGATGAGGAGCAGGTCGATGACCTCCTCCATCCCGACAATCCGGTCATGGACGCGGTCCTTGACGTCCGCGTACGCGGTGTGCACCCGCTGTTTGAGATCCTGATCCGAGCTCACGTGGGAATCCCCCCTCGATCTCCAGTCTGGATCGCAGCCCCGACTGGGTCAAGCCATGCGTTGAAAGGGGGCATTCCGGGGCTTACGCTCGATGAACCATGGCGACCTTCTCCAGCAAGATCGTGACCATCGAGCGCCACACGCTCCAGCAGCAGCAGTTCCGCCCCGGCGCGACAGGGGCCCTGACGCAGCTCCTGAACGATATCGCCGCCAGCGCCAAGATCATCTCCCGTGAGGTCCGCCGCGCCGGGCTCGGCGACATCCTCGGAGACGACGGGAGCGTCAACGCGTCCGGTGACGACGTCAAGAAGCTCGATGTCTACGCCGACAAGGCGATCTATCGGATGAATGACCACACGGGCCGCGTGTGCGTCATGGCGTCGGAGGAGCAGGAGGAGATCATCCCGATCCCGGACAAGTTCGCGTCCGAGAGTGCCAAGTACGTCCTCATGTTCGATCCGCTGGACGGCTCGTCCAACATCGACTGCAACGCGTCCATCGGGACGATCTTCAGCATCCACCTCCGCCAGTCCAAGGGTGCCCACGGGACCCTTGAAGACTGCCTCCAGCCCGGGTGCAAGCAGGTGGCGGCGGGTTACGTCATCTACGGGTCGTCCACGGTCATGGTCTACACGACGGGGTATGGGGCCCACGGCTTCACGTTGGACTCCACCCTGGGCGAGTTCCTCCTGTCGCACGAGAACATCAAGATCCCCGACGCCGGCAAGATCTACTCCATCAATGAACGGGATACCCACTCGTGGACCCCGAACCTGCAGCGCTATGTGGCCTGGCTCAAAGAGGAAGACGCGGAGACGCGTCGTCCCCGCACCTCGCGCTACATCGGGTCCATGATCTCCGACGTGCACCGGACCCTGATCAAGGGTGGGGTCTTCATGTATCCGGGCACGGTGAAGCGGCCAGACGGGAAGCTGCGTTTGCAGTACGAGGTCAACCCCCTGGCGTTCGTCGTCGAGCAGGCCGGTGGTTGCGCCATCACCGAAGACGGCGGACGGGTCCTCGATCTGCAGCCCACCGAACTGCACCAGCGAACCTCGGTCTTCATGGGTTCGAAGAACGACGTGGACGAGTGCGCCGCCTTCCTGGACGGCTCCCACCCAGCGTTGGCGTGACCCGCGTCGACGCGCTTCGCGTGCCCCGCCGTCCTGACGTGGTAGGTTGCTTCCCATGCCGTTCGAACCTTTTCTGATGGAGCGCTGGCAGTCCACGTGGGAGCACCACGTGGACGTAAATCTGTCGGAGAGCGGCGTCGAGCCGCTCACGGCGGACGCGTTGATCGAGACAGATCCGGACCTGCGACGGGCGCTACTCGAGCAGCCGCTGCACTACGTGCAGACGAACGGGACGCCGGCGCTGAGAGCGCGCATTGCGGCCCTCTATCCCGGCGCCACGGAGGATCATGTGGAGGTGACCACGGGCGGCGCCGAGGCCAACCAGGTGGTCACGTGGACGCTCATCGAGCCCGGCGACGAGGTCGTCGTCATGCTGCCGAACTACATGCAGGTCTGGGGGCTGGCGCGGGCATACGGCGCCGACACCAAGGGGTGGCGGCTGGTCGAGGATACGGCCGCCGGTCGCTGGTGTCCGGACATGGACGCCTTGGCGGAGGTGGTCAATGAGCGCACCCGGATCATCGCCATCTGCAACCCGAACAACCCGACCGGGTCCTGCCTGACGGCCGACGAGCTCGACGCCATCGGCGTCATCGCCGACCGTGTGGGGGCCTATGTCCTGGCCGACGAGATCTACCGAGGCGCGGAGATCAGCGCCGAGGAAGAGACGGCGTCCATGTGGGGCCGGGCGGAGCGGGTGGTCATCACGTCCGGGTTGTCCAAGGCCTACGGGCTGCCGGGGCTGCGTATCGGCTGGATCGCCGGGCCCACCGACCTGGTCGCGCGGTGCTGGGAGCGGCACGACTACACCACCATCGCTCCCTCGGCGTTGTCGGACCTCCTGGCGGCCCACGCCCTCGAGCCGACCCAGCGGGCGCGGATCCTGGGGCGCACCCGCGCGATCCTGCGGGAGAACTACCCGGTCATCGCTGAATGGCTGACGGCCCATCGGGACGCCCTGACCTACGTGCCGCCGGCGGCCGGCGCCATGCTGTGGCTGCGCTACAACCACGGCGGGAACTCCTCCGAGCTATGTGAGCGTCTGCGCACCGAACACGGGGTGCTGCTGGTCCCCGGGGACCACTACGGCATGGACGGGTTCCTCCGCATCGGCTTCGGTTCGGGATCGGAGGAGCTGAAGGACGGACTGTCCCGCGTCGCCGAGGCGCTGCGGGCCTAACCCAACGCCTTGAGGACGGCCGTCGCGATGGCCACGTCCTGAACCGCGACCCCCGTCAGGTCGGCGACGGTGATCTGGTCGTCCGAGGTGCGACCGGCGACCCTCCCGGCGACGATGTCTCCGAGCTGCACGACGGTGCCGGCGTTCGAGGCGTGGTGAATCTCGCCCCGGTCCGCGCACTGGGAGAGGCTGTCCGCCACGACCACGTCGGCCCGTTCGACCACCGCGGACTCGAGCTCCTGCTTGGTCGGCGTATCCGAGCCGACGGCGGTCACGTGGGTGCCCGCTCGCAGGGTCGAGGCGCGTACCAACGGGGTCGTGGACGGGGTACAGGTGACGATCAGATTGCAGGACGAGGTGACC
The DNA here is from genome assembly GCA_002683135.1 of Planctomycetota bacterium. Taxonomy (GTDB): domain Bacteria; phylum Planctomycetota. Next base: position 8,696 of record NYSS01000043.1, on the reverse strand, counting down.
GCATCCGGCTCCGTCGTGGTCTCCACCGTGTACCCGCTCTCGCCCATCTCGGACGCATACGCCGCGAGGCGTTCCCCGTCCCGACCCCACGCGATCACGTCGCGACACGAGGTCTCCTCGCGCAGCAGCTCCAGCTGGCGCCGCGCCTGGATGCCGGATCCGAAGACCCCGATTCGGGTGACCCCGGGCGCCAGGTGTCGCGCGCACACCGCCCCGGCCGCCGCGGTGCGGATGTCGGTCAGGTTCCCTTCATCCAGCAGGATCGCCTCCAACGTCCCGGTGCGCTGGGCGAACACCAGCATCAACCCGTCACAGGAGGACAGTCCCAAGGTCGGATTGTCATAGAACCCGGACGCGATCTTCACCACGTAGTGATCGTCACCGGAGACGTAGCCGTATTTGATGTGGACGTCACCCGGGGGGTCCTGGAAGGTCAGCTCGCCCGGGGGAGGGACGACGCACCGCCCATCGGCGTAGGCGACGAACGCAGCCTCCATGGCCCCCACGACGTCGAGCTGGGGCAGCACGGCGTCGATCGCGTCTCGCTTCACCACCCTCACGCCGATTCTCCAGCGAGCACCCGGGCCAACACCTTGGACCCGATGTTGGCGCCGCACAGGACGATGACGACCCGCTTGCCGTCGTAGCGCGCCCGCTCCTTCATCCACGCCCCGACCGCCACGCCCGCGGCGCCCTCGATGAGCACGTGGTGATTCTCGATGACCGCGCGCATGGCCGCGGCGATCTCGTCCTCGGTGACCAGGACCGTGCGATCTACGAGCTCCTGGCATACGGGGAAGGTGACCGTGTCCGCCTCCACGCCTCCAGCGGTGCCGTCCGACAAGGTCGGATCGGAGGGCAGGTCCAGCATGCGACCGGCGTCGAGGGATTGGTGCATGACGCATGACGCCGCCGGCGAACACGCCACCACCTCGATCTTGGGCCAGCAGTGCTTCAACCAGCCAGCGATCCCCGAGATCAAGCCGCCGCCGCCCACCGAGACGAACACCGCGTCCGCGCTGTCCACTTGCCGCGCGATCTCCACGCCGATGGTGCCCTGGCCGCCGACCACGACGGCGTCGTTGTAGGGCGATATGTACGCGGCGCCGGTCTCCGCCGCCGCGCGTCGGGCCTCCGCCTCCGCTTCGATGCAGTCGTTGCCGTGGACGCGCACCTCGGCCCCGTAGCTGCGGATGAGCTCGAGCTTGGACGGCGACGCATCCGCGGGGACGTAGATCACCCCCGTGATGCCGAGCTCCTTGCACCCCCGGGCCACGCCGAGCCCGTGGTTGCCCGACGACGCCGCGATGACCCCCTTCGCGCGGGCATCCGGAGGGAGGGAGAGCAGCTTGTTGACGGCGCCCCGCAGCTTGAACGAGCCCGTGAGCTGGAGATTCTCCATCTTGAGCCAGACGTCCCCGCCGCCCATGGCGGAGAACGGGATCGAGTGCTCCAGGGGGGTCTCGCGGACGTAGGGCCTTATGCGGTCCTCCGCTTCGCTCACCTCTCTCACCACGTCCAGGCCAGCTTCACTCATGCCGGTGACTGTGCGCGTCTCGCCCGCGCTGTCAACTTTCCCCAGGGGGGGTGGCGGTTCTGCGGAGACGTTAAGATCCGGGCCCAACCGGAGAGCATCCCGTGTCCAACGCCAGCTTCGAAGTACCGGTCCCCAAGAACGAACCCATCAAGGCCTACGCTCCGGGCTCTGCGGAGCGGGCGTCGCTCAAGGCGACCCTCGATGCCATGGCCAGCGAGACCGTGGAGATGCCCATGGTCATCGGCGGGGAGGAGGTGCGGACGGGCAACACGGCCCGGTCCGTCATGCCCCACGATCACGGGCACGTCCTCGGGACCTATCACCAGGGCGACGCCGCCGCGGTGGACGCAGCCGCGAAGGCGGCGAAGGCGGCCGAGCGGCAATGGGAGGAGACCCCGTGGGAGCATCGCGCGGCCATCTTCCTCAAGGCCGCCGACCTGCTCGCCGGCCCCTGGCGTGACCGCATCAACGCCGCCACCATGCTCGGCCAGAGCAAGAACGCGTTCCAGGCGGAGGTCGACGCCGCGTGCGAGCTGATCGATTTCTGGCGCTACAACGTCCAGTACATGCGCGAGATCTACTCCGAGCAACCGGAGAGCTCGCCCGGCTGCTGGAACCGCGTCGAGCAGCGCGGCCTCGAGGGCTTCGTCTTCGCGGTCACCCCGTTCAACTTCACCTCCATCGCCGGCAACCTGCCGACGGCCCCCGCGCTCATGGGCACCACGTCCATCTGGAAGCCCGCGTCGTCCGCCGTCTACTCGGCCCACTTCCTCATGAAACTCCTGGAGGAAGCGGGGCTGCCCCCAGGGGTCATCAACTTCGTCCCGGGATCAGGGGGCACCATCGGCACCCCGGCCCTCGCCCACGAAGACCTGGCCGGCATCCACTTCACGGGTTCCACGGCCGTCTTCCAGGGCATGTGGAAGTCGGTGGGGGACAACATCCACAACTACAAGTGCTACCCGCGCATCGTCGGCGAGACCGGGGGCAAGGACTTCATCTTCGCCCATCCGTCGTCCGACCTGGACGCGCTGGTGGCGGCCACCGTCCGCGGTGCGTTCGAGTACCAGGGCCAGAAGTGCTCGGCGGCCAGCCGCGCCTACATCCCCCGCTCCATCTGGAACGACTACAGGGACCGCCTCGTCGCCGAGATCGCCCAGATCACCATGGGCGACCCGCGGGATTTCTCCAACTTCATGAACGCGGTCATCGACAAGAACGCGTTCACCACCATCACCGAGTACATCGACTACGCGAAGGCCGCGTCCGACGCCGAGATCCTCACCGGCGGGGAATACGACGGCAGCGCGGGCTACTTCATCCAGCCCACCGTTATCACCACGGATAACCCGAACTTCCGCACCATGTGCGAGGAGATCTTCGGCCCGGTCATCACCGTGCACGTCTACGACGACGCCAACCTGGAAGACACGCTCACCGCCTGTGACACGGCGTCCGCGTACGCGCTGACGGGGGCCATCTTCTCCCAGGATCGCTACGCCGCCGTCCACATGGCCGATCGGCTCCGCCACACCGCCGGCAACTTCTACATCAACGACAAGCCCACCGGCGCCGTCGTGGGCCAGCAGCCGTTCGGCGGCGGCCGCGCCTCAGGCACCAACGACAAGGCGGGCTCCAAGCTCAATCTGCTGCGCTGGTGCTCCGCCCGGACGATCAAGGAGACGTTCGTCCCGCCCACCGACTGGCGCTACCCCTTCATGGGGGAGCGTTAGGCCAGCACGTCGGTGATGACGTGTCCGTGCACGTCCGTCAGGCGTCGCTCGCTGCCGTTGTGGGTCCAGGTCACCTCCTCGTGGTTCAGCCCGAGGATGTGCAGGATCGTGGCGTGCAGGTCATAGACCGTCACCGGATGATCAACCGCCCGGTATCCGAAGGCGTCCGTTCCACCGAAGCTGAACGGCGCCTTCACGCCGGCCCCGGCCATCCACACGGTGAATCCCTCGCCGTTGTGATCCCGTCCGCTGGCGCCCTTCTGGAACGTGGGCATGCGACCGAACTCGGTGGTGAAGACGAACAGCGTGTCCTCCAGTAGCCCGCGCCGCTCCAGGTCCCGTAGCAACGCGGCGGCCGCCTGATCCAGCACCGGCCCGTGCTTGGTGTACTGGGCCTTCAGGTGCTTGTGGCCGTCCCAGTTGCCGACCCCTTCACCCATGGCGTAGGCGCCGTTGAACAGCTGTACGAAGCGCACGTCCCGCTCCACGAGGCGTCGGGCGAGGATGCAGTTGCGCGCGAATCCGGCGCGGACCTTGTCGCTCGAGTTGGCGCCGTACATCTCCAGCGTCGCGTCGCTCTCGTCGGAGAGGTCGCAAGCCTCGGGCACCGAGAGCTGCATGCGCGCCGCGAGCTCGTGGGCGGCGATGCGCCCCGCGAGATCGGAGTCCCCAGGGTTCTTCTCCAGGTGCCGATCGTTCAGGAGCTTCAGGTAATCGCGCACCGCCTGGTCCGTGCCCGGGGTGACGCCCTCGGGCACCGCCAGGTTGCGCAGGGGCTCGTTCATGTTGAACGGGGTGCCCTGGTACACCGCCGGCAAGAAACCGCATCCCCAGTTGTTGGCGCTCGCCTGCGGCACGCCGCGCGGGTCCGGGATCGCGACGAACGCGGGCAGGTCCGCGTTCTCACTTCCCAGCGCGTACGAGATCCACGAACCCATGCTCGGGAACCCGTCCAGGGTGAAGCCCGTGCTCATGAAGTTCTCGCCCGGGCCGTGGGTCGCCGTGCGGCTGGTCATGGAGTGGATGAAGCACATCCGGTCCACCAGCTCTCCCAGGTGGGGGAGCAGCTCCGACGTTTGCTTGCCGCACGCGCCTCGCGGTCGGAACGCCCACGGGCTCTTGGTGAGGGCGCCGTTTTCCCCCTGGAAGGTGACCAGCTTGTCGACCCCAGGCATCGGTTGGCCGTGCCGCTTGATCAGCTCCGGCTTGTGGTCGAAGGTGTCCAAGTGGCTCATGGCGCCTGAGGCGAACAACAGGATCACGCGCTTGGCGCGGGGTGCCACCGACGGCGCCGTGAACGCAGACGGGTCCGCGTCCCGCAGCAGGGACGCCAACGCGATGCTCGCCAGACCCGTCGCCCCGTCGCCCAGGAACGCGCGTCGGTCCAGGAGATGGCGTCCGATGTTGGTCAGTGGTCGCGACGTCATGGCAGGTACAAGAACTCGTTGGCGTTGAGGAGCACGCGGCACAGCGCCGGTAACCCGTGATCAGTGACCAGCCGGACCCCACCCCGCAGCTCAGTCTCACTGGGGGCGCGGAGAAAGGCGAGGACGAACGCGCGGCGCACCTGCTCCGGCAACGCCGCACCCACATCCTTCGAGACGCGCTTGGCGAAGGCGTCTGCGCGTCGCGTCATGAACGGCGCGTTGAGCAGGTTCAGGCATTGCAGGGCGGTGGTCGACCGCGTCCGCTCGGCGCAGCTCTGGCCGGCGTCCGGAGCGTCGAAGGCGCCGAACGTGCCGTCCTTCTCCATGCGGATCACCCGCGCGTAGACCATGCGGCGGAAGCCGTCCTTGGCGAACACCTTTCGGGGGTCGTAGAAGCGGACGTAGTTGCCGTTGGGCTCGAACAACTCGAACCCGCGGCCGCCCATCTTCAGGTCCAGCTCGCCGCTCACCGACAGGACGGCGTCGCGGATGGCCTCCGCTTCAAGGCGACGAGGTGGGAACCGCCACAGCAGGCGGGTGTCCGCGTCCACGCGCAGACCCTTCGGACGCGGGGTGCTGGCCTGGGCCCACGTCGCCGACCGCAGGATCAGCCTCTGGATGTGCTTGACGCTCCAGCCGCTCTCCATGAACTCGGCGGCGAGCCAGTCCAGGAGCTCCGGGTGGGACGGCTGCGTCCCCATGCGCCCGAAGTCGCTGGGCGTATCCACCAGCCCTTCGCCGAAGTGGTGCAGCCAGATGCGGTTGACCATGACGCGGGCCGTCAACGGGTTGCTCTTGTCGACGATGGCACGCGCCAAGGCTTCACGCCGCGCGCTCTCCGGCGTGTCGGACGCCAGCTTCAACGATCCCAGCACCGCCGGGATGTTCGGCGTCACCTCCTCCTTGGGGGCGGTGACCTCACCTCGGTGCAGGAACCGCGTGGGCTCGGGCTGGACGAAGCGACCGGCGTACACCTGGGGCCGCTTGCGCAGCCTGGCGGCGTCCGCTCTGGCTGCCGTCCGCTGCGCGATCAGGCGCAGCCCCTCTTCACCCTGATCGGCCGGCAGGTGTCCGAGGCGCAGGGCCGGCGCAGCGCTCGCATCGACGCCGAAGGGGAGGCGGCTGAAGGACGACGCCACCTGCACCCAGCCGGCATCCGTCAGCACCTCGATGGCGTAGCGGGTCGCCAGCCGATCGGAGAACTTCTTCGTCTGGTCGCGCCCCCAGGCGACCCGGTCGATCACCGTGGGCTCCGCGAAGTCGACCTGCACCCACCCGGTCCCCTGTGTGTCAGAGATCCAGCTGCGTGGGTTGCCGAACTGGCCGTCGTTTATGTGCTCCAGCTTGTGCTTCGGATTGTTGGCGTAGTTCCCCGACGACGTGGCCTTGGCGCCAGCGGACGCGAGGGCGACGTTGCGCGATCCGACATCCGTGGCTGGTGTCCACGCCTCCAGTTCGTCGATGCACGGTTCGTAGGTGGTGTTGGTGGCGAAGGCGGTGAAGCGCAACGCGCTGGCGCGGACAGGGGCGAATCCCTCGATGTTGCGGTCGCTGCGGACCGGGTCACGCAGCGCCGCCACGGCGCTCGAAGACGCTGCCTCCGGCGCGACAATCACCACGTCTGCGGTGACGTGAGATGTCGTGCTCGGACCGGAGCGAAGGACGATACTGCTCGTCGAGGACAGATCATGAACGCCCACGTCCTTGAGCCCGCTCCACAGGGCCTGGTTCTTGATGTCCAGGGTGCCGTCGGCGAAGCCGCGCTGGTCCACCACCGCCAGCTGGATGCGATCGTTGGTCGTCTTGACGTCGCCGTCCGCGTCAAGCAGGTAGATGGCGTCCTGGGCGTGGTTGTGCCAGCCCGCTCCCCACGAGATCCAGATCCGGTGTCGCCCCGTGACGTTCGGATGGTAGACCAGCAGATCCCGGTTCGGCATGCGGTCGAGAACGGAATAGCCGCGTCCGCTGAGATTGGGCGCTCGCTGCAGGTCCCCGGGATCACTCTTGCGTCCCCGGGCGGTTCCCGCGGGATTGTCTCCGTGTCCCGTGAACTTGGCGAGCGCCGTGATCGACACCGGTCCTTGCGCGGCCTCTTCGTCGATGATGACCGCAGTGCGTTCCGGGATCCCGCGCGCAGGGAACGCATTCAAGCTCGCGGTCAGGGCCTTGATGCGCGCCTCGACCTGCTCCAGCTTCTCCTTTACCCCGTCCTCGTCCCGAGATCGCAGGGGCCGCTGCCCGTGCTGCACCCCCGCCAGGGTGCCCTGCATGGCGTAGTAGTCCTTCTGCGTGACCTGGTCGAACTTGTGATCGTGACAGCGCGCGCAGGCGACCGTCATGCCGAGAAACGCCGTGCTGGTGACGTTGATCATGTCCGCCAGCTCGTCCGCGCGCTGGGCGGCGCTGACCTCCGGGATGACGGACTTCACGTTGTCCCAGGGGCCGGCCACCAGGAACCCCGTGGCCGCGTCGTCGCCGTACATGTCTCCCGCCAGCTGCGCCGTCACGAACCGGTCGTAGGGCATGTCCTCGTTGAACGCCCGGATCACCCAGTCGCGGTAAGGCCAGGCGCCCTCTCGCGGCAGGTTGGTCTCGAACCCGTTCGTCTCCGCGAACCGCACGATGTCAAGCCAGTGGCGCGCCCAGCGCTCGCCATACCTCGGCGACGCCAGCGCCTGGTCCACCACGCGATCGAATGCGTGGCCGCGCCCGTCATCGACGAACGCGGTGACGTCGTCGTGCGCAGGCGGCAGGCCATGCATCACCAGACCCATGCGCCGCGCCAGGTCGACGCGCTCCGCCCGCGGCGACGGGCGAATTCCCTCGCGCTCCAGGCGGCCCAGGATGAATCGGTCGATGGGGGTGCGTACCCACTCCGCGTCGGCTACCGCAGGTGGTTTCGGCCTGCTGACCGGTTGCAATGACCAGTGGGTCGCTTCCTGCGCGGTCACCGCGGTCGCCGCGAGCAGGACGACCAGGCAGGGGAGGCGTCGGATCGGGTGGATCATCTACAAATGATTGTAAACCGCTGCTGTGCTGAGGTGTTCAGGAGCGCCCAACAGGCGAGCGGTTACCGAGCTCGGGCCGCCGACGTCTGCCATGAGCGACAGGTAGAGCGGATGTTACGCGCGCCGTGCCACCCTCGGCTCAGCCCACATGGGGGAGATGCGCTCAGGCCACCGGCGTGACCAGGGGAACTCAGGCATCCGCGGGCGAGATGCCGCGCGTCCAGGTGGGCTTCTTCTTCTCCGGCTTCGGAGCGGGCTCCTCCACCGGCTCGTCGTTCCCTTCATCCGCGTATTTCTCCGGATGCAGGGTGCGATCCATGAAGTCCTCGGCCTGCGGTCGCGTCGAGAACACGCCCAGCGTCTCGGACTCGACACCGACGCGCTCCCGCACGCGGTATTCACTGGCGCTGTAGGCCTGGTCGATCCAGATATCTCGCTCTTCCGCCACGGCTCGATCTCCACTGGGTTACGCTGGATCCTATCGGTCCCGGGCCCGTCCTTCACCCCCAGGCCTGAAAGGCATCAACCCGTTGCCCCACAGGGGCTTCAGGCCACCCTTGGGGGCATCCGACGATTCCCGTACAGTGACCGGCTAACTCGGGGCGTGGCTCAGCCTGGTAGAGCGCTTCGTTCGGGACGAAGAGGCCGGTGGTTCGAATCCACTCGCCCCGACTTTTGTAAGGATCGCCGAGTTCGCGAGATGCGAACACCTGCCCTCCTCGGCAGCGCGGCTTCTCAACCTCAATACGAGGGTAGTACTACCCTCGAACCGGTGGAGGAGAGCGCGCATGTCCAGGAGGGTCTCTCATGTCCCGACCTATCAAAAGCACCGGCAGCTCGGGCTGGAGCCATCAGCATCGCGGACCTGCCCATCACGCAGCTCGTGTCGACGTACACGGACACCAACGTTGCTACGTGGACGATGCCGTCGGATGCCGGTTTCCTGCTCACCGGCATTACGGATGATAATGGGAATAGCAACAGCCGGCAC
>NYSS01000042.1 GCA_002683135.1 Planctomycetota bacterium | reverse complement strand
CTGCCTATGGCACCACGAATTGTGTACTAACTGCGCACCTCATGTTAGAAGAATTGGATCAACGTATCGCACAAGGAAAGAAAAAATCGCAATGGGCTACTAGCTAATCACACGATGGTGTGAATACTTGGTACGTGCGTGTACATGGTGTGGATATTTGTGTACGTGTACTATCCGTCGGCTAACGTTGTTGTTCATTTTTTATCTCCCCGGCGTTTACCCTCTCCTACGTACTATCCGCGACGGCGGCTACCCGTAGCTAGCTATTCTAATATATCTGCGCCCCACCGCCTGCGTTTCACCACTGAATGGCACATGTTAAACCTTCTACTTACCTTCGCATACATAGAAAGTATATCACTTGGTACGACAGTACCAACCGATTTTTTTTTCAGCAAGAGTCTCGTCTTGAGATGAGCTTTGCCAGGACCGGTGACGGTTGGGCGGTCCCAGCCAGGCGGTTACAAGCGGCGAGAATCCGGCCGTTTAGCACTCGTTCACGTAAATAAAAATTGATGTTTACAACGATAATTTATGCCTGTACCGGGTCAGTATACACCTTAAGGCATGTTATACACCATTTATTTAATGTTAATCATCATCAAATCGCGTGAACACTGTTTCGAGATCAGAAACTAGCCGTTGTGGGGCCATTCGCCCTTTGAAATCGAGCGTAGCCGGTTGCCTTCGCGCTTCCCGCACCTCACTGTGAACAAGCCCGTACTTACCGCCAAATCGGCGGCCACGGGTTCATACCGACCCATACCCTGCATCGTCCGCGAACTGGCAAAAAGGACATCGTCAACAACCATATTACTCGATGGCGTCGCGGGCAGAAAAACAGGCTCGAGCGGCGCAACTCGACGCAGATCGTGCTGCGATATTTTCCACTGCAGCGGCGTTCTTCAACGAACGTAAAGTAAACGAAAAGCTGTTCGGTTCGTGGGTGCCGGCGACGGTAATGTTGAACGCCCGCTGGCGGCAGCGCACCATCACAAGCGTCACCTTCGGGCGAAAGTTTGCGTCGGCGCGCTGCCGATTGACGGGTCGCCACGCCGGGCGCGACGTCGAGCAACTGTTCGAACCGCGCGTGGCGAAGGGCGGCTCGCCGCCCGCGCTGAGCAGCGGCTCGTGCGTGCTCTTCGACCCGCTGGGCCGCGGCGGCACCCCAATCAACCTCTACCGAGGCACGAGCAAGCAAGGCTGCAAGGCCTACTGCTGGGTGTTGGGGGACGCCCCGCCGCCGGACATCGAGATGTTTTCGGCGGCGGTCCTCGACCGCGACCGGCGCGGGGGCCTCGTGCTCGCGCTCGCGCGCAAGCTCGTGGACGCGCTCGTGCCCGGCGGCGCGCCCGCGCTGACGCCGCACGACCCGCCGACGCCGACGGCGCCAACGGCGCCGACGGCGCTGCAGCAGCTGCACGCGCACGTCCGGTCCGGCACCGTGCCGCTCGACACGGGCGAGTGGCAGGCGCTGCTGTGCGAGCTCATGGAGCTGTCGCCGCGGGAGGCCCCCGAGGTGAACCTGCAGCGGCGCGAGCTGCTCCAGCGCGCCACTGCGCAGCGCGACAAGCAGCTGCGCGCGCTGGAGAGCGAGGGCAACGTCATGTGCGCCGTGATTGCGGCGCTAAAGGGCACCAAGCTGCCGCGGGCGCTGCGGAAGCTGCCGGAGCTGGGCGCGCGGACGACGGTGGCCGACCTGCGCGCGCGGGCTGGTTCCAGGGTTGAGCGAGACCTGGGACGAGGGATGAGTGTGGTAAGTGCATTTTCAACATCAATCAATGCTCCCACATGTACTGTGTCTGTGTGTATGGTACATGTTGTAGCACCAGCAGTAGTAAAAAAAATCAATCATCGAAAACTACCCCCTCTGCTTGGTGGCCTCGGCCTCGCAGCAGTCCAAGCGGCACCCTTACAACTACCCGGGTACCCACAACCGTACCCTTCGTCGTACAACAAGAACTACCCTTACAGCAATTACAAAGGCGGGTACAGCCCGCACGCATTCGCCCGCGACGAGCCCTGCGTGCATGCGCGCTGCGTGTTCGTGCTGCTGCTGCTGCACTGCTGCTGCTGCTGCTGCTTGCTGCGCATGTTGTTGTTGCACGCGCGCACGTCGTACCCGTACCACGCGCCCGTACCCGTCGCGCGCGCGCTGTCGAGGCCGGGACTTGCACCCGGAGAAAGAGCTTTCGCCCTTTCCACCCACTTGGGCTCCAAGACTGTTTCCTCATTTGCCTCCGCGCTCGCATTCCCAGCTCCTGCTTTCCCTACTCGAGCAGGTCCGGTTCAAAGGCGACGAAAAGGACGCTGCGTACGTGCTCACAACAGCGTTAAAAAAGTCGAAGCAGCTCCGCATGTTGGTCCAGGAGGCCATGGCCGGGTCGGACGCGCCGGACCGGAAGGGCTTGCGCATGCTGCGCGCCTTGGCCGTGGCCTGGCACGCGAACATGATCGCGGGCAAGAAGAAGCACGCGCAGTCGTTGTTGTCGCTCGCCGTCTGCGTCGACGGCTTCACCGAGCGGGAAATCCTCAGCCTCTTCAGCGCCGAAGAGATTCCCGTCGGCGTTGGCGACCGCGTCGTTGTTGCGCGTGAGTGGCGCTACGGCGCCTCGCGGCGAAAGCGGTGGCGCCGGAAAGTGCGCAAGCGCGGTGAGAAACTACAGTCGGCCGCCGAGGTCGTTGCCGTGAGCGCCGACGGCTTCCACGTTCGCGTGCGGTACTTGAACGCGTACCGCGGCCACGGCGACGAACGCTCCGAGCGCCCGGGTTCAGACGGTAGCGCAGTTGCCCGCAGCGACGTGCTGCGCCTTCATGCCTGCCGCCTCAACCGTTCCATGCTCCACCGCGCAAAGTTCCACGCCGAAACGAAATTCCCCGGGGCCGCGCCCGACATCGAAATGCCGAAGACAGTTGCACGGATTAGCAAGCAGCAGTACGGAAACACACTGCAGTTCTTTGCGCGCGAGGACGTCACGGGCATACTCAAAGCGAAAAAAGAGAACGTGAAGCGTGGGAGCGAGCTCGAGCTGCAGCAGATCCCGACGCGGTTGTGGGCCACGTACCTTCACGCGTACCCAGCGCCCGACGCCCGCGTCGGCCGCAGCACGTTCCTCGCGCTCGCGCGGATCAACCTCTTCCAGGTCAAGTCCGAGAGCACGTGCGTCTGCGAGATGTGCAAGCGCTTCGGCATCGACGGGTTCTGCGAGCTAAAGAACCTGGTGAGCGAAATCGAAGCAGACTTTGACCCGTTAGTGCAGGACGGCGAGGTGGAGAAATGGGGCACACGTATACAGGCGCGGATCAAACGTACGTGTCGCCACGAGCCCGCACGCTGAGCACGAGCAGCCCGCGCACCGCGTGCACACGCGCACGTTCCCGCCCGCGCGCCACGTGCAGCAGCCCGCGCGCCCCGNNCACGNGCACGCGCACGCGCCCGAGCTGCACCACGCGCAGCAGCTGCTCGCGCGTGAGCCCACCGCGCCGCACCACGTGCCGCAGCAGCAGCTCGCGCCCGCCCATCCCGCCCACGCCGCGCTGTCTTGGCCGGGGATTGCACCCGGAGGAGGCTTTCGCCTCGGCCACTTGGCTTCCAAGACTTATTCGTTGCGTTTCGTTTCCCCCTTTTTGCCAGGCATCGACCACTTTTTGAGCGACGGAACGTTCCAAACACACCTCGCAGATGAAGACCACTGCGCGACCCATTGCGCCTGCCATCTGCTTTCCTCGCGCGTGAACCCGGAGCAGAGCAGCGCGTGCTCGCACCGTGACTGCTGCCACGCGAAGCCGCACCGGCCCGAACGACTCGAAACACGCGCGGACCGGAAGGCCCAGCACGGCCGCGAGCGGCTGCTCGTCCGCGAGTTCCTCGAGGGCGAATGCACGCGCGACGTTTCAAACGTCAATGATAAACACCCGAACCACAGGCTCAACAAAATTTGGGTGGGGAAGCACAACAGATACTGCGGGCCGGGGCAGGGAGCAGAAGCAGAAGAAAGCGAGGATGGCGATCTCGAGCTAGACGAAGCTGAGCCCGAGTTCGGGTGTGGGCAGGGCGGCAAGCTGTGGCAGTGCCCGTTCTGCACCTTCTGCTTTCACGACACGTGCTGCGGGCTAAACCCGCACCTGCAAAGAAAAAAGGCGTACGCGGGTAGTAAGTGGTGGTGCCCTGGGTGCGAAGATGAAGCACGCGATAAGCTAGGGTTGGGCGAGCCGCTGTGCAGGGANCCGGTGTACTGGGAGCAAGCCGACTTCGAAGCAGGAGCAGCAGGCGGTGGGGTGCAGATGGTAAGCTGTGCAGTGTGCAACAAGCGCGAGAAATCAACGAAGGCGAGCGTGCAAAAGTGCGAGCACTGCGACGATAAGTACTGGTGCTCGCCTGCTTGTGTCAAAGAATATTTCGGCGAGAAGCAGCCGAAGGTGAAAGGTAAAGACAACAACAGCAACACGCTCACGTGCGACGAGTGCCAGACGACACACGACAGCATCGGGCACTCGATGAATTGTTTACAGTGTAACGAAATGTATGATGTGTACGAAGATATTACAAACGTGCTTGACGAGCTCGAGCGCGAGTTGAAGTTGACCGTGGAGAACAAGCCCGAGATGACCGAGGAAGAGCGAGTTGCACTTGGGCACGTTGAAGGATTCCGGCGGCGGCTTACGAAGCTGAACGAGTACACGCAGCGCCTACTCGGGCACAAGGTGCGCGAGTGGACGCAGGCGCGGTACAAGTACGACATCTTGGGCCGCATCGAGGGCGACCCGACGACCGTGTTCATCCTGCGCGACTACTGGAAGAAGTACAAAGCAAGGGATTCGAAACAAACAAAGTCAGCCGACTACGCGCCACCAATGATCAGCGTCGAGGGCCTCGCGTACATGTACGCGTGGCCGGGCGCGGGCGAAGAGGCGTACTTGCCCGAAGGCCAGCGCACCGCGTTCTGCATCGAGTTCCACCACTTCATCAGCGACGACAACACGCAGGATTCGGGCCATTCGGTCTCGAACCTGGCCGAGTCGTTGAAGCTCTTCGGCACCCGGCACCCGCGCATCGNCTCNGCGCACCTTCAGAGCGACGGCGCGCCGAACTACACGTGCTCGTACGCGGCCGTCGCAGTCCCGGAGATCTCGAGGTACTCGGGCGTGCGCATCCTGTCAGTCAACCACAACGAGCCGGGCGAGGGGTCAGATCTCGTGGACGCCGACTGCTCCCACAACGTGCGCCGGCTGAACACCGACATCATCCACCACAACCACCGCACGGCGCTGGACGTGTGCAAGGGGCTCGACCGCGACAGCCCGGTCCGCGGCGGGTTGAACCGTGTCATCGACACGAACCGCGCGAACGACTTGCGCAAGGACGCGCGCAAAGGGTTGAAGGGAACAAAATCATTTCTCTACGACGAGTATACGTACCCTTCGTCGTGGCCCGCCGCCGGCGCGCACGTCTCGGTCACGCGCTGGAACGCGCGCGGCACCGGCTGCGGCACGACGTTCGAGCTGAAGGACTGCGCGGGCTACGCGCAGACCATCCAGCCGAGCGCCGTGTCCGTGTCCGGCATCCGCGCGGTCCCCGAGCGCGCGAAGCCGAAGCCGTCGTGGGCCGAAGTGCGCGCGGCGCGCGCAGTCTCCGCCGAGAAGGAGCGGCAGGTGGTCGTCGACCGGGCCGCCGAGGNGGCCCACCGCGCCCAGGTCGCACGCGAGCGGGAACTGCTCGCTCGCGCGGTCGGCGGCGGCGGCGGCCACGGTGCCGCCGCGAAATGCCAGCGCTGCCGCCACCGCTTCCTGACGGCCGACGGCCTCACGCGCCACGCGAAGGGCGGCCACTGCCACCCGTACGTGCGCACGAAGCATCGGCGCGTCGACATCGAGACCGGCCTGAAGAAAATAAGCGAAATGAAACATTCGGTGCAGATGAAAGGCGAGGTCAGCACGAAAAGCCTGCGAAAGATAACATGGGAAGGGGGCGACGCAGTAGAGTTTGACGACGACATGGTCGTCGTGCGCGCGAGCGAGCGGCTGCGCGGGTGTGACATCATTGGCAGCTATCTGCAGAGCGTGAGTGCGCCGGAGCAGGAAGGGGGCGGATTCGTGCCGGGCACGCTACTTACCTTCGTCTTGCCGCCGGAACTTGCGTCGGGCACGCTCGGCCTCGACCTTGTCGAGTACGAGCTCGTGACGGCGGCCGACGTCGACACTGCAAAAACAGTCACGACCGAGTACAAAGAGGTTAGCGTCGGGTGGAAATGCGGCAAGGAGCGCAACGAAAGGCGCGCGTTCAGCAAGCGGCAAGGCATACGCATGCGCGTGCACGCGCCGCAGAACGCGCGCATCGTGAGCGTGCGACGCGCGCAGCCCGGGCGGCTGGGGCAGCCGGATATGGTCACGACGCGCATCAACAGCGCGGCCGAGTGGGAGCAGCAGGCGCGCGGGCTGAAAATAGGCGACGTACTTGCCTTCCAGCGGTACGCGCCGCCCTTGGTCCGCAAGGGGGCGGCCCGCCGGCACCGGGACCCGCCCTTGCGGTGGACGGACGCGCAGAAGGAGTTTTTGGCGGCCGCCTTCGCGCGGTCGCACAAGCCGCAGTACCGGCGGCTCACGGCGCGGCTGCTCGAGGCGGTGCCCGTCGCCGTCGACGACATCGCGCCGACGTATATCCACGTCCGGCGCTGGTTCTTGACGCGCCGCGCCGCGCTGAGAAAGGCCGTGCCCGCGCAGCCGCAGCAGGCCGCACAGCAGCAGGCCGCTGATCAGCATGACGACGAAGGGCACGATGGGGACGCCGAAATGGGTGGGGGAAGCGACGTTGATGACGACGAACGCGCCGACGAGCCCGAGGAGGATGAGGACGACGACGATTCTGACAGCGAGGACGAGGAAAGCGAGGACGAGGACGACGTTAGCGAGGAGGAGGACAGCAGCCATATTAGCAGCAAAAGGCAAAAGCTGAAGGCGGAAACGTGCCGACAATTGAGGGAGCGGCTGCGCAAGCGGGGCTTGGCATCGAGCGGCCGCAAAGCCGACCTCGTAGAGCGCCTCATTGGGGGCGAACAGAGCAAAGTGGGCCAAAAACGTCCTCGAGGGGCATAAAACCGCGCGGCTTACGGTTGGCCAATGGTTGGATCGCGGTGACGCGTGGAGGTGATCGATATAATAATGAACTGATTCCACGGACCGCTCTCGAGCGAGCTCGTCACCGACGCTCACAGCCCTCATCTCATGACTCTCTGGATTTATGTGAACATCA
>NYSS01000041.1 GCA_002683135.1 Planctomycetota bacterium | reverse complement strand
TTGAGGTTATTCCAAATGCTACGGAAATTCATTTACCCGGCATGGAACAGCAACTGATGGTTATCGCCCACTATCCGGACGGCACATCTCGGGATGTGACACGAGATGCTATATATAGCAGTAGTCTGCCAGATGTCGCCATAGTATCAGATTCTGGGTTTGTCACCGCTGTGCGACGAGGAGAGGCAGTTATACTGGTTCGATATGAGAGCCTGTACAGTACCAGCGAAATAATTGTTATTGGCGATAGATCCGGGTTTAAGTGGGCGGAAGTGTCTCAGTACAATTACATTGATGGGCTGGTTTATGACAAACTAAAACGTGTTCGTGTTTTGCCATCGGATCTTTGTACTGATGCCGAATTTATTCGGCGTTTGTATCTTGATCTAACCGGTGTTCCACCGACACCAAATCAAGTTCAGGCATTTTTGGCTGACCATGAGGATTCAAGAAAAAAGCGCGAAGGATTAATTGATTATTTGATTGGTCAACCTGAATATATTGAGTACTGGACGCATAAGTGGGCTGACTTATTGCAATCTAATCGCAAATTCCTTGGTGAAAAGGGCATTTGGCTTTTTCGAAAATGGATTTATGATTCTGTGGCTGAAAATAAGCCTTATGACACATTTGTTCGTGATCTGCTAATGGCTTCCGGTAGTGCCTATCAGAATCCAGCGGCAAATTATCACCTTGCGGCAACCGACAAAACTATTTATCAACCAGATGTCGCAGTTGAAAATGTGACGCAGCTTTTCTTGGGCATAAGGTTTGCCTGTGCTAAATGTCACGATCATCCGTTTGAAAAATGGACACAAAACCAATACTATGAACTTGGATCTTACTTTAGCGAAGTTGGTGTCAAAAAAGGACAACTTCCGGATGAGCAGATCATTTACAATAATTATAGTGTTAATGGTGGTGTGAAACACCCAAAAACTGGGACAATTGTGCCGGCTAATGTGCCGTTTGGTTCGGCCGATAAAATTGGAGATGATCCTCGTGAATCTATTACCAACTGGTTGGTTTCAAAGGACAATCCTTGGTTCGCGAAATCTATGGTGAACCGTGTCTGGAGTTATTTCTTGGGACGTGGTATTGTTGAACCAGTCGATGATATCAGATCGAGTAACCCTCCCAGTAACGCGAAATTACTTGAGGCTCTGACCGAGAATTTTATCCAAAATGGTTTCGATCTAAGACATTTGATGCGTACAATCACTACCTCCCGGACATACCAGCAAAGCATTAAAACAAATCGCTGGAACCAAGAAGACGAAATCAATTTTGCGCACGCAACCGCCAGGAGATTGACTGCAGAACAAATACTGGATGCAGTTTCTGTCGCTACTGGAAGCCAACCTAAGTTTTCAGGTGTCCCCAAAGGATCGCGTGCGGTTCAGCTGCCCGATAGCAACCTGGATGATGGCGGTTTTCTGAAGCTTTTCGGCCGGCCTGAACGCGAATCAGTCTGTGAATGTGAAAGAACNACACAGGTCAGTTTATCACANGCACTNAACCTAATTAATGGTCCAACTATTGCCAATGCTATTATCGACCCNCAAGGCCGCATCGTTCAACTGACAGAGAAAAAGATTGACAACCGCNCTTTGGTTNAGGAAGTTTATTTGNCTACGCTTTGTCGCGTGCCAAGTGANACTGAATCNGGNAAAGCNGTNGATTATATCTCCAAAGCNGATTCTCAAGTTGAAGGTGCTCAGGATCTTTTGTGGGCCTTAATCAATAGNCCCTCATTCTTGTTTAACCGGTAAAGTAATTCACTCAAACTTTCTAACACCATAGGAACCAAAAGGAGATAAGACAATGTTATCAATTCCAGGTAAGCGAGCTAGGTTATGTGACGGGGTTTCTAGACGNGAGTTTCTCAGGGTCGGAGGAACTGCGATGCTTGGTATAAGTCTGCCGCAGATTTTAGCGCTCCAAGCCAAGGCGAATACAATTGCTACCCCCTCCCGANCGCTTAACGGTTTTGGCAAAGCAAAATCGGTAATTCTAATGTTTTTACANGGTGGCCCNAGTCATATAGATATCTGGGATCCNAAGCCGGGTGCNCCNTCAAATGTCCGTGGTGAGTTCAAACCGATCAAGACAAATGTACCCGGTATCTGGCTATCTGAAACTATGCCGCGTCTGGCAAAGCAGATGGACAAAGCCACATTAATTCGGTCTGTCAGTTACACGCCTGTGGGTCTGTTTAATCATACTGCGGCCATGTATCAAATGGTAACAGGTTCTACGCCGGATAAAGTTGCGCCTTCCGGCCAACTGGATCCGCCGTCACCCAAAGACCATCCCAACGCGGCTTCTCATATTGCCAAGTTTCTTCCACCCGATGTGCCGATGTTAGCCGGTGTTCAACTGCCACGTCCAATGCAGGAAAGCAACATTATCGGCAAAGGCGGAACCGGCGGTTTTCTCGGTCGAGCGTACGACCCATACTTTTTCTTTCAGGATCCAAATAAGGAAGTAACACTGGATGAATTGAGCCTCAGGAAAGAAATCCCTGCTACTCGAATGAAACGTCGGGCAACCCTCCTTGAGACGGTCAATGCCGCAATGCCGGAACTTGAAAAGGTGGCTGATTCTTACGCTTTAAACGAATATTATGAAAAGGCCTATGACCTCATACTTTCTGAACGTGCCAGAAATGCATTCGACTTAACGCAGGAAACGGATGAGATGCGTGACCGTTATGGCCGACACACTTTTGGTCAAAGTGTATTGCTCGCTCGCCGGCTGATTGAAGCTGGTACTCGCTTCGTTCAAGTGAATTGGCCATCAGTTGCAAACGGAGATCCCAATACAACTGCATGGGATACTCATGCGGCTAATTTTGGTCCACTGAAGGACCTACACTGTCCAAAACTGGATAGTGCCGTCTCATCACTGTTAGATGACTTAGACCAGCGTGGTTTGTTGGATGAGACACTTGTTCTTGCTATCGGGGAGTTCGGTAGATCGCCAAGATTAGGTGTTAGTACTTCAGGTAATAGTAATTCTCCTGATGGTCGGGATCATTGGCCTTACTGTTATACTGGATTAATTGCTGGCGCAGGTGTCCAAAGAGGAAGAGTCTACGGGAAATCAGACGCAACAGGTTCAACACCTCTAGAAGATCCTGTACATCCAACGGATATTCTGGCTACGGTTTATCATACTTTGGGCATTGATCCAAAAACTGAAGTTTTGAACCATGTTGACCAACCAAGAGAGTTGGTTAATGGTGATCCTATTCTGGGACTTTTATAACTATAAACCTATAGGATGCAGAATTCCCAAAGTAAAATTGCGTTCTTAAGTTGTGTTCTGTTGTGCTTGGTAATTCCAATATGCTCAACTCGAGCACAAGCACTTCCACAGTTCACTTCGGTTACGCCGGTTGCAGGCCAGCGTGGGACAACAGTTGAAGTTGTACTACAAGGCCAAAATCTTAATCAGATAACGGAAATTTTGTTTGATGGTTCAGGAATTTCTGCTGAACTTAAACATGCTGGTGCCCAGCCGCTTGTCCGCTTTAATGGACAGGGAATATTCGGGAAAATCCCAACTGATAGTCGTTTCACCGCTCAGATTACGATAGATCCATCCACCCCAGCCGGTGCTCAGAACCTTCGCCTTGTGACTGCAAATGGTGTATCTAACCCACAACGTTTCATTGTCAGCGATCTGCCTGAGATTGCCGAGACTGAACCCAATTCAACTATTGATCAGGCCAATATGCTGGCACTACCTGCAGTCGTTAATGGTGTCATCGCAAGCACAGACGATCTAGATCTATTTAGGTTTTCAGCGGAAAAAGATCAGAGGCTAATCTGCGATGTACACGCATCAAGACTCGGATCTCCTCTCGATTCTCTGCTCACGCTTTTCGATCCTGAAGGGAAGGAGGTTATCAGTAACGATATCAGCAATGGTTTGGATTCTTTGATTGATTACACTATCCAAGTCTCAGGGGATTATGTGTTACAGATTCGCGATNTACGNTATAAAAGCGGCAACGATTTTTTTTACCGCATCAAGGTCGGGGAGTTGCCTTATCTGGNCACTATCTTTCCACTTGGAGGAGAGCGTGGCACGGAAAGTNNCGTGTNCGTCACNGGTCGGAATCTTGGACCAATTGAGACGATTCAAATGTCGATTTCACCGGANACACTACNAGGTNNTCATGAAATGCGTGTNGTAAATGNAGCCGGGATTTCAACNAATCCCCATGCTTTCGTAGCNGGGAATCTAAAAGAGATGCGTGAGCAAGAACCAAATAACGGAGCANNTCAAGCGAATAGNGTTGAAANACCTGTNGTTGTGAACGGAANNATTAACCAGAAAGAAGATATTGATTGCTTCTCTCTTCAAGCCCTACCAGGGNCNAGNCTTATTTTTGAAGTCAACGCACACCGATTAGGATCNCAGTTAGATGCCCTATTATCACTTTTTGACTCCACAGGTAAACAATTAAATATTAGTGATGATGTTATTGGTGCGGAAGCTCGAATCGATTTCAGTTTTCCCAAAGAAGACAAATACGTAATTTCGATTCGGGATCTTAATAATCAAGGTGGAATCAATTTCCCTTATCGGCTCAGCATTGCACCGTTGCAACCAGATTTCAGATTAACTGTAACACCTGATAATCTTCGTGTTGCTCGAGGAGGTACAACAAATTTAACTGTTTCCATCAGTCGGGTTGATGAGTTTCGTGAAGCTGTCAGTTTATATTTCTCTGGATTTCCACAGGATTTTGATGTGAGCCCGGTTTTAATCGGGCCAGATCAAACACAAACTCAGGTGACCATCACCGCGCCAATATCAGCCGATCTAGGTTTGATCAAAACCGTGGTTTGGGGACGTGGATCAGTTCATCATAACATAGTTGAACGACACTCTACCCCAGTATACTTGACCGTGGTGGACCAACCAAAATTCACTTTGAAAGCGATAGATCCTAGTATACACGTGATACAGGGAAAATCAGTATCGCTACACGTTTTAGCAATTCGAGATGGAAACTTTAATACACCGATCAATCTCTCTATAGTCGGCTTGCCAGCAAATATGAATGCCTCGGATATCTCAATACCAGTAGGAGAAAACCGTGCGGTTATTACTTTCACTACAGCTGACTTTGGTCAGGGACGCATCGGACTTGATCTCGTAACTCAGGTACCTTCAGTTGGAACACACCAAATTGTGGTGAATGGAACTGCATCAGTTGAGAACGAAGCCCATACACAATCAACAGTTGCAATTCCGCTTATTATAGCTGAAGCCCCCTTTATTCTGAATGTTGCTCCTGTTAAGCAGAGCTTTCTTTTTCCAAAGTCAGCTGTAGCTGATAGCCCAGTCAAGATCGATGCTGAAATTATTATTGATGTCCTTCGTCAGGGAGGGTTTACTGATAAGGTAGATCTTTTTCCCATTGGATTTCCCGAAGGGTTAATCGGAACTCTTCCAAGCATTCCTCTTCGAGAAACTAGATCTAAGATCACATTAACTGCAACAGAGAAGATGAATCTAGGCACTTATGATATTAAACTATTAGGTACAGCAGATGTCAATAAGCAGAAGTTCGAACAGGAAACACCAACAATTACCATAAAGGTTATTGATTAACAGAATTAATCTGCAGGAAAATTTCCAAAAGCTGCAGTGAACAGGAAGACACCTCACAAATGAGGTTTGGGCGTATACGGAAACAAACGGCATTTTTGCCTGATATAATCTCCCAATTGAAATACTTGGCCAGGTAGAGAAAATAGGAAGGTTCGTTATGTTGCCTTACTATTTTGACAAATGGGGTATATTCTAGCTTTTCAATAGATCTGGTAGATCAAAGTTGACCTCACGCCCAAGATCGGTTGACCGATAAATGGCGTCGAAGATCAGGTTAGTATAGAGGAATGTGTCAGCCGGAACCGGGGAAGGCAACCCGTGCTCAATGGCTTGGACAAACTGCTTAATCTCATAGCCGATGTCGATCGAACCCGGTGGCAGATCCGTTGGCGTTAACTCAGATAGATCGCTATATCCACCGTGCATCAGACGCAACTTTGGGTTCGAAAAAGGATAGATCTCAGCACTACCACGACCGCCGGCGATTCTGACCTGCCACTGCTCCTTGAAATTGATGGCCCAGGAATGGGCAAAAAAGAGTGTCATCCCCTCTTCAAAACGGACCAGCGCTGTACCGAAATCTTCCACGTTAAATCGCTCTGCCTCCCAACCACCGTCGGGAGAATGACCGAATATGTTAGCGGAGGTGCCGGAGACCGAAACAGGGATCGGGTGACCCATTAAGTACAGAACGGTATCGAGGGTGTAGACACCGTTATCCATAAAGGCGCCCCCACCGGCGGTCTCCTTTTGAATAAAGGTTCGACCGGGAATTCCCCTATGTTGCCAACCGATCGCCTCAGCATAATAGATCTTGCCCAGTTTGTGGTCATCAATAAAAGCTTTAGCTGCTAATACTTCAGGCATAAACCGCCATTTCATTCCAATCATCAGGATTCTATGGTTTTGGCGACTGGCTTTTACCATCTGAATCCCCTCTTCAGCCGTGGCCGCCATCGGTTTCTCAACCAGGACATGTTTGCCTGCGTTGAGTGCATCGATGCTCGGCTGACAGTGTGCCCTGGTAAAAGTGCAAACACTGACCGCATCAATTTGATCCAACTGCAGCATCTGCCGATAGTCGGAAAATGCGTGTTTAACTCCCCATCGGTCGGCGGCCAATTTCGCCCGCTCGTAGTCCAGATCGGCTACGGCTGTAATTTCGACCTGATCTGATAATTGTGAATAGCCATTGGCGTGAGATTGCGAGATACCACCTGCCCCAATAATACCGACACCTATCATAAAGTTTACTCCTTCAAAATTAACGTACTGTTAAAGACCACCAGATCAAGTCGTAGAATAGAGGCAATACTAGACGAGGGAAAATGGGTGTAGGCATTCGCTTTCGTCAGTTTGTTTACCCAACTGGAACAACTCCATTTTCTGACCGGAATCTTCTGATACCAGAAGAGGCTCCAAATGTTCCAACACACACTAACAGACTGCTATCCGTGTCGTCAAGCGTGTCTTTTTGGAGACCGAATTTACCAG
>NYSS01000040.1 GCA_002683135.1 Planctomycetota bacterium | reverse complement strand
ACCAGGTTGGATGGCGACCGCCTCCCTGTGGCATTGGCTGCACCGCATCGCGACGCTGCGGCAGGTGCCCGAGCCGCTCTGGCCGTTCCTCGCTCTGATGGCGACGACCTGGGCGGTCGCAGGGCTGCCGGGGCTACGCTGGGGTCGAGGGACCGCGGCCGCCGCGGTGCTCGTCGTCGTCGTCGCGCTCGGGGCCGCGACGGTAGTGGGTGATCCTGCGCCCTCGAGTTCGGACAAGGGGGACGTCGTGGATGTCCGCGTGGAGAGCCTGGCGGGGGGGGTCGCCCGCGCTGGGTTGCGGACCCCATTGCGGCTGGAGTTTCCCGCTGTCGCGGGGGACGCTCTGGTCTCGGCCGGGCTCGGCGCCGTTCGCGTCCCGCGTGACGGAGCGACCCACGATGTGCTCGTGGCCATCGGCGAAGGTGTGCGCTCCCTTACGATCGAGTCCGGTGGCCGCACGGAGGTGCGGGCGCTGCCCGTGCAGCTGGTCTCCGAGGATCAAGCGCTCGTCGGTTGGCTGGGGCAGGGCACGGCGCCCACGCCGCTCTCGAACCTTGGGGCCCGCGTCGTTCCCCTGGCGATTGGTGCGTTGCCAACTGCGCATGGGGCCCTCGAGGCTTACGACTTCATGGTCTGCCCGACTTCCAGTTGGGACGCCGCGCCGACCGAGAAACGACGCGTCATTGACCGCTGGGTAGCGCTCGGTGGGGAGCTCCGGCATGTGTCCGATCAGGCGTTGGAGCTGTCCGCGCACATCTATCGATCGACCGCTCTCGAGGATGGCCTGACGCGCACGTTCGCGCCGCCGGATTGGCAAAAGATGGACCTGTCCGATCTCCTCCTGTTCGCGGTCCTCTATCACGTCGCGTTCCTGATGGCGTTCCTCCTGCCGCTGTTGCTTGACTCCGGGAAGTCGCTCGGTGTCTATCTGGTGTCCGTGGGGTTCGTCGTCGTGGTCATCGCTGGGCTCGCCTGGCACGTGCTCGGTGACATCTTCCTGAAGGACAACCAGGTCTACACGCACGCGATCACCATCATGGTGGCCAGCGACGACGATGAGTCGCGCGTCGTGTCGCGGCAGTTCCTCTGTTTCGCTTCCATGAGTGAGGAGGAGCGTGACCTGCGCTTCGCGGCTGACGCCGATCTGACGGTGTATCGATCGCCCTTCACACCCCGCCAGATCGTGCGTGGCCGTATGGGGGGCGCGACGGTCCTCGAGTCCGTTCTCCTCGACCGTTTCGACCACAAGCTCGTGGTGCGCGTGGACCGGGTGGCGGCGCTCCCCGTTGTCGTGGCGAGGGAGGAAGGCCCGGAGGGGGGCTTTACGTTCGCGCCGCGATCCGACGTGGCCGACCCTCTGGGCATTCGAACCGCCCGAATCTCCGCCGCGTGGCAGGTGAGCGGCGGCAAGATCACCCGCCGCCTGGAGCCCCAGGGCGAACGCCTGGTGGACATCGGGGTCGGCGCCTCTGCTGACCTCCCAGTCGAGGTCCAGCTGCACGTCGGCAAGCTCCTCGGGCACTTCGCGCCGGCTCGACCGTCCTGGTTATTGGTGCGACTGGCTGACTTGCCGCGGGCCGACCCGGAGCGTCAGTGGCTTTGGAGTCGGGACCTCGGGGGGTGGCTCCTGCTGCCCGTGACGGAGGGATAGATGGGGCAGAACTCATGCTCTCCCGAGGATTTAAGGTGCCTCCCTGGGTGCCCGTGCCCGTCGTTGATTCACTCCTCCGCGGTGGTATAGTCCTCGTCCCTTCTTAAACCGAAGGGGCAGGGGAAGATGCGTCATGAAGACGACATACCACGCCAAGACAGGTGAAGTTGCCCAGCCATGGGTCCATATCGACGCTGACGGTCAGGTGCTCGGGCGCCTCGCCGTCGAGTGCGCGCGTCGGCTCATGGGCAAGCACCGTCCGACGTGGACGCCGCACATCGATACGGGCGATCATATCGTGATCACCAACTGCGAGAAGGTGCGGTTGACCGGGCGGAAGGCCGAGTTCAAGGTCTATCGGCATCACACCGGTTACGTCGGCAATCTGGTCGAGGTGCCGTACGCGCGTGTCCTTGAGCGTCATCCCGAACGCATCATCCAGCTCGCTGTTCGCAGGATGTTGCCCAAGACCAAGCTCGGTCGTCGCATGTTCGCCAAGCTCAAGGTCTACGCCGGGGCGGAGCACCCGCACGTGGCGCAAAACCCTGAGACGATTACACTCTGACAACTCTGAGAGATCGATGGACGGGACTGAGAGCAAATACACATATGGACTGGGACGGCGGAAGGCCGCTGTAGCCCGTGTTCGCGTGCGTCCTGGCAGCGGGTCGGTCGTGGTGAACGGCCGCGATGTCAGCGAGTACTTCCCCAGCGACCACTGGGTGAACGCGGCGCTGCGTCCGCTCGCGGTGGTCGAGAAGCCGGATGGCTTCGACGTCATCGTCAACGCCCGTGGTGGAGGAAAGACGGGTCAGTCCGAGGCGGTCGCCCTCGGTGTCGCCCGTGCGCTCTGCAAGATCGACCATGAGGCGCACTACGAAGTGCTTCGTAAGGCCGGCCAGCTCACGCGCGATTCACGCGTCGTTGAGCGCAAGAAGTACGGGCTCCGCGGCGCCCGGCGCGCGTTCCAGTTCAGCAAGCGTTAGCCCGCCGACGACATTCCAGCCTGGAACTGAAGCCGGGTAGGACCATCCTGGGTCTTGCCCGGTTTTTCTGTTGGGACTGCGCCACCTCGTGATTCAAGGGACGGGTCGATCGCGCAGCTGGCAGCCGTGGTCGTTGTCCCAAGTCGTGTCCAGGGTGATACCCGCCCACGCCACGGTCAGCATGGACGCTTCGTGGGAGAACCCTGGCCGCGCCGAAACCCAGACGTGGTCAGGTGCGGCGCGCAGCAACAGGTCGGCGAGGGCGTCGTTTCGTGCCCCGTGGTGCGGGAGCAGCAGGACGTCGGCGTCGAGGGCTGATCCGCGCTCCAGCAGGGCTCGCAGGCCACGGGTCTCGAGGTCTCCGGTGGCGAGGAGGCGATGACGTCGCCCGACGATGCGAATCACCAAGCTGCGGTCGTTGGCGCTGAGGCCAGCGGCCTTGCGGGGCGGCCACAGGCGTTCCAGTGACCGAATCGGGGGTGCTCCGCGTGAGTCGGGGAGTCCCAGGCGGGCGACGATCTGGTCTGCTCCGCCTGCGTGGTCTTCGTGGTCATGAGTGATGATGAGGCGCTCCAGGTGTCCGACGCCGCGTGCGAGCAGTCGTTCGGCGATCCGCGCGTCCCGCGGTCCTGCGTCGATGAGGACGTGCCCCGCTTCCCCAGTGAAGAGCAGGGCGGAGCCGCGACCCGCCGGGAGTAGGTCGAATCCTGGAGGCGGGCCGCTGGGAATTCCAAGGGGAAGCGCAGCGAGCAGGACGGCGGTGGCCGGCCCCAGCGCGCCTCCTCCTCCACGCAGCCTTCGGGCGGCGAGCAGGAGCACCAGCACGTATCCAATGATGGCCACTGGGTGTGGACGTGCCAGGTCGAAGGAGGTGAAGGGGATGGCGTCGACCAGGTCCACCGCGGCTTGGAGTGTCCAGGTGCAGCCCTCGGCGACCCAGGTGGCGGCGGCCCATCCCGGCCAGGTCAGCAGGGCGATGGCTGAGACAAGCAGCAGCGGGATCAGGGGACCGATCAGAAGGGAGGCCAGAATCGCGCCGGGCGCCGCGCGGTGGAACAAGAGGACGGTCGCCGGGAGGCTCGCCGCCAGGGCCGAGGCCGAGACCCACAAGACGGCGCTGACGTGTTCCCGCCAGCGGGTCGTCGCGCCGAGACCTGTGGCCAGAGGTCGCAGCGGATCTCGCCGTCGTCGAGCCAGGGCCGGGACAGCGATGCCGACGATCCCGGCGTAGGCGCTGAAGGAGAGGAGGAAGCCGGGTGTGGTCAGGGTTCGAGGGTGTAGGGCGAGGAGGACGGTGGCCGCGAGGAGGAGGTGGTGAAGGCTCCGGTGGGGCCGCCGGAACGCCCGTGCGCCCACGATGCTGACGATCATGAGCAACGCACGACCGACGGGGGTCCGAAAGCCGCTGAGGGCCGCATACAAGATGAGGGGGGGGAGCAGAGAGATCGCCCTCGGCCCGAACAGGCGGCTCAGGGCTGTTGCTAGGAGCGCCAGGTGCAACCCCGACACGGCGAAGAAATGGAGCGTCCCGGTGCGGGCCATGCGGTCTCGGTCGGCGGGCGGGAGCCGATCCCCCAGGAGCAGCGCGCGGAGGATGGCCGTAGTGTTCGTGGGCAACCCCTCCGCGAGTCGGGAACGGGCTTTCCGGCGTGCCCGCTCGACGAGGGCTGGGGGGTAGAGGGGGTCGGGTGACCGCGTCACCACCAGGCCCGAAGCCGCGCCCACAGAGACGACCCGTCCGCTGGGGTTCAGGCGCCCCAATGCCCTGATCCGGGTTCCTGGGAGGGGGCCGTGACTGGTGCCGGGGACGGCGATCCACGGGCCCCTCTCCAAGGGGACGAGGACGCCAGTGCGTGTCTCGCGGCAAGGCGTGGCGACGGTGCCTTCGACCAGGACCACCGCGGATCGTGGCGCAGCTGTGGCGATCCATGGCGGCTCCACCGACGGCAGCCTGGCGAAGAACAGGGCGGTCCCAGCGATGACGGAGAACACGGCCCGGGTGTCACGGCGGAAATGAACGCAGGCGAGCAGGGCGCCTGTCGACGCGGCGGCCAGCGCGAGGTGCGGCCCGCAGACGACCGCGACGGACACGGGGACGATGAAAGCGCAAGCAAAGAGGAGCACGCACCTACGCTACGCCCGGTGGCGAGCGCCGCGTGCGGGAGCGGCGACGCTTCGTCAGTCCTCCTGCTTTCCTTTCTGCGCTTCGGGGAGGGTGATCGTAAACGTGGTCCCCTCATCGATCGCACTCACGACGTCGATATTCCCGCCATACTCGAGGATGATGCGTTGGCAGATGGCGAGCCCTAGGCCGGTGCCGCCGGTGCGTGTGCTGAAGTACGGTTCGAACAGGCGCGCCCGGTCAGCTTCCGGGATCCCACGGCCCGTATCGGTCACCTGGATCTCGACGACTCGACCGCGCTCTCCGTCATCGCTCCGCGCCTCGACGTAGATTTGCCCGTCGTCGTCCATGGCCTCCATCGCGTTGTTGAAGAGGTTGAGGAAGACGCGGCCGATCTCATCTTTGTCGACGAGGACCTCGGTCCCTTCCGGCGTCTTTATCTCGCAGGTCACGAGGACGTCAGCTTCATCTCGTCCGCGGTACATGTGTACGGCGTTCGAGACCAGTTCGGCTATGTCGTGGGACTCGACCTCGCGGTTGGGGAAGCGGCCGAAGGAGGCGAAGTCCGAGGCGATCCGCCGCAGGCCTTCGCACTGATCGACGATGGTCTTGACCGAGTCGGAGAGGATGTCGTCAAACGCCGGGTGCCGATCCTGGTGGGCTGTCCGGAGCTGCTGCGCGGACAGCATGATCGGGGTCAGCGGGTTCTTGATCTCGTGCGCGACCTGCCGCGCCATCTCCTGCCACGCGGCGTCCTTCTCGGCCTTGATAAGGCGGCGATTGCTCTCGCCCAGGTCTTCGGCCATCTTGTTGAACGAATCGGCGAGCACTGCGATCTCGTCATTGGTCTTGATGGCGACCCGCGCCTTGAGGTTGCCCCGTGCCAGCTCCTGGGTGTAGCCGATCAGGCGCGTGATGGGCTCGGTGAGCCGGTGGCTGAAGACAGCGGCCATCAGGATGACCATGCCGGTGACGATCAGCGCGGCGATGACCATGAAGTCTCGCAGCAGGTAAACGTCGCCATAGATCTCCGTGTGGTTGATGCCCACACCGACGACCCACGCGAACCCGTGCTCCGAGTCGTTTGTGTAGGCGAATCCGGAGATCTTGGTCGTCCCCGGCGGGTACTCGTATTCGTGGGCTCCGTAGGGTGCCGTGCCCATCGCCTCATGAAGCCCGCCGAGTCCGTGATCTCGCTTGAGGCTGTTCCCGAGCAGGTCCTGTTTGTTGTGGGCGATGATCGTGTCGCGATCGGAGGCGAAGAGGAATGGATACCCGGATTCGTAGCGGGTGCCGGAGGACCCGGGTTGATCAGGTGACTTGAACCGCTCTGTGACCTGGTCGAGGACGCCTTGAATGCTGGACCAGTTGAACAGGCCGATGAGCGCCCCCACGGGTTGTGTGCCCCCGGGGGCGACGATGGTGCCAGCGAACCCGATGGCGTAGCGGTTCGCTTTGTCCGGGTAGCCGCTCTTCTCCATCTCGTAGGGAGGTTCACCCGCCGCCAAGGTGCTCAGAGTCGAGACATGCCAGTCATTAGTCGAGACCGGCACCTCTGGCTGGTTGAGGGCAGCGGCGCTGGGAGAGAGGGCGTGGTCGAGCCACGTGCGTTCGCTCTCTGACAGCTTGAGGTCATCGATCTTCGAGCCGCGCAGGTGCTTCTCACCGGTCGTGCTCTCGGCGACGATGGTCCGCCCGCTCGCCTCGATCAGGAGGAGCAGGTCGAGGTCGTGTCGGTAGTTCTTCTGGCGACGGAGGAATTCGTTGAGGTGCGCCTCGAGCCCCCCCCACTGGGCGGCGCCCTGTCCGAGGAGGTCGGCCATCTGGCTGGCGAGGATATTGTCGTCTGCGCGGCTACGGATGAGGGTCCGCATGCCGCTCACTTCCCGGTCCAACTGGGCGGCCGTTTCGCGGGCCTGGCGGACCAGCCAGTACTTGATCACCGTCTCGGTCATCCGGTCCCGGGCCTTGGAATAGGTCCACCAGGACAGAACGAGAAACGGAATAAGCCCGATCACCAGGAATATGGTGACCAGCTTGACGAAGATGCCGCGAGGTAGCCGCATTCGGGGCGAGTTCTTGAGGACGCGTCCGCTCGGTTATCCTAACCGCCGATGACCATCACGGCTTGCTACCCGGGCAGCTTCGATCCCATGACCCGTGGGCACCTCGACCTAGTCGAGCGCGGACTGCGCCTGTTTGACCACCTCGTCGTCGCTATTGGCGTCAACGGAGAGAAGGCCTCGCTTTTCTCGCTGGAGGAGCGGGAGGGCCTCATCCGGGCCGAGGTGGCGCAGTTTGGAGATCGGGTCGAGGTGGCGACCTTCGACGGCCTCGTCGTCGATTTCTGCAAGGCGAGGGGCGTGGGAGTCCTGCTGCGCGGTCTGCGCACCGTGTCGGACTTCGAGTCGGAGATGGCGATGGCGTTCACCAATCGCCGGCTCGCTTCCGAGATCGAGACGGTGTTCATGATGCCGTCGGAGGACTACGCGTTCGTGAGCAGCCGTCTCATCAAGGAGATCGTCCGCGCGGGCGGTTCGGTCTCCGATTTCGTACCGCCTCATGTCGAGCGTGCGCTCGCAAACAGGCTTGGAGATTGACCGCATGGAATCGAATGTCGACGCTGTTTCCACGAGCGCTGCCCCCGAGGCCATCGGGCCCTACTCGCAGGCCACGGTTACCGGGGGCTGGGTCTTCTGCAGCGGCCAGGTCGGGCTTGATCCGAGCACCGGGGAGCTGGTCGCCGGGGGGGTAGAGGAGCAGACGCGTCGTGTCTTCCTCAACCTCCTCGCCGTGATGGAGGCGGCGGGGGGGAGCCTGGCGGATGTCGCCCGATGCACGGTCTACCTCAACAGCATGGATGACTTCGCGAAGGTCAACGAGATCTACGCGAGCTACTTCACCGAGCCTTACCCGGCCCGCGCCACGGTCGAGGTGTCGCGGTTGCCCAAGGACGCGCTGGTGGAGATCGATGCCGTGGCCAAGGTCGGGCACAGCCGGCACGGCCTGGGCTGATCAGTCCGGGAGCATGGAAGCCAGGCGTCGGAGCCGCGCCGCTTCCCTTAAACCGGCGATGCGATCGGGGCTGGCGGGGAGGCTCGCGGCGTGTCGCTCGTGGAGGCGCGCCGCCGCCCGCAACATGTTGCGGGCGACGCTCGCACGTTGGGACTCACGGGACGCCCGTTCGTACCACTTGGCTGCGGCGGAGATGTCCTGCCGCTGCATCTCGAGCATGGATAGGGCGGTCATGAGGTCCGATTGATTGCGGGCGGTGCCGATCCGAGACGACAGGTTCTCGATCTCGGATCCCACGGCCCGGATGGCGGCGCCGTGGCGGCCGAGCTTCCGCAGGGTCTCGGCGATGTGACCGGTGATCAATTCGGTGCGCAGCGGCGCCGAGCGGGCCCGGCGTAGGGCTTCTTCGAGATGGGGGAGGCCATCCGTGAGGCCTTGGTTCGGCTGTCCGTCGAGTTGGGCGATGCTGCGGATCACGGCGGCCTCGAGCTGCGGACCTCGGACGTCCCACCAGCGATCCTCGCTCAGCTTGGCGAAGACCGCGCGCTGCTCTTCGAGGAACACGCGGGCCTCGGCTTTGCGGCGGCCGAATATCAGGATGCGAGAGAGATCTTGCCCCGCGCTGCTTGATCGGGGCTCCAAGCGCAGGGTCTCTCTCAGTTCGCGCTCGGCCTCCAGGAGGAGGCGTGTGCGTGGTTCACCTGAGAGCTTGCTGGCGCGGGCCAGCAGGATTTGTGCCAGGACGTTGTGAGCCTCGTAGATGGACGGCAGGTGCTGTACGACCCAGCGCGCGTGTGCTTCCGCTTCTCGCAGCGCCAACAGGTTTATGGAACCGCCTCGTGCCTTGGGCATGCCCTTGTTTTGGAGGAAGCGGACAAGGTCGAGGCGTGTCTTGTGGTCGCTTTCGTCGAGAGAGAGCGCGCGCCGCAGCTCCGCTTCCAGCTTCGTCCTGAGCTCGAATGTCCTGGCGAGGTGGCGTTGCTGCGCCGCGCCGTGATCCTCGCGTAGGAGCTCCTGTAGCAGCCGGGCTTCCTCGCTGCCCGAGGCCTGAAGCGATCGCAGCCCTGCCTGGGAGGTCTGGTCCTGTTGGGATTGGCTCGCGAGGCCGGTCTGCTCGTCCAGGTCCCGTTTGGTGATGGTGGCGAGCAGCCGCCAAGAGCTGCTCTGTCCTGGTGCATCCTCTACGAGGGCTCGCATGAGCGACTCGTCGCTGGCGTAGTCGAACGACCGGTTAAGGGTCATCGCCGCGCACACCGCGGTCGCCGTGAACAGGATGGAGCCACCCATGCGGGGCCAACGGGATATGACGCGAACGATGAACAGGGTCGCCCCCGCGATGGGGAGCGCGAGGAAGCGCTCCCCGAACGTCTCGCCGGTCACGTACAGCACGTTGGCCACGATGGCGAGGGGGCCGGCGAACAGTCCGAGCAGGAACGCATCCCGGGTATCGCGAAAGCAACGCCAGACGAAGAGACCAACGAACGCGATCCCGACGCCGAGGGCCACCCAGGCGGTCATGGTTGCGGGCTCGTCATACTCGTTGAGCAGGGGATGGGGGAGCAGGGTCAGACTGACGTAATCACCGAGGAAGGAGGTGCCCAGGATTGCGCGGTCTGCGAAGCCCCAGCCGTGCAAGACCTGCTGCCCGCCCTCGGGGCCGAGGCCGACGACGACCGTGCGCCAGGCGAAGGCCACCGCGAGGGCGCCCCCGACCCAGAGCGCGATGCGTATGCGCTCGGCGCGCGGGAGTCGCGGGAGCATGGGAACGAGGAGGAGGAGCACGATTGCCTGTTCCTTCGACCAGAACGCGAGCACCGCGAGCGCGGCGGCAGCGGGGCCGCGCCAGCCCCTCCCTCCCCGCGCTGCGATGGTCAGGGTCGCGAGTGAGAACAAGGTCATGAGGCACTCCGCTCGCCCGCTGATCCACAGCACGGCTTCGGTCCTGGCTGGGTGCGCCGCGAACAGCGCCGCTGCCATCCCGGCGGCGGTCGGACCGAACCCGATGCCCCGTCCGAGGGAGTACACGAGGGCCGCGGCGCCGGCGGCCAGCAGGAGGTTCGTCACGTGCCACACCGGGGCGGAGTCCTGGTTGACCGGCAGGTTGAATACGCGGCTGATGATGAAGTCGAAACGCAGGCTCTGCGTCGTGACCGGTCGGAACAGGCCGAGCTCGTGCTCAGGCTGAAACGGCGAGGAGAACATGAGTGACGGGGGCGTCGGCTCGGTCACGTGCGGGTTAAGGACGACGTAGAGGGTGTCGTCGCGGATGAGTCCCCCTGACACCGCCGGGAGCCCCGTGCCGACGGCGAGCAGGACGGGGATGAGGAGGGGGAGGGCGCGGCGCATCCCCTTGCCTGGTAAATCTCGTGCCGACGGGCTCATGGGCGCATCATGTCGGGTCAGGCGGTTCGGCGTCAAACTTGGTAGCGTCGAAGCATGGTCCCTTGTCCGAAGTGCGACGCCTCCGTTCACGCTGGAACGAGGCGCTGTCCGTTTTGCGGGACCCCCGTTTCACTGGCCGGGTTTCGTCCCGACAGCAAGCGGAGGCCCGACCCGATCGTCGACCCGATGCTCGATCTCTTCGAGCGCGACGACAGCGTGCGGTACTGCAGCGACTGCGTCAACGAGTTCGTTGAATCGGAGAAGACCTGCCGCGGCTGCCGGCGCCGTCTCAGCCGCGTGTTGCGGAGTGCGTACGAGAGGCTCCTCCTCTCCCGCCCTCTGCGAGAATTGGGTGAAGCGGTCGCCGCGGGTCCGCCGCGGGTCCCCACTGATCTCGTGCGCGTGAAGGTGGCGCAGGGGCTTGCGGAGGCGCAGACGTTCCTCGAGGAGCTGCGTTTCATCGGCCTCGAGGCGGTCCCCGGCAGTGACGCCCTGGACCCGTTCAATGACCCCGAGGCCATCGGCATCTATGTCCATGCATGTGACCGTGAAGCGGCGGGTTATCTGCTACAGGGCTTGAAGCCCTCTGATCCGTTGGCCGATCCTCCGACGCCGGACCGGGATCCACGGGCCGATGCGCTCGACGCGGCGCGGGCCTTTGGCGCCTTCGGCAAGTACAACGACGCGCTGAGGGTCCTGGGGCAGCTTGGTGACGATGGTGAGGCGCTCGGACTGGCGGCCGAGATGCTGCTGCTCGCGGGGCGGGTTCGGGCGGCGGAGCGGTACGCGATCGACGCCGCCGACGCGCGTTTACCGGACAGGGAGCGGGGCTGTCTCCTCGCTCAGGCAGGGCTCATGAAGGCGCTCGGGCACGACGGCACGCCGTTCGGCGAGGGCGCCGATCTGCGCGGCGCCGCGGGGGTGCTCGCGGACGCCGTCGCGTTCGCGCCTCGGGTGCTCCGGGTGGGGAAGGTGCTGGCCGAGGTCCTTGACGGTCTCGGCGACCGTGAGGCGTTCGTGCGGGAGCTTCGTCGCCTCGAAAAGGTCAACGCCAACCTGGTGGTCCGCGACGGCATCTGGCGGCGCCAGTTCCTCTCCACAGCCTTCTGAATCACCCTCGTTCCCGCCTCCGGCGGTGGTCACGCCAGGTGGCACGACACGGCGGACCCGCCCACCGTGCGCATGGTGGGTCGCTCGGACGCGCAACGCTCCTCCGCGACCGGGCATCGGCTCGCGAACGCGCAGCCTTTGGGTACGCGTTCCTGGGACGGGGGTTCGCCTCCGAGGGGTCTGCTGACGCGGGCGGCTTGAAGCACTGGGTCCGGGACGGGTACGGCGTCGAGCAGCGCGCGGGTGTACGGGTGTCGGGGCGTCTGGAGGAGCGCGTCGCGGGTGGCGATCTCGACGAGCTCACCCAGGTACATCACTGCGACGCGGTCGGCCAGCGCTCTGACGACAGCCAGGTCGTGGGTGATGAAGAGCATGGCGAGGTCCAGGTCGCGGCGGAGGTCTAAGAGCAGGTTCAGGACCTGGGCTCGCAGGGACACGTCGAGGGCCGACACCGCTTCATCGAGGACGACCACCCGCGGTTCGGAGGCGAGGGCGCGCGCGATACCGACTCGTTGTCGTTGGCCGCCGGATAGTTCGTGGGGGAATCGGGTGGCCAGGGCCGCGCCGAGCCCCACGCGTTCTAGCAGAGCGGCGACGCGTTCTCGCGACGTCGTCCCGCTAGCGAGCCCGAACGCGCGCAGCGGTTCAGCCACCGTATCTCCGATGCTCATCCTGGGGTCGAGAGACGCGTAGGGATCTTGGAAGACGCCCTGTATCCACCGACGCGCGCGGCGCAGCGCGCCCCCAGTCAACTGGTGTAGAGGGAGGGTCCCGTCCGGACCTTCGAGCAGCACGTGGCCGGTGTCGGGGCGCCGCAGCTGCAGGATCGCGCGGGCCAGCGATGACTTGCCGCACCCGGATTCGCCGACTAGGGCGACGACCTCGCCGGCGGCGACTTGAATGTCGACCCCGCGCACCGCGTGGACGACGCCGGACGCGCCGCGAGCGGGATAGGAGAGGCGGAGGTCCTTGACCCTGAGCACCGGGCGAGTCACGTCGTCTCCCTGGTTACCCAGCAGGCGGCACGGCCGTCTAGCAGCGGCTCTTCGTCGGCGCATCGGTCGATTTCTTCGGCGCATCGCGGGTGGAATGGGCATCCCGCAGGCAACGCGAGAGGATCGGGGGGGATGCCCGCGATTTGCGGGAGGCGGTCCCGGTTCCCGAGATCGCCAGGGATTGAGGCCAGCAAGCCGCGCGTGTATGGGTGACGGGTGTCGCTGAACAGCTCCGAGACGCCGCCCCGTTCGACGACCCGTCCGGCGTACATGACCGCTACCCGATCGGCTGCTGCGGCGACGACCCCGAGGTCGTGGGTTATGAGCAGCAAGCCGGTTCCGCGATCGGAGCACAGGCGTTGGAAGAGCTCCAGGATCTGGGCCTGCACGGTCACGTCAAGGGCGGTGGTGGGTTCATCGGCGATGAGGAGGGACGGGTTGCCGGCGAGCGCCATGGCGATGAGGGCTCGTTGGCGGAGGCCTCCAGATAGCTGGTGTGGCCACGCCAGCGCCCGATGTTGAGCCTGCGGGACCCCCACCTCGTTGAGCAGCTCGACGACCCGTCCGCGCGCCGCGCCGCGGGAGAGATCGGTGTGCATCTCGACGGCTTCGAGGACCTGGTCTCCGATCGTGAGGTGCGGGTTCAGCGACGTGAGAGGGTCCTGAAAGACCATGGCCATGCGTCCGCCCCGCAGCGCGCGGGCGCGCCGCCCGCCGTCACGGAGCAGGTCTTGGTCGCCGAGCCGGAGCGCGTGGGCCGTCACCTTGGCCGACCCGGGCAAGAGGCCCATGACGGCGAGCGCGGTAGCGGACTTGCCAGACCCGGACTCGCCCACCAGCGCCAGGGTCTCCGACGGTCGTATCTCCAGATCCACACCTCTCACGGCGTGCACGGCGCCGTCGGGTGAGGCGAACCGCACGTGGAGATCTTCGATCGTCAGGAGCGCGCTCACTGTCGTCCTCCGCGTAGTCGCGGATCGAGCGCGTCGCGGAGGCGATCCCCGAGCGCGTTCATCGCCAGCAGGGTCGTCGCGAAGGCCAGACCCGGGAAGAGGATCAGCCATGCGTTCACGTGTACGGCGGTCAGCGCGTCAAATCCCTGGCGCGCGAGCACCCCCCAGCTGACGTCGGGCGCCTCGACCCCGAGGCCGAGGAAAGAGAGGAAGGCTTCGAAGAGCATGACCCGCGGGATCGTCAGGGTGAGCGTCACGAGGACGACGGGCGTCACGTTGGGGAGGACGTGGCGCCTGAGGATCGACAGATCGGTTGACCCGGATGCCCGGGCGGCGTCCATGAACTCTGTCCCCCGCAGCGAGAGCACCTGTCCCCGCACGATGCGGGCCATGGTGAGCCATGAGGTCGCGCCGATGACCGCGAACAGCACGATGATCTGGTTGGCCTCCAGCTCCGGGTGCTCGTTGCGGAATCCCCGCAGCAATGCGACGACGAAGATGACGATGAACATCAGCGGTAGGGCATACAGGACGTCGACGGCGCGCATCATGATGTCGTCGACTCGTCCGCCGGCATATCCCGCTACGGCGCCCCACGCGACGCCAATGATGAGGCTGATGGCGGACGCCACGAGCCCGACCGCGAGGCTGAGTCTGGCGCCCCAGGCGAGCCGCGAGAGCAGGCACCGCCCCAGGGCGTCGGTGCCGAGCAGCGGGCCGAGTTGGCGGTCGCCGAAGACGGCTGTCCGGGTCTCGATCAGGAGACGGCTCACCGGACCGGGGTCGCGAATGCGCTCCGGTTCGAACCCGTCGCGCCACAGGGTCTCGAGTGATGGTGAGGCCAGCTTCTCCTCGAGTCGAACCTCCGACGGCGCCGCGAGCGGCAGCCCCGGCACCAACACGGTCAGCAGCCCCACCACCGTCAGAAACCGGGCGGCGATGGAGCGATGCGGGGCTCGGCTGGACGTCTTCATCTCGCGGCGGCTCATGTCAGCTCTATCCGCGGATCGAGCGCCGCCAGTAACAGGTCGGCGATGGCGTTGAGCACATACACCATGAGCGTGTAGAGCATGATCATGCCGAGGGCGAGGGTGTAGTCGCGGTTGATGGCGCTCTGGACGAAGTGCGTCCCGACGCCGGGGATCGCGAAGACCTGCTCGATGACCAGCGATCCCGTCAGGATCCCGGCGAGGGCTGGACCTAGGAACGTGACGACGGGGAGCAGCGCTCCGCGCAACGCGTGCCGCGTGATGACGCGTGTCTCGCTGAGGCCCTTGGCCCGCGCCGTCCGGATCCAGTCTTGGCCGAGGACCTCCAGCATCCCTGTCCTCACGAGTCGGGCGACCTGGGCGGCGAACGGCGCGCCGAGGCAGAACGACGGCAGCAGCAGCGCCCGCGGCCCGTCGAGACCCGCAGCGGGGAGCCAGCCCGTCGCGATCACCAGAGGCCACATCAGGGCCCCTGCGAGGACGAAGTTGGGGATGGCCATGCCGAGACTTGCGCCGGCTGACAGCGCCGCGTCGAGGGGATGTCCGTGCTTCAGCGCCGCGGTGACGCCGATCGGTACACCGATCAGGAGCATCCAGGCGAGGGCCGCGAGTCCCAGGAGGGCTGACGCCGGGAGTCCCTGCCCGATGACCTCGCGTACGGTGAAGTCGCGCAGCGTCATGGACGGACCGAAGTCGAACGTGGGCAGGCCCCCGAGAGCGGCCAGCCATTGTTCGCCCACGGGTCGATCGAGTCCGAACCGGGCTTCCAGGTTCTGACGTACCTGGGGCATCAGCTTGCGGCCGTCGTCGAACGGGCCCCCGGGCACCGCGCGCATCAGCAGGAAAGAGACGGTGAAGACGACCAGCGTCGTGACAAGGAGCCAGCCGGTCCGTCGCAGGAGGAACGGGGCCACGCGCCACCCATGGCGGGTGAGTCTGCGGGCGAAGAGCAGCATCCCCACGGGTGCTCCCGCCAAGCCCAGCAGCGCCACAACTCCTGCGGTCATCGCTCGATCCTCAGCCAGCGCGGCGGGTGCCAGTCCAGGACGTTGCGGGTGAAACCCTTGACCCAGGGCTTCACCATGGCGCGTGATACGTAGTGGTAGATGGGGATGATCGGGGCCTGTTGAAGGAGGCGCTCCTCGGCCGTGCGCAAGATCCTCCCTCGCTCGGCAGACGTCTTCGCTGCCAGCGCGTTCTCTCTGACGTCCCGGTCGTACCGCGCGTCGGAGAACCCGGTCCGGTTGCCGCCGCTCCCGGTCAAGAACAGGTCGAGGAAGTTACTCGGATCGTTGAAGTCTCCGATCCACGAGGACCGTCCTATCGCGTAATCCAGCTTGCGTATGGCGCTGCGGATGGACCCCGAGTCCATGTTGACGAGCCGGCATCGGACCCCGAGCGTCTCCCACTGATCCTGGAGAACTTCGGCGATGGCCTGGTCGGTCACGTCCTGGCTGTACAACACTTCGAACACGGGCATCGTCGCCGGCGTGAGGCCCTCCTCCGCGAGCCCCTCTGCGAGCAGCTGGCGCGCCAGGTCTAGGTCGTGCCGACACAGGATGGGTGGTTCGTAGAGCGCCTCGCCGCAGCGTGTTCCGGGGGGCACGAATGACCCCGCCGGCGCCTCGCCGGCGCGGGTTACGTTCTCAACGATCGCCTCGCGGTCGACGGCGAGGCTGAGCGCCCGACGCAGCTTGGCGTTGGTGAACGGCGGTCGCGTCGTGTTGATACGGAAGAAGAACGTCCCGAGGCGCGCGGTCGGGACGAACTCGCCGGTAGCCTCCGGCCCGTATCGCCGCGTCAGTTCTGGCACCGCTGACGTCGGCACCTCTGTGATGATGTCGCAAGTCCCCTCGATGTAGAGGTTCAGCTGGGTCGACGGGGAGTCGGTGGCGAGCCAGTCGATGGACTTCAGGGCGACCTGGTCGGCCTCGCGGTAGCGGGGGTTGCGCTCGACCCGGATGCGGTCCCTGAGTCTCCACATGACCAGCTTGAACGCCCCGTTGCAGACGAAGTTCTCCGGCTTTACCCAGGCGTCGCCGTGGCGGAGGATCGTGTGGCGCGGTACGGGGTACAGGGGGAAGAGGGTCAGGATCGAGGGGAAGTACGGCTGGCGCCTGGCCAGCTGAAACACGAGCGTCTCCGGGTCCGGTGCGCGGATGCCTACGTCCTCGCCGCCCTGCCCCGAGGCGTTGAAAGCCTGTGCCCCACGGACCCCGAACA
Organism: Planctomycetota bacterium; assembly: GCA_002683135.1. Lineage (GTDB taxonomy): Bacteria > Planctomycetota. The sequence goes on along the minus strand of NYSS01000040.1, from coordinate 37,688 downwards.
GGAGCTCGGTGAAGCGGGCCGCCGTCTTCGGGTCGAGGAACCGAAGGAAAGACCAGCGCAACCCGTGCGCGTCGAGCGGCTCGCCGTCGCTCCAGACCAGATCGGGGCGCAGCTTGAACGTCCAGGTGAGCCCATCGTCTGACACCTCCGGCATGGCGCGGGCCAGGGCAGGCACCGGCTCCAAGGTCTCGGGGTCGGTGTCCAGCAGCCCTTCGAACAGGCTCGAGAGGACGCGGGCATCGGCGATGGCCGTCGTCACCGCGGGGTCGAGGCTCCGTGGGTCGGGTCCGTTGGCGACGACGAGGTCGGCTCGAGGGAGGGCCGTGCTCCAAAGGACGATGGCGAACAGCAGCAGCACGCTGGCCGCCAGCGAGACGATCAACCCGTTGCGTACTGAATGATCGCCCATACTCCCCAGACGGGTGAGTCTATATTCGCGCACTCCGGCAGTCTATGATGCACGTTCCCCCGCCGTGATGAACGTGAGGGTTGGCCGTGCCTTCCGGTGCGGTCCGCTGCGTCCGCACCCCCTGCCCGTGGTATTGTCCACACGAAACGGGAGCGGAAAGTATGACCAGGACCTTCACCCTCTTCGCGGGGGCGGGTCTTCTTCTCGCCTTGGTCGTCGTCGGTTGTGGCGACGACGGGGCACGGGTGGAGCCGGCGAAGAGCGCGCGGGCGCCGTCCGACGTCCTCGAGGACCGGGAGGCGGAGAACCCCGACCGCGACGGCTGGCGCGATCTGTCGAAGGAGGACTTCGACCCATCTCGCGTGAAAGGGACCCTCGTTGTCGGGTACAAGCGGTCGCCGTCTACCCTGAACAACCTGCTCTGGCGTGATGCGATCACGCCGTCGTACTTCAAGCATTACCTCTGCCCGTTCCTGCTGGAGGAGACGCCCGACGCCGGGAAGACGGGGATCGTCGCGCGGCCGTGCGCGGCCGCTTCGCTGCCCACGGTGGCCGCTGACGGCGTCACGTATTCGTGGACCCTGCGGGACGACCTCACCTGGTCGGATGGTGTGCCGCTGACCGCGAAGGACTACGCGTTCACGTGGGCGCTCATGCAGAACCTGGGCATCCGTTGCGACTCCCGCCGCGGCTCCCTGGCGAGCGTCGACAGCGTGACGGCCACAGGCGATCGAACCTTCGAAGTCAAGTTCAAGGAGCGGTATTACAACGCCGCCGTCACCTTCGGGCTCTCGTTCACGGTGGTCCCGTCGCACGCGGTGCCGACGGACGCCAAGGCGTTCAACGCCATGAAGCAGCACGTTGGATACGGGCCCTACCGTATCGTCGAGTACAGCAGCCAGCGGCTGTTGCTGACCCTGCGCGACGAGTACCGGGCAAAGCCGTTTTCCATCTGGCCGTGCTACGTCGAGAGCATCGAGTTCAAGTACATCACCGATGACGCGAACCGGCTGGAGCAACTCAGGCGCGGGAAGGTCGACATCGCGGCCATTCCCTCCGGGCAGTTCGCGTCCATGGGTGACGACAAGACCTTCCGCAGCAACGGAGGATGGCGGACGGCGTACCCGCTTCCGAATTACGAGTTCATCGCCTGGAACACGCGCGACCCCGAAAACCTGGACAACCCCCACCCGCTGTTCGGCTCCGCGGCCGTACGACGCGCGATGACGCATCTGGTCGATCGCGACCACATCGTGAAGGAGGTCCGGCACGGGCTCGCCAGGAAGGTCAACGGTCCGTACTGGTTCCCTGACGCGGATTACGACACCAGCGTCCCCCAGATTCCGTTCGACCCGCTCAAGGCGCGGTCCCTCCTCGAGAAGGAGGGCTGGAAGATGAACGCGAAGGGAGTGCTCGAGAAGGACGGGGTCGAGTTTCGATTCGAGCTTCTCGTGATCGCTTCCGAGCTGTGGAAGGCTCCCGCGCTCGTGATCGCCCGTGACGCCGAGAAGGCGGGGGTGAAGATCACGGTCACGGCTGTGCCGGGCAAGGCGTTCGGCCGTATCTACGAGCACCGGTTCGATGCCTTCCTCGTCCGCAATGGGCTGAAGCCGCCCGTCGAACCTGACCAGTTCGAGCTGTTTCACTCGTCCCTCGCGCGCGCCAAGGGCAACAACTGGGTGGGGCTCGCAGACCCTGATGTGGACAGGCTGCTCGAATCCGTTCGGCAGACTCTGGATCGGGGTAAACGTCTCCGGCTCAGGCGCACATTTCACGCCATGTTCGACCAGGTACACCCGTACACCGTCATCTGCTGCACGTACTCTCCCGTCGGCGTCAACCGCCGCTGGGCGAACGTCAAGGTGCACGATCTCGGGATCTGGTTTCGCGACCTTCAACTCAGGGAGTGAGCGCGCCGCGGATGCTCCGGTACGTCGCCCGTCGCCTGCTGCTGATGATCCCCACTTTCGTGGGGATCACGCTGCTCACGTTCGCGTTGATGTCCATCGGCGACGACCCCTTGGCGCCTGAGACCTCGGGGGAGGTGCCGCTGGGCGATCGGGTCCTGTCGCACGACGAGCGCCACCGGTTGCGGGCGGTCTTGGGTTACGACCTCCCGCCGCTCGTCAATGTCGACGTGGAGGACGCCCGCCGCACGGTGCAGGCGGCCGCCGAGCGGGTGGTGGAGACGTGGGCGCGTGTCGCGCCGCGGCTCCGCATGTCCGTGTACGAGGGGGGGGTGGGGGACGGCCTGAGGGAGGTGGAGGCCGCCGGCCTCATGGATCGCGTTTCGCGGCACGCGCGGCAGCAGCTGGCGCGGGGACGGGAATCGGACGATGGCCTCTTCGCCGTGTCCGGGCCCGGTGCGCGGGCCGGACGGATCGCCGCCGCGCCGTTCGCTGCGGCGTTGCGGCGTGCCATCGGCGATATGGATCGGCTGCGGCGTCTCGGCGGACAGACCGCCCGTTGGCTGCGCCCCGTGATCGAGGACGTCGGCGACGAGGACAATCTGCTGGCCGACGTCGTCGGAGGCGAGGACGGGCTCGAGCAAGCGGAGGGGTTCAGCGCCGCGGCGATGCGGGACTCGGTGGCGGCGTGGTTGGCCGCGGCGCGCGCGGAGGTCGACGCGCGTGCGCGCCGCGCCGACCCGCGTGCCCATGAACGGGCACGCGTGACGTCCGAGGCGGCGCTGCGGAGCTACGGCGGCTTCATGATGGGGGAGCTGATGCCGCGTCTGCTCGACCAATCGCCGCACGTGAAGGCGCTCGCGTCGGACCTGATCTATGGCTACGGCGGTTGTGACGTCCGCTTCACGGCGTTTGGCTCGTCGGGCCGCCCGCTGAACGACGGGGAGGTCCGACTGCAGGCGGTCCAGGATGACCGTCTCGCTCGATGGTGGCGGCGCAACGCGCTGCGATATCGCGAGGTGTCGGCCCTCGAGCGATGGGGATGGCTCTCCTGGACGCACACGCGCTATGCCAGGTGGGTCAAGAACCTGGTGACCCTCGACTTTGGCGAGTCCTTCGAGCAGTCCCGCAGCGTGCGCGACCTCGTGGCGGAGCGTCTGCCGGTCACGTTGCTGCTCCAGGGAAGCGCGATCCTGCTCATGTACCTCTTCGCCGTGCCGCTGGCGATGTGGACGGCGGCGAAGAAGGGGACAGCTGTCGATCGCGTGGTGGCCTCCGTGATGTTCGTGTTGCTCTCGGCGCCGAGCTTCTGGGTTGCCACCATGTGCGTCCTGGGTCTCGGGGGCGTGTTCCCGATGGATGGCATACGGTCACCGGATGTGGCGAGCGCCATCTTGGACGGCTCCCTGTCGATCTGGTCTTGGCGCGCACTTATCGACCTGGCGTGGCACTGCATCTTGCCGGTGGCAGTTCTCAGCTACGGAGGCATCGCGGTGCTGCAGCGCTTCGCTCGGACCAGCGTCCTCGAGGCATTGTCACAGCCGTGGGTCCGCGCCGCGCGCGCCCGCGGCCTGCCCGAACCGCAAGTGCTCCGTCGTCACGTTCTGCGCCCGGCCCTGACCCCGCTGGTGACGCTCCTGGCCGTCCTTCTTCCGACGATGGTCGGTGGCAGCGTGATCGTCGAGCGGATCTTCGCCATCGAGGGCATGGGGCTCCTGGCGTGGGACGGGGTGATGAGGAACGACGTGCCCGTGGTCATGGCCGTGGTCACCCTGTCCGCGGTCGTCACCATGGTGGGTTATCTCCTCGCGGATCTGATGTACGCGTGGATCGACCCGAGGGTGCGACACGGATGACACGCCAATCGGGATTCTGGTCCGATAGCCTCGCGCGGCTACGCCGCGGTCGGGGTGCGTGTGTGGGCGTCGTGTGGGTGGGGCTCTTGCTCGCCTGCGCAGGGCTGGCGCCCTGGGTAGCCAACGAGCATCCGTTGCGTGTGGCCCAGGCTGACACCACCTGGTGGCCGGTGCTCGAGGCGTACACCTCGCAGGACGTCGGTTGGACGGGCGCCCTGCTCGCGTGCCTGACGTGGGTCGGGCTGGCTCGCTTGGGGCGCGCCCGCGCCGCGCGCACCGCGGCGCTGGTTGTCTTGGGCGTTACGGCCGTGATCGCGTCACGGGTCGACCCGGTCAACTTGGCGCCCAATGACTGGAGCGAGATCGCGGAGCGCGGCGGGACGCGCCTCACCTGGGCGCCGATTCGCTATGGCCCGCAGGAGATCGACAAGGACGCGATGTTGGTCGGGCCAGGGGTGTCCGGGCACCCGTTGGGCACCGATGCGAACGGGCGCGATGTGACGGCCCGCCTCCTCCACGGAGCCCGCACCTCGCTCCTGGTCGGACTGGTCGCTGCGGGGACGGCGACCCTCCTCGGGCTCGTCATCGGAGCCCTGGCTGGCTGGTACCGAGGGCGCGTCGACGCGCTCCTGAGTTGGGGCGTTCAGGTGGTGGCCTGCTTCCCCACCATCGTCCTGGTGATCACGGTCTGTGCATTTGCCCGTCCGAGCCTCGTGCTCGTGATGTTGCTGATCGGACTCACCGGGTGGACGGAGACAGCCCGCCTCGTCCGGGGCGAGGTGATGCGTCTGCGGGAGCTCGCGTTTGTCGAGTCGGCGCGTGCCCTCGGTACGCCGGGCATTCGCATCCTCGTGCGTCACGTTTTGCCGCACGCTATGGGCCCGGTGACCGTGCAGGCGGCCCTCGGCGTGGCCGGGGCGGTCATGCTGGAGAGCGCCCTCGCGTTCCTCGGCCTGGGGCCAGCAGACACCCCGTCCTGGGGGCGGATGCTCCAGGAGGGGCGTGACGCGCAAGGGAGTGGCGGGCACCTGGTCCTCTTGTCTGGCTTGTTGGTGTTCTTCACCATCTGCGCCTGGAACATGGTCGGTGAGGCGCTGCGTGAGGCCACCGACCCGCAAGGGGAGGATGTCCTATGACCCCGTCGCGGGCTGCGCTGCTTCAGATTCGCGGGCTCCGCGTGGTCACGCCCGACGGCCGGCGACTGGTCGACGGCGTCGACCTCACGGTCTCTCCGGGTGCAGCCGTGGCGCTCGCGGGGGAGTCGGGGAGCGGCAAGTCGTTGCTCGCCCAAGCCGTGCTCGGGGTCCTGCCGAAGGGGCTGCAGGTCCACGCAGATCGCATGCGCTTGCAGCAAGGGGAATCCGTCGTCGACCTGCTGCAAGCGCCGCCGTCTCAGCGGCGCGCTCTGCTGGGCCGTCAGTTGGGGATGGTCTGGCAGGACCCCCTGCTGGCCCTGACGCCCGTGCTGACGGTCGGAGCGCAGCTCGAAGAGGCGTTGCGGCACCACCACGGTGTCGACAAGCTCACGGCGCGGGCGGATGGGTTGCGCCGGCTCGAGCAGGTCGGACTGCAGGACCCGCGCGGCGCGGCGCGTGCGCTGCCCCACGAGCTCTCGGGGGGCATGCGGCAGCGGGTGACGGTGGCCCTCGCGCTGGCGGGTGATCCCGTGCTGCTCGTCGCAGACGAACCGACGACCGCCCTCGACGCGACGACCCAACTGCACGTACTACGGGTGTTGGAGGCCGAGAGGGACCGCCGTGGTCTGGCGCTGCTTCTCATCTCCCACGACCTCGGGATCGCCGCGGCCTGCACCGATGAGATCCACGTCATGTACTCGGGGCGCGTCGTCGAGAGCGGGCCCTCCCAGGAGGTCCTGTCGACCCCTAAGCACCCGTACACGCTGGGTCTCGTTTACGCGCGCAAGGGGAGGGTTGGCCGGCGCTTCGGAGGTGTGGCGGGGAAGGTCCCGTCGCCGTCCGACAGGCCCACCGGGTGCGCGTTTCGGGTTCGCTGTCCCTTCGAGGTAGCTGCGTGCGCTGACGAATCGCCTGACCTCGTGGCGATCGCCGATGGCCACCGCATCGCGTGCCCGCCGGTCAGCGAAGGGCGGGTCTCTCCGACGACCTGGCCACGGGAGGTCTCGTCGTGACTTCGATGCGAACCATGGAGGGGGACGCGCCGTTGCTCGAGGCGCGCGGCGTGGTGAAGCGCTTCCAGCCGCGGAGCCGCTGGTTCGCCAAGAGGCCTGACCCTGTCGTCGCCGTGGCCGGCGTCGATCTGGTCGTCAATGCGGGCCGCACGCTCGGGGTCGTCGGTGAGTCGGGGTCGGGCAAGACGACCCTGCTGAGGAGTTGCCTGCGGCTCATCGAGCCGGACGCGGGCACCGTGTCGCTCGATGGTCAGGACCTGATGGGGCTCAATGCCCACGCGCTGCGCCAGGTGCGGCGGAGGATGCAGCTGGTGTTCCAGGACCCGTGGGCGTCGTTGAATCCGCGGCTCACGGTGCGCGAACTCGTGGGTGAGGGCATCACCGTCCACGGCCTCGCCCCGGCCTCCGAGGTCGATGACCGCGTGGCGTCCGCCCTCGGGCGTGTCGGCCTCGACCCGGACGTCATGACGCGGCGTCCCCACGCCTTCAGCGGCGGGGAGCGTCAGCGGGTCGCCATCGCTCGAGCCCTGGCGGTCGAACCCGCCTTGCTCGCGTGCGACGAGCCGACGAGCGCGCTCGACGTCTCGGTTCGTGCGCAGGTGCTGAACCTCCTGTTGGAGCTCCAGGCGGACGCGGGGCTCGGCTTGCTGCTGGTCTCTCACGACCTCCCGATGGTGCTGGGTATGAGCCACCGCGTGCACGTGATGTACGCCGGTCGCATCGTTGAATCCGCCCCCTCCGGCCTGCTGGGGGATGGGGACCACCCGTACACGCGCGAGCTGGCCGCGTCCTCCGTGCTGGGGGTGGGGCCGGTGCCAGATCCGGCGCCCACGAGCTTGGCGTCGCCGACTGGATGTGCGTTTCACGGTCGGTGCCCGTTTGCCGAGGATCGCTGCCGGACCGAGCGCCCAGAGCTGCGCGAAGTGCGTCCGGGGCACCGCGTCGCGTGTCACGTCGCGCCGCTGCCCTGAGCCGGTTACGATCCCGCGCATGAGACGCATCCTGGTCACCACCGGTCTGCTGTTCGTCCTGGGCTCTTGCAGCGGCGGGGGCAGCATCGGCCGCATCGTGTTCGAGCTCGCGTTGTCAGGCGTCACCGACCTCGGCGTGCAGCGCGGCCACTACGAGGGGTGGGCGGTGGTGAACGGCCTCCCCGTCAGCACCGGCAAGTTCATCGTCGACGGGGCGTTCTCGCCCGCGCGGGTGACGAACCTCAACGGGCATCGCGTGTACGGGACGGTCGCTGGGGCCACCTTCGGGCCGGCCGCTACGGGGCTCGGGTCGGCGTTCCCGTTCATCACCTCGGCGACCCACTTCTTCGTCACCATCGAACCGGAGGGAGACGCTGACGGCGCGCCCTCCGGGAACGTGATCATCGCGGGGGAGATCATCGGGGAGTCGGGGGCCCTGTCATTCACTGGTGATCTGGCGGTGGGCACGCCCGCCAACTCGGATCTCTCGGTGGCGTCCGGTGACTGCTCGCTCATCAATCCCACCGGAGGTGGGATCGACGCCAACGGGGTCTGGTTTTCTGCGCAAGCGGCGGTGCCGGGATCAACGGGGATCTCCCTGTCTCCGGCCGCGGGCTCATGGATGTACGAGGGCTGGGTGATCGATCCGGGGACCGGGGATCGTTATTCGACGGGGAAGTTCCGCGCCACCGGTCGCTTCGACATCGACGCGCAGGCTGCACCGACCCGTGGCGTGGCGTCTATCGGTCTGCTCGACCCCGGGCAGGACTTCGTCAACGCGGCGACCATCGGCGCTACGCAGGCGACGGATTTGGTGGACGGGTCCTGGCGTGTGTTCATCACCGTCGAGCCGTCCGCCGACAACGCGGCGGGGCCGTTCCCGTTGCGGATCTTCGACGCTGATATCCCGACCACGGCGATCGATCCCGGGAACGGGTCGGCGGCAGAGGACGTGGACCTCAACGACCTGTCCATGAACCTCCCTCAGCTCGACGTAACGGCCTCGCCGGGGGCCGTCGCCTTGACCGGGCAGGCCCCGGGTGGGCTGGGGCCGGCGACGGCGGGGCTCTACGCGCTGTGGGCCGACGTGGGCGGGGCGATCGAGTTGGTCGTCCGCTTCGTCGTCGACGACGCGGCGGACCAGGTGACGTCCGTGGACGGGGCCACGGTGTTCGGCTCGACCACCGCCTTCTCGTTCGACTCCATGAACACGGGGTTGCCGTTCCCTGCGGTGGAGAGCGCGATCGCGTTCTTCGTCACCCTTGAGCCGCAGGGCGACCCGGAGCCCGGTCCGTCGGAGCACATCGTCCTGGACGGCCTCGTGCAGCCCTCCGGCACCGCGCTCACCGTGGCGGGCGCCGGCTTCGGGATCGCCGACTTCACCTCTGGCGTCTCGGGCACGTTCGTCACCATGACCCCGACGGACAACGCGTCCGGCGTCGCTGCGAATGATGGTATGGGCCTGTGGTTCCGGACCTTGGCCGGCGGTTCGCCGTCCCTGTCCTTGCCCCTGCTCCCACCCCAGTGGCGGTACGAGGCGTGGGTCGAGAACCCGACGGGCGCCATCGGGCCGTTCTCGCTCGGGCGCTTCTCCTTCCCCGATACGGCGGATGAGGACGCCATGACGTGGAATGGCCGAGGGTCGGCGAACACGGGCTTCAACGTGCCGGGGCAAGACCTCCTGGTGTCGGCCCCGGGGACCGTGATCTCCGGTCCGCTCGATCTCACGGGTGGCTTCGACACGGCGATCACGCTCGAGCCGTTCCCGGACAACGACTCCGGCCCCTCACCCTTCATCGTCCTGGATGGTCAGCTGCCCGGGGTCGCGAGTGTCCCGAGCATGCCGTTGGTCAACCGCGTCGGAGCGACCTTCCCGACGGGGGCACTGTCGTTCGATCTGTAGGCCGCGGGCGAGCGGCGCGCTCACCCGCGTAGCAGCAGCCCCAGGTGCGCCCACGCCGTTCTCATGACGCGCATCTTGCTGTGCCCCTCGGTGCGGCTGCGCAGGGTCGACGGGGTCTCGGCTGCCCGGGCGCCGAGCCTCAACGCGTTGAGGAGCATCTCAGCCGTCGCGGTAAAACCGTCCCGTCGCGGGAGCGCGGCGGTGAACGTGTCGCGGCGCCAGGCGCGGTATCCGCAGGTGATCGTGAACAGCCCTCGCGCGCGGCGACCGAGGCGGAGGCGGTACAGGGACGACGCCGCTCGCGAGAGGAATGACCGGGATGGGGAGACGCCGTGGGTCGCGCCGTCCGCGTGCCAGGGGGAGGCGCTGACGACATCCGCCCGGTCGTCCGCGATCGGCTGCAGCAGCCGCGGCAGGTCCTCGAGAGGATAGGGCCGATCGGCGTCGTATGTCACGACGACGTCACCGCCGACGCCCTCCGCCGCCGTTCGCAAGGCAGCGCCGATGCCCTTGTTGACGTCGTGCCTGCGGACGTCGACGGGGAAGGGGAGGGCCGCTCCCATGGCCTCCAGGGCTTCGGACGTCGCGTCAGTCGAGCCGTCGTCGACGGCGACGACCGCGAAGCTGTGGCCCTCGCCCAGGATGTCAGGGAGGCGAGCCAGAGCATCGCCGAGGTGGCCGATCGCGGCGCTCTCGTCCTTGCATGGGATCAGGATCGTGACGTGCATCTACTCCTCGCGGCGCCCCGTCGATACCATCGGGGCCGTCGATCATGAAGACCTTCCAGGTAGATTTCCTCGGTTGCAAGGTCAACGCCTACGAGATTGAGGCGCTGCGGGAGGGATTCCGCCACCTGGGCCTGTCCGAGGCCCGCGACGGGGACGGCGCCGATGTCTATGTGCTCAACACGTGCTCGGTGACGGCGAACGCGGGGTCCACCTCGCGCAATCGTGTGCGGCGCGCCCTGCGCGAGAACCCGCGCGCGGACGTCCTCGTCACCGGTTGTTACGCCGAGTCGGATCGGGATCTGATCGAGCGGATCGAGGGTGTTCGGCGCATCTTCGGGAATGATGAGAAGGAGGCGATCCTGCCGTTCGTCGCGTCCGAACTCATGGGGGCACCGGACGCGGAGATCCCGCCGTTTCGAATCACTCGTATGGGCGCGCAGACCCGCGCGTTCGTGAAGATCGAGGACGGCTGCGACGACCACTGCACCTTCTGCATCATCCCGACTCTCCGAGGGGAGGCGCGTAGCCGCGATCCTTCCGACATCGTTGAGGAGGTCGGGGAGTTGGTCCGCTCCGGTCATCGGGAGGTCGTGCTCACCGGTGTTCACATCGGCTACTTCGGGAAGGGGTTGCCGGACAATGGTGTCCCGAGCAGCGGCCCGCGCCGTCGCGGCGCGCACCTCGCCGCGTTGCTCCGGCGTCTCGTTCGTATCCCCGGTCTCGAAAGACTGAAGCTCTCGAGCATCGAGGTCCACGAGATCACCGATGACCTGGTCGCGTTGCTGGCCTCCGACGAGCGCTTCGCGCCGCACTTCCACCTGCCGCTCCAGGCGGGTTGCGATCGGACATTGCGTCGGATGCGTCGCAAGTACGACACCAAGATCTTCCGGCAACGCGTGCGCGCGCTCGAATCCGCTATTCACGCTCCTGCCATATCCACGGACGTCATCGTAGGGTTCCCCGGAGAGACGGACGCGGACTTCCAGGAGACGATGGCGTTTTGTCGTGATATCGGGTTCATGAAGCTCCACGTCTTCCCTTACAGCGTCCGATCGGGGACCCCCGCGGCTGAGATGGACGGCCATCTCCCGAGCCGAGTCATCGACGAGCGCCGGCATGCGTTGCTCGCGTTGGACGAGGACCTGGGTGGGCGCTGGCGGCAGGGGTTCGTCGGCCAGACGGTCCCGGTTCTTGTCGAGGGGCGGCCGCATCGCGACAGCGGCAAGCTGACCGGGCTCACGGATCGCTACCTGCGTGTGGTGTTTGATGGACCGGAGCGGTTGCGTGGGGAGATCGTCCCGGTTCGGGTAGATGGGGTGGAGGGGGGAGTGGTCTTCGGTCTGCGTCACGAGCCGGTGGAGGTGACGTGAGCGACATCCGGCGGGCACTGCATTCCTGGGTAGAGGACGCCGAGGCGTTCGGAATTGAAGACGTGGTCTGCCCGGCTTCGGCCACCCCCGAGGTGGGAGTGGGGGCGGAGGCGGAGGCGAGTGCTCCGTCACTCGCGGCGATCGCGGAGGAGGTCGCTGCCTGCACGCTCTGTGGGCTTTCGGAGACGCGAACGCGGGTCGTCCCGGGGCAGGGCGACGCCGGAGCCCGGATCATGTTCGTGGGCGAGGCTCCGGGCGCTGACGAGGACCGGCAGGGGCTCGCGTTTGTTGGTCGAGCGGGCCAGCTCCTGACGAAGATGATCGTGGCCATGGGCTTTGATCGGGAGGAGGTCTTCATCGCCAATGTCCTCAAGTGTCGACCGCCCGCAAATCGTGACCCGGCCCCGGCCGAGGTGGCGTGCTGTCTCCCATTCCTGAAGCGGCAGATCGCGTTGATCGAGCCTGAGATCCTGGTCGCTCTGGGGGGCCACGCGATGAAGAACCTGCTGCAGACAGAGGCGTCGGTGGGGCGGATGCGTGGACGGGTTCACGATTACGACGGCACGCCGCTCGTCGTCACCTATCACCCGGCGTTCCTGCTCCGCTCGCCGGACATGAAGCGCGCGGCTTGGGAGGACCTGCAGCTCGTCCTTCGGACGCTCGGGTTGACCCCTCCTGCCCGCGATTAATCGCCCGCGGCAAGAGCAGCAACTCCGCTCCTGCTTGACCCTTAGGGAACGGGCCCCTTAACATCTTCGGGCCCCCGTGCCCTCTGTCGCGGACCGGGGCCACCTGGGGAACTCTGAGGAGAGCATGAAGCAGCATCCTGCATGGGGAGTCGACGCTACGTCCGTCGCTGTACGCGGCGTTCAGATCAACGTCGGTGCGGACGGGAAGCCTCGGCTCGCGGCCTGGGATGTCGTCGACTTCACCCCCGAGGTGGAGGACCTCGGATCGCTGCAGCGCTTCGCCATCATGGGGCGGGGCCTGTTCCATTTCCTCTCCAGGCACAAGCTCAACAGGAGCCGTTGCTGGGTGTCGCTGCGAGCGGAGACTGCCTTCAATCGCACCGTCGTGGTGCCCCCGGTGAACGACGAGAGCCTCGACAAGATCCTGGAATACGAGGCGCAGCAGCAGGTCCCCCACCCGCTTGAAGAGGTGTACTGGGACCGCCGCGTCATCGCGATTCGCGAGGATGGGGAGGTCTTGGCGACCCTCTTTGCGATCAAGCGCGCGATGGTCGTGGATCGACTCCGCAAGTTCGAGAAGTCCAAGTTCCCGATCGATGGAATCCAGCTCCGACCGTTGGCGTTGCACAACTTCTGTGCGTTCGAGCGTCTGCTCGAGCCGGGCACGATCGTCATCGACGTGGACTACTCTGGCCTTAACGTCCTGATCCACCATGACGACCAGACGTGGTTCCGGGTCTTGCCGGTGGGAGGGGTCGATTTCATCACCCGCTTGCGGGAGACCTTCGACTGCGAGCACAGGGAAGCGGTGAGGATGGCCTCGGGGCAGGCCCAGATCCCGGACAAGGCCCTGTTCGACGCGTGCCGGAGCGAGGTCGCCCAGGACATCGCCGACGAGGTGGTGAAGACGATCCGCTACTACGTAGCGGCGAAGCCCGAGGTGCGCCCGTCCGGCGTCGTCCTGTTCGAGAGCCACGGGTGCGTTCCGCCCTTGTCCGGTGCCCTCAAGCGCACCTTGGACATGCCGGTCTTCCGGCCCAAGGGTTTCCGTCAACTGGAGGTCGATCCGGACGTCGTCACCGCTGGCATCCAGGAGCATTTCCCAGCGCTCGCCAAAGCCGTGGGGCTCGCCCTGCAGGGCGTGGGCAAGGCGGAGATCGAGGTCCGCCTGTTCCCCGACGATCTCGAGCGCAGCCTCGACAGCAGCAAGATCGGGTACTTCGTCGCCGCCGCTTGTGTCCTGCTGGCCATCCTCCTCGCCGGTTGGAATCGCCGTTCCGAGGCAGACGAGGTCGCAGTCGGGCGCGCCAGCCTGGCTTCGGTCTTCGAGAGCGCGCAAGACAAGGCGGCGGTTGAGGAAGAACTGAAGTCCGAGGCCCCTCTGGACAGCATCCGTGAGCTGAAGGCTCCGGCGAAGGGGCGTACAGGCCCGATGCCGTTGGTCGCGCGGCTGTACGAATCTCAGGCCACCTGGGACAAGGGGCCGGCGCCGCAGATCGTGGCGGTGCGCTACGCCGCGGCCGACCTGGACAAGGTCGAGGTCGTGCTCGCGTTCCAGATCGGATATCGGGACGCGGCAGGGAAGGGCATCGACCCGGAGGAAGCGATGGAGGCCTTCGCGCGCAAATTGATCGACGGCAAGACGGTCATCGCCGTGCGGGGCGGCCAGAAGTGGGACGCGGGACGGGTGACTCACGAGCCGCCCATCAAGCAGGAGGACCGGCTCCTCCGTTATCGCTACCGGCACCGGACCTACACCCTGACCGTGGGAGGGGAATCCTGATGCGTTGGAAGACGCTCATGCCCGCGATCTGGGGGATCTCGGCCCTCGTGGTGGTGCTCCTCGCGGTGGTCCTGTGGTTGGCGCCCGCGCAGGAGCGGTTGCAAACGGAGCTCTTGCATGCGCGCGGCGAGGTCCCGCGGCTCCGCAGTGAGTTGCCGTCGCTGGTCGGCGCCTCTTACAGGGACGACCTTCAGCGGTCCCTCGGCGATACCGCTGGCTTGCGGGCCGGATTCGAGACGGAACTCAAAAAGCAGGCTCTGGTGGTGGAGCGATGGTTCTCGGACGTGAAGATGGTGGAAGGTGTACCGGCGCGCGACGAGTTCGTGAGCGCGTTCCGTTTCCAGCAGGACGAGCTACGCAGGGAGATCGTAGGCAAGGCCGCGGCGCGGCGTAGGGATCTCGAGAACCTGCCGTTGAACACGCCCGCGTTCGTCCAGAACGATCAGCCACCGACCCTCGAGGAAATGAAGAGGGTGCAGAGAGAGGCGAATCTGGAATCGCTGCTCCTGCGCTGCGTGGGCGACGCGGGGGCCTTCCCCTACCGTGCCGTTGATTTCCAAGAGGGATGGGACGCGGTGGCGGGAGACAGCCCGTTTCGTGAGTCATCGCTGACTGTGCATCTCTCGTTGCCGGCGGGGGCCCTGCACGACACTTTGCGGGCGTTATGTGAGCTGAGGGGCGCTGGGCCCATTGTGCGCATCGAGACCTTGACCACGCGCCCACGTGCGTTGCCCAACAGGATGGGACCGGACGACTTGCCGTTGATCGACGCAGACATCTTGCTCGTCCTTTCTTCGTTCCGGAAATGAGTGTCCGATGAAGGAAGAACATCTCGAAACCACCGCCGCACCCCGTGAGCCCATCAAGGAGGTCCTGCTGCGCAAGCTGGATCTGATGGCCGCGCTCCTGGGCGTCGTCGTCCTGGCCTTGTCCATCTCGGGTTTGCTGTTCGGACCGCCGGACGATCTGGATGAGCAGGTCACCGCTCTCACGGCCGGCGTCGAGGAAGCCAGGCAGCACCTGGGGGACACGCGCTTCAGCAGAACGGCGCACGAGATTCGCGTGCAAGAGGTCATCGAAGACGTGCGCTCGACGTGGGGCAAGGTCGGGGCCGATAAGCCGAAGGTCGGGTCTGCGGTCGCGTGGCCGGCGATCCTCGTCACGCAGCAACGGGACGTGGAATCAAATGAGATCGTGTTCCCGGCGCCGCAGGACCCGCGGGTCGAGGCGCGGTTCGGTGCCAATCGCGTCGAGTGGACCACCCACGAGGACAACAACGTCCCGGTTTCCGGCTTTCGGATCATGCGGAAGGTCGGCGGGGGGGCCCTCGCCGAGCTGAAGACCGTGGGGGCTGACGTGTTCGAGTACGACGACACGGACGTTCGGCCGGGCAAGCAGTACACCTACCGGGTGCTGGCCGTCACGGAGGAGCCTACGGTGGTGGATCAGAGGGCCGAGAGTGAGCCGTCCGCCCCGGCGACCACCACGGCCGTTGCCGACTTCAAGGTGACCCTTGATGACGTGGATCTCGCCGCGAAAACGGCCACCTTCAAGGTGGAAAAGTGGCATGGCGGGATCTGGCACGAGAAGCGTTTCACCCAGAAGGTTGGGGAGGTCATTGGACGGAATGACGCTGGTTCCGGCGTGAACTACGCATCCGGCCGTGTCATGAAGACACTCGATTCGGAGCAAGCTACCGAGGACCGGGAGCGGCTCGAGGTCGTCTTCGATGGGGCCGGGAAGGTCCTGACAGCTGATGGCTCACCCGTGACGACCAAGGTCGTCGTCACGGAGACCTTCGAGAGGGTGAAGGTCCTCCTGGAGGGCGGAGACCTGCCGCCCCAGACCCTGACATACGAAAAAAGGTAGCGCCGGGGGATTGCAGCAATAGGGCGCAACCCTATAATCGTGCGCTACTTGGAACTGAAGATGGAATGAACTGCAAGGTCATCCGCCCCAAGGACTTAGGGGGGGATCCACTTGATCTTGCGGTGGTAGCTTCCAGGGCTGGTGGTCTCGCACCGTCGCGTCGTGCCTCTTGTAGGTAGGGCGGAGAGGTGCGGGTTCCGGACTCTGGGCGCCGCCTCTCTCGCGAGGTCCGACGGTCAGAAAGTGACGCGCCGGGTTTCGAGGGAACGACGCGCAAAGGGAGTAATCGATGCGATCCGTTATCTCCAGCAGGGCACCCGCCTTTCTGCTCGCGGTTGCCTTGACCGTGCCGCTGCTCACCACGGGGTGCAGTTCGTCGGCCGAGGAGCCTGCACCCTCAGGCGGAGGCGAGGCCGTTTCGGCGGCTCCGGCTCCGGCTCCGGCTCCCGCTCCGGAACCCGCTGCAGGGGGCAACCCCCAAGAGCAGCCTGGCATGGACGACCTGGTTGCGCGGCAGGAGGCCCTCAAGCAGCGCCAGGCCGAGATTGCCAAGAGCTACATGAAGTTGGGCGCCCGCTACGAGCAGGACGGTCGCCTGGAAGACGCGCTCCGGGCCTATGCCAACGCCCTCAAGGTCCAGCCTGAGAACGACGCCGCTCAGCGGCGGTATTCGGCGATCGCCGGGACGCTCGGCCGCACGGATCGGGCGCTCTATAGCGAGGGCGCGGAGGCGTGGGACACGCTCCAAGCTCGCCTGCAGCAGGCGATCCTCATCGGGCGAGAGCACATCCGGCGGGGTCATCACTACATGGAGGTCGGCGAGTACGCCAACGCCATCAGTGAGTACGACAACGCGCTGATCATCCTCGAGGCCAACCCGAACATCGACGCCGACTTCGACAAGGTGCAGGTCCGTGCCGCGCGTGAGGCCGCGGTCTCGAAGGCCGAGGGCCAGAAGAGATCGGACGAGCGACGTCGCCTGAACGAGGTGGCGCGTATCAACGCGGATCGCGATCGCCAGGAACGAGAGAAGATCGGTCGTCGTGTTCGCGAGATGTGGGACAACGCGCTCGGCCTCTTCGAGCGCGAGCGTTTCAGTGAGTGCGAGAAGCTCTGCCGGTCGATCATGGATGTCGACCCCGGCCACCCGCACGCGGTGGACCTGCACGTCGCCGCTCGCCGCGCCCGTCACGAGAAGGCGAACGCGGACAACATCTCCAACTACCGCACTCAGTGGCAGAGGGCGCTGCAGGAGGTCAAGGACCTGGCCGTCATCAACAGCGACCTGCTCGTCTTCCCGAACATGGCCAAGTGGCGTCAGATCGCCGCGCGCGGTCCCGTCGGATTCCAGTCCCAGGACAGCGAGGTGAGTGAGGTCGACGCGGAGGTCGAGCGCCGGCTCAGCGGTGCGATGCTCACGAGCGTCGACTGGAACGAGAAGACTCTGGATGACGCGCTTCGTTTCCTCCGTAACAACACTGGCACCAACATCATCGTCATGAAGGCGGTGGACGAAGTGATGCCGCCGGAGGAGCGCATCCTCAACCTGAACCTCGCGAACATCACGGCGCTGTCGGCGCTGCGTCTCGCGGTGAATAGCCTCGAAGGCCTCGCCTACGTGATCGAGGACGGCATCGTGAAGATCACGACCACGGAGCAGTCGCGAAAGCGCAAGACCGTGGAGTTCTACGAGGTGCGGGATCTCACCGCGCAGATCAACAGCTTCCCGGGCGCGGAGCTCAACCTGAATCCGTCGGGTTTCGGCGCTGGCGTGGGTGGGTTTGACGAGGAAGAAGAGGAAGACGAGGAGAACCGTCCAGTCGAGGTCGAGCGCCTGATCGAGTTGATCCGCACGACCGTGGACCCGCAGTCGTGGGACGAGGACCCGGACAACCGCGTGGATGACAAGAGCGGCACGCTCGTTGTTCGCCAGACTCCCGAGAACCAGCGCGCGATTCGCAAGCTGCTCAGCGACCTGCGCCAGTCGATCGGCATTCAGGTGCAGATCGAGGCCCGCTTCGTTACGGTCGAGAACAACTTCCTGCAAGAAATCGGTGTCGACTTCCGCGGGCTCGGCGACAACACAGGTGGCGTCGGCCAGCCCAGCGGGGGGTCGTTCAACCCGTTCGATGATTTCGGAGTCCCGGGGCAGAACAGCGTCCTCGGCACGGACAACTCGAGTGGTGCGTTCTACAGCCTCGGTGGCGGCCAAGGGGACCTGCGCGGCCGCACGCAGAACCTGTTCGACACGGTCCTCGGCAACGCCGACGTGATGACCTCAGCCGGCGGGTTCAGCCTCCAGTACACCTACCTCGACGACACCGAGCTGGAGGCCATCCTCCGCGCGGTGCAGAAGTACGAGCGCATCAACGAGGTGATCGCGCCGAGCCTGCTGGTCTACAACACCCAGCGCGCGAACTTGGAGGTCGTCAACCAGATCGCATACGTGAAGGACTTCGACGTCGAGATCGCCCAGGCATCAGTGGTCGCTGACCCGGTCGTCGACATCGTCAAGGAAGGCGTCGTCCTCGACGTCCGCCCGATCGTCAGCAACGACCGCCGGTTCATCACCCTGGAGTTGCGCCCCACGGTCGCGACCCTGAGGCGACCGATTCGCTCCTTCACCACCAGTCTGGGCACCGGCTCGACCGTCACCATTGAGATCCCGGAGCTGAAGAAGCAGAGCCTGAAGACCACCGTGGTCATGCCTGACGGTGGGACTTTGCTCCTGGGCGGGATGAAGTTCTACGAGGAGCAGGATCTCGACTCGGGCATCCCGATCCTGAAGGACATCCCGATCCTGAGCTTCTTCTTCAGCCGGAAGGGCAAGTACACCAACTTGCGGGATCTGCTGGTCCTACTACGGGCCAAGATCGTGATCATGGAGGAGCACGAGCCGACCGGGAACTGACCGGGAACACACACCCCTAACTGCTTTCCGGAGGGCTATTGGGGCTCTCCTGAGGGCCTGGAAGCTGCCGGGACGGCCCGGTGGCATGCATTGTTGGTCAGGTTGAACCCTATAACCCCTGGAACCGTTCCCCTTTTGATCGGATAATCGGGTTCCGCCGTCCGGGTTTCCCTGCCGCCCCACGGCTCCGCAACGCGGAGTTCCACCACGGACCGCGTGCGCTGCACTGAGGCAATGAAGATGGACTGTAAGCGGATAACCCGGCTCATCGTCGGCCTGTTCCTGATCTGCACCCTCGCCCCTGCTCAGTTTGGGGATTACGAGTGGGCTCGCGGCCTGACCCGCGAGTATGCGTTTGACGACATGGCTGAGAAGGTCTTCAACGACCTGCTCTCCGGGCCTGGCCGGACCGGCGTCGAAAAGCAGCAGGGACGTCTTGGGCTGGCTGAAATGAAACAACTCCAGGCCCGCACCGCGGGAGATCTGGAGACGGCCCTGGTTCTGTTCGAAGAAGCCCGCACGCTCATGCAGGGCGCCGTCAAGGACTGGCCGGAGAAGAACACGCTTGAGTACTACCAGGCGATCTTCTCCTTGGCCGACCTCTTGCAAGAGCGTGGCGAGATGGCCATGAATGCCTTGACGCAGGGCAAGGTGGACGCGGCGAAGGCCGAGTCTATTACCCGCGCGGCTGAGGCGGACTACGGCCGCGCCGAGTTGGAGCTCAAGAAGGTCAAGGTGGCCATGGGGGAGCCCGACCCGGAGGACGACCGCCAGAAGTGGCGCGTCAAGAACAAGGCGTGGTATGGGCTCTGTCTGCTCAAGTACAACAAGGCGCTGACGGGCAAGCCCAACAGCGCCAAGCGTGAGATCGCGTTGAGCGACGCTTCCGACATGCTCGAGGAGTTCATCCTCGAGAACGAGACGGATGATTCGGAGGCGATGCTGGGCGCCCTTTACGGCTACATCCAGTTAGGCCGCGTTCACGCTGCTCGGGATAACCCGGAAGAGGCCATCGGCAACTTCAGCTCTGTCCTCGACATCATCGTCTGGGACAGCGACGAGGACCCGAACTATCGCCTGGCGCCGGCGATTCAGGGACTGGTCGAGCTGGCCTACTTTCGCCTGCTTGAGTTCCTGAACGAGGAGAAGCGCTTCGAGGAGACGCTGCGCTACGGCGCCGAGATGGAGAGCCGGTTCAGCAAGATGTCTCTTCCGTTCAAGAAGCTCGGGCGGGCTGCGCGCGTCGAGCTGGCGGAGGCCCGGCTCTCCGGCGGTGATATGTCAGGTGCCCTGGCCATCGCGACGAATGTCGTCGACACCGCAGGGGGCGACGCGTCGGGTGTCCTGGCCAACCGGCTGGTGGCCGAGATCATCGCGGCGACACCGGACAAGACCCAGTTCAAGCCGGAGATCATTCGCTCCGCGGCCAAGGGGGCTTATTCCCAAGGCAAGGAGAAGCGTCAGGACGCGATCCGGTACTTCCAGATCCTCCAGCAGGTACTGCCGCAGATCGCGGATGCGGCCCAGCGAAAGTACTTCGAGGCCGACGCCTGGTACTACATGGGACGGGCCTATTACTTCATGGGTCGGCGTCTCGAGGCCGCGTACTGCTTTGGCGAGGGCACGAAGCGTTGTAAGGACGTGGACAAGGACGACCTCAATCAGAACCTCGCCAAGTTCTGGCGCGCGACGCTCAGCGACCTCTCCCAGGAGACACGCTCCAAGGAGGTCGCTCGCGTGCTGGCGAACGCCAACGACTGGATGATCGCCAACCCGGTGGGGACCGTGTCGAGAGGCGACCTGCTGTATCGCAAGGCTCGCTCCATGGAGGCGGAGGGCAAGGCCCTGCGCCGATCCAAGAACGCGGCCGGGGCGATCAGCAAGTACGACGAGGCCGCGCGGACGTACGAGGAAGCCGTGAAGGCTGGTGGTCCGAAGAAGGAACAGGCCATGATCAAGGGGGCTCGTACGGGCCTGACCGTCGCGCAGCTCTTGATCGACGCCAAGCAGACCACGAAGGCCCAAGGTCGCCTCACCAAGGCTAAGCAGGCGTTCAAGCAGTACTTGGCTTACTCCGAGGACCCGAAGAACAAGCTCACCGATCCCCGGTACATCACCACGCGCGAGGCAGCTCGCGCTGAGGCGCGTTATTCGGTCGCCCTGACCAACCGCCTGCTGATGGGGAAAACGCCCGACGCTGCGACCGCCAAGCGGTTGTGGACGGAGACGCTCCCGTATCTCGAGGGCTTTGAGCAGAAGTATGCAGCCCAGTCGGGACTTTGCATGTCGGTCGTATCTGATCGCATCCGGGCGCGGATCGCCCTCGGCGATGTCGCCGGCGCCGAGCGGGATTACCAGATCCTTCGCGGGATTGATGCGCAGGACCCGAAGACCGCGTTCGCGGCCTTCACCGTAGGCAAGCACCTGCGGCCCGCGGCCGAGGCGGCCTTCGAGAAGATCGTGGGTAAGGCGACGCCGTTCAAGGGACTGGATTGGACGAAAGCCGTTGCAAAACCAGGCTTCGCGGCCGCGGTCGAAGGCGTGCGTCGACCCTATGGCTACTATCGCGAGTGGCTGCTCGCTGGTTCTGGCCAGAAGAAGCTGAGTTACTGGGAGTTGGTCTGCTTCATGTGGGGGCGTACCGGCGACTGGGATGCCATCTACGACATCCACCGCAAGGCCCTCTCGCGCTTTGACGGGATGGCCGGCGTTGACCCGAAGAAGCTGCTGATTTGGAAGAACAAGCTGTTCCACGCCACTGTGGCATTAGCCAAGAAGGCTGACTTGGAGGGCAAGGCCGACGAGGGCAGCCGGCTGTGGAATGAGGCGGGGCAGCTCGGTGAAGTCTTGGTGCAAGGTGGTGCCTACCGGAACAACCCCTTCACGATCCGGCTGGCGGCACAGGTGTTCGGCGGCTACGTCGCCAAGCGGGCAGGGCTCGTCAAATACTCCCCGTGCCTTGGGCGTTACGCCGAAGCCCTGGCTCTTTGGAAGAAGATAGAGAGATCGCTGAAAGCGATCGGGGAGTCGGGGAGCGACGGGTGGTGGGAAGCGAAGTTCTATACCTACTACGCCGCCTACGAGCAGGAACGGGCTGCTGGGCAGGACTTGAAGCAACTCAGAAGGAAGCTGGACACGCTGCTCGCCACGAACCCGGATGGAAACCCAGCCTGGAACGACTACTTCGGCTGGCTGAAGAACAAGCTCTTTTAGGCTCCTTGACCGAGCATGGCAGGTAACGGTATCGTTCGCTACTTCCGCAGGGAACACGAGATGCGCCAACCGACGCTTTTCCTTTTGATTCTCGCCGCTTTGGCGGCGCCGATGGCTGCCCAGGCCAAGGCCGCCGAACCAGCCGCCGATCGTATCGATCGCAGCAGCGGTGGTTCCATCGCCAATGTGAAGGTGACCAGCGAGAACTTCAAGGAGGTCACCTACCGGAAGAAGGGCAGCGCGCGGGCCATGAAGATCCCCGCCGAGGAGGTGGTGGACGTTAGCCGCTCTGACACTCCTCAGCCGCTTCGGGAGGGTAAGTCCAAGGTGCTGGCGGGTGACCTGAAGGGCGCCCTCGCGCCGTTGAAGCTCGCCGCGCGTAACAACACACCCTGGGTCAAGGAGTACGCCAACTTCTACCTGGGGGAGGCGCACTCCCGGATCGGCAACGCCGAAGAGGCTGTGACCGCGTACGAAGCGGTGCTGGCTGCGAAGCCGGACAGCCGTTTTCTGCCGCGTGCGCGGCTTGGGATCGCGGCGGCGTGGACGGCGGGCAAGCAATACGGCAAGGCGCAGGGTGTCCTCTCCGCGTTCGTTCGCGAGGTCGACGCGAAGCGACTCCATCGTCAGCATGCCTTGGTGGCCAAGCAACTACTCGGGCGCAACCTCGACGCGCAGGAGAAGTACGCCGAGGCTGGTCGCGAGTACGACAGCGTCATCAGCGAGGCAAAGTCGTTGGTCGGGCGTGCGAAGGGGGAGGGCGAGAAGGCGCGCCTGCACCTCATCGGATTACGCGCCCAGCGCGACAAGGGCAGCTCGTTGATCCGGGAAAAGAAGTACAGCGCCGCGTCCATGGTCTTTTCGCAGATGGCGAACAGCCGGAACGACCCCTTGGCCCGAGCCATCGGCGTCATGGGCCAGGGCGAGGTGAGCCTCGCTCAGGGTAAGAGTGACCTGGCCCGGGTTCTGCTCTCAGAAGTCTCGGCCCTCGGGTTCGGCGCGGAAGAGGAGCGTCCGCGGGTCCTGCGCCTCCTCGCTGAGGCCTACATCGATCTGAAATCCAAGGGTGAAAAGGGCGCCGGCAAGCTGGCGCAGCTTTACATTGATGACCTGGTCCGAAACCACGCAGGGACCGAGGATGCGCAGGCAGCTCGCGATCTGCAGAAGAAACTGAAGTAGACTCGGACCGCTCCAAACACAGAACGGACCTTGAAGCCACACACACGCGCGATCGCGCGTGAGAAGAGAAAAAGATGGAACCCCGCCCGACGCGGGTGGGTAACCCGGATGGGAGAAACAGGAAAGTGAACATGCGTGAAACGTTCGCCCCAATCTGGAGGCAGACGCTCGTCTTCGTCCTCCTTGCCTTGCCCGCCATCGCCCAAGACGCTGCCCCTGCGACAGAGGAATCGCTTCTCGGGCTGATCTTCCGCGCAGGCGGGGTCATCGGATATGTCGTCATCGGCCTGTCGGTCGTCGGTCTGGCGCTCATCATCGAGCACGCGATCAGCGTCTCGCGCGACAAGCTCGCGCCGCCCGACGTGATCGAGACGATCGAGTCTCACCTGGACAGCAATGATGTCCAAGGTGCGTACGAGTTCTGCGAGCAGAACCCCAACTACCTCACCAATGTCATGGTGGCGGCGCTCCCGAAGTTGAACCACGGGTTCGATTCGATGGAGCAGGCAGCCAGTGACGTCGGCGAGGAAGAGGCCATCAAGCTGCATGCCAAGATCTCTTGGCTGTCGCTGATCGGCAACATCGCTCCGCTGCTCGGTCTGCTCGGGACGGTGTCCGGAATGCTGAAGTCATTCGGCATCATCGAGAAGACGACGAACCCCAACCCGTCCGACCTCGCCGGCGGTATTAAGGAAGCGCTCGTCACCACGATGCTCGGCCTCGTCGTCGCGGTTCCCGTCATGGTTGGTTTCTTCTTCTTCCGCAACCGGGTGGTGAGGATCGTGCTCGAGATCACCGCCATCTCCGAGGACCTGCTCGACCGCTTCCGTCCGCACACTCCCGCCCAGTAGGGGAAAAGGAGGGTCCGATGGCCAAGAAAGACCGGAAACGCAAGAGCGCTGACGAGTACGAACTCGACATCAACCTGACGCCGATGATCGACGTCGTGTTCAACCTGATCATCTTCTTCATGGTGATCACGGACATGACGCAGAAGGACCTCGAGTACCTCGTGCTTCCGAAGGCCGACAAGGCTGATGTGGATGAAGGCGAGGACAAGGACCGGATCATCATCAACATCGTGAACCTGGACTCCCCGGGGAACGCCAAGCGCCTGGAGTTGGGGGAGCTCGACCGGAACAAGCCCCCGATCATGATCGGGGGGCGTCAGGTCGAGGACCTCTCCCAGATGCGTCGATGGCTACGGGTGCGGGCCAACCCCCAGCGCTTTCCGGATGTGCAGCCCCATCTCTACCTCGGGCAGAAATGGGCCAACGGCGCGAAGATCTACCCCTCGATCAAGCCCCTGCTCGTTCGTTGCGACCACGGGCAGATCTTCGGGTGGGTGCAGGCCATCATGCAGTACTGCACCTTCGTCCCAGGGCGGGATCAGGCGACAGAGCTCCTGGAGAGTCCGCTGATCTACAAGCTCGAGATCGCGGTTAAGGAACCGGTAGCGCAGTAGGAAAGTTGGAACATGAGCAAGAGAAACTCGGCTGAAGACGCAATCAAGGAAGAGGTGAAGCTCGAGCTCACGCCGATGATCGACGTGACCTTCCTCATCCTGATTTTCTTCATGTGCACGCTGAAGTTCAAAACCCTCGAAGGGAAGCTGGTCTCCTACCTCCCGACCGACAAGGGGCTGTCTACAGCGCAGGCCGCTATCGAGTTCGAGGATGCCGAGATCATCATGAAGATCCCCCAGGCCGACTGGGACAAGGCTCCGATGGCGCGGGAGGTCATCTTCCTCAAGAACGGCAGCAACACGCCGTTCGGTCGGTCTCGCAGCATGATCATGGCTGACGGGGGCAGGACCTTCGTCGGCTTCGACCTCGATCCGCCTTCGACCTTGGACGACGTCATGACCTTCCTACGCGAGGTCCGCAAGAACTCGCCGGAGAGCAAGGCCAAGATCAACGCCTACGCGCGCACCCCGCACGCGTACGTCGTTCACGTCCTGAACATGATGATCGAAGCCGAGTTCACGGACATCTCGTACTCCGGCATCCCCACGTATCTGATCAAGAGGCTCAACTTGCCGGTTGATGATCCTCAGCGGATCAAGTGAGTCGTTGCGTCGTTCCCATCCGTGACGTCTCACCCCCGACGACCCCTAGCGGCGGCAGCCGTTCAGGGGTCGTTCCCGTTGTGGGTGCCCCCTCTGCCGAGTTCGGGGCCGGGTCGCTCGGGGCTCGATAGCATGGCCGCATGAGTCGCGGACGTCGCACCCTCCTCATTGGCCTGGCGGTGGTCGTAGCCCTCGCCGTCGTGGTCGTCTGGGGCCTCTGGAAGGGCGCCCCGCCCAGGCGTCCCAACGTGCTCCTCATCTCACTGGACACCTTCCGCGCGGACCACGTGGGTTTTCTGGGTGCGCGACTTGAGAACGGCGAGAGCCCGACCCCGCGTATGGATGCGTTCGCCAACGCTTGTGCGGGGATAAAGGAGGCGGTTACGCCGTCGCCGCTTACCTTGCCCGCCCACGTGACGCTGATGAGCGGTCTCGATCCCGACCGCCATGGAGTGCGGGAGAACGACTCGTTTCGCGTCCCTCGCGAGCGCGACTGGTCCTTGCTCGCTGAGGATCTGGGGGCGGAGTACGAGACCGGCGCCATCGTGTCGGGGCAGCCGATCGAGAGTCGTTACGGCCTCGATTCCGGTTTTGACACGTACCTCGACACCGATCGCAGCGACGACCCGACGGATCGGCTCCGCTTTCGCGAGCGCCCGGCGGTCGAGACCACGCAATGCGCGATCGACTGGCTCGAGCGCGTGGGGGAGAGGCCCTGGTTCCTCTTCGTCCACTACTTCGATGCGCACAACCCATACGTCTGGCATGGCCCACACCCCGGCCTGGAAGAGGAGCGAGACGATCGTGATCGCTACCGGTCCGAGACCATGCACCTAGACGAGCAGATAGGGCGCCTCCTCGGCGCCTTGCCGGACGGGGGGAGGGACACGCTGGTGGTCATCGTAGGGGACCACGGGGAGGGGCTGGGGGATCATGGCGAGCTGACCCACGGTTACACCCTGTACCAGAGCACGACGCGGGTTCCGTTTCTCCTGAAACCGCCTGAGGGCACGGACGTCTCGGGCCTGAGCCCGTCTGGTCCACCCGCCCGGCTCGTGGACGTGCATCCGACGGTCCTCGACGTGTGCGGGGTCGCCGACGACACATCCAGGGACGGGCGCAGCCTCCTCGCTCCCGCGCCACCAGATTGGCACGCCTTCGGCGAGACCCTGTATCCGTTCTATCAGTTCGGATACGCCCATCAGCGGTTCATCATGGACCGTGATCGCAAGCTCATCACGGGGGGGCAGGGGGCGCCTCGGCTGTACGCCTGGCGCACGGATCGGGGAGAGGTTGAAGACCTGGCGCGGGCAGAGCCGGATCGCGTGGCCATGCTCAGGCGTCGTCTCGACGCGCACCTGACGCGGCCGGCGTACGGGAACGCGGAGAACGTCGCGGTCGAGCCGAACGCGGCGTTCCCCTACATGGGCGGACGCCCCCTCAAGTTGCCGACCGAGCCTACGGTGGAGGACAACTCGAAGAGGCCGTCGGTCGAGACGCGCTGGAACGTGATCGCGGCCCTCGACAAGGCGCGCGCGAAGTTGCGTCCGCCACGCCGGCAGCCGCACGTCGCTTCGTCACTTCTGGTCGCCCACGCGACCGAGTTGAAGACCAACCCGGCGCTGCTTTGGTGGACCGCGCGGGCGCTCCAAATGCAGGCACGCAACACGGAGAGCGACGACACGACGCGCGTCCAATACCTGGACCGTGCCATAGCTCACTACGGCCAGCACCACGCGCAGTTCGCGGACGTCCGTGCGTTCGACGCGCAGCTTCGTGCCATGCTGTCGAAGCATGAGTTGATCGGAGGTGGCCCGTCGCTGTTGAGGGCGGTCGTGACGAAGGCTACGGGCGGCATCGCGGCGTCGCCGCGTGGGATCACGTACGCGCTACGCGGCCTCGCGTACCACGAGCTCGGCGAGCTCGAAAACGCGCAGAAGGACTTCCGGCAGGCACTCAAACGGGAGACGGATCCGCGCCAGCGTCGGCAGATCCGGACGGACCTCGAGGCCGTTCAGGCGGCGCTCCGACGATTGGGTGTGAAGTGACCGGCTCCCAGACCCTGGGGCGGACTCCTAAGTACGTTGTCAGCAGATGCTTGTGCGTGCTTTGCTCATTGCCGTGCCCAGGTTGACGGGTACTCGGAGGCCTGCGTACAATCCCGCCTCCTAAAACGGGATGGAATATCGTGTTGCGTACCGAGGCCACGATGGCTGTCGCGGCGCGAAGGAATTTGGAGTTGCGAGTGACACCTGCGGATAGCCCATCGCCGTCCGTATCTCTCGCCCTGCTCGGACTTGGACGGCTGTTGCCAGAAGGAAGCCGGACCGTGAACAAAGGTGGATCGATGAACGACGTCCTACGGCGCGCGTGGATGCTCTTGCTGATCTCCGGCCTGATCATTCTCCCTGCGTGCTCCTCCGACTCGGGTGAGAGCGGACAGGCGGCTGAGATGGAAGAGGCTGTGCAGGCTCCGAGCAGCGGCGATGCTGCTGGGGCTGGTGCAGGCGAAACCACGGGCGACGCTCCCCCTGCCGGCCAGCAGGAGGAGTTCAGTCGTTTGCAGCAAGAGGAGACGCTCGCTAAGCAGCGCGCCGATCTCCTCGTGCAGACGTATCTGAACTCGGCGCGCCGTTACGTCCACAACAGCGAGCTCGACAAGGCGGAGCGCGCGATCCTCTCGGCGCTGCAGGCCCGTCCGTCCGACCAGGGCGCGATCGACTTGCTCCGTGAGGTGCGCTCCTTGCAAGGCCACCAGTTGGACACGACGGCGGAGATCGCCCAGTGGGTGATCAACAAGCGCAAGTTGATCCGTCAGTCCCAGGTCGCACGGGCCCGTGATCATTATCTGCGCGCCAATCAGGCGTTCATGGCGAACGATTTTGATTCGGCCCACAAGGAACTGGAGCAGGTGGACCTGATCATCCAGTTCGATCCTCATCAGACGGATTTCGGCAGCCTCGCGCAGGAAGTGCCGGCCATGATGAAGGTCGTCGCTACCCGTCGCGATCAGGCCCGCCGTGCTCAGGAAGATCAGGTCTTCGACGACGCCTATCGCAGCGTTCAGGAGGAAGAGGCCCGGCGTCATCGCAAGGAGCAAGAGAAGATCCGCCAGACCATGATCAAGGCGGTCGAGAGCTTCATGCGTGGCGACCACGACAACGCCGATTTCCTGGCGCGCAACGTCCTCGCCGCCGCTCCGAACCACAAGGACGCGAAGGACCTCATCGCCAACGCGGAGAACGCCCGTAGCGCTGCCTGGCGGGCCAGCTTCGGCGCCCGCAAGCAGGAGGCGTACGCGAACTGGCTCGAGGACGCGCGCGAATTGCAGATCCCGTACACGGACATCTTGCAGTGGCCTTCGCGTCACGACTGGCTGGACAAGGCCAACCTGCGGCGTCGTCAGGACGAGGTCGCGGCCGGGATGGACGACTCCGACGCGGTCAAGGCGATCAAGGCCAAGCTGGCCAACGAGACCATCACGTTCGACTTTGGGGAAGAAGGCTCGACGCTCGCGGACGTGGTCAACTACATCCGTTCGACGCAGGGCTTCAACGTCATCGTCGACAGCGAGACCCTCACTGAGAAGGGTGAGGAACCCGTCACGTTGACCCTGGTCGACCAGAACCTCGGTTCTGCCCTGAAGACGCTCCTCGAGCAGTTCGAGCTCACGCATGTGTTCCAGGATGACGTCCTCCTCATCACCTCCACGGAGAAGGCGCTTCAGATCAAGAAGCCCTATCCGCGCGTGTATGAGGTGCGAGACCTGACCGTGAGCCTGCCGCACTTCAAGGCGCCGGATCTGGCGCTGCGGGCAGGTGCAGCGGGTGAGGCTGCTGGCCGGGCTGTCTGGGGTGAGGACCTCGAGCGGACCCAGGACACGAGCCTCGATCGCCTCGTCGATCTCGTCCGGGAGAACGTGGCGAAGGAGACCTGGGACATCGAAGGCTTCAGCCTGTCGCCGTCCTCCGGCCAGATCATCGCGGTCACGACCCCCGAGAATCACCGCCAGGTGGAGAGCTTCCTCGACGACCTCCGCCGCTTCACCAAGCTCACGGTGCACGTGGAGGCTCGCTTCATCAGCGTGCAGCGCGGCTTCCTCTCCGAGGTCGGCTTCGACTTCCGTGGTCTCGGCGGCCAGAACCCGGGCACGGTGGCGCTCCTTGACGACGTCACGAACGCCGCGCCGTACAACGCGGGGGCGGGCCTCGACAACGGCGGCCCCGGCCTGCCGGCCGGCGCGAGCCTCGCTCCTCACGCGGGCGCGTTCTACAACGACGGCAGCGACGGTGACATCCGCGGGCGGACGGAGAACATCTTCGATCGCGTCCTCGGCGGGCTGCTGACCTCCAACGGTGGTTTCTCACTCGGCTTCCAGATCCTCGATGACCTGGAGATCGGGGGCCTGTTCCGGGCCGTCGAGAAGAACATCGACACCAGCGTCGTGAACGCTCCGCGGCTTACCATCTTCAACAACCAGCGGGCCAACCTGACGCTGGTGAACCAGATCGGCTACGTGAAGGATTACGACGTCGAGGTCGCGCAGACGGCGTTCATCGCCGACCCGCTCATCGATGTCGTTCAGGACGGTCTGACCCTCGACGTGCGCCCGACCGTCAGCCACGACCGCAAGTACGTGACAATGGAGGTTCAGCCGACCCTCGCCACGCTCCTGCGGCCGATCCGTACCTTCGAAACGAACCTGTCGGGCATCTCGACTCCGGTGGTCTTCGAACTTCCGGAGATCAGCTATTCGTCGGCCGCGACCACGGTCAAGGTCCCGGATGGCGGCTACGTCGTCATCGGCGGCCTGAAGCATGTCAGCACCGTGGACCGTCGGTCGGAGACGCCGATCCTGTCCAACATTCCGCTCCTCTCGTTCTTGTTTACGCGGAAGGGGCGGTCGGACGAGATCCGCGATCTGATCATCGTCATTCATGTCCGTATCCTCGATCTGACCGAGGAGGAGCAGAACCTGGGCGGCTAACCCAGCCAAGCAGGCCTGCGCCCCCGCCACGGGCCCGTGACGCCGATCCGGTGTCCGGGCCCGTGTGCATTGAGCGCGGATCTGGGAGGTCGGGCTTGCGGGCGACCGGGGGCGCGCTCTACAACTACCCCATGCAACTGCGCGCGATCTTCTTTGACATCGACAACACCCTCTTCAGCACCTCTACTTTCGCTGAGAGGGCGCGCGAGAATTCGGTCGACGCCATGCTGGCGATGGGGCTCCGCTGCGCGCGAGATGACTTGCTGAGGGAACTCGAGGAGACGGTTCACGAGTTCTCCTCAAATTACGAGCACCATTACGACAAGTTGCTGTCGCGCCTGCCCCTCGAAGCGACGATCGGCGTCAACATCCCCCTGGTCGTGGCTGCTGGGGTCGTCGCGTATCACGAGACCAAGTTCCGCGAGCTCTCCAGTTATGACGATGTGACCGAGGTCTTGAGGGTCCTGGCGCGAACCAACCTGGTCCTCGGTGTCATCTCCAATGGGATCACGCTCAAGCAGATGGAGAAGCTCATTCGCCTGCGCGTGCATCGCTACATCGACCCTGCGGCGATCTTCATCTCCGACAACGTAGGGGTCGCCAAGCCAAACCCGAAGCTCTACCGTCGCGCGCTCGATCGTGCCGGGATCGCTCCCGGGGAGGCGCTCTACGTGGGAGACCACCCGATCAACGACGTCGACGCGGCGAAGGAGGCGGGCATGGTGACCGTCTGGAACCGTCGCGAGGGGAAGCACGTGGAGGCCCAGGGTCGACTCGTTCCGGACCACGTGATCTTCAATTTCTGGGATCTCCTCGAGTTGGTGGAGAATCGCATGGGGGTGAGCCTGCCGCTGGAGGTCGAGCCCTAGTGTGCGGGATTGCCGGGTCGCTCGGGCGCGGGAGCGTCGTCCCAGGCCTGGTGCGTGCGCTGGACCACCGTGGTCCCGATCATGCCGGTTGGCGTGAGGATGGTGGGCTTGCGGTCGGCGCGGCCCGGCTGCGCGTGACAGGGGACTCGCGGGGCGACATGCCGCTGGTGTCCTCGTCGGGACGCACCGTCCTGGTGGTCAACGGCGAGGTGTTTAATCATCGGGAGCTGTTCGGCCCGTCCGACGGCGCGTCCGACCTGCGGGGCCTGCCCGACCTTTTGGAGCGCGAGGGGCCGTCCGCGTTGTCACGGATCCGTGGGCCTTTCGCGCTGGCGGCGTTCGATCGTGAGGCGCGGACGTTGCTGGTCGCGCGAGACGAGCTCGGGGTGAGGCCGTTGTTTGTCGTCGAGGACCGTTCGTCGGTCGTCTGCGCCAGCGAAGTCCTGGCCTTGTGCTCCGCCACCGGCCGGACTCGCCGTGACGAAGAGGCTTGGGCGCACCTGCTGGCGCTCCAATTCTGGCCGAGGGATCGCACCCCGTGGCGCGATGTGCGGCCGGTGAAGCCCGGATCGTGGCGTCGCTATCGGCTCATCGATGGTGCCCTCGGGTTCGAAGACGGCGTCATCAGCTATGGGGGGGGCGAGGGGGACCTCGAGTCCGCGCTTCATGCGGCGTTCGCGTTGCAGAAGGAGAGCCGGCTTCGCACGGGTCTGTCGCTCTCAGGAGGGCTTGACTCGTCCGCTGTGGCGGGGGGGCTCTCCCACGCAGGAGGCGCCGTCAGCTTGGCGGCGACCGGGTGGTTCCCGGGGGCGCCAACGACGATGGACGAGCGGCCGTGGGCGCGCGCGGTGGCAGCTGAACTTGACGTGCCGCTGCTCGACGTCCCGATCACGGCCGAGGCCTATCTCGATGCGTGGCCGCGGGTGCTCGAGGCGTTGGGGGGGCCGCTGGCGGGTCCAGGCGCTGCCAGCCAGTGGCTGGTGTGTCGTGCCCTGGCTCGAGAGGGCGTGGGAGTTGTGTTCTCCGGTCAGGGGGGCGATGAACTGTTCGGTGGCTATGAGCGCCATCGCCTGCTGCTGCAGCGCGATCTCGGGGAGACCCCCAAGCCCGCCCCCGGCTACGAACGGTTGCTGTCGGAAGACGCGGTTGATCCGGTGGCGGCGGTGTTGTTTCGCGGAGCTCGCCTGCTGCCGTTGCTGGATCCGGAGCTTCGCTCCCGGGTCCTGTCGGCGCGACGGGCGCTCCCCGAACCAACGGCGCCCCTCGTCGATCGCCTGCTGGAATACGAGGTGACCGCCATATTGCCTGGGCTCCTGGCTGTCGACGACCGCACGACAGCGGCCTTCGGCATGGAGGGGCGGGTCCCGTTGCTCGATCCCGTCGTCGCGCGGTTGGCGCGGGCGATCCCGCTGTCGGAGAAGAGTCCCCCGGATGCCCCGCGGCGCGCCTTCCGTCAAGCGTGCGCGAGCTTCCTCCCCAAGGCCGTCCGAGATCGTCGTGACAAGATGGGCTTCCCCGTGCCCCTCGACGCTTGGCTGGACGGGCCTTGGCGCTCCTTGCGACACGACCATCCTGGGTTGTCGTTGCTCGAAGACGTGGGTTTCCGTCCGGATGCTCGCGTTGCTCTCGAGAACGGGTCTCTGCGCGGGCGTGATGCCTGGTTCGTCCTGTCCGTGGCTTGGTCTTTGTATCTGGCGCGGCCCGCGACGATGGCAACGGGGGCGACCGGTTGACCGTCCGCCAGCAGCTCCTCGCCCTTGGAATCGCCGTCGTCGTCGCGACCTTCTCGTGCGGCTGGCCCGGCCTCGACAATGGGTTCATCAACTTCGATGACCCTGACGTGATCATCGACAATCCGCGGCTGGACCAGCCGGACGTGGTCGACGTGGTCGACGTGTTCTTCGAGGTCCGCGATCATGCATACCTGCCGTTGTATTACCTCGCGCTGATGCCGGAGGCGTCGTTCGGGAAGGACCCTGGGGGCTTCCATGCGGCGTCGCTGGTCTGGCACGCGCTCTGCGGTCTCCTGGTGCTCTGCTTCGTACACGCTCTGACAGACCGGGCCTTCCTCGCTGGGGCTGCGGCGCTCCTTTACGTTTGTCATCCCATCGCGGTGGAGTCCGTGGCGTGGGCGTCCGGGCGGAAGGATCAGGTCAGCCTCGCCCTGCTCCTGGCGGGTCTCACCGTCTGGACGGCGTGGCTGCGTCGTGGTGGTCGTGGCCGACTGGCGAGCGCCGCGGCCTTGCTCTTTCTCGGCTGCTTCGCGAAGGGCACCGTCGTCGTCTTCCCGCTGCTCGCGGGGATGATCTGGCTGATGGAGCGAAGGCGGTCTCCTGGTGTGGCCTCGCTGAGACCCGTGGGCGGGGCCCTGGCTCTGCTGAGCTTGTTGGCCGCCGTGCCCACGGGTGTGCACCTGTGGGTCGCGCTGACGGAGGGCACGGCGGGGGCTGGGGCGACCCACGGGGTGGCGGAGGGCGCGGGACTATTCCTGACGGCCTTGTCCGGGTACGCCCAGCACCTGGCTGTCCCCGTGCGCTTGTCGATCCACTACTACCTGGCGCCAGGGGAGGCGTTCGGCATCGGCCACGCGACCGGTGTCCTCGTCTTGGCGGCGTTGGTCGCCGGTTTGATCGTCCACCTGTTCGGGAAGGGGGGCGTGCTGGCCTTCGCCCTCGGTTGGGTGCTGGTGTCGTTGCTGCCCTTCAACAACGTGTTTCCCCGCACGTCCGTCGCCATGGCCGACCGATATCTCGCGGTGGGCTTGCCGGCGTTCGCCTTACTCGTGGCGGGGTTGATCGACTGCATGCCCGGACGTCTCAAGGTCGTTGTTCTCATCATCGCCTGTGGTTTGACCGGGAGCCTGACCTGGCGCCGGACGACGGAGTTCGAGAACGGCGAGGTGGTCTTTCGTCGGGCCATGGAGATCGCGGCCGATGATCCCGTTCCTCCAGCGATGGTCGCGGAGGCGCTGCTGGCACGGCGGGACGCCCTGGACAAGCGCCAGGAGGCCATAGGGCTGATGGGCCGCTCCCTGGGGCTCGCGGAGCGGACCGGCGATCCCGTCCGCATCATGCGCGCGCGCATGCGTCTCGCGGACACGCAGCTGCGTGGCGGCGATTTCGAGGACGCACAAGCGCAGTTTGAGAGGGCGAGGGTGGCCTTCTCCCAGACCCCGGAGCGGTTTGAGGCACTCGGGATCGAGCCACTCGTCCTGGACCACAACCTCGCCCAGTGCCTCATCGGGCGTGGGTTGATCCAGGACGGCAAGGCCATGTTGCTGCGCATCCTGACAGCCGATCCGAAGCACCCGTATGCGCGCTTGAGCCACGCCGGTCTTGAGATGCAGCAAGGCTACGTGGACCTGGTGCGTTACGAGGACGCCGGGCTGCGTCACCGGGCCCGCGGCCGGGTGGACGGCGGCCTCGAGGTGCTCCAGGCGTTGGCGAAGGACCTGGCCCTACGCGAGCACGCCGGAGTCCGCGTCGAGCTTGAGCCCGAGGTGCTGCGTCAACTCGGCGACGCGACCCTGGCTGCCGACTGGCAGGACGGGAACCTCATGGCGTCGCTGACGTACGCTGAGACCTTGATCGCACGTCACCCCGGCAAGCCGCACGGCTACAGCTTGCGGGCGCGTGTGCAGGAGCGGCTCCTGGGGCCGGATGGCGTGCGCGATGTCCTGCTGGATCTCACCAAGGCACACTTGCTCGACCCCGATGACCCCAATCTCGTCGTGCGATTCGCCCAGCAGCTCCGCGTGGTGGGGGAGAATCGGAAAGCTCATCGCGTGCTCGATCGCGCTCACGCGCGGCGGCCCCGCTCCGAGGCGATCAAGCTGGCGCTCGCTGATCTGCTCGTCGCCCAGGGTCGGACCCATCACAACGCAGGGCGCCACGACAAGGCGTTGCTGGCGGCCGAGGGCGCCCGCAGGCTCATCGCGGACAGCACGGAGATCTGGCTCCTCCTCGCGCAGGTCCATGAGAAGAACGCCGCCTGGGAGAAGGCGGAGGCGGCTTACTCGCAGGTGCTTGCCCTCGATGAGACTCACAAGGAAGCGCGTCTCGGGATGGCTCGTTTTCACCAGGCCCGCGGGATCGGTCGGCTCTCCGAGCTGAAGGCCAGGGTCGGCCGCGAGGCGGACCCGGACAAGCGTGAGAAGCTCGAACGAGACGAGATGATGCGGGTGCTGGCGGATTACCGGGTGGCCCTCGAGTTCGCGGCTGGTGCGCGGGACGTGGAGATCGCGCGCCAGTACCTGCGTAGACGACGCGCGGGCGGGGGCGACCGGTCGCGGGAGCTGCGTACGCAAGGAGAGCGCGAATTGCAGGCCGGCGATATTGAGGTCGGGATCGAGCTGCTGCGCAACGCCATCCGGGTCGACGGCCTGGACGCGGAGGCTCGATGGATGCTCGCGCAGGCGCTGCGCGCGCGGTCCTTGAAGAGGGTCGACGACGAGAGGCGCGCCGATCGGGATGAGGCGCTTCGCCAGGTCGAGCGTGCGCTGAGCCTGGACCCGGAGCATCTCCCCAGCCTGTATCTCGCCAGTGACCTGTACTACGTGAAGGGTGGGTGGTCGGAGCTGCGTACGGTGAGCCGCCGTTTTCTCCTCCTTACCCGGGAGGTTGACGCTCTCGCCTCTGAGAGGGCCGAGGTGGAACGCCGCCTCGCTCACGCGGAGCGGCGATGAGGGGGCGCTGATGGCGGTCGTCCTCTCGGTTACGCATGACGGCCAGAGCCGGACCTTCCGGTTCGCGACCGAGGTCATCACCCTCGGCCGTGCCCCCGAGTGCGTCATCGCGCTGGATGACATCGCCTTGTCGCGCACGCACTGCCAGTTCGAGCGTCTAGGGCAAGTCCTGTACGTGCGCGACCTGAACAGTCGCAACGGAACGTTGCTGCGGGGCGAGCGCGTCAAGCGCTCGCGGCTCGAGCTGTCGGACGAGGTGATCTGCGGCAACACCACCGTCGTGTTCGAGGGGCTGGAGGAAGGGGGAGGCCCGGATCGGTTGGGGCACGCCACCATCCCCATCTTTCAGCGCCTGGGGAAACGCAAGCGTGCGCTCCGCAACGCTGAGGAGGAGAACCGCAAGCTCCGCCAGCTGTTGCTCATCACGCGACAGATCGTCGAGGAGCTTGACCCGGACCGGGTGCTGTCACGGATCATCGACACGGCGGTTGATCTGGCCGCCGCGGAGCGCGGTTTCCTCCTGGTTTTTCGCGGTGATGACATGAGCGTCGAGGTGGCCAGGAACTACTGGCGCAAAGACGTGAGCGATCCTGAGCTGGAGATCAGCCGACATCTGGCCCGTCGGGTTCGCGAGGAGCGTCGCGGGATCATCGTCGAGGACGCCAGTGAGGATGAGCGTTTCACCGAGTTCATGTCGGTGCATGACTTGCAGTTGCGGTCGGTGCTGTGCGTGCCGCTGCTGTTTCGCGGCGAGGTGAAGGGGGTGCTCTACCTGGATAACCGCTTTACCCGCGGGTCATTTCGGGAGGAGGACCGCGACGTCCTGGAGTCGTTCGCGGCTTTGGCCGCCATCGCGCTGGAGAACAGCGGACGGTTCACCGCTGAGCGCGCCAAGAAGCAAGACTTGGAGGAGCGGGTTCGTCGCGGCCGCGACGAGCTGATCGAGGTGCGACGCGCGTTGGCCGCGCGGGAGCAACGGGACCGGTTGCGGTATTCGTACGAGAGCCTCGTGGCCGAGTCACCCGCCATGAAGGGCCTGTTGCGTCAGGTTGACCGGGTCATCCCCACCGATCTACCGATTGTCCTGGAGGGTTCGCTCGGTACGGGGAAGGAACGCCTCGCTCGCATCATCCACGACAGCGGCGCCCGCAAGGGACGCCCGTTCATGGCCTTGGCATGTGCTGCGCTTCCGGCGTCCTTGGCGGAAGTGGAGCTGTTCGGCCACGGTCGCGGTGCCTATACGGGGGCGGGCGATGCCAGCGGCGGCATACTCGAGGCCGTCGACGGGGGGACGCTGTATCTGGATAACGCGGATGATCTCGAACTGGACGCGCAGGCGCTGTTCTTGCGTGTCCTGGAGAGCGGGGAGTATCGGCGTGTGGGAGAGAGCGAGACGCGGCGGGTGGACGTGCGCGTCATCGTCGGCTCCAGGACTGCCCTTG
Organism: Planctomycetota bacterium; assembly: GCA_002683135.1. Lineage (GTDB taxonomy): Bacteria > Planctomycetota. Next base: position 701 of record NYSS01000040.1, on the reverse strand, counting down.
ACGAGCTGGTCATCGCTGGCGGCTTTCGCGAGGACCTCTACTTCAGGCTCAAGGGTGTCACTCTCAAGCTCCCCGTGCTGGCGGATCGTCCGGAGGACCTCCCCGCACTCCTCGAGCGCATCATGAAGGAGGAGGCGCCGCATTTGACACTCAGCCCCCGAGCGCGAAAGGCGCTCCTGCTGCGTCCCTGGCCGGGCGACCTGCTTGAGTTGCGTAACGAGATCCGTCGGCTGGCGACCCTTGGTGACCAGCCTGTGGACGTTGACGAGCTCGGGCCGGTTGATCCGGGCGCGCACGCGTCCCTTAAAGAAGCCGTGTCGGACCTGGAACGTCGGATGATCGTCCGGGCGCTCAGCCTGCACGAAGGGAACCTCACCAAGACCGCGGCGGCCTTGGGGCTCTCCCGGCTGGGATTACGGAACAAGCTCGAGCGTTACGGCATCGAGAGGTAGCGTGACCGCGAGGGCTCAGGCTGCGCCGTAACGGGCAGCCGAGCCCTCGCGGTTAGGTGCGTGGCCGGGATTAGCCGTCGCCGCCACGACCACGGCGTCCACGGCCCTCGCCGCGCTCGCCTTCGCCGTGCTCACCTTCGCCGCCACGACCACGGCGTTCGCCTTCGCCGCCACGACCACGGCGCTCGCCTTCGCCGCCACGACCACGGCGCTCGCCTTCGCCGCCACGACCACGGCGGTCGCCTTCGC
>NYSS01000039.1 GCA_002683135.1 Planctomycetota bacterium | reverse complement strand
TCGACAACACCTACGTCTTCTACACGGCCGATCATGGAATGGCGATCGGGCGACATGGTCTGCAGGGCAAACAGAATCTGTACGAACACACGTTGCGAGTTCCGTTCATTGTGAAAGGTCCAGGTATTAAAGCTGGCTCTCGAACGAAAGGAAATGTCTTTCTGCTCGACGTATTGAGCACATTGTGCGATATCGCCAGTATCGAGATCCCAAAAACCAGCGAGGGAACTAGCTTTAAGCCGGTTCTGGAAGGAAGGAAAGACTCTGTACGTGAAACTCTCTACGGAGCCTATTGTGGAGGAGCTAAGCCAGGTATACGGTCGGTCAGAAAGGGTGATTGGAAACTGATCAAATATGATTCGCCGAGGGACGGCGTTCAGAAAACTCAACTGTTTAACCTTGCTGAGAACCCACGCGAGTTCATTCGGCAGCACCACGAAACAGCAGTGACGACACTGACCGGAGTCAGCCCGACTACAAATCAGTTGAACCTTGCCGCCGACTCGCGGTACGCGAAAACACTCTCGGAAATGGAGTCATTGCTACTTGCCGAGATGCGCCGCCTCGACGATCCTTACCGACTCTGGGATCAACCGAATGACGGTCTGGAGCCGCCCAATCTCAGGCGCAAGNCAGCGCAGAATCGAAAGAAAGAAAAACGGAACGATCGCCAATAAATCACACACACCGAANCAGCGATGCCACTTCTAACAATGTGCGAGTGAGTGTAGATCAGCCAAGAACACTGTACACGCAGTTTCGAGAGATCTTTCTTGGCACGAAAGAGCTACTCGTCGGCGATACAAAATAGATTCTGAGTCCCGCGGATGAAAAGTCGATTCGAAGCTGGTACCGGTGAGGCGATGATCGATTCGCCCATTGGGTTTTCGGCAAGCAACTTGAAACCGTTGCTGATATCGGCCACGAATACCACTCCATCTTCGCGTGGAGCGTAGAGTTTTTTTCCGGCAATCAACGGCGATCCGTAGAACTTAGCGCGGTTTTTTGGAAANCTGTCCGTCCAAAGAGTNTTNCCGCTAGNAGGATCGAGNCANGTGATTCGGCCTTGNTCCCCGACCACGTAAACTTTGCCATCGAAGGCGACTGGGGTTGGAACGAATGTTCCAACATCATCTCGCTTCCAGACTCGATGGGTGGCTGTCACGTCTCCTTTTCCGCCAAGTCGGATTCCATGCAAACGAGGAATACCGCGGTCATTTCGGCCAAACGCAATAACTGCCATTTCTCCACTCACGACAGGCATAGCGATTGACGGCCAGAGTTTGTTCTCCTTCGGATTAAAATCCCCGCATGTCCACAGCACTTTGCCGCTGTTCACGTTGTGCAATGTAAGATGCTCACCACCCCAAACCAACAACGTTTCGGTATCTTGATGCCGAATTACCAAAGGCGTTGAATAGCCGTGATCGCCTTCAACTGGTGTATTGAAATTTCGCGGTACTTTCCACTTGAGTTCACCTGTGATTTTGTCAAAGGCCGCCACCCACGACTCACCTTTGTGCATTCTGGTCATGACAACAAACTTCTCGGTGAGCACTGGCGATGTTCCGTGATCCCAAAACAGTGTGTCTGGGCCAAAACGCTTGACCAGATTTGTCTGCCAGAGAATTGTACCGTCNGGGTTCACCGCGGCCAGCGTTCCACTCTTAAAGTTCACGAAAACGCTTTTGCCATCGGTCGTAGGTGACGGATTGCAACCGGATCCGTTGCGGTGCTTACCAGNATCTTCNTTCCCAAACTCGGCATGCCAAAGTCGCTTGCCGGACCAATCGTAGGCGATTAACGAATCGATCCCGTTGATCGGAGCGGTTACATAAATGCGTTGGTTCCAGACAATCGGCGTTGAACATCCCTTGCCCGGCAATTTGCTCTTCCAAAGAACGCTATCGACTTCCCATTTGACTGGGTAGTTGCCTAGTGTGATGCTGCCGCTATCTTGNGGNCCGCGCCAACGAGGCCAGTTNCCAAGGGATTCATCCGCCATGAGATGGCTATAACTCGAAATCAAGATCGCGGTTAAAAGAGCGAGTTTAAAGTTCATGCTTAACTCCCATACAGTTGGTCACAGATCCGTTGATGTTGGGCGAACTTCAGAATAGAGTATCAACTAACCGGTGTGCCGCCAAGCTTCTGTAGTCGGTCGCTGTCTCATTAACTGGCCTGGAAATGGTTTTGTCACCACGTAAAGAGGCAGAGAGTCTTTTTTTTAGGAATGGGAGAAGAGAATATGCCACGGAAGTNTTTANGCGGGCGGTTTCTCGACCTCAGGAGAAAACGGAGTTATCCGATGCTCATTCGATTGCTTACGCTTGCCGTAGTCACGTTACTGTTTGTGACGCGTTTGCCAGCGAAAGATCCTCCGAATGTGATCTTTCTTGCCGTTGATGACCTGTGCGACTGGGTTGGCGCGATGGGGNACAAACAGGCGGTCACNCCGAACATGGATTCGCTGGCTCGGCNNGGAGNCACGTTTACCAATGCTCACTGTCCCGGCACGTTTTGCGCGCCATCGAGAAGCGCTATTTTTACGGGACGATTTGCATCGACGACCGGGTGTTACACAAACGAGGTCTACTTTCACGAGCACCCGGACTTGCGACCGTTGCAGGTTAGCTTTGCCAAGGCGGGCTACGCGACGTTTGGAGCCGGCAAGCTGTTTCACCATCCGGCCGGCTACATCGACGCTCGCGGTTGGGACGAGTTCTTTCTGCGTAACGCTGCCGCCAAACTTAAGGGCTGGCCACTCGATTCGTGGGGCGAAGACACACCCATTCCCGATCCGTTCCCTAACAGCATTTACAACCGAGGCCGTAAAATTACCGGTGGATTATTTCTGGAATGGGGAGCAGTTCCAGATGAACGCGAAGACGAAATGGCTGACTCTAAGCGGGCCAATTGGGCTTGTGACGTTCTGAAGCGACAGCATGAAAAACCGTTCTTCCTGGCACTGGGTTTGTATGCGCCGCACTTTCCAAACTATGCGCCCCAGAAGTACTTCGATTTGTACGACGTGGCGAAAATTAAAGCTCCGCCTTACAACGACGATGATCTGAACGATTTGCCGCCGAAGATCAAACGCAACAAGACAAATCGCAAGCGTCTGCACCATGAACGTCTGGTTGAACTTGATGCTGTCGAGCAAGCCATTCATGGCTATCTCGCATCAGTTTCGTATGCGGACGCAATGCTGGGTCGTGTGTTGAGGACCTTGCGAGAAAGCCCTTATGCCGACAATACGATTGTTGTCCTTTGGAGTGACCATGGTTATCACCATGGCGAAAAAGGCGATTGGGGCAAACATACGCTGTGGGAGCGCACGTCGAACGTTCCGTTTATCTGGTCGGGACCAGGCGTTGCGTCGGGAACGACTGTCGATACAACTGTCAGCCTGATCGATATGTATCCAACGTTTGTCGAAATGTGCGGCCTGTCGCCGGTTGACGGTCTTGAAGGGACGTCACTGGCTGGCGCATTGCGAGTACCGTCAAAGGCGATCGATCGCGACGTGTTCCTGCCGTACCTCACGCCCGGCGGCTATGCGATCATCAATCAGAAGTGGCGCTATATTCATTATGACGACGATACCGAAGAACTCTACGACGTCCAACGCGATCCACACGAATGGGACAACCTAGCCGAAAATGTCGACTTCGCCGTTGTCAAACGGAAACTGCAAGCCAGCGCACCGAGATCATTTGCCCCGGCCGGGACGCCTAAGAAACAATTGCGGCTGATTGTCGACGATGAGCGATTTCACTGGGAACTGAAGCCAAAGAAAAACGCAAACCGCAAGAAATAAGGAAAGGCAGAAATGAGATTCATGAGAAGGCTGTTTTCTATGTGGAGTTTCCTGCCGTTTATGTGACAGCAGTCACTCGCCGGCGGCGGCCGATGTATCACGGTTATTCGACGGTTGGATACATCGATGGGCGCCATGTTGTGAAAAGAGCGTTCAACTCCTCAGCGATGGCCTGGTTCTTTTCGGCCACATCCTCTCGCTCTCCGATATCGTTCGCCAGGTTGTACAACTGCCAGGCCGGGGCACGATCATTTGAGCCAACGTTTTCGTTCAACCGAACAAATTTCCAATTCCCTTTACGTATGGCACAGTTGTGGATCTTCGGTGTGGGGATGACAGGACCGCCAGACTGGTCTTCAGCGAGCGACTAACTGAGATTCCAACCCTTGCGGTAATCGCGCCGAATGAACTGCTCGGCATTGGGCGCGTTGGTGGCGCGCATCTCTTTTGTATCCCACTGGATTTTCTTCCCGGCGCGATACGCGACGTTGCCGAGATGGTTGGCCTCGGTCAACAATCCGGCATATTCAAAGTTGCTCAGTGTCGGAGCCCCGCCTTTGGACGCGATAACCCAGTCCTGGTGATGGCCGGTCGAGCGCGGAATGAACGGGTCCGGGCCTTTGAAATCGGCAAACGTTTTTTCAGGAAGCAAAACATGTTTCCGGAAATCGGATAACAGCATGCCCTTGTCGCCGATGAATAGATGACCGTTGGCCCACTTGGGGATACCGTTGTCTTTCCAGATTTGCGGCTTTTCCAATCCCTGATACCAGGTCAGTTTCACCGGCGGCAAATCGCCACGAGCACCGTATTCATAGATCGCTTGCATCGAAGCTGGTGCAATATCGTGATGAGGTTTGGGCCCCCTGGCTTCGACCGTCAGTGGCGCTTCGAGTTTCAGGGCCCAGAACGGCAGGTCGATCCAGTGGCTTCCGAGGTCGGACATGGTGCCGTTTCCAAAATCCCACCAGCGGTACCATATGGGACCTTGGAAATAATGATTGTGGAATGGCCGGGCCGGCGCCGGTCCCAACCATAAATCCCAGTCAAGACCAGCTGGTATCGGCTGAGGTGTTTTTGGCGTGCGAATAACGATAAAGCGATCCTTGGCTTTGCGGGCAGCCTGCTCGCTTTTGTGCCAGCCCCACGCGCGCGAATTCCAGACGTGAACTTCGCGAACCGAGCCAATTGCCCCTGACTGAATCAGTTCGACCACGCGCCGATAGTTGTCATTGGCGTGGTTTTGCGTTCCCATCTGCGTGGCAACTTTCGTGCGGCGAGCCGCCATGCGAATGATGCGCGATTCCTCGATGTTATAAGTCAGCGGTTTTTCACAGTAGACATGCTTGCCTAATTGAAGTGCTGGTAGTGTGGCAAAGGCGTGAGTATGTTCGGGAGTGGAGACAACAACCGCATCAAACTCCTTCTGGTGGTCAAACAATCTGCGAAAGTCTTTTGCTTGCCGAGCTTTAGGGTAAGACTTCGCAGCTATTCCCAGCTTTGCCATGTTGACATCGCACAGGGCGACAATGTTTTCCCCTTTGAAGTAGCCGGTGTTACTTTGACCACGATTACCGATGCCGATCATCGCGATATTGAGTTTCTCATTCAGATTGTTAGCCCGCAGGATGTTGGGCGCCGAAAAAGTTGCGGCTGCCCCGATGGTGGCGCTGGTTTGCAGGAACGATCGACGATTAAAACGTTTAGTGGTCATGATCTTCTCCACAATTAAAGGTCGGTACACTTAAGGCAATTCGACCCCGGAATTTCCCCGACTATATTCTTTAGTTTCGACGTGTTTCTTTCACCCACTGATTGAGTATTTCAAGTAACTCACGCGCTTTCCCGGGTTCCTTCTTCGCGAGGTCATTCCTCTCTCCCACGTCCGCATCCAAGCGATAGAGTTCAGTTTCATTCTGCTCTATGTAATGAATAAGCTTCCAGCCGTTCCTCAAGATCGCCTGACAAGGCTGTGTTCCATGCCCGTTCGAGTGCGGATACCACCAGGCCAGGAATGGCCGGTTCAGTGTTTTCTTTTGACCACGGATCATTGGAACCAGCGAGCGCCCGTCGACGGTCTGCTTCGGCAACTGCTTGCCCCCGGTCAGTTCCAGGAGGGTGGGATAAAGGTCCATCGTAATGACGGGTTCGGCCGTTGTCATCGCCGGGATCTTACCGGGCCATGTAATGAAAGTGGGGATCCGTATTCCGCCTTCGTAGTTCCAGCCCTTGCTGGCGCGGAGAGGATAATTGCTGGTTGGTCTTTTTTCCGGTGAACCCGGCATACAGGATCCGCCGTTGTCGGAGGTAAACACGATGATGGTGTCTTTTGTCAGCCCGAGTTCGTCCAAGGCATCGATTACCTTGCCGACGTTCGTATCGAGGTTCTCCATCATGCCCGCATAGGTTGGGTTCTGTTGCCTGGCCGGAACCTTGCGATTGAAACGTTCGGGTATCATTTTTAGCGGTGTGCTGCCGTACATCCGCATCTTCTTTGCCTGGTACTTCTCGACCAGTTTTTTGGGGGCCTGGATCGGGGTGTGAACCGCATAGTGGCCCAGGATGAGAAAGAACGGCTTCTTACTCTCCTTGACCGTCTCTCTGATGAACCTTATGCCCTTATCGGTCAGGACGTCGGTCAGGTAATCGCCTGGCTTGCCATCCTCCATGTCCGGCACGTCGGCGCTGGGCAACCCTTTCCGCTTATAGGGATGGAAATAAGATCCGGGCAAGCCATGCTTGGCCGTAGCCATCTGCCAATCGAAGCCATGCTGTTTGGGCATTCCAATTTTTTCGGAACCGACATGCCATTTGCCGATGTAACCGGTCCGATAACCTGCTTGTTGGAAGGCTTCGCCTATTGTGGTTTCGCTGGTCGGTAGATGAGTAGCGGCACTGTTCGCGCCGCTTGGTTTACCCGGATTGAGCCAACTGGTGAAACCAATGCGCTGGGGATACTTGCCCGTCATCAACGAAGCACGGGTCGGCGAGCAGACGTTGCATGAACTGTACGCTCGGGTGAACAGAGCGCCCTGTTTCGCCAAGCGGTCGATGCGAGGCGTCTCGTAAAACTTGGAGCCGTAACAACCGAGATCGGTCCAGCCAAGGTCGTCAACAAAAATAACGAGAACGTTGGGCTTCTTCCGCTCAGCCTGTCCTGTCTGCGGGAGCATGGCAACAACCAACGTCACGACGACGAGAACTCGGCGACATGTTTCATCTCGCCTCATATTTTACTCCGCCACTTTGTATTGTTGGCGGAGGCGTGTTAATT
>NYSS01000038.1 GCA_002683135.1 Planctomycetota bacterium | reverse complement strand
GACAAGAAGAAGGCCGACGGCGACAAGAAGAAGGCCGACGGCGACAAGAAGAAGGCCGACGGCGACAAGAAGAAGGCCGACGGCGACAAGCCCGAGAGCGAAGTGTGTTGCCAACACTCCCACCATTTGGAATGTGTCGTCAACACCACCACCTCGTCGACACCACCACCTTGTCACCACCCCCACCATTCGGAGTGCGTTCCGAAGCAGAAGTAAGGGCCCGCATGCCCCTGCTGCTCGCCTTTTTGATGCGCCGCGCGGTTCTGGGCTGCGCGGCGTTGGTCGTTCTGGGAGCGTGCGTCGCTGATCCCGGCGCACAGAGCCGTGATCTCTTTGGTGGTGAGCCGCGGCGGACGCCCCGCGCTCTCGGCGTGCCTCTTGGGCTGCTTGCGCCGGGACCCGAGAACGCCATCACCGACGTAGCCGGTGTTCGAGTCGGCCATTGCAGCTTGCGTAACCCGCCCACCGTGAACACCGGGGTGACGGTGATCGTGCCCCATGGGGGCAACCTGTTTAGGGAGAAGGTCCCCGGCGCCATCGCGGTGATGAACGGCTTTGGCAAGCTATCGGGCGTGACCCAGGTGAGGGAGTTGGGGACCATCGAGACACCGATCGGGCTGACCAGCACGCTCTCCGTCGGGACGGTCACCGAGGCGTTGGCCCGCTGGACTCTCCGGCAGTCAGGGAATTCACGCGTCCGATCGGTCAATGCGGTCGTCGGCGAGACCAACGACGGGTTCCTGCACGACATCCGTCATCCGCACATCCAGCCGATCCACGTCGAAGAGGCGCTCGTCAACGCCCGCGGCGGCGTTGTCCCGCAGGGGACGGTCGGTGCTGGCTGTGGTACGTCCGCGTTTGGATGGAAGGGTGGCATCGGGACCAGCTCTCGACGGCTCGGCCATCGGCTGGGGGGCTTCACCGTCGGCGTGCTGGTGCAGGCTAATTTTGGCGGCGTCCTCACCGTCGCGGGTATCCCAGTAGGCCGTGAATTGCAAACCATGCCGTACGGGCTGCCAGCCCCAGCATCGACGGATGGCTCATGCATGATCGTGGTCGCGACGGACGCTCCCCTCGAGGCGCTGCGCCAGCTGGAGCGCGTCGCCCGTCGTACGTTCCTGGGCCTGGCTCGGACGGGTTCCTGGGCGAGCCACGGGTCCGGGGACTATGCCGTGGCCTTTTCGACGGCCGTGGCGATGCGTAATGGCCGTGGGAAGCCACTGGCCGACGAGGGCCTCTCGCCTCTGTTTCTCGCGGCCGTGGAGGCTACGGAGGAGGCCGTGCTCAACGCCATCTTCCTGGCGACGGCTGTCGAAGGACACCGGGGGCATCGCGGCGCGCTGCCCATCGACCGGGTGCTGGCGATCCTGCGCCGTCACAGCGTCGTCACCCGTTGACCCGTCGGGCGGGNCTTCGATCCTNAAAAGGTCAGTCGGGCCGTCGGTCGCGGAGGCCCCCGCTCTTTCCGCCGCTCAGGTAGGCGACGATGAGCAGGTGAAACGTCGCGATGAGCGCGTTGAAGCCGCCACCGAAGAGGGCCCATCCGGCGGCGTTCTTGGTTGTCTGTGGTCCGGAAACCCACAGGAGTGTCCCCGCGACGAGGAAGGCCAACCCNGCGGCGCGCATGCGGCGCGCATACTTCGTCCATCGCTGGACGGAGAGCTTCTTCATCCGCATGGACGTCCACAGCACGGACTGAAGCGTGAAGAGCAGGCAGGCGCCGCCACCGCAGAGCCCGAAGACGATCACCGGTGCGTCCATCGTTCAGCCTCAGGTGTTCTGGAGGGCCTCGCGGACGAGGTCCTCCAGGGGAGCGTCGGCTGGCAGAGAGCCCGCGGCCTTATCCGTCGCCTTGCGGGCCTGGGCTTCGGTGTATCCGAGGACGAGCAAGGCGGACGTCGCGTCGTCGACCGAGTTCGCGAGGGGTCGATCCGGTGCGGCGGCGGCGGCGATGTGACGGAGCGCCTTGTCCTTGAGTTCGATACACGCGCGTTGTGCGATCTTGGGGCCGATTCCCTTGGTGCGGGCTAGCCCCTTGGCGTCCTGGTCGCGGATGCGTTCCCAGATCTCGTTCGGTTCATAGCCCGAGAGCAGGGCGAGGCCGTGGGAGGGGCCGATGCCTGCGACCGTCTGCAAGGCCAAGAACAGATCGCGTTCGTCTTCATCGACGAAGCCGAACAGGCGCGGCTTGTCTTCGTGCATCTTCACATACGCCCACATGCGAGTCGGTGACCCGACGGACGGCAACCGCTCGGATGTTCGCAGGCTGACCTCTGCGCGGTATCCCACGCCGGCGACCTCTACCACCACGAGGGTGGGGGTCTTCGCTACGACTTGGCCCTGGAAGTAGTCGTACATCGGGACGGCNNGGAGGCGNGTGNNGGNGNATCCTCNNCCGNNNCNCNCGTNCGNNTCGGCNNGGNCANGNNTACGTNGTCCGCAGACCGACTCCGAACTCGGCCAGCCGCGCCTTCAATTCGTAAAGCGATGTCGCGCCGAAGTTCTTGAGCGACAGGAGCTCATTTTCCGTGTGCCGCATGATGTCGCCGACGGTCACGGATTTGAGCTGTGCCAGCGCCTTGCGGCAGCGGACGGAGAGGTCCAGGTCGGCGAGCACCCTGTTGAGGAGGGCCGGATCGACGCCTGGCGGCACCTCGATGGGCGGCAGGGGCTTTTGCTGGGCGGGGGGTGCGTCAGGAATGGGGTCCTCGTTGAGGTCCATGCCAAGCCGAAGTCCGCGCGAGTCCAGGAGGATCTTGATCTCGGACAGGCTGGTCTCGCCGAAGTTCTTGTACGCGAGCAGCTCTACCTCGGTCTTGATGACCAGATCGCCGAGCGTCTCGACGCCCATCTTTGAGAGGCAGTTGCGNGCGCGCACCGACAATTCGAAGTCGCTGATGGGGATTCGAAGCAACTGGTTGCGTCTGTCGTGACGGCGCTCGACGTCCTCGTCGAAGATCATGTTGAGCGACGCCTGCGCGTCCCTGAGGTAACCGCGCGCTCGGGCGTGGTTCGGAATGGCGCGGAGGACGCGACGGTAGATCTGCACCGCTTCCTGGTACTCGCCTTGATCCTCGAGCAGGACGCCATAATTGAGCGCGGCGTGGACGTCGAGGGGGCGCAGGGCGGTCAGCCGCTTGTAGTACTCCACCGCTTCTTCGTCGTCGCCGCCGAGGTCGTGTTGGTAGGCGAGGCGAAGAAGAGCGCCGCGGTGCCCGGGGTCGCTCTCCAGCGCCTTGAGGTAGCAGGTCTTTGCCGTGCGATAGTCACCGTCGGCCTCGGCGAGACGCCCGTCGACGTATGCGCCCGTGGCTCCCGAGCGGACGCCCGCGGGTGCGCGCTCCATCGCGTCCCGCGCGCCGTCCAGATTGTGGTCGAACAGCAGCGCGTCCNCGTAGAGGGCATAGACCCGTGGGTCNCTGTTCAGCGCGGGGTGCCNCTTCAGTCGATCGGCCGCCAGATCCGGCCGACGCATGGGGACGCCGTCCTTGTCAGCGACCTGAGTCTTCAGGCAGCACTCGGCGAGGGCGAACGCCACGGTCTCATCCTGCTTTGTGGCCTTTTGCAAGGGCTCCCACGCCAGGTGGTACTGCGCCAGCATCCAGCGGGCGAGTCCCTCGACCCGTGCGTCAGGGGAGCCGGCCCCGAGTTCGCCTTCGAGGGCGACGCGGAGCGGTGGATGGATGAGGACGGCCTTCTTGACGTCGAGAAGCGTGCCCAACTGGGGGCTCGTCTCGTTCGTCCAGGCCCAAACGTCGATATCAGGAACGGTCTCAGTCGCCGTCATGGACCCCTCGCGGTCTATATGCTGTGGGTGGCGGGACGCCCGCTGGCCATTTCAGAGCGGGACGTTGGAAGCGCACCATCTTGAGTCCCTCGCCAGGTATTTCAAGATCCGGACGGCCGAGCTGGCTGGTCAACGTTGCCGCTACGATCGACCCTGGTTAGGCTACGTGGCTAAAAACCGCGCGTCGGGTTGGCATGCGGTGGCATAAATTCAAGTCCTACAAGGGCTTGGGGGCGGGCCTGTGACGCTGCCCCCAATCTAGGCTCCCACGGAAACGGAGCCCCCGGGACCGACGATGCTAGAGTCGATCAGCTCAGGCTTTCAAAATCTGGTTCGCCGGTTGGGTGGTAAAGGCCGCCTGACTGAGGCCAACGTCAAGGACGCGCTGCGCGAGGTGCGCCTGGCGCTCCTCGAGGCCGACGTGAATCTTGGGGTCGTACGCGACTTCATCAAGTCGGTCAGAACCCGGGTGCTCGGCGAAGACGTGATCCAAGGCGTCGATCCGGGCCAGATGATCGTCAAGATCATCAGCGACGAGCTCGTCGCGCTCATGGGGCCGGAGGCCGCCGACCTCGAGATCCAGCCCAGGCCGCCCACCGTCGTCCTCATGGCCGGGCTTCAGGGCTCAGGCAAGACGACCACTTGCGGCAAGCTCGCGAATCGGCTCAAGAAGGCTGGGAAGAACGTCCTGCTCGTGGCGGCAGATCTTCAGCGCCCGGCGGCTGTCGAGCAGCTGAGAGTCCTCGGGGAGGACCTCGGCGTACCGGTCCATGCTGAGACCGGAAAGACGCCCCCGGAGGTCTGCGCTGCAGCCCTGGATCGGGCGCGGTCGGAATCCATCGACGTGGTCATCCTCGACACCGCAGGCCGTCTCCACATCGATGACGAGCTCATGGGTGAGGTGGCGGAGATCGCGAAGCGGACCTCGCCGCACGAGGTCCTGCTTGTGTGCGATGCCATGACGGGGCAGGACGCGGTCAATTCTGCGAAGGCGTTCAACGATCGCCTGGAATTGACAGGCGTGATCCTCACCAAACTCGATGGCGACGCTCGCGGCGGCGCGGCGTTGTCGGTGAAGGCGGTCACCGGCAAGCCGATCAAGTTTGTGGGCATGGGTGAGAAGCTCGACAAGCTCGAGCCCTTCTATCCGGATCGCATGGCCGAGCGGATCCTCGGCATGGGCGATGTCGTCAGTCTCGTGGAGAAGGCCCAAGAGGTCATCGACGAGGAAGAGGCTCAGCTCCAGGCCGAGAAGATGTTCCTCGGCTCTTTCACGCTCCAGGACTTCCTCGATCTGCTCACCAAGGTGAGGTCGATGGGGCCGATCAAGGATCTCCTCGGCATGCTACCGGGAGTCGGGCAGCAGACGGCCGGTATGGACATCGACGAAAAGGAGTTCGATCGCAACCAGGCGATCATCCAGTCGATGACGGTCCGGGAGCGAGCTCACCCAGAGATCTTGAACGTGTCGCGCCGCCAGCGGATCGCTGGCGGATCCGGGGTGGTACTCGAACAAGTCAATGGACTGCTGAAGAACTTCAAGATGATGAAGAAGCAGATGCAGTCCATGAAAAAGATGGGGTTTCTTGGGAACCTCATGGACCCGACGCGCGGCGTTCGTAAGGAAAAGCAGAAGGAGCTCGCGCGAATGCAGTCCATGGGTGTTAACCCAATGGACCTGGGGCAGGTCAAGGCCTTTAAGCAGCAGACGCAACGCGAGAAGGCCCGCAAAGCGCGCAAAGAGAAGGCGCGTCAGCGAAGAAAGAAGAAGCGTTAGGCGGCAGGTCGTCGGCTAAGCGTTCCGTGGAGATTTCAACTCATGGCTGTTCGGATTCGACTCACTCGTATCGGCCGGATGCACCGGCCCTTCTATCGCATTGCCGCGTATGACAGCCGCACTCGTCGTGACGGGCGCGCGCTGGAATATCTTGGGTACTACGACCCGCTGCTGACGACGGGGACTCGCGTCAAGCTCGACAAGGAGAAGGCCGAGGCCTGGATCGCGAAGGGTGCTCAGCCCAGCGAGACGGTCGCCTCGTTCTTGCGCGAGATCGGTGTTCAGTACAAAAAGGCTGCACGCAACCGCAAGCGCAACAAGGCACGGGCGGCGAAGCGTAAGTCAGCGACGCCCAAGAAGAAGTAGTGGAAGCGGAGGTCCCGCTCCGCGCGGGACGGTGACATGCCAGCAAAGACACCGTCTGCGAAGACGCTGCTCCAAACGCTCAGAACGTCGTTCGGTGGCCCTACGGAACTGGACGAGCCTAGGCCGCTTGAGCAGATCGTACTCCTCATCCTCGCGAGTCGTTCGGACATCCGGAAGGCCCGCGCGGCGATGCTCAAGATCGAATCCGAGTACGTGGATTGGAATGAGGTCCGCGTGACATCGGCATACGAGTTGTCGCGGTGGCTGCGTCCGCTCGGAGCGAAGAAGGCGCAAGCGAAGGCTGAGCAGATGAAGGAGCTGTTGTCGACGGTCTACAACCGTTTCAACAAGCTCGATCTGGATTTTCTCCAGAAGGAGGCGAAGGGCGCGGCGGAGGTCCGCAAGCGCGAGCGATTCCAGACGTATCTTCAAGAGAAGAGCATCGCGCTGCACGTGATGATGTCTCTGCATGCGTCGGATCGCCAGGACGTGGTGGTGGTGAGTGGCCTGGCGCGGGTCCTGCAGCGGTTGGGCGTCCTCAATGGCAAGAGCAGCACCATCACGGCGACGCGGAGCAAGCTGAAGGATCTCTACGCAGCCGAGGAGCTCGTCACCGCGCAGTGGAGCTTCTATACCCTTCTCGAGACCTACTGCCACGCGCGCCTACCGGATTGCCCTGCGTGTCCGGTCCTGCAGCTCTGTCCTGTGGGGCAGGAGGAGGCCAAGAAGCGCAAGGCCGACGCGAAGAAGGCAAAGGCCAAGGCCGCGGAGAGGGCCAAGGTGCTTGCGAAGAGAGAGGCCGTGGCGAAGAAGAAGGCTGCTGTTGCCGAGAAGAAGAAGGCCGCCGCTGCGAAGAAGGCCGCCGCCGCCGAGAAGAAGCGGCAGGATGCCGCGGCGAAGAAGCTGGCGAAGAAGCTGGCGAAGAAGCTGGCCGAGCGCTTGGCGAAGAAGCGCAAGGGGTCCAAGAAGGCTGGGAAGAAGGTCGGCGGCCGGCCCACGAAAAAGACCGCCAAGAAGGCCAGCAAGAAGAAGACGACGAAGCGGAAGGTGGCCAAGAAGAAGGCCAGCAAGAAGAAGACAACGAAACGGAAGGTGGCCAAGAAGAAGCCCGTCGCGCGGAAACGCCCCGCGGCGAAGCGCAAGGCGGCCAAGCGTCCGGCGGCCAAGCGTCCGGCGGCGAAGCGTCCAGCGGCCAAGCGCAAGGCGGCCAAGCGCAAGGCGGCGAAGAAGAAGCCCGCGGCGCGGAAACGCAAGACAACCAAGCGCAAGACGACGGGCGGCAAGGGGAGGAAGACCTCTCGGCGCCGATGATGCACCTGAGGCTCGCCTCCCGCTCGCCGCGTCGGCGAGAGTTGCTGCAAGAGGCTGGCTACAGCTTCGACCTCGTCGACGTCGACGTCGATGAGACGGTGGAGGATGCCCTCGATCCCGTCGCGTGGGCTCGGCTGCTGGCGGAGCGCAAGGCCATCGCTGGTGCGGCGTGCGTGGATGATGGATGGGTCCTCGGCGCCGACACCGTGGTCGCCCTCGGCGCGAGGGTACTTGGCAAGCCGGTCGATCGGGACGACGCACGGGGGATGCTGCGCGACCTGTCGGCGACGAACCACGAGGTGATCACGGGGGTTTGCCTCTGCCATGCTGCCACGGGCGCCAGGCTCGTTGACGCCGACGTGACGAAGATCGTCATGCGCTCCATGACCGACGGCGAGATCGACGCGTACGTCGCGACGGGGGAGAGCGACGACAAGGCTGGTTCCTACGCTATCCAGGAGACCGCTGATCGGTTCGTGGAGAGCATCGAAGGCTCGTACACCAACGTCGTGGGTCTCCCCATGGAGTTGCTCGGGCGCATGGTCCGGGAGGCGTCGTCGTGAGCGTCCTGGAGCGGATGGCTGCGTTGTTCGGCGGCGTGGGTGCCGTCCTGGTGACGCTGATAATGGGTGTCCGTGTGGAGAAGCCCCCGCTCGCAGTCGACGGAGATCGTCCCCTCGTCGGGCGCGCGGAGTCCGACGTGGCGGCTGGGCCGCTAGCTGCGTTTCGTCACATCCAACGCACGACGAATGCGGCTCGCGAGGCAGCTCGCAGGGCGGCCTCGTTCGAACGCTTCGATGCTGCGCTTGTCGGCGATCCGTGGCCCAGCGGGTTTCGGCGCATCGTTATCCATCCCTTCCAGGGGGCGCTGCCGGATATGAGCGTTGAAGAGGGGCCCCCTTGGCACATCGTCATCGAACGGGACGGGGCTGTTTCGCCGACGCCGCGCTTGCTCAAGGGCGCCGCTGGGGCGCCTCCCGGCCTGCCGGTCCGGGCCGCACGCAGGGCTATCCACGTCGCCGTCCCCTTCGCTGCCGAGGTGCCGCGGCCGCGCCGTCGGGTTCTCATGGACCTGTTCGAGTGGCTGCGCCGTAGACTGGGGAAGAGGACGCCTGTGGTGCTGGCGCCGGATGCCCCAGGGGCGACGGGGACCTTGCCGCAGGGCGTCGAGCGGACGGACTTGCTACCGGAGAGGTGACATGGTGCTTCGCTTCGGTTGTCTGTTGTTGGTTCTCGCGGTCTCCGCTTGCGAGGGTGGCAACGGGCGTGATCCAGATCTGAACGCGGGGACGCATGCCGCGACAGCGGGGCCGATGACCGGTGACGACGGCGTCGTTCGCTGGCGGGCCACCGTCAACGGCGTTCCGGTACGGATTCGTGTCGCGCGGACCCGAACGCAGCACTTCAAGGGGCTCGCGGGGGTCAAGCTGGCCGCCGACGAGGGCATGTTCTTCATGTACGGCCCGAAGGAGGCGCGAGGGTTCTGGATGAAGGGGTGTGTCATCGGGTTGGATATCGCGTGGCTATCGGATGACTTGACCGTGCTGAAGATCGACACCTTGCCCGCGCCCGGACCGAAGACGACCGACGAGACCATGCCGCGGGCGTCGGCGCCGGAGCCCATCAAGTTCATCCTCGAGATGCCCGCCGGTTGGTTCGCCCGCCAATCGCTCGCGGCCGGTGCGAGGATCACCGTTCCCGCTGCTTTGCTGCGAAAGAAGGCGGAGTGAGAGCATGTTGAGGCGCGAGTGCCTGTTGGTCTTCCTGTCTCCGCTCGTGCTCGTCGCGATCGGCGTCGGTTTCGTGCAGGTCTCACGGAACGCTGGGACGCGACGGGCGGAAGAGGTCCCCGGTGAGGCGCTCTACGAAGAGGTCCTGCGAACGGTCCGTGAGCGCTATGTGCTTGAGCCGGACCAAGAGCGCCTCGTCTATGGTGCCGCGCGTGGGATCATGGCCGAACTCGATCGCCACAGCCGCATCTACGATGACGGCGAGTGGGCCGATCACAACTTGCGTAGCGCGGGCAAGTACGCGGGTGTGGGCATCCTCGTGGGGAAGCTCCGAGGGAAGCTGAGCGTCCTCGAGGCCATGCCTGAGGGCCCGGCCGAGCGATCAGGTATCCGGCACGGGGATCGCATCCTCGCTATCGACGGGAAGCCGGTCGACGACGCACGACCGCTGTCCGATTATCTCGGACAGCTCCGAGGGAGCACCGGGTCGACCGTCGTGCTGACCGTGGCGGCGCTCGGCACGACCACCGATCGTCAGGTCGAGATCCGGCGAGGGCTGACGCCTGAGCGCCTCGTCTACGGATATGTCCTAGACGCCGATCCAAGCGTCGGCTATATCAACGTGGAGAGCTTTCGCGAGACCACCGTCGCCCTGTTCGACGATGCAGTGGAGAAGCTGCTCGCCGCTGGGGCCGAGTCTCTGATCATGGACCTGCGTGGCAACCTCGGCGGCAGCCTGGATGCGGCCATCAAGCTCGCGGACCGGTTCATCCCCGAGGGCCTCCTCGTGACGACCGAAGGACGGGTCCCGTCGCATCCGAGATACGCGAGCTCGTCGACGCCTTACGCCGATGTCCCGCTCGTCGTTCTCGTGGATGGACATTCCGCCTCCGCATCAGAGATCCTCGCGGGCGCTCTGCAGGATCACAGCCGGGCGGTCCTCCTCGGCGAACGAACGTTCGGCAAGGGCGTCGTGCAGGAGGTGTCGGCGTTCCGGTCGGGCTGGCAGGGCGGCATGAAGATCACGACGGCGCACTACTTCACGCCGGCGGGGCGGTGCATCGAGCGCTCGATCGGACTCCGTCGTGATCGTCAGCGCCGCGGCGGGCTCGTCCCGGACGTATCCGTTCGCATGACCCCCGCGTTCGCGTCGAGCCGAGATCGTGACGCGTGGTACCTGGCGCTGGGCCAACACCGGCAGCTCGGTCGCTACGCGGCGCGCGTACGCAAGATCCTGGGGGAGCAGCGGCCCGCTTTCGATGACCGGCATGTCGGGCAAGCCCTCGCGCTCCTCTCTGCACGTTGGAATGGCGACCGGAGCCTGACGGAGTAAGCGTGCTTACGCTGGGTGTTGAGACCTCCTGCGACGAGACCGCCGTCGCGATCGTCCGCGACGGCCGCGAGGTCGTCTCGTCCGTCGTGGCGTCCCAGGCGTCCCGCCATGCACCGTTTGGTGGTGTTGTGCCGGAGATCGCGGCCCGTGAGCATGTGCTCGCGCTCGTCCCGGTGTTCGAGCGTGCGCTGGAGGAGGCGGGCTGTGCACGAGAGGACATCGACCTGGTCGCGGTTACCGAGCGACCCGGCTTGCTCGCCGCCCTGTTGTCTGGGATCGCGGCTGCGCAGGCCCTCGGCCTCGCGCTCGACGTCCCCGTGATCGGAGTCAACCACGTCGAGGCACACCTGGTCGCTCCCTTCCTGGTGGACGGACGCGCGCCCGAGTGGCCGCTGCTGTCCCTGGTGGTCAGCGGCGGGCACACTCACCTGTTTCTCTCCCGGGGGGACGAAGACCACCTGTTGCTCGGCGCGACGCTGGACGATGCGGCGGGAGAGGCGTTCGACAAGGTCGCGAAGCTGCTCCGGCTTGGGTATCCAGGTGGTCCGGTCGTTCAGAGGGCGGCCGAGTCGGGCGACCCGGAGGCGGTCGTCTTCAAGCGTCCCTACCTCTCCAAGGAATCGCTGGACTTTTCGTTTTCGGGGCTGAAGACGGCTGTTCTCTACCACTGTTTCGGGCAGACGCCGGACGGGAAGCCGGGCGGCGACCGCCTGAAACCGGGATTGAGGGTCGAGGACGTGGCGGCCTCATTCCAGGCTTGTGTGGTGGACGTTCTGGACAGAAAGCTCCGCCGAGCGGTCGAGCAGACCGGGGTGACGCGGGTCGCCATCGGCGGCGGGGTGGCCTGCAATGGCCCGCTGCGGGAGCGTTTGCGGCGGACGGCGGCGGAGCGGCAGTGGGAGTTGCTCCTGGCGCCCCCGGCCTTGTGTACGGACAACGCGGCCATGGTCGCGGCTCGAGGCGCGCAGGTCTGGGCGGCGCGGGGTGGGGTGCCCCGACCGCTGGAGGCCTCGCCCCGAGCGTCCTGGGTTCGTAGGCCTGCTGGAGGAACGGTGGCCAAGGGTTAGAATCCCGAACCGAGGGGGCCCCTATTGTCAGCGACCGGATCGGCGTCGGTGACGCGCGAGGCCCCGTCCGGAGATACCAATGCGGCAGGGGAATGAGGCGAGGCTGGTGCTGGCCGACGGTACCGTCTTCCGCGGGCGCGCTTTTGGGGCGGCCGGCGAGTCTGGCGGTGAAGTCGTCTTCAATACGTGCCTATCGGGCTACCAGGAGGTGATTACGGATCCCTCCTACAGCGGACAGATCGTCGCGATGACGAATCCGCTGATCGGCAACTACGGGACGAATCTCGAGGACGAGGAGCGCTCGGTGCCCTTCCTCGCTGGTTTTGTCGTGCGGGAGTTGTCGCGTATAGCCAGCAATTTTCGCAGCACTTCGGACCTGGATACCTACCTCGCGAAGCACGGCGTCCTCGCGATGGAGGGGATCGACACGCGGGCTCTGACCCGTCGGCTGCGAAAGCAGGGCGCCATGAAGGGGCTCATTTCGACAGAGACCCTGGATCGTGATGAGCTGCTTGCCCGGTTGGAGCGCGTCCCAGAGCTCGAGGGACGCGATCTGGTGAAGGAGGTCACCCGCGGTCGTCGCAT
This sequence comes from Planctomycetota bacterium, assembly GCA_002683135.1. GTDB lineage: Bacteria > Planctomycetota. Next base: position 20,112 of record NYSS01000038.1, on the reverse strand, counting down.
CGATTGGGAGCAGGGCTACGCAGAGCGCTTCATGCCCGACATGGGCGTGAACTCCGGCCCGGCGCCTCACTGTGTGGTGCTGGACTTCGGGGCGAAGCGGAACATCTTCCGGTCCCTCGTCTCCGCCGGTTTCCGGGTGACGGTGTTACCTGCGACCGTCGGGGCAAAGGAGGTGCTGGCGGAGGCCCCGGACGGAGTGATGTTGAGTAATGGTCCCGGAGACCCTCGGGTGCTCACGTACGCGATCGATACGACCCGTGACCTGCTGGGCAAGGTGCCGCTGTTCGGCATCTGCCTCGGCCACCAGATCCTGTGCGCGGCCGTCGGCGCGCAAATCTACAAGCTCAAGTTCGGTCACCATGGCGGCAACCAGCCCGTCAAGGACTTGAAGACCGGCGAGGTTGAGATCACCTCGCAGAACCATGGCTTCGCGGTCGACGCGGAGTCGATTACTAAGGTAGGGGGAGAGGTCACTCACTTGCACCTGAACGACAACACCGTCTCCGGATTCGAGCTGTCTGACAAGATGGCCATGAGCGTTCAGTACCACCCTGAGGCTTGCCCTGGCCCCCACGATTCAATCCACTTGTTCCAGCGTTTCCGGGAGTTGGTCACCTCCAGGATGGAGACCGCCTAAATGGCCGTCACCGCGCTGATCGGGCTCCAATGGGGCGACGAAGGTAAGGGGAAGGTGGTCGATGCGGTGTCCGGCTCGGTGGACGTCGTCATTCGTGCCCAGGGCGGCGCCAACGCAGGGCACACGGTCAAGGTCGGCGACACGACCCGCGTCTTGCATCTGGTCCCGAGCGGGATGCTCTACCCCGATGTCGTCGGGCTCATCGGCAACGGTGTCGTGCTTGATCCGTTCCAGCTCATCGCGGAGCTGGACGCTCTGGCGTCGTCCGGTCATGTGCTGGACGGGCGTCTCTGGATCTCGGACCGAGCCCATCTTGTCCTCCCGTACCACAAGGAGATGGACGAGGCTCTCGAGTTGTTGCGCGGAGGCGGCGCCATCGGGACGACCAAACGTGGCATCGGTCCCGCGTACATGGACAAGGCCGGTCGGGTCGGTATCCGTGTCGGCGAAATCGCTGATCCGGGGGCGTTGCGTGAACGCGTGATCGAGCAGGTCGAGGCGAAGAACCGCTTGTTCGGGGCGCTGGACGTGAAGCTGATGGACGGTGCGGCCGTCGCCGACGCCGTGGTCGAAGCGACGCGGCGTCTCGCGCCCATGGTCACGGATACGGTTTCCATGGCCAACGCCGCCGCTGAACAGGGAAAGGAGGTCTTGATCGAGGGCGCTCAGGGCAGCCTGCTTGACGTCGATCTGGGGACCTATCCTTACGTCACCTCGAGTAACTGTCACCTGGGTGGTCTGCTCTCCGGGTCCGGCCTCCCGCCGCGTGCCATCGGCAGGGTCGTCGGCGTCGCCAAGGCCTACTGCACCCGCGTCGGCGCCGGCCCCTTCCCGACGGAAGACAACGGCGAAGCTGGTCAGCAGATGCGGGACAAGGGGCACGAGTACGGTAGCACCACCGGACGTCCGCGACGCTGCGGATGGCTCGATCTCGTTGCGTTGCGTTTCGCCGTTCGAACGAATGGGGTCGACGAGATCGCCCTCACCAAGTCGGACGTCCTGTCCGGACAGCCCAGCATCAAGGTCGCGACCTCGTACGTCGTCGACGGCGAAGAGACCACGGATTTGCCCGCCGGTGTCCGGTTCGATGGGGCCGAGCCCTGCTACGCAGAGTTCCCGGGCTTCGACGATGACCTGGCTGGCGTCAGCACCTTCGATGACCTCCCTGGAGCGCTCCGGGATGTCATCGCGTTCGTGGAAGAGGCCTGCGGTGCCCGTGTGGCGCTGGTCTCAACAGGTCCGGAGCGGGATCAGACTCTCCATCGATGAAGGCTCCCTTGGACGTCAACGGACTCCGACACGTCGCGGTCATCATGGATGGGAACGGCCGGTGGGCAGAGGCCCGCGGCCTCGTCCGGACGCGCGGACATCGCGCCGGTGTCGATTCCGTCCGCGAGATCGTCACGGAGAGCGCGCGCGCCGGGTTGCCGTGGCTATCGCTCTTCGCCCTTTCGACCGAGAACTACCAGCGGCGTCCGCGCCACGAGATCCGGTCGCTCATGGCTCTGCTGCGCCGGTTCATGATCCGTGAGCGCCCGACGTTCATGGAGAACGACGTGCGACTGCGGACGGTGGGGCTCGTCGATGAGCTGCCTCCCCGTGTGGTCGAGACCATTCGGGAGACCGAGGAGCTGACGAAGGGCAACGGGGGGACCGTCCTCTGTCTCGCGTTGAATTACGGGGGGCGGCGTGAACTGCTCGACGCGGCGAAGCGCTTCGCGGTCGATGCGGCGGCGGGTCGTCTCGATCTGGAAGCTGCGACTGAGGACGATCTGGCTCGCCGCCTCGGCGACGACACGATGCCGGAGGTCGACCTGTTGATTCGTACCGCAGGCGAGATGCGCATCTCCAACTTTCTGCTCTGGCAAGTGAGCTACGCGGAGCTCGTCTTCACGTCGACGTGCTGGCCAGAGTTTCGGTTCCCGCAATTCGAAGAAGCCGTTGCTACGTACCACGGCCGCATCCGTCGCTTCGGGCGCGTCATTACAGAGGAGGAGCGGTGACTCACCGGCAGGCCCGGTTCTTCTTCGGGCCGCTGCTGCTGGCCGCGGTCGTCGGCGTGTTCCTTGCGGATGACGCCATCGGCCGGCCATTGCTGACCGAGTTTGTCGTCTTGCTGCTGGCCGTTCTGGCCCTGTTTGAGTTCGCTACCATCACCGGCATTCCCCGTGGGGTGAGGGGCGCCCTGGTGTTGTCCGGTGGCCTGTTGATCTTGACCTGCGGAAAGGGCTACGCGGCCCCCGGATGGGAGCTCGTCTTCGCCACGGTGTGCGTCTTGGCGCCATTCTCCGTCTTGATGTGTACGCGATGGCGGGGCGGAGTATTGAAGCGAGACGACCTCGTCGTGCTCGGTGCTCTCGCTCTCGCGTGGCTCATCGTCGTTGCGCCGGCGGCGTGTCTGTCTCTCTCGCTCCACCTGCCGTACGGGTTGCTCTGGACCGTGATTGTCGTCGTTGGTTCCAAGCTCAACGACATCGGTGGTTATTTGGTCGGCTCGGCGATCGGCCGTCACAAGTTGTGCCCTGGAATCAGCCCCAACAAGAGCATCGAAGGTGCGATAGGAGGGTTGCTTCTCGGCACCGCTGGGACATTCGCCATGGCTTCGCAGATAGAGCCGATCGCCGGATCTCTGGCGGCGTGGCAAGCGATTACGTTTGGGCTCGTTCTCGGAGTCGCGACCCAACTGGGGGACCTGCTCGAGTCGATGTTGAAGCGCGCGGCGGATGTGAAGGACTCAGGGGCGGTGCTCCCGGCATTCGGCGGTGTCTTGGATCTCGTGGACAGCTTCATCTTCGCTGCTCCTGTGGGCTACGCTGTGGGCCTCGCCTGGTTGGGGTGATATGAGCGAACGAACGATCCCGTTCCGCGATCTGGACGAAGAGCGGTCTCTCTTCGGCAGCCTGGATCGCAACCTCCATCTGCTACGGCGGATGTATAAGGTCGACGCGGTGAGCCGTGGCGGCGTGCTCAAGCTGACAGGTGCCCCTGAGGCGCTCGCAGATGCCGGGCGGGTCGTGGAGGAGGCCCTGGAGCTCATCCGGAGCGGCCGGCCTCTGGACGTGGATGCGGTTGAGCGCATTCTCCGTCGCGGCGGCGGAGACGGGGAACGGGCGCCAACGGAGGCCGGGGGTGTCAGGCCCGACGTCGAGCCGCGCACGGAGAACCAGGCCAAGTACCTGGAGGCGATCAACAAGAGCACGATCACGTTCGCGATCGGTCCGGCCGGAACAGGGAAGTCCTTCCTCGCTGTCGCGATGGCGGTGGCGTTTCTCAAGAAGGGGACGTTTCGGCGTATCATCCTGTGCAGGCCCGCGGTCGAGGCAGGCGAGAGCCTGGGCTTCCTCCCCGGGGACATGGCCTCCAAGGTCGATCCGTACCTGCGGCCCCTGTACGACGCGTTACACGCGTTGCTCCCACGCATGCAGCTTGAACGCTACATGGAGGAGGGGGTCGTCGAGATCCTCCCGCTGGCTTATATGCGGGGACGGACCCTCGACCATGCGTGCATCATCCTCGACGAGGCCCAGAACACGACGGACACTCAGATGAAGATGGCGCTCACGCGCCTTGGCCGAAATTCGAAGATGATCGTGACGGGCGACATCACCCAGGTCGATTTGCCGAGGAAGGTGGTGTCGGGGCTGGCCCGTGCGCGCCGCGTCCTCTCCGGAATAGACGGTGTCACCTTCATGCATCTGTCCAAGGTCGATATTGTCCGCCATCGCGTGGTCGTCGATGTCGTACGGGCGTACAGCCGCGCCGAGGAGAATGATCGACATGAGGCGAAAGAGCGCCTCGGCCTCGGGGAGGACGAGCGACGGGGGCAGCCGGATCGGCGCGGCGGAGGGGGGCCGCAGTAGCCGTGGCCGAGGTGACGGGACGAGGGTGTGCGGAGGCGCCGAAGGGCCCCCTCCGCCAGTCCCCTGACGCCGCCCCCGTGTTGGTTCGCGCGCTGGTCCGAGCCTGTTGCGTACGGCCCCCACATCCGCAGATTACGGTCAGAGGATGATGGATGTGACCGTTGTCTGCGACCGGGTTCCGCTCGATGCGGAGGTGCTATCGCGGGTCACAGCAGCGATCTTCCGCGGTGAGGGCGCCGATCCACTGAGCGTGAGCCTGGTGGTGGTCGACGACGCGCACATGCGTCAGGTCAACGCAGAGCACCTCGGACACGACTGGACGACCGACGTCATCGCCTTCGACCTTCGCGAGGATACGCTCGACGAGGACGGCCCCGAGTGTGAGGTCTATGTCAACGCCGAGTTGGCCGCCCGCGAGGCGTCGTCCCGTGGCGGAGAAGCGTCATCGGAGCTGCTGTTCTACGTCGTCCATGGCTTGCTACACCTGCTTGGTTACCATGACGGGACGCCGGCGGAACGGGGCGGCATGCACGCGCTCCAGCGCCGCTACCTCGAGGCTGCCGGAGTGATCCCGCCGAACTGAGGCACAGCGGTATACAGACATATGGACGGCCACAGCCTGCCTGACGACGACACGTTGTTCATCCGCGCTGCACAGCGAGCGGGTCTACTGACGGAGGAGCAGATTGCGGAAGGCCGCGGCCTGCAGCAGAAAATGGTGGACCTGGGGCTGAAGCCCAAGCCCATCAGCGACATCTTGCAGGAGCGCTGCTACCTCATCCCTGAGGAAGCTGATCAACTCAGGGAGACGGTGGAGAAGGTGCGGCACCAGTTTCGCATCCCCGGCTACAAGTTGCTGAAGAGGCTCGGTCGGGGCTCCATGGGGACGGTCTACAAGGCCCGCCAACTCAACCTGGATCGCCTCGTCGCTATCAAGGTGCTCGCCTCGTTCCTTTCGGAGAACACAGCTTTCGTGAAGCGCTTCCTCAAAGAAGCGCGGGTGATCGGGAAGCTGAATCACCCCAACATCGTGCAGGGGTTTGACGCGGGGGATTTCGAGGGGACGTACTACTTCGCCATGGAGTATTGCTCCGGGCCGACATTGCTCGCGCTCCTCGAGCGCGGAGGTGCGATCGACCAGGATCGAGCGATTCATATCGTTCTTCAGGTGGCGCGCGCCCTTGAGCACGCGTTCGCCCAGGGGCTGATTCACCGCGACGTGAAGCCGGACAACATCATGATCGTTCAGGGTGGCGTGGCGAAGTTATGCGACCTCGGCCTCGCTAAGGACGTATCGCGGAGGTCGGGTAGCACCGAAAAAGGTGCGACGATGGGCACGCCGAACTACATCTCTCCCGAGCAGGCGCGCGGCGACGCTCACGTGGACATTCGTAGCGATCTGTACTCGCTGGGGGCAACGCTGTACCACATGGTGACCGGGGTCCCTCCCTTTGATGGCCCCAATCCGACCGTCATCATGGTCAAGCACCTGAACGAGCCTCCGATGCCGCCGCGCGTGCGTCGACCCGAGATCGACTCGCGGCTACAGCCGATCATCATCAAGATGCTCGCGAAGAACCCGGCAGACCGCTACCAGACACCTTCTGAGTTGGTGGATCAGCTCGATGACTTGCGGACCCGCCGCCAGGCGGAGGCCTCAGGAGACCCGCCGCCACCCCCGCAGCAGGTGCGACCGCGCGTCGTCCGTCGTCGGCGCTGACGCCGCCTGTGGTAGCCTTTTCCGCGGTGGAGCGGGGCTTGGTCCCTGTCACCCGGATCGGAAGGACGCGCCAATGCAACTCAACGCAACGGTTTTCGCAGTGCTCGGCCTCGTCCTGACGTGCCCCGCCCAGGATGCCGCCAAGCCGCGAACCGAACGCATATCTGTGCCCAGCGCGGCGGTCGCCGCGGCGGTCACGGTGGCTGTGCATTTGCCGGCGGGCTACGACACGGAGAGGGAGCGGCGCTACCCGGTCATCTTCTTTCTTCACGGAGCCGGACGGGGAAGCGAGCGCACGTGGGCCCAGCGGGGCACGAATGAGACCGTCGCGAAGCTGGTCGACCAGAAGAAGATGCCACCCTGCATCATCGTGTGTCCGCGGGACGCGGGACGCATGACGTTCTACATCAACTGGAAAGGGCAGCAGACGCAGCGGCACGCGGACTTCATCACGGCAGAGCTCCCCGCGTACATCGACGAGAAGTATCGCACGCTCAAGGGGCGGTCTTTCCGTGCCCTCATGGGGGATTCAATGGGCGGCTTCGGTGCGCTCGTGAATGCGCTGCGCCACCCTCAGGCCTTTGGGACCGTCTCCGCGCATGAGCCAGCCATCTACCCAGAGGACATCGAGAGCCTCCCCAGCTGGATTCGTCGTGGAGGTCGGGGAAGAGGCAGCATCCTCGCCCGATTGTTCGGAGACCCCCTCGACGAAACGTACTGGTTAGAGCACAACGTCTTCCACATCGCGAAGACGGCGAAGAAGGGCGCGTTCAAGGACCTGCCGATCTACTTCGACGTGGGTGAAAACGACCGGTACGGGCTGGATCAGACCTGTCCACCGTGGTCCAAGCTGCTGAAGGAGAAGGGGGTTAAGCACACCTTCCATCTCCGGCCCGGCGGCCATGGCAGCCGCTTCTTTGCCGCCGCCGTTCCGTCGTCCCTCGAGTTTCACGGTCGGCACTTCGAGGCGGCGCTCCGGCGTGCCGCTTCCCTCAAGGATAAGTGACCGGCGACGCGCTGCGCGCCGACGACGCTGATCGTCGCGATACGACAGCCAAGGCTGCTCGTCCCTTGCCCTGCAAATTACATTTAACAAATGGGACTTAGGGCTTTGATCAGCATAAATCAGGCTGTAGCGTCGCCGTCGTCAGTGGCGCCGTTGAGGAGACCGAGTACAGCCGTGGGCAACAGACCACACGCGCTCATCAAGATCAGGGAGGTGGCGGAGCACGTCGGGTCTTATCGTCTGGCGCTCCCGCATCAGATCCTCTCGGGCCTCATCGCCGGTCGGGCATTGTCTCTCAGAGGGGGAGGCGTTCGACGCGTTGGATTGGATCAAGGGGTTGAAGAGAGATCACACCCTGGATCAGATCAGGAGGATCGCGAAGGACGCGCGGAATGCTCGCGGCCCGCTCCTTCGGACGCGGATACCTATACCTGATATACAACAGTCAGTCCTCCTGCAGGTTGAGGGGGACCGGGCGGCGGTTTCGGGACCTTTTCCGTCGTTCGATTCGATTGTCGCAGGGGAACTGATTCGCGCTTCGTCTCCGTGGTGGGACGCAGCGAGTGTCTGTTAAAGCCCGTTACCTTCTACCCTCCTGCGGCGAGGAGCGGCGCCGATCACTCGGCGCCGCTCCTTTTTGTTTGCGCCGCCGGGTCCCGATCAGGCGGTGACGTTGAGGTGGCTCGGCGTCACTCCGCGGTTTCCGCTGCCTCACGGATCGCCAGGAGCGTCTCGAGGAGCGGGCGTAGGTCGCTGAGCAGCAGCGCGTTGTCCGCGTCCGATCGGGCGCGCGTGGGGTCTTCGTGGACCTCGAAGAAGAAGCCGTCGGTGCCGACGGCGGCGGCGGCGCGGGCGAGGAAGGGGACCATGGTGCGGTCACCTCCCGAGCGCTCACCGTGGCCGCCCGGTTGCTGGACGGAGTGGGTCGCGTCGAAGATGACCGGTACGCCGAGGGCGCGGATCTGGGGCAACGCGCGGAAGTCGTTCACCAGGGTGTTGTAGCCGAAGCTGACGCCGCGTTCGGTGATCGTCACTTTGTCGCATCCCGACTCGTGTAGCTTGGCGATGAGTGGCTTCACGTCGTGGGGTGCGAGGAACTGACCCTTCTTGACGTTGATGATGCGCCCCGTGGCGCCAGCCGCAAGGAGCAGGTCGGTCTGCCGACAAAGGAACGCCGGGATCTGCAGGACATCCGCGACCTCGGCGGCCGCCGCGCATTGGGCCGTCTCGTGGACGTCGGTGAGGATGGGGAGGTCGAGCGTCTCCTTGACCTTGGCGAGGATGCGCAGCCCTTCGTCCATGCCTGGGCCGCGGTAACTCGACAGGCTCGAACGATTGGCTTTGTCGAACGAGCTTTTGAAGACGAAGGAGATGGGGAGGCCCTCGACCTGGCGCTTCAGCGCCTCGGCCTGCCGCAGCGTCGCTTCCTCCTCCTCTACGATGCAGAGCCCTGCCGTTACGAAGAGGGGGTAGCCGGGGCCGATCGCAACGCGGCCGTCAGTGACGGGCTTCAATTCAGACTTCATCGCACGCCTCCCATGTCAGGAGCGATGATAGCGACCGCGCCGGGGTCGATCGAGAGGTGTACTGGAGTCATTCCGCACGGGTCACCGTCGGCCTGGACCGGCGACTCCACCGCGCCCAGGGAGGAGATCTCGATCCGGGCGCTGCGTCCGTAGCTCGCGAAGCTGGGGGAACCCTCCCGTTTACTCGCGACGGCGAAGCCAAATCGGAGCAATGCCCGACGATCACCGCGGTGCAGGAGCATGGTATCGAGCAACCCGTCGTCGGGTTGAGCTGCCGGACAGGCCGAGAACCAGCCGCCGTAGTTGCGCGTGTTGGCGACGACGGCTCCGAAGACCGGGGCAGCGATGGGGACACCATCCACGGTGACCGCGAGCCCAGGTAGGTTCGGTCTCAGCAGTGCGCTGAGGGCGGACAACCCCATGCGTGCGGCCTTCATNCGGCCCGGGCGCACGCCGTCGACCACCTTGCCATCGAACCCCACACCGACCATGGCGAGGAAGGTCCCGCGTCCCTCTATGCGGCCCAGGTCGATGTTGCGGACGTGCCCGGTCGCGATGTTGTCAGCGGCCCGCTTGATATCCAGCGGGAGCTTCAATTCACGGGCCACGACGTTGGCCGTGCCACGGGGAATCAGCCCCACCGGCAGAGNCCCCTGGGCGGCGTCGACGACGCCACGCAGCGTGCCATCGCCCCCGACGGCGACCACGCAGGTGANGACGCCCCTGGCCTGGTCGATGATCCCAGCGGCTTCTTCGGCGCTACCTGTGGCCTGCAGGTCGACCGGGACACCACGCTCAATGAGCCTGGTGGCGGCGCGATCGGCGTCGCGCCGGACGCCACGCCGGCCAGCGTTTCGATTCACGATCATGAGGACGGGTCCCACGCCGTAACGGTAGCACCCCAACTCCCTGCCAGCAGTTCGGTTGAGCGTGGGCTAACCCTGTGGAATCATGTTCTGTCCGGGAGGACACTCCATGAGCGAGACTCTTGACAAGCACTATCGTCCCACTGACGTCGAGACCCGGTGGTACCAGACCTGGGAGGCGGAGGGCTGTTTCAAGCCCGAGGCCGTGGCGGAGGGCAATGGCCGGTTCGTCATCGTCATCCCACCCCCCAACGTGACGGGGGCGCTGCACATGGGGCACGCCCTCAATAACACCCTTCAGGACGTCCTCGTCCGCTTCGAGCGGATGCGCGGCAAGCAGGCCCTCTGGGTGCCTGGGACCGATCACGCGGGTATCGCTACCCAGAACGTCGTCGAGAAGGCGCTCGCCAAGGAGGGCATCAGTCGCGACGACCTCGGCCGCGATGCCTTCATCCAGCGGACCTGGGAGTGGAAGGAACAGTACGGTGGCCGGATCATCGAACAGCTCAAGCGTCTCGGCGCCAGCTGTGATTGGGATCGCCTGCGCTTCACGATGGACGAGGGGCTCTCTCGTGCCGTAGTCGAGGCGTTTGTGCGTCTGTACGAGAAGGAGTTGATCTACCGCGGNGAACGGCTGATCAACTGGTGCCCGCGCTGCCTCACGGCGCTGTCGGANGAGGAGGCGGAACCGACGGATGAAGCCGGCCGATTCTGGCACCTCAAGTACCCGGTGAAGGGCTCCCCGGACCGCTTTGTCGTGGTGGCGACGACGCGGCCGGAGACGATGCTCGGTGACACGGCGGTGGCGGTTCACGAGAGCGACGAGCGCTACGCCGATCTCGTCGGTGAGGCCCTCCTGTTGCCGCTTGTCGATCGCGAGATCCCGGTCATCATCGACGAGCACGCCGACCCGACGAAGGGGTCCGGCGCAGTGAAGATCACGCCGGCGCACGACTTCAACGACTTCGAGGTGGGTAACCGCCACGACCTGCCCCGGATCAACGTGTTCACCGAGGANGCGAAGGTGAACGAGAACGGCGGTCCCTACGCGGGGCTCGACCGCTTCGAAGCGCGCAAGAAGGTNTTAGAGGANCTCGAGGCNCTGGGGCTCGTGGCGGAGGTGGAGGACAAGGAGATCGCGCTGCCACGGTGCTACCGGTGCAGCACGGTGGTCGAACCGTACCTGTCCAAGCAGTGGTTCGTGAAGATGCGACCGCTGCTCGAGCCGGCGGCGGCCGCCGTCAAGGACGGCCGTATGAGGGTCGTGCCGGAGCGCTACGCCCGTACTTACCTCGACTGGGTCGAACAGTACCGTGACTGGTGCATCAGCCGGCAAATCTGGTGGGGGCACCGCATTCCGGTCTGGTATGACGAAGACGACGTGCCCGCCGCGTCGAGCGAGCCACTGGAGATCGGCGGCGCACACCCGAAGACAGGGAAGCCCATCGTTCGCCAGGACCCGGATGTCCTCGACACGTGGTTTTCGTCGCAACTCTGGCCATTCTCGGTCATGGGCTGGCCCGACGACACGCCCGACCTCGAAGCGTATTACCCGACTGACGTGCTCGTCACCGCCCGTGACATCATCTATTTCTGGGTGGCTCGCATGGTCATGTGTGGGCTCGAGTTCAGGGACGAGCTTCCGTACCACACGGTCTACATCAACGGCACCGTCCTCGATGAGCGTGGGCGGCGGATGTCCAAGAGCCTGGGGAACGGCATCGATCCTCTGGAGATGGGGGACAGGTACGGCATGGACGCCGTGCGGTGGACGCTCCTACTCCTTACGACCGAGGGGCAGGACATCAAGCTGTCGGAGAGTCGGTTCGAGGGCGGACGCAACTTCATCAACAAGCTCTGGAACGCGTCGCGGTTCGTGCTCATGAACCTCGACGGGTACGTGCCGACGGAGCCGGTGCCGGTGACCGCTCCCGAGGACCGGTGGGTGCTCTCGCGGCTGTCGGCGCTGGTCCGCGACGTCACCGATTCAACCGAGGCTTATCGCTTCCACGAGATCGGCCAGAAGCTCTACGCGTTCACCTGGAACGTGTATTGCGATTGGTACCTGGAGTTGACCAAGGGGCGGATGAACGACACCTCGGTCGAGGGAGCGGCGTCCAGGAAGGCGTCACAGCAGACGCTGGTTCAGGTGCTCGATACCCTGCTGCGATTGTTGCACCCGGTCATCCCCTACGTGACGGAGGAGCTGCGCTCCCATCTGAAACCGTACGCTCCGAACGCAGGGGATCGCCTCATCCTCGATGCGTGGCCCGAGCACGATCCGGCGGCGCTGGACCCGGCCGCGGAGGCCGAAGTCGACCAGCTCATATCGCTGGTCACGGCGGCGAGGGTCGTGCGGGATCGTATGGGCGTGTCCTGGAAGCAGAACCTGGACTTCGTCGTTCGCTGCGCCGACGCGGAGGTCTTGGAGACCGTGGAGTCCGTGAAGGATCGGGCCATGGCCCTCGGGCGTGTCGCCACGCTCACGGCCGGGACCAAGGTGGAGAAGCCCGCCACGGCGTCTACGGTCGTCGAGGATGGGTTGGAGATCTTCATTCCCCTCGAGGGGCTCATCGACCTGGACGCGGAGCGGGCTCGTCTCGAGAAGGAGATCGCCCAGCACGAGGGCTGGCTCAAGGGGATCGCTGGCAAGCTCTCCAACGCCGGCTTCGTGGCGAACGCGCCGGCGGATGTGGTCGAGCGCGAACGGTCCCGACAGGGAGATCTCGAGGAGAAGCTCGGACGCTTGCGGGATAATCGCGCCGAGCTGGGGTAGGGGCGCGCAGGCGAGCGCGGGCATTGAAGAAGGGGGTGCCGCGTTTCCGCGGCACCCCCTTCCGGTACGGGGTCAATTGTTGGAGTCGCACATCGGTGACCGCTTCAGCGATCCCTGCGTGCATGGCTTCACTGCCGACTCACCCCGTCGAGCGCTTCGGTCAGTTGTGAAGCCCTCCGGTACAACCACGAATACACATATTGCATCACCTCCTTTCAACAGGGACCTGTCCCCAGCCGTCGCAGCGTGATTCTGCCGCCGGGCTTCCCTCCCCCTCGGCGGCCCGAGGGGAACAGTGGCGGCGTCTTGTGGCAGATCCGTCTCGGTGTCCCTGCCCCGAGGGGTGGCCCCACCAACGCCGCTACTTTGATCATGACTCCTCACGGTGGTAATTGGCAAGAGGGAGATCCTCATCGCACGAACTCTCCGTGAAGAAGTAAGCGCTGCACTCGCATGAGTTCAGCGTGATTCGGTACGTGGACATGGTGGCGCACCCTGATCACGTCGTCCTTGACGAACGGAGGAGGAGGTACGGCCGCGAGCAGTACGGGCCACGTACGCACCGGGATGCTGCCGAAGACCCGTTCAGGCTTGCCCAGCTCCTCCCACCATCCGTTGAGCCTCGTGCTCGTCTCAACTATTTGTCGGGCAGCGTTTTGCAGCCGGAGTCTCGATCCGTAACGCGACTTTCCCTTGGTCTTGAGGTGGAGGAGCTGGGCGCGACCCTTTCCCCGACTGACGTATCTCTTGAGCGCCTTGTGAGCGAGGCATGCTTCATCTTCAAACCACCCCATAGCCGATGCTCCTGCCTGGACGAGCACGATGACGTAGGTGCCCGGAGCGTGGACCTCGTTCAGCCACGCTCTCGGGGTTTGGGTGAGCTCGGTGATCGGCTGGACGGCGGGCGGGCGGAAGTGGACCCGGACATCGTCGGGGCAGACGAACATGCCTCCCGAAGCATCGAGGACCAGCTCGTAGGCGTCGAGCAGGTCCTCCAGGAGCTCAGTGGATTGCGACCAGTGGAACCGCACGTCTGCAGCGTTTTCGGGTGAGAAAACCACCGCGTCCTCAAGTCAAAAGGGGGCCCGCGACGCGCGCGGCACCCCCTTTCTGCAGGACCGACCGTGGTGCTTACTTGAACTGCGCCGCTTGTCCCGGCTCGAGCTTCAACCGAAGCTGAACGACGAACGCCTTGCGCTTCTTGAACTTGATGGGGAAGGCCAGTGAGAGATCGATGAAGTCGGCCGACCCGTTGGGAACGACCCGGGTTGGCTGGGCTGCCGCTGTGACCGGAGGCAGGAACTTGGTCATGCGAGTCGGCGCCCGACGACGGCCGCCGAGCTTGATGAACGTGAAGGCCTCGGGGATGGGGTCGGGTTCCGGCGCCTCCTTCTTGTCTTTCTTCTTCTTGTCCTTCTTGGCGTCGTCCTTCTTCTCTTCCGGGGGCGGCTCCGGGACCACCGTATTCACCCAGCAGATCATGTAGTTACCCGGCTCAAGCTTGGGCTCGATGACCGGGACGCCAATGTGCACGAATCCGAGCATGACGGGGCCGTCCTTCGCCAGGGCGCGGAGAGCGTTGTGATCCCGGAAGTCGTTCGCGTGGCGGTTGATCAGGGTGATGTGGCGGGCCCTTGTGGGCAAGTTCGTCTCGGAGTTGAACCCACCGGTGATCACCGAGGAGTAACGACTGGGGTCGTCTGCGGCGAGCGCTGAATACTGGCGCCGGGCCAGCAGGTCGGACGGCAGCGGAGCGTAGTCCACCAGGTAGCGTTTCTGGGCATCATCCTCGGTGATCGCGCGCACGTGGTCCATGCCGCGCGTCGAGGATGCGGCGGTGCGGAAGCCGACCCACGGCGCCCGGCCGGTTCGCGGGATCCCGAGCCGCCACGTGGTGCTCACGACGACGTCGCGTTTGTTGCAGTCACCGCCGCGCAGGACGACCATCTCGCGGTTGAAGTCCGCGGTCGACAGACGTGCCTTGTTGATCTTCTTGCCTTTGAAGCCAGGGTAGGGGGCGTACGTGCTCGAGGTGAGTTCGTATGCGTTGCCGGCGAAGTCGTTGCCGCCGAGGGCGCTCTTGCCTTCCGGGAACGAGCCAACGTCGAGGAGAGGAGGCAGCGTGTGGGGGATGCTCCGACGTTGCGGATGTTCGATGGCGAGGTCGTTGTTGCAACGGACCTTCATCACGTCCCAAGCCGTGCCCCAGGGCCACACACGAAGGTCTTTTTGGTCCTGGCTGTAGCGGGCCGCGGACTCCCATTCGTACTCGGTCGGAAGGCGTCGTCCCATCCAACGAGCGAAGTTTCGGGCGTCGTTGTGTGAGAGGTCGGTGACCGGTCGGTTTCCCCAGCTCTCAGGGTAGGTGCCGTCCTTCCAGTACCGCGGTACGCGGATCTCCTCGTCCTTCTGATCCTTGAGGAACTCGGCGTACCAGGCGTTCGTGACCTCGTTGACGTCGATGTAGAAATCGCTCAACTCGATCTCGTGTGCTGGTGAGCCGACCCACCAGTGAATCGAGCCTTCGGGCTTCGCTCCGACCAACTTGATCGTCTTGGAGATGTCCTTGTCATTGAGGCCGATGCGGTGCTTGCCGCTGGGGACCTTGAGCATCCCCGGTGGGATGCCGGCCTTGAGGGCGTTTTCGCGCCTCTCGATCTCCTTGATCTGACTCTTCAGGTGGTCGCGCTTTTGGGTGAGCCGCGCGTAGCGCTTGAACAGGTCGGCTTTGATGGAGTCGAAGTCGGTCTCGAACTTACCTTCGGGGAACAGATCCTCGATGGTGATCTTGACCGCCTGTTCCGCTTCGATGCTGTCGACTCCGCTGATGCGATCGACGAGATTCGAAGTCAGGTCATTGAGGATGATGGTCGCTAGGTTGGCGCCAATTTGCGCCTTCAGGACCGTCCTCAGTTCCTTCTTGATCTGGCGGATCGCCTCCGCCTTACCGGGGCCCACCAAGGCACCTGCCCAAGTGGATCCGATGCTGCGAGCCTTGCGGGAGAGGGCCTTTTGCACAGTCGCCTTCATCAGGCGGCCATACTCCTTTTCCACGTCGACTTTCTTCTTGCTGAGACGCCGCTCCTCAAGCTTGATGTCCTTCTCCACCTTGGCGAGCTCCTTTTGGAGCTTCTGTTTGTCGCCACCGGGGTCGGACGATGCGTTGAGCCGCAGCGAAAGCAACGAAAGCACGAGGAGGGCGAGGATGGCCCTGGGGGTCACCAGTCGCGAACGCATGCCACGAGGTCTCCATGGGGCCGAGCGCATTCAGTGCACGCTCGGTAGTTTCGGGTGAATCACGCCGGACTGGCCACGGCCAGCTCGACAAAAGACGGAACCGTCTCCGTCTCCAGGATCGGATTGCCAGGTCAACGACCAAACGCTCCGGCGTTTCCTTGTGGGCGACCGAGGGCTCAGGAATAGAGCCGCCCCATGGCTGACGCCAGCCTCTCCGACCCGGTGAGGCCTCGGGAAAAGGTGTGGGTCGATTGTACGGCCCACGCCTCCCGAGTCCAACCGGAATGTGCCCCTAGTCGGCTAACTCGCCAGGCCAGAAGCCCTGACTTAGCATGACTTTGCGGATGTCAGTTGATGGTCGTCGTGACGTGATTAGACAGGCGTACAGATCCGTTCCCATCGACCGTGATCGCTTGCAGGTGGAAAGTCGTGCCGAAAAGCCCCGGGATCACCGGGATCTGGATGCTGGTTTGCGCTGTCCCGTCGATGGCCGCGCTCAGGGTCGCCAGCAGGGAAAAAGGAACCCCGATCTGAATGGTCCACGGCCCGTAGATCGAGGGCCCTGGGGAATCGGAGACATAAGTCCATGCTGCGTGACCAGCTTGCACGTGGTGGACGCCGAGTGCGCCGGTAGTACCGAGGGTGACCACCGGGTCGGCCCACAGCCCCAGAGCGTGGCTGGGGAGTCCACTGTAGATCTGGACGGCGGCAGCACCTTGGAGGGTCACCCCCAGGCGACTGCCGTCTGGTGAGAACATGACCTCGTTGGGCAGAGTGACCGATCCTGGGAGGCCGGTAGGGGTGACCGAGATGGTCGCGAACGCCGCGATGTCGATCAGGGCCAATTCGCCGCCGTTCAGCGCGGTCACCGCGAGGGTCGAGCCGTCTGGAGAGAGCGCCACGCCGTGAAGTCCGACGCCGACCGCGGGGCCGAGATCCAGGGTGCGGAGGAGTGCCCCGGAACCGGCGTCGACCTCAACCACACGCGGCGTGAGTCCGTATCCGATCGCCGCGACGACGGTGCCCGTCGGCGTGACCGCGATGTCGGTGATCTGGGGATAATTGAATTGCTGAAAGGGCGTGACCATCCACGTCGTCACGGATGCGGGATTGGTCACGTCGACGACGGATAAACCCGTCGTCGATCCGTCCGAGTAGCCGAGTGACGGGTTGAAGTTGTAGCTCGTCACAGGGAAGACGATGTGTGTGGTATCGAGCCAGGCCGGTCGGCCGAACAGATTCGGCACGGAGAACGACTGGAGCACCTGGTTGAAGGCTGGGCTCTGCGGGTCGCTGTCAATGACGTCGACCGTCGCGCAGGACGTGCCCCCCGCGTAGATCCGAGCGCCATCCGGAGAGGCGGCGATGCCGAAGGGAAAGACCGAGCCGTAGGTGCCTCCGGCGCAAGGCGTGAGGGAAATGGTGGCGATGGGATTCAGCGTCGGCGAGAGGCACGTGACGGTGCCGCTGGAGCTGTTGTTGACGTAGACGTGTCGCGTTTGTCCGGATGCGTCCAGCGTCAGCGCGATGTCTTCGGGGAAGTGCCCTGCCGTCCCCATGGCGACCTGGGCGCCCGTTGTCAGGTTGAGTTTCACGACCTTGTCGTTGTTCCAGGCGGGTGCCCACGGGGTGGGGGGGAGCGGCCACGGCGGGAGGTCCCCGCAGAGGCTGACGTAGGCGTGCGTGCCGTCCGGGTCGTAGGTGATGCCGAACGGGTTGTCCGAGGTCAGCGGATCGCCGTCGGACAGGTTGATGGTCAGCTCGAGGGCTTGCCCGGGAACAGACGTGCAGAGCAAGATCAGAACGCACAACGTGCTGGGGCGCATCAATCGCATCTCCCGAGGCGCGGATAGCGCCGACAAGGACGCGAGGTCTAGGACACCACTGCCCCGTTGCGGGATCCGACCTCGGGGTCCCGGGGGCGCCCCCTCACCGTCGGGTCTCCTGGCTCGTGGTTCGTCCTACTGATCGCCCCCTTCCCAGCGCGTCGCTGCGCCAGTGGGTTCCAGGCGACGTTCGTCCCCACTTACAGTGGCGGGTCCGCGATGGATTCTCACCATCTTCCCCGTTCGGCAAGGGGCTCCACGATCCTCGTGGAGCGCGGGCATGCTACAGGGGGGGCTATTCGCCGAAAAGGGCCGCGTGGGCAAAGGAAGTGTGGCCATGCTGGCCGAAAGGAGAGTGGGGAATAGAATCGTCTCGGGAATTGCGGCCATTCGGGAGTAAATGACCATCTTGGCTCCGGAAGCTGCTTCAGACACAGATAGCCACACCTTCGAGGTGGAGAGTCCTGACGTGGGTCAGCGGCTCGACGTCTATCTGCACGTTCGTCTGCCAGACCATTCGCGCTCCTACCTGAAGGGGCTTGTGAAGGCTGGTCAGGTGACGGTGGACGCCAAGATCGTCAAGCCAAGCCACCGGGTCGCTCTCGCCGAGCGCGTCGTCGCGAACGTGGCGCCGCGCTCTCAGGTGGTCGAGTTGACGCCCCAGGACCTCCCCATCGATATCATCCACGAGGATGCATCTTTGCTGGTGGTCAACAAGCCGGCCCGGCTCGTCGTTCATCCGGGAAATGGACGCCCTGACAAGACGCTGGCGAACGCTCTTGCCTTCCACTTCCAGGAGCTGTCCGACGTTGGCGGTGCCACGCGGCCGGGCATCGTGCATCGGCTAGATCGGGACACCACGGGGGTCATGGTGGTCGCCAAGACCAACAAGGCCCATTTCGCCCTCGCGGCTCAGTTCCAGGAACGTACAACCAGGAAGGAGTACCTGGTGCTCGTCGAGGGGGAGCCGGATCTGGACGGGGACGTGGTGACGCACCCTCTCGGACGCTCGATCCATGATTCCAGCAAGATCGTCGTGGATGAGGGCGCGGGGCGGCCCGCGGAGACCCGTTACGAGGTGCTGGAGCGCTTCGAAGGTTTCGCCTACCTGCGTTGCTTGCCGAAGACCGGGCGCACGCATCAGATTCGTGTCCATCTGAGGTCGATCGGGCATCCGGTCGTATGTGACCCCGTGTATGGGCGGCGTACGCGATTGAACCTCTCGGATCTCGGCGCGGTCGATCCAGGATCGGGCGCCGAGCGGACGTTGATCGAAAGGCAGGCGTTGCACGCGCACCGCCTGAGCATCTTCCACCCGTTGGAGGAGGAGACCGTCACCTACGAGTCTCCGCTCCACGAAGATATGGAGGGCCTGCTCGAGGCCCTGCGAACCCACCGCAGTAAAGCGGTCAGGAGAACGCGATGAGTAACGCCGAACGGCTCCTCGGGCTAGTTCAGGACGAGGTCGACACCAAGGCCTGGAAGTCCCTGCACTGGGAAGGCTCCTTCAAGGAGTATCTCGACCTGTGTTACGAGAGCCCGCTTGCGATCCGTAATTCGTTTCAGCGGATCTACGACATGATCATGTCGCACGGCTTCGACGAATACACCGAGCACAAGGACCGGCGCATCCGCTACCGGTTCTTCAGTGATCCAGAGGGGGTCGGCGAGGACGCGATCTACGGGCTCGATGCGGCGTTGATGCGGCTCGTAGACACCATGAAGGCCGGCGCCCATGGGTACGGGCCCGAGAAGCGCATCATGCTCTTGCACGGCCCGGTGGGATCGTCCAAGAGCACGATCGTGCGCTTGCTGAAGCAGGGGTTGCAGCGGTACTCCCGTAGCGACGACGGCGCCCTCTACACGTACTCGTGGGTGTTCGACAACGGCGATGAGATTCCGTGTCCCATGAACGAGGAGCCGTTGAAGCTGATCCCCGAGGCCTTGCGCGGCAAGATCCTGGGGGAGCTGAACGAGCGCTGCGACCGGGAATACCGCCTGAAGGTGGTGGGCGACCTCAATCCGATGAGCCGCTACTACTACAACGAGTTCATGAAGCAGCACGACGGGGACTGGACCCAGGTCCTCGATCATGTCCGGGTGCGCCGCTTGGTGTTGTCCGAGAAGGATCGGGTCGGCATCGGGACGTTCCAGCCCAAGGACGAGAAGAACCAGGACTCGACCGAGCTCACCGGCGACATCAACTACCGGAAGATCGCCGAGTACGGCTCCGACTCGGACCCGCGCGCGTTCAACTTCGACGGCGAGTTCAACGTCGCCAACCGCGGCATCATCGAGTTCGTCGAGGTCCTGAAGCTCGACGTGGCCTTCCTCTACGACCTCCTGGGCGCGACCCAGGAGCAGAAGGTGAAGCCCAAGAAGTTCGCCCAGACGGACATCGACGAGGTGATCATCGGCCACACCAACGAGGCCGAGTACAAGCGGCTCCTGAACAACGAGTTCATGGAGGCCCTCCGGGACCGGACGATCAAGATCGACATCCCGTACATCACGAAGGTCTCCGAGGAGATCAAGATCTACCAGAAGGACTTCTCGGCCGAGAAGCTGCGGGGCAAGCACATTGCCCCGCACACCCTGGAGGTCGCGGCGATGTGGGCGGTGATGACCCGGCTCGAGGAGCCGAAGAAGCACCAGCTC
>NYSS01000037.1 GCA_002683135.1 Planctomycetota bacterium | reverse complement strand
AGGAGAACGCGCGGGTGGTGGAGCGGCGCTACCGCGCCCTGGGCGGCCCGGTCCGGGTCATCGCCAAACCGGGCGNNGGGCATCATCCCCATAGCCTCCNNGACCCGGCGCCCATCGTCNGCTTCATCCTGCGCCACACCGTGGGCAGCGGCGACTGGTTCGTGCTGCGCGACGGCCTTGAGAACTGTCGGAGCAGCTGGCGAGAGAACAAGCGCGGTCGGGTCGCGTTCCTCGGGGGGTCCATCACCCACAACCCGGGTTGGCGCGATCAGGTGAGCGCCGATCTGGGACGGCGGTTCCCGGAGACGGCGTTCGAGTTCGTCAACGCCGGCATCCCGTCGTTCGGCTCCACGCCGGGCGCGTTCCGGCTCGGGCGCGACGTGTTCGCGAAGGGCCCGATCGACCTCCTGTTCGTGGAGGCGGCGGTCAACGACTCGACCAACGGNCGCACCGAACAGGAGATGCTGCGCGGCATGGAGGGCATCATCCGGCACGCGCGGACCCGCAACCCGAACCTGGACGTCGTCATGCTGCACTTCGTCGATCCGTCCAAGATGGGCGAGCTCGGACGCGGCGTCGTCCCCGCCGTCATCCGCATCCACGAGCGCGTCGCCGAGCATTACGGGGCCCCCTCCCTCGACCTGGCGCTTGAGGTCACCGCGCGCATCGACGCCGGCGAGTTCACCTGGAAGGACGACTTCAAGAACCTGCACCCCTCNCCCTTCGGACAGAAGCTGTACGCCACGAGCATCGCCCGCTTGTTCGACGCGGCCTGGGCGCGCCCACCTGCATCCGCCGCTCCCCACCCCCTCCCGGGGCCGCTCGACGCCGCGTCGTATTCGAACGGCCAGCTCGTGCCCGTCGCCAAGTCACGAAAGCGGACGGGCTGGTCCATCGACCCGTCGTGGACGCCGACCGACCGTAAGGGGACCCGCGCCGGGTTCGTCCGCGTCCCCATGCTCGTCNNCGGCGCGCCGGGGGCGACGTGCGAGCTCCCCTTCTCGGGTCGCGCCGTGGGCGTGCTCGTCACCGCGGGCCCGGACGCCGGCGTCATAGAATCGCGGGTCGACGGCGGATCCTGGCGCCGCACCGACCTGTTCACACGCTGGAGTCGCGGCCTGCACCTGCCGTGGTCACACGTGCTGCACGCTGATCTCGAGAGAGGGCCGCACGTCCTCGAGATGCGCCTCGCCAAGGACCAGCCGGACAGGGGCGCCAAACCAGTCGCCCGCGTCGCCTGGTTCCTGGTGGACGGCTCGGATTAGGCGGCGCGCCGCCGCGCGCTCACTCCGTCACGCCGAAGCANTAGAGGTGGCCGACGGTCCGCAGATAGATGCGCCCGTCGGCGATGGCCGGGGTCGTGTAGACGTTCTCCCCCAGNTCACTGGAGGACACGGATTCGATGCCTCCGGCCTTCACCACCGAGACCTTGCCGTGCTCGCCGACGAAGTACACCTTGCCGTCGCCCGCCACCGGAGACGCGTAGTAGGTATCCAGCCCGTCCTCGAGGCGGCCACGAACGANGACCTCTCCGCTCTCCGGCTTGAACAGCACGATCAAGCCACCCGAGTCGTTGAGCATGTACAGGACGTCGCCGTAGACGATCGGCGAGGGCAGCTGGGGCACNGAGCGATGATAGCTCCACACCACGTTCTCCTCGGTCATGTCGCCCTTGCCTCCGGCCTTGATGGCCAGCATCCCGTTTCTGGAACGCAGGGCGTCACGCATGTAGCCCCATTCGCGCTTGTTCAGCACCCCGTCGGCGTCCAGATCCATGAAGCTGAACCACGACCGCGCGCGCGAGCGGGGCATCTCCTTCTTGGAGATCTCGCCGTTCTTGTCGGCGTCGTGCTCGGCGATGGCCTTCTCCCACGTACCGACCTCGACCTGGTTCCCAGGCTGGTTCATGGGCGACCCGTAGCCGTTGATGTAGATGACCCCCTCGTGAATCACCGGGACGGACTTCATCTCGAATGACAGCCCGCTCACCCACCAGATCCGCTCCCCCGACGCCATGTCGTAGGCGTCGAGATAGAACGACCCGGGGAGGATGAGCTGGGGAGCGCCCTGCGGCGGCGTCCAGACGATGGGGGTGCAGTGGCCGCTGGTCGCTGTCTGNCGGTCGACCTTCCACAGCGTCTTGCCCGTCATCTTCGAGACGCAGATCAGGTATGAGCCCAGCTGCTGATCGCACGGCAGAAATACCCGGTCACCGACGATCACGGGGGACGCCCCCATGCCGTACAGGTTGTTGAACGGACCGAGGGGGACACGCCACCGCTCCTTGCCCCCGTGGTCGTACGCGAGCATCCCGAACTCGGGGAAGAAGACGACCACCGTATCGGCGTCGACCGCGGGGGTCGGCGACGCGCCGTTGTTGGCCCTGTGGAACTTCGATTTCCGCGCGCGCGACACCGACTTGCGCCAGACGATGGATCCGGTGGAACGCTCCAGGCACATGGTCTCGAGCTTCTCACCCTCGAACGCCGTGAGGAAGATGTGGGTCCTGGTCAGCGCCGGAGACGAGTGTCCCCGTGGCAGGGACTGCTTCCAGATGACGTTTTCGTTCGGGCCGATCTTGTCGGGCAAACGCCCCGACTCGGCGATGCCTTTGCCGTTGGGACCCCGGAAACGGGACCAGGGGAGGTCCTGCTGCGCGGCGACAAAAGGGGAGATCACCCAAACAACGAGAACGAAGAGACGAATCATGGCGCGGGCTCCGTTTAGGATGCCGAGGCATAAGGATAAACGATGGACCGCACCTCAGGATTCAACCGACCGCTCCAACTCGCAGCCCTGGCGCTGACCCTGGCCCTCTCCGCGCCTGGGCAGGAGCCCAAGGCATACGACGGNCTGACGTTCCACCAGCCCCCCAAGCCCCTGTCCAAAGGTGCCCGGACCGCGGACTGGGAGTTCCTCGGCAAAGATCGCAGGTGTCGGTCCTCGGAGACACGGATCGCCAAGACGTGGCCTGACGGAGGCCCTGCCCTCGTCTGGGAGATGGAGCGAGGGTCGGGCTACACGTGCCCGGTCGTCTCGGACAATCGGCTCGTATACACCCACCGCGTCGGGGACGAGGTCCACGTCGACTGCCTCGACGCGCAGACGGGCAAGCGTCACTGGCGCGTCAGCTCACCGTGTGAGTTTCAGCCGCGCTACGTCCGCGATAACGGCCCCCGCTCATCCCCCGTCATCTCGGAGGGCAAGGTCTACATCTACGGCGTACGCGGCACCCTGCGCTGCATGGACCTCGCCACCGGCAAGGTCGCCTGGGCGAGAGACCTGGCGAAGGAGCTGCGCACACCGGAGGGCTTCTTCGGCGCCGTGAGCACCCCGATCGTGTACGGGAACATGCTCATCCAGAACGTCGGGGCACCCGGAGCATGTGTCATCGCATTCGACAAGCGGACCGGCAAGATCGCGTGGACGTCGGGCGACGCCTGGGGGCCGAGCTGCGCCTCCCCTGTCCTCGGCTCCGTGCACGGCAAGGAGCGGCTGTTCGTCCTCGGAGGCGGCGAATCACGCCCCCCTGTCGGCGGGCTGATCGTCCTCGACCCGAAGAACGGCAAGATCGACCTGCGACACCCGTTCCGCAGCCGCACCTACGAATCCGTTCTCGCATCGAGCCCGGTGGTCGGACCAGACTGGGTGTTTCTCAGCTCCTCGTACAACGTCGGAAGCGCCGTCCTCCGCCTCGACGACGAGGGCGGCTATGAGCAGGTGTGGAAAGACCGGAGCATCGGGCTCCAGTTCTCCAATGGCGTCTTGGTGAACGGCAAGATCTATGCGGTCGACGGCACGTCTGACCGCGCCGGAGCGGTCATCGGCATTGACCCCGCCAGCGGTAAGTCGATCTTCCGCTCCGACCTCGACTGGGACGAGGAGGTCATGTTCAACGGAGCCAAGCGCACCATCAACATGAGCATCGGCGAAGGATCGCTGCTCTGGGTCGACGACGGGTTCCTCTGCCTCGGCGACAACGGCCACTTGCTGAGCTTGGACGTCACCCCCGAGGGCGTGAAGGTGGTGGCGCGCAGCTGGTTGTTCCGCGCCAACCAGTCCTGGACGCCCCTCGCCCTCAGCCGCGGGCTGCTCTACGTCTGTCAGAACCGGCCAGAGCGCTTCGGAGACAAGGCCCCGCGGCTGCTCTGCTACGACCTGCGACGGTAGGAACCTCGAACCGCTGTGAGCGACAACTACGAAGTGATCGTCATCGGCGGGGGCGCCGTCGGGCTCGCCGCGGCCCGCGAATGTGGGGCTCGGGGCCGACGCGTCCTGCTGCTCGAGGCGGGGGCTTTCTTCCACGACGACGGGTCGTCCGCAGGCGCGACACGCCAGTTCCGTATCCAGCACGACCAAGCGACCCCGGCGCGCCTGGTCCTCGAGGCNCTCCCCTTGTGGAGGGACCTGGAAGCGCAGGCGGGGGTCCCGCTGATCCACCCGGTCGGCTGCCTCTGGTTCGGAGACGACGACGCGGCCGGCTCGACGGGCGACATCAAGAGCGCCGTCGCGGTCATGGACGCGCTGTCCCTCCCATACGAATCCCTGGACGCGTCGCAGCTCGAGCACCGATTCGGATTCCACCNTCTCCCCCCAAGCTGGGGCGGGTTCCTGCAGCCTGATGGTGGCCTCATCGATGTGGGGACGACGTTACGAACGCTGCATGGAATCGGGGAGGCGATGCCGCACGTCACCCTGCGAGACCGGTCACCCGTGACACGGATCGAACGGGGCGGCGACCGGTGGAGCGTCACCGCCGGCGAACACACGTATGGCGCCGACAAGCTCGTCGTCGCGCCGGGTCCGTTCGTGGATCCCGTCCTGGCCCACTTCGGNCTGCGCCTCGATCGNACGTTGTGGTCCATGGTCAACGTGTGGTTCCCCATNCGCCACGAGCCCGCTCAGGGCCCGGTGTGGGTGAACCTCCGTTCCCCAGGCCCCTCTGAGGACCCGGGTTTGTACTACGGATTTCCCGAGGTCCCGTTCGACCGGGCAGGATACGCGCGAGTGGGAGGCAACTTCCCTTCCCCCGTCCTCGACGACATCCGCGCCTACGACAAGAACGCGGATCCCGCCGTCGTCCGGCGCATCGCCGGCTGGGTGAAAGAACACATGCCCGGGCTCGATCCGGAGCCCGCCTTCGCGTCGACCTGCGTCGCGGCGCAGCTCATCCGTCCGGGCGACCCTTACGCACTGCGTCGGGAGTTCCTCCTCGACCACGCTCCGCCCTCGGTCGAGGGCCATGACGACGTCGTCATCTGCGCGACCGGGTGGGTNTTCAAGCTGATCCCCCTCGTCGGCCGGGTCTGCGCTGACCTCGTATGCGACGGGACGACCTCCTACGACATCTCCCCGTTCCGGATTTCCGACGACACCCTTCGGTGAGGGAGTCCGAGCGCATCACTAAAGATGGCACCGTGTTACGGTTGCGTCGTGGACACCCGCGCTATTCCCGTCTTGATGCTCCTCTTGTTGCCCGGCATCACGCTGGCACAACCGGTCGCCGCGCCTGGAGACGACGTCCTTCAAGCGGTGGAGACGGCTCTGTCCTCNGCCGATCCGGCCTCCGCCACNACCGACGTGTGGCGCGTGTGCGTGGAGCGTCACGGAATGATCGACCCCGTGCTCTCCTGGATCCCAGCTCAAGCGGAGCGCGCCGGCGATTCCAAGATCCCGCTCCTGCGGTTACACGCGAACCTCTGTCGGCGTGTCGGGGACCTCGAGCAGGCCCGCACATCCCTCAGCAAGATCCCGAACGATCAGGCCACGATCACCGACGGTCTGAGCATGGCCGAGGTGCAGGACGCCCTCGGTAACACGACCGAGGCGTTGGCCGCCTACGAAGCGCTCCTGCAGCGGGACCTGCCGGCGACGCTCAGGAACCGACTCATCCTGCGCACGGCGCTGATGCGACCGGGCCGGTCGGCCCTGGCCACCGCCGCTGCCGACTGGACGCCGGACCTGCGCAACCAGGCCGCGATCATCCTCGCGCTGCAGGACAAGCAGAAGGACGCGATCCGACTGTTCGAGGTGTCCGGAGAGGNGACAAAGCGCTTCCAGCAGCTCGTCCGTCTCGCCGAGTGGGCGATCGAATCCAAGCAGTACGAAGAGGCGCAGAAGTTCGCGTGGGACGCCGCCGACAGCGCCAAGATGCGCCGCGATCGTCGATACGCCTTGGCGGTTCTGGTGGAGGCGTACCGGCGCGCNGACAAGCTCGACGGCTTGATCAAGCACTTCGCGCAGGCCGACCAGCTCAACGACGACGCGCGCCTCATCTGGATCGACCTGCTTCGGGAGACTGGCAAGGTCGACGAAGCCCTGAAGCTGTTCCGCGAATCGACGGACAACGCGACGTTCACCAATGACATGCGCCGTCAGCTCCTCGAGCTGTGTCGNGAGACCGGCCGCGAGAAGACCCTCATCGNGGCATACGGCAAGCTCATCAAGGAACAGCCCCGGCTCGTCGAATGGCGTGAGGGCCTCTCGCGCTTCTACCTGGAACGCGGCGACCGTGACGCGGCAATCGCGACATGGACCGCGCACCTCGAGCTGGTGAAGGAAACCCGTCCCCGCATGGCCGCGGCCTCGAGCCTCATGAAGCTCGGCCTGGATGACCTCGCCAGCGACACGGCCGAGAGCTGCGTGGGACGCAGTGAGACCGCGACCAACATCGCCCAGCTGTTCCTCTTCGAGCTCCACCATTCACGTGGCCGATCAGAAGGCGCACGCCGCGCGCTCGAGGCCATCGCGGCCGTCGCTCCGGCGGACGCTGCGGTGCGGCTCGAGGTGAGCAACGCGTACGAACGGCTCGGCGACAAGACCGGCGCCGTCGAGATCCTGCGCGGTCTCAAGGCCGCGCGCGGCGAGCGCAGCGGCGTCGACGCCGACATCAAGCTGGCGTTCCTCTACTCGGAGATAGGCGAGGAGGAGAAGGCGCAAGACCTCTGGTTGGAGCTGTGGGGCCGCGTCGAATCCGTACCGCGCCGCAAGTTCGTGGAAGAGCGCGTCATGACCGTCGCCGCACGGCTCGGCACCCTGGCTGGTATCGCCGTCGACCTGGAGACGCGCCTGTTCGAGGGCAAGGCCTCCGACCGCGAAGCCGGCATGCTCATCAGCCTCTACACCCGCGTGAACGACGCCGTGTCGGCGACGGAGATCGTCGAGGAGCACCTGAAGAAGAAGGGCCGAAACTCGGTGGACGTGCTCACGGAGAAGGCGCGCCTCTACCACTCCTGCAACGACTACTTCAACTACGAGAAGACGGTCCGGGCCCTCATAGAGATCGACGAACACGGCCGCCCGGACCATCTCCGCGAGCTCGCCATGAGCCTGCTGGAGAAAGGCCAGAGACGCGACGCGCGCCTGGTGCTCGACCAGTTGAAGCAGACCGAAGGCGCGAGCACCACGAGCGACGAATTCGAAGCCGGGGTCCTGTCTCTCGCCGGCATGCACGCCGAGGCCATGCAAGCGTACTACCGCAGCCTCGCCCGTCATCCCGAACGCATCGACACCTACCTCCTGCTCGCCAACACGCTCATGCAGCTTGGAGGAGCCAAACGGGCCCAGGGGATGTTCCAGAACCTCGCCGCGGCCCCTGTTCAGGACGATCTGTTCACGATCGCCGTGGACGGGATCTTGAACCTCCAGGGGCCGCGCCGTCAACCGGCGCGGAGTCCGTTGCTCGCCTGGACGCGCCGGATGGCNCTCGAGCGCGTGGCCATGCGGCCGCACAAGCTCTACCTCTACCAGCTGGTCGTCGACCTGTCGGACGAACACGCTGACGCCGGCATGGCGAAGCGCGCGCTGAGCGCCGCGCTCCCCATCGCCGGCGAGCAACGCACGCCCCTGCTCCGCGAGTTGATGGAGCGCACGCGCACCAACAGCAACGGCCGACCGAGGGTCCTGGGTGCCATCANCCNGGCGGNCCGCTCGGCCCGCAAGCCGAGCGGCGAACACCTCATGCTCGGGCGGAGGCTGCTGGGACAAGGAGACATCGTCCCTCCTGACGTCTATCTGGATCTCGGCGCCGCGTTCCTCGCCGGCGGCGAGGTGGTCAACGCGTCGCGGACGTTCAGCGCCGCGAGCCGCCTCCCCGAATTCGATGACCTGCAGCGCAAGATCGCAGGCGCCTTCGAGACGGCGGGATACTCGAAGGAGGCGCTGCGGACCTACGAACGCGTCCTGACTGTCGAGAGCCAGGACGTGAAGCTACTCGCCAAGGTCGGAGAGTTGCATGAACGCATGGGTCGCGACGAGATCGCCCTCGGTCTATTCGAGCGCGGGCTCTCGGTCCTCCTGGCGCTGCGCCCCTTCAACCAGACGACGGAGGGCCCGGTCGGCGCGCCCTCTCCCCTCATGTATCCGTTCGTGGTCGGCGGGTCGCGGAGCACCGACGAGGGGGTCCTGNCCTACCCACGGCTGCTCGACGGGCTGCTCGCCACCCTCCCGAACAAGGACGCGTGTGCGCGACTGCTCGATCGCCAGGATCAGGAGATAAACACCGCGCTCAGCCGGATCGGGTCGGCGGCACCGGGCGAGCTCCGCATGGGTCGGCACCCCCAGCTCGCCCTGCGCACGGCCTTCTACCGACGCCTGGCGGTGGCCTTCGGAGACGTGGCGCGGGCCGACTCAGTCGATTCGCGACTGCTCGCCGCCATGCCGGCCGATGAAAAGTTGCTCGACGAGGCGATCGGGTTTCGCGTCAACTGGGGGCTCCTCGACTCGGCGAGGGGGCTGCTCGCCAAGAGCCCCGCGGCCCCCGAATCCCGCAGCCGCCACGGCCTGCGTCTCGCGACCGTCGACCCCGGTGAGATCGCGGGTTTGATCCCGGTTGCCCGCGCCGCTCCCCTCGTCCTGCCATTGCTCGCGAGCGGAGACGACACCAAGCTGCGAACACTCATGGAGCGCGTCGATCTGTCGAACGCACGCACGGAGGACCTCGACCAGATACCGACCCTCATCAACGCCTCCCTGTGCCTCGGCGACGCGGAGCTCTGCCTGAACCTGATGCGCTTCTGGGCCGACACCGCGTTCAGTCAGATACGGAACCCCGCGCAACTCAACCTCGCGTTCACCAAGCTGATGACGCAGAGCAACGAGATCCGCATCCTCAGCGCGCGTCAGCGGCAAACCCTGATCAGCCGCATCGTCGATCGCATCGCCGACGACCCCGACCGCTTCTCGACGCTCATCCGCCGTGTGTGGACGCTCATGACGCCGGGTGATGGCGTCCTCGACGCCAAGCAGGTCGAGCGCCTCATCCGCGGCGGACTCTCGTCATCCGACCGCCTCGCCTACGGCATCCCCGAGCTATTCGGGTTTCTCCCTGCGGAGAACCGTGAGGCCGTTCTTCGCAGCGTCTTCCCCCTGCTCGCGCCTTCGCAGAAGGGCTACTTCATCGCGAATTACGTACGCCTGAACGACATCGGCGGATCGAAACAACTGCGCACGTTCATCCTCCGTTGCTTCGAACAGGGTCTGCGCGACGCCGACAATCCGCTCGTCGTCACCAGCGCGGGCACACGTCTCATTCGCGAGCTGCGTCCGAAGAACATCGGCATCATCTTCGACATCCTGGACGTCATCGAGAAGCACCAACCCGACAAGAAGATCCCGTTCAATACGATCTCCCGGTCGATGCAGAGCAGCGGCCTCGCCACTGACACGGAGGAGGCGTGGGAAGCGTTCGTGGCGATCTGGAACAAGTACGCCAACCGAGACGACGCTGACGCGAAGGCCCTCGGACGCATGCTGAAGCCCTTCGCATCCAAGCGTCAGAAGGAGCTGAAGCCGCTCGTAGCCAAGCTCGAGAACGAGGCCAAACGGAAGGCCGTCATGCGTAGCCTCCGACTCGGCAAACCACCAACGATCAAGGTGGCAGCGACCCTCGAGGAGCTCCGTGACAAGGTCGAGGTCCTCGGCCTCCGCGGCCTCACGCAGCTCGAGGGCATGCTCTCTGCGAAGGGATATTGGATGGAGGCCGTGAGGGTCCAGGAGCGGATCGTGAAGGCGTCGCCCACCCCCGCCTCGAGAGCCGCCCTCGCCAAGATGTGGAGCGATCTGCGACACCCCCTC
This sequence comes from Planctomycetota bacterium, assembly GCA_002683135.1. Lineage (GTDB taxonomy): Bacteria > Planctomycetota. The sequence goes on along the minus strand of NYSS01000037.1, from coordinate 23,596 downwards.
AACGCGCTGGCAGCCGACCCGAGCGCCGCATCCCGAAACAGCACGAGGGCCAAGGCGCTCCCCCGGAGCATCATGGGCCTCGCCAGGCGCGGGACCAGCTCGACGACGATGATCCTGGGCGGGATCGGCGCCCGGGGCACGTCGTCACCGAAGATCACGGAGACGCAGGTCAAGAAGGCGATCAAGAAGAAGGACAACGACGAGGCGCGCAGGCTTTACCGCGGATTCTGGCGCCAGGACGCGAGCAGCAACATCATCCGGCAGACCTTCGCCACCTCCAGCCTGATGACGAAGGGGTTGAGACCTTCGGCGACGCCGGTCGCTCCGGGGCGCGGCGGGCTGAGCCGAAACTACAATCTACGCCCCGCCTTCCTTGACTGGCAACCGACGGAGTGGAAGCCCAAGTCACCCGACCGAAAGAAGCTGCCGTTCATCGTCGCCCAGACCCCGTTCGGCGTCGACGAGCTCACGCGTCAACTCCGGTCGGTCGATCCGCAGCGTCTGGGACAGCCCAACATCGCGATGATCGTCCAGGCCGTCGCCACCCAGATGGTCGAAGAAGGCGGAGCGGCGGCCCTCGGTCCGGTCCTCGCACGCCACGAAGCCGGGGTCGCCTCCGCAGCCGACTACGCCATCCTCTTTGTCGTGCTCGAGACACTGGAGACCCGACCCGACGGCATCACCGAGCCCCTGCTGGACGCGGTCCTCGCCAACGTCGGGGCCGACGCCGAGCAGGTGCGACGGCTCGCGGGGCTCTTCGTCCGATTCGGTTTCCCGGCCAAGGCCGCGGCGTTGTACCGCTGGTGTGCCTGTGATGCCGGCCGCGCGGATCCGCGAACCGGCATCATTCGCGGCCGGAGGGATCACGCGGATCTGCTCGGAGAGGTGCTCAGCCGTCTCTCCGGAGAACACCGCGCGAAGGCCGTCGCGACGATCCTCCAGGGGAGCCGCTTCCCAAAGCATGACCGCGTCGGCGTGGACGTCTTCGAGAGCACGACGATCGGCATGCTCGTCGCGCTCGACGGGCCCGCGGCGGCGCTCGCCCAATCCCGCGGCCTCGTCAACAACCTGTTCGACCTCGGCACGCCGCCCCGTCGGCAGACCGCGCTGCGCGCGGCCGGGCTCCTGGCTCGGGACGGATCACACGAGCGAGCCCTCGACCTCATCGAGATCGCGATCGCTTCGCACCCTGCGCCGCCCGGTACGCGACCGCACGAGCGCCGCTACTGGGACCAGGGCCGCGCCATGAGCCTCGGTGACTACCAGTGGTTGTTCGCCAAGGACAAGGGCGACTGGAAGGACCCCGCGAGCTGGTACGAAGCTGTCGCCGCGCGCATGCTGAAGTGGCGAGACGACCAGGAGCTCTCCCGTCATGCCCCTCTCCACGTGCTCGCGCTGATCGTGGAACGCCTGACAACGTCGGGACACACACCGCCGGCGGACCTGGTGGCCACAGTGAAGAAGAGCGTCAGCGACGCTGCGAACGATCGGATCATCCTCGCTGACGTCATGCGCGCCGCTGGCCGAGGCGACGAAGCGCTCGCCATCGAGCGTGAGCTGCTCGACGCGGGTCGACTCCATCCCGACCGCATGGCGGCCGTCGTCACCCACGTGCGCAAAGAGGGCGGGCCTGAGGAGGCGCTCGACCTCGGCGAAGGCCTCACCGAATACACCCTGCACCCAGACCTGCTCGACGTGTTGATACAGGCCGCGAAGCAGCTCGGAGACGAGCCGCGCGCGGCCCGTTGGGAAAAGACAAAGGCCGAAGCCTCCGTCGCCCAACGCAAGCTCGACGGCGGCGAGGCCAAGGGGAGCCGCTGAGCGGCGACAAACTCCCCTTTCCAGATGGTCCCCGGGGGGGCTATCCTAGAGCGTTGAGCCTCGTACGCCCCCCCCACCCGTCCCATCAGCACAGTCTGCCGAGCGTCGATGATCGATTTCACACGGTCCAGCGCAGTTGGTCTGCTCATATGCCTAATCCTCGGCGCGGCTGCGTGCGGGCAAGCTGTGCCATGGAATCACCCTGACCAGACGACCCACTGGTACGAGGTGGTGAGCGCCCCCGCGGGCACATCATGGGACGCGGCGCAGGTCGTGGCCAACCGGCGCAACGGACACCTCGTCACCATCACGTCCGCGGCCGAAAACGCACACGTCTTCCAACTCGCCAGCGCGCCGGCTCTCTGGACACCCGGCGGACACGGCCCGTGGATCGGCAGTGTGCGTCGCGACGAGTCCGGTCCGCACTGGACGTGGGTCAACGGGGAAACTCCCACGTACGAGAACTGGGCACCCAATTCTTCACTGGACATCTCGCCGGAGGCTCGCGGCCAGTTCGCCCGGATCGGCGGCGCGCCCTCCCCGTCGTGGCGAGCCAATCACGCGTCGGACGAACGGGTCTACGCATACGTCGTCGAGTGGGACGACAGCGCCTGGGATCACACCGTCGGACTGATGTTCAACAAACCCGGTTCGTACGACGGCTACACGACGATCAGCGCGCAGACGGGCACGACCTATCTGATCGACAACGACGGGCGCACCGTCCACTCCTGGTCGAGCCAGTACACGTCCGGATTGTCTGCGTACGTCCTCGACAACGGCGATCTCATCCGCTCCGTGAGGTCGGCCGGCACCACCTGGAGCGGCCTCTTCGTCGGTGGCACTACGGGCAAGATCGAACGGGTGGCTTGGGACTCGACCGTGTTGTGGGACATAGAAATCAACAGCGACAAGTATCTGCTCCACCACGACATCGAGCCCCTGCCAAACGGCAACGTCCTGGCCATCGCGTTTGAGAAGAAGACGGCAGCGGACGCGATCGCCCACGGACGCGACCCGGGACTCTTGAGCCAAGATGAGCTGTGGCCCGAGGTCATCCTCGAAATCCAGCCCACCGGGCCTACGGCGGGGGAAGTCGTCTGGAAGTGGCACGTCTGGGATCACGTCATCCAGGATCTCGATCCGTCGAAGCCAAATTACGGGGTCGTCTCCGAGCATCCCGAGCTCGTCGACCTGAACCACTACGGCGGCGCCCAGCCGGTCGCAGATTGGCTCCACTTCAACTCGATCGACTGGAACCCGACGCTGGACCAGATCGTCGTGAGCTCGCGGACCTTCGATGAGATCTGGATCATCGACCACAGCACCTCGACCGCCGAGGCCTCATCCCACGCCGGCGGCAACACCGGCCGTGGCGGTGACCTGCTCTACCGGTGGGGCAACCCCGCGACCTACGGTCGCGGCACGGCGGCCAACCATCAGCTGTTCGGCCAACACAACCCGGAGTGGGTCCCGCCCGGTTATCCCGGCGCGGGCAACATCACGGTGTTCAACAACGGGACGGGTCGCCCCGGATACCCGCGCTCAACCATCGAAGAGATCACCCCCCCCCTGGACGCGGCCGGCCGATACTCGCTCGGTCTCGGCAATGTGTGGGGACCGGCGACGACGACGAGCTCGTTCGGCACCCCCTTTCCCACCGATCTGTTCTCGCCGTTCATCTCAGGGACGCAGCGACTCCCGAACGGCAACGACCTCATCTGCGAAGGAATGACCGGCACCGTTCTCGAGGTGACCCCCACCGGGGAGATCGTCTGGCGATACGTCAACCCCGTCGCCGGACAGGTCGTGCTCAACCAGGGCGACGCCATCCCGATCTGCAATGCCGCGTTCCTCTGCAACAACATGTTCCGCGCGCGGCGCTACGAGCTGACTCACCCAGCGTTCGCCAACCGCACGCTCATCCCAGGCCTACCGATCGAGCAATACCCACCGCACGTCCTGGCGCGCGTCGGCAACGTGAACACGGCCAGCAACGGACCGGCTGATGTCCTCTTCGTCAACGGGGATGCGGGGGACGTCTGGCGCCAGGTCTACGCCGACGCCGCGAACTGGATCTCCATGTCGATCGAGGCGCCTCCTGGCGGACCCGCCGCCGCCCATTACGCCGTGTTCATGCACCTCGGCACGCCGGGGTCCGCCACGATGCAGAGCCTGCCGTTCGGCCTCGGCACGAGCAGCATCCCCATGCCCTCCCTCACCAATCCGACGCCCGCACCGATCGCATCATCGATCCCGATCCCAGGTCTCGGATCCAGCACCCTTCCGCTCACGCCGCCCGCGCCGATCACCTTCCTCGGCCTGATCCCCGCCGGGACCTATACATTCCAGGGCGTCATGCATGACTTCGGCACCTCGGGATCTATCGCGAGCCTCACCAACGCTGTCGTCCTCACGGTGTACTGAACCGCGCCCCAATCATGCCGCTATGATGAGCCCCTCATCCAGGAGAGGTACACATGGCCTTCGATCTTCGCGAGTACACCATCCGCCGTAAGGTCCTGAAGATCTTCGGCGCGAGCTTCCACGTCTACGACGCGTCCGGCCAGGTCGTCGCCTTCAGTAGCCAGAAGGCCTTCAAGCTGCGAGAGGACATCCGCGTGTTCACCGACGACACGCGGAGCACGGAGTTGATGAACGTGCGGGCGCGGCAGATCGTGGACTTCTCCGCGGCCTACGACATGGTCGACAGCACCGAGAACACGAAGATCGGCGCCGCCCGTCGCAAGGGCTGGTCGTCCATGATCCGCGACTCGTGGGAGGTCCTCGATGCGAACGACCAGCCCATCGCATCCCTGCAAGAAGACAGCACCGCGATGGCGTTGCTACGTCGATTCCTCGTGAACCTGATCCCTCAGACGTTCCACATGAGGGATCCCGATGGACGCGAGCTGGCGGTCATGCGCGTCCACTTCAACCCGTTCATCTATCGCATGACCGTGTCGGTCTCGGACACCAGCGTGGATCCCCGAGTCGTCTTCGGCGCCGCCGTCCTGCTCGCCGCCATCGAAGGCCGCCAGCAATGAGCGAGCCGGCCTACTGCGACTGCGGCAAGATGTTCGAAACCACCCGCGCGCAAGCCGGTGGCATCGTCAACTGCCCAGGCTGCGGCCAGGCCGTCGACATCCCAGGACTGACGGACCCCGCATGGCGGGCAATGCAGTTCGGCGCCCTGGTCGCGGTCTTCGCGGTGACCGCGCTGGTGACAGGTTATTCCGACGTGCCGACGGGGGCCGCCTGCGGGCTCGCGGTGGGCGTTCTCATGTGGCTGATATCGAGAGCATTGTGATGAAGACCCTGACCGTGATCGTGTCGCTCCTATCGCTCGCCACCGCTGACGCCCAGTCGTTCGACGACAGGCTGCTCTCAGGGCTCTCCTACCGCAACGTCGGGCCATCGCGCGGTGGGCGTGCGACCACGGTCGCCGGCGTGCGGCAGCGGCCCTCCACGTTCTACGCCGGCAGCACGGGCGGCGGCGTCTGGAAGACCACCGACTACGGTCAGAGCTGGCGGGCCATATCCGACGGCTTCTTCGAGACCGGGTCCATCGGCGCGATCCGCGTCGCGCCATCCGATCCGGACACCGTCTACGTCGGGACCGGGTCGGACGGACTGCGTAGCAATGTGATCACCGGACGCGGCGTCTACAAATCCGTCGACGCTGGGAGGACATGGACCTTCGTGGGCTTGCGCGATGCCGGCCAGATCGGCGCCGTCGAGATCCACCCCACGGACCCGAACATCGCCTACGTCGCCGCCATCGGTCAGGCGTTCGGACCGAACGAGCAGCGCGGCGTCTACCGTACCCGCGACGGAGGCGAGAGCTGGGAGCGGGTGCTCCACGTCTCGGATCGAGTCGGCGCCGTCGATCTGGAGCTCGCGCCGGATGACCCGAACCAGGTGTACGCGTGCATGTGGCGCGGCGAGCGCAAGCCTTGGACGATCATCAGCGGCGGCTCGCCCGGCGAGGGGGGGCTCTACAAGTCGATCGATGGCGGCGGTCGCTGGGTGAAGCTCGACGACGGGCTGCCCAGCGGCGTCTTCGGAAAGAGCGACCTCGCGGTCTCCGCCGCAGCCCCCGGGCGTGTGTATGTCCTCATCGAAGCCCCCGATCCCGATGGCGGCCTCTATCGATCCGACGACCACGGCGAGAGCTTCAAGCTGATCTCGAACAGCCGCGGGCTCCTCGACCGCCCGTTCTACTACTGCAACATCGACGCGGATCCGTCAGACGCCGACGTCCTCTACGTGAACGCCACGGGCTTCCACAAATCTACCGACGGCGGCGACTCATGGCGTCGGGGCAGCACCCCTCACGGGGACAACCATGACATCTGGGTCCACCCGGACGACCCGAACCTGTTCATCCAGGCGAACGATGGCGGCGTCAACGTGACGCGGGACGGCGGTGCCACGTGGTCGACCCAGCGCAACCAGACGACGGCGGAGCTGTACCAGGTCGAGGTGGATGACCGCTTCCCCTACTGGCTCTACGCAGGCCAACAGGACAACAGCACGATCCGCGTTCCCAGCGCGCCGCCGTACGGACACCCGCTCGGTGCCATGGGCTTCTGGCAGTCGGTCGGCGGCTGCGAGACCGGCCCCGCGGTCCCCAAGCCGGGCGACCCCGACATCGTGTACGCCAACTGCAAGGGTCGCTTCGGCCGCTTCAACCTGCGCACGGGCCAGGAGAAGAAGTACTACGTCGGCGCCGCGAACATGTACGGGCACAACCCGAAAGACCTGGAGTACCGATTCCAGCGGGTCTCCCCGATCCATGTGTCACCGCACGATCCGAACGTCGTCTACCACGCGTCCCAGTATCTCCACCGGACCACCGACGAGGGCGTCACTTGGGAAACCATCTCCCCCGACCTGACCGCCTTCGAACCGTCCAAGCAAGTGATCTCGGGCGAGCCCATCACCCGCGACATCACCGGAGAGGAGTTCTACAGCACGATCTACGCGATCCGGGAATCCAAGATCAGCAAGGGGTTGATCTGGGTCGGCGCCAACGACGGGCCCGTCCACGTCACCAGGAACGGCGGCGAAGCGTGGTCGAACGTGACGCCGAAAGATCTGCCCCCGGGCGGACGGGTCGACGCCGTCGAGCCGTCACCGCATCGCCCGGAGAAGGCCTACGTAGCCGTGCTGCGATACCAGCTCGGTGACTGGAGTCCCTACGTCTACAGGACCAACGACTACGGTTCATCGTGGACCCTCCTGACCACCGGCAAGAACGGCATACCCGCGGACTCACCAACCCGTGTCGTTCGTGAAGACCCGGACCGCGAGGGGCTCGTCTACGTCGGCACGGAATTCGGCCTCTACGTCTCGTTCGACGACGGCGCCCATTGGCAGTCCATGCAACGCAACCTCCCCGCGACCCCGATCACCGACATGCAGGTCCACAGGAAGGACCTGGTGATCTCCACCATGGGGCGGTCGTTCTGGATCTTGGACGACCTCACGCCGCTGCACCAGCTAACCCCCGCGGTGGCGAACGCCAAGGCCCACCTGTTCACGCCGCGAGACGCCTACCGCACCCGGAGCCGGGGTCGCGGCGGTGTCGGCGTCGAATATCCGCAGCAGGGGGCCTTGATCCACTACGCCCTCACATCGGACGTCGACCAGGTCCAGATCGAGATCCGCGATGCCAAGGGCGCGGTCATCCGCACGCTCTCCAGCTCCGGACGTCGAGGCGCCCAGGCGCCACGCGGACGACGCGAGGAGCGCGGGATGCGTGGTCCGCGTCGCGGATCCCGACCTGCCCGCGGCCTCCCACTTACGGCCGGCATGCACCGCACGGCGTGGGACCTCCGTCGCGACGGCATCGGTGGTCGAGGACGGGGCCCCATGGTCCTCCCCGGCCGCTACGAGCTCCGCCTCACAGCGAACGGCGAGACGCACACAGGTCAGCTCAATCTCCTGATGGACCCACGGGTCGCGGCGGACGGCGTCACCATGGAGGATCTGGCTGCCCAGGAGGCCCTCATCCTCGACGTCGCCAAGCTCTCGGCGGACGCCACCCAGCTGAGCGCACGTCTGCGCCGCGCCCTCGCGGCGGCGGACAATCCCAGCCCCGCGCTCAGAGACCTGGAGTCCAAGATCATCACGACCCGCGGCATGATCTACCCCACTCCCATGCTCCTGGACCAGGTGCGCTACCTCTCATCCATGGTCGACGGCGCGGACCAGAAACCGGGACGTGACGCGTACCGCCGCCTCGACGTGCTGCGCGGTCGCGTCACCGACTACACGAAGGCGCTCGAAGAGCTCCGCTAGGGCGCTCGCTGACAGGACCTGCCGGTGGCCCCTCTGTTCGAGATCCTGGACCTTCAAGAGACGTCCCTGGGGCAGCTCTGCCTGCGCCGCCGCGAGCTCCTCTCGCGCCCCGGGACGATCGTCACCGAGGTCACCCTCGACCACGTCTTCCTCATGAGCAGCTATCACACCGAATCGGAGGAGGCGCTGACGGAGATCGGGCTCCGCATGCACCACGGAGATGACCTCTCTGTGTTGATCGGCGGACTCGGGCTCGGGTACACAGCGCGACAAGCGCTGCAGTCAGACCGGGTCGCGCAGGTCGAGGTCGTCGAGCTGCTGGACCCGGTGATCCAATGGCTCGAGAACGGCTGGCTTCCGACCGGAGAATCCCTCGCATCTGACGCCCGCTTCCAGGTGACCAAGGGCGACGTGTACGCGCGCCTGCTCGGCCCGGTCGAGCACCCGGCGGACCTCATCCTCATCGACGTGGACCACGCGCCGGACGAACCCCTCGAGCCATCCAGCGCCGCCTTCTACACGGTGGACGGGCTCCGCGGCGTCGCCGAGCACCTGCGCCCCGGCGGCGTCCTCGCGGTGTGGTCCACGTTCCCCAATCCGGCCTTCGAAGCGACCCTCGCGCAGGTCTTCGACAGGGTCGAGGTCGACACCGTCGCCTGGTGGAATGATCTCGTGGACGAGGAGAAGGTGGACACCTTGTTCGCCGCGCGCAAGCGGGTCGCGCCCTGAGCGCCAGGAGACCGGGAAGCGACCCTGGTTGCGTCCCGGCGCCTGTCCACGTGTAGGATATGTGGACGTGAACGCACCGCCGCGCAATCTCTGGCTGGGCTCCGTGTTCTTGCTGCTCTGGTCTCTCGGACAGGTCGGCGCTCAGGCCCACATGAACAGGCTCTCCGTTCCCAACGATCCGACCGTGCGCGACAAGCTTCACCGCGCGCAATCGGCTCTGGAGCGCGAGGACCGGGATCGCGCCATCACTATCTGGCAGGCGGTCCTCGACCAGGGCGCGGCCAAGGTTGTAGCCATCCATCGCGCGCCTCGATCCGACTCGGAGGTGGAACGAGTGGTGGTCGCAGGGGATCGATTCCAGGGCGTTCGCGCCCATGTCATGGACCTGATCCAAGCCCTGCCGGACGACGGCATCGATCGCTACCGGCAGCTCATGGAGCCCCGCGCGAAGCGGCTCCTGACCACCGCGCTGCGCGACTCCGAGGAGGCGGGCCTGCGGGAATGTGCACGACGCTTCGCGTTGACTCCGAGCGGACGGCGCGCCCAGGTCGTCCTGATGGACATGCTGCTCGAGGCCGGCCGCTTCGACGAGGCGCGCGTCTCTGTCCAAGCCCTGCGCAACGTCGACGACGACGCCAAGCTCGCGGCCCGCGAAGCGTGGGCCCTCTGGGGCACCGACCGGGTCGCCGAACTCCGCGCCTTCGCCAGCGCATCCCGCGCCGGGTTCCCGGGCGAGAAGATCGTGGTTCGAGGCGAACGGGTCAACGTCTCCCGCTTCATCGAGGAGCTCTCAGCGGGCAAGAAGACCCGGGCTCCCTCAGCCCTCGGAGCGCTCGACCTGCGCAAGCGAGCGGCTTGGGAGCGGTCCTTCAGCCGCAACGAGAACAGCTCCGATCGTTGGTACTACGACGATGAGGAATCTGATCTTCGTTTCCCCGTGGTCCCCGCGGTTGAAGGCGAGATCGTCTATGCGTGCGACGGTCTCTCCCTCCGCGCGCGACGCCTGCCCACCGGCACTGAGATCTGGCCCGCGGTCCGCAGCACCCAGTCCGACTTCGAAGGTCGACAGAACTACTCGCTCAAGTACCACGTCGTGGTCGACGGCGGACTGGTGTTCGCCTATCTCGATGGCGACCCCCTGATCGCACACTACTGGAGCCGCCGGTGGCGCGCGATCCCGTCACACAAGCTCATCGCCGTGAACAAGGAGACCGGACGGGTCCAATGGTCGCACGCGGCGCCCGCGGGGCGCGACGACGAGGAGACCGCTTTCCTACGCAAGCTCAGCGTCAACCAACCTCCCGTGATCGTGGGTGACACGGTGTACGCGGCGGGGACGATCCTCAAGGGCATCTTCCACCACTGGCTGTGCGCCTTTGAACGAGAGACCGGGCGCCTGCGCTGGAAGACCTACATCGGCGCGGGACAGACCGCCCTCAGCCGTGGCGGCAACCCCAGCATCGCGTGCGTACCAGGGCACGTCACGGAGCACAGGGGTGTCCTCTACTACGGGACCAACATGGGCGTGTTCTGCGCCGTCGACGCGGTGACCGGATCCAACGTGTGGCAGTCGGCGTACAGCCAGGACCTCATCCCAGAGATCTCAGGCGGCTGGGGACGTCGACGCTCTGCGAGCCAACCAGAACCCACCTGGCAGGTGTCGCGGCCGCGGGTATCCGGCGACAAGGTGTTCTTCGCACCCAACGACTCACGGCGTCTGTACGCAGCGGAGCTGGGCACGGGTGAGCTGCGGAGCATTCCCCTGTCGACCCGCCGGTCGGGCAGCCACAACAACTGCTTTGTCGGCGTCCATCAGGGGCTCCTGATCTTCAGCGGCGCGGGAGGGCTGATGGCGCTGGACCTCGAGGACTTCCGCGTCCGCTGGGCGTCACGACTGGTGGGGTCTTTACGCGGGCAGGCCGCCGTCATGGGAACCGAGCTCGTCTTCACGACCACCGGCCCCAGGCCTGAGATCCACCGCTGCGACATCCTCACGGGCGATTCGGTCGAACGAAGCCCGCTCCGCAGCTCGACCCGCGCGGGGAACGTCGTTCTCGGCCCAGGCGCGGTCGTCATCGGCGCCTCAGACTGCATCTCCGCCTACCTGCGATGAGCTGGACGCGACTGCTCTCGACCCTGCGTATGGGAGCGTGGTACCGTGAATTTTGAGTGACCCCCTCACGTTCGCGCTCAGCCGATCTCATCGAGAGTTCCGTCTTAACGCTGCCCGGGGATGCGTCCCGCGGAGATCTACCCATGCAGAGTTCGTACGTGCCCCGCATCCTGACCTGTTTTCTGATCTACGCCAGCACCCTGTCCGCGCAAGCAATCGGCGGTGAATACGGGTGGTGGTCATACAGCTACAGCTCGGGCAGCCACAGCAACAGCGCGACGTTCAAGCAGGTGATGGACGTCCATGTGGTCACGATTCCGGGGACGCCGTCCATCCGCCTGAAGTTCGACAACGTGAACCTCGGACCACAGGACTACATCCAGGTCATCTCCAGCTGGGACGGCAACACCCAGGAACTGACGACGACGGAGCTCCAGAAGTGGACGGATACGTCAGCCTATTTCAACGGTGAGAGCGTCACCGTGAAGCTATGGGTACAGCCCGGATCGACCGCCGCGTACGTGATCCGCGACCTCATCGTCGGCACCACGGGATCGCTCGGGTTTCACAGCAGCATCTGCGGATCCACGGATGACCGCACCCTCTCACAGGACTGGCGGGCCATGCGCGCCGTGAGCAGCCCCAGCGGCGGCGGCGGCGGCTGCACGATCTGGGCAGCTGACGGTGACAATTGCGTCCTCTCCGCGGCCCACTGCACGGGCACGTTCGGCGTCGCGGAGGCCGAGGTTCCCCTCTCGACGAGCGGTGGGTCCGCCCAGCACCCGCCCTCCAATCGGCAGTGGCCGATCACCAACATCGCCAACTCGAACCCGTACTCGTTGGGAAACGACTGGGCCATATCCACCCTGGCGACGAACGCCCAGGGCGAACTCCCTTCCCAGCTCTACGGTTGGTATGACGTGGACTTCTTCATCCCCACTCCCGGCCAGACGATCCGGATCACGGGCTACGGGTCGACCTCCGGAACGGGCGCGCCCGCGGCGTGGAACGTGGTCAACAAGACGCACACCGGCCCCTACTCCAGCACCACCGGCACGATCGTCCGCTACGCCGTCGACACCACGGGTGGGAACTCTGGATCTCCCATCATTCACGAGTCGACCGGCAAGGCCATCGGCATCCACACCAACGCGGGTTGCTCGAGCACGGGCGGGGCGAATCAGGGCACGAGCCTCAGCAACGCGGGATTCACGACAGCGTGGAACAACTCCGCTTGTGGCAGCCCGACATTCACGCTCGCCCTTTCCAGTCAGGCGGGCAATCTGTTCTGCAGCCTGACGGACGTCCCCGCTGGAACGACTCAAGGGTTCACCCTGTTCAGCTTCAACACCACCCTCCCCACAGGAGTAGGGACGGTCTTCGGCATCAACGCCGACCCGTTCACCCTGGCCGTCGTAGCCACCCCAGCGGCCCAGGGCGGCCTCTACCACTGGGTCCTGCCGACCTCTCCTGCGGCCTATCCCAACGCGGCCTTCACCTTGCCCCCGGGCAGCCTGAACGCCTTCATCGGCATGACCGCAGACGGCCAGGGCATCGCCCTCGGACCGGGCTTCTCCTTCCTCGGCGAATCGAACGTGGTCCGCGCGACGGTCCTCCCCTAGACGAACAGACCCCAGCGCTTCGAGGCCTCTCCAGTAGACTCTCTGGTGATGCGCGTCTTCTTCCTGATCGTGGCCATCATGGTCGCGGGCTGCCATGCCCAGCCGTCGGCTCCGACGTTCGGACCGAACAACGGGGCCTTTCACGAAGGGCCGCACCGGCAGGCCGCGATGTTGACCGGGACCGGGGACGTCCACTTCGGCGTGACCACGAAGAACCGGCAGGCCCGCCTGCTCTTCAATCAGGGCATCGGGTTGGTACATGGGTCCTGGTACTACGAAGCCGAGCGGTCGTTCCACCAGGTCCTCGCGGCCGACCCCAAGTGCGCCATGGCGTACTGGGGACTGACGCTCGCTAACACCCCCAACCCCAGCCGCCGAATCTGGTTCGCGTGGGAGGCCTACCAGCGCCGCACCCAGGTCAGTCACCGTGAACGCCTCTACATCGAAGCGTGGGCACGTCTCCTCTCGGCCGAGACGGAACCAAAGACCGTGCTCGTCGACGCCGAGAGCGGACGGAGGCGCGCGATCCCCGTCCCCATCAGCGCTGAGAGCCAACGGAGGTTGCGCCGCGATCTCAGCGCGATCGCCGAGGCTTTCCCGAACGACGTCGAGGCGCGCGCCCTGTGGGTGCGCGCGAGCATCCTCGACCCGGCGAGACCGAGCATAGCCCCGACGGCGACCGATGAGGAACGTCACCTCCTCAAGGCGATCTTCACGGCGATGCCCCTCCATCCAGCGAACCGATACGCGTCGGAGTTGGTTATCGATCCTGTCGCAACGGGAACGAAGGCCGCGCTCTCCGCTCCAGGCATCGCACGGATGTGGCACGTCGCAGGCAACGCGTACACCCGGGCCGGGCGCCACCGAGACGCCGCGGTCTGGCTGGACATGGCCGCGCGGGTCGACCACGCCCACATGAAGCGAACGGGGGCGCTGCCATTCGAGCACCCAAACTACGCACGCAACGCGGTAGCGCTTTGCAACAGCCTTATTCAAACAAGCCAGTTCGAACGGGCCATCGCCCTCGCCAAGCAGATGATCCGGATGCCACGCCACCCCCGGATAAACGACGGATTGGTGAAGCGCGGGCAGCGCGCCTTGATCACGGCGCTGGCCACGAGCCAACGATGGAAGGCCTTGACCGAGCTCGCCGGCGGCCCTTACCTGGCTGACAGCGAGGACGCGGGCTCCCTGCTGGCGCTGGTCGCCGACGGCCAGACCGAGAAAGCCAGGCGGACCTTCGGTCGTCCAACACGGGCCGCCCCAACGCCCCCGCGGCGGCCGACGCCCGCGAGTGACGTCCACGGCCCGCCGTCCTGGACGACTCTACCCGCTCCGCCTTTCGATCTGGCGCGCGGCAGGGGGGGCAAGCTCGCCCTGACTGACTACGCGGGGCGCAACGTCCTCGTCGTGTTCTACCTCGGCGCCGCGTGCCTGCACTGCGTCGAACAGATTCACGAGATCAAGCCAAAGACGCGAGCGTTCAAACAGGCCGGGATCGAGATCGTCACCATCGGCACCGACACCGTCCCCGACATCAAGGCGTTCATCCAACAGCTCGAGGAGACCGGCGACTCGCCCATGCCGTTCCCCATGCTAGCGGCCCCCAAGGGCGACACGTTCAAGGCGTGGGGGTGTTGGGACGACTTCGAAGGAGAGGCCCTGCACGGGACCTTCCTCATCGACGCCGAGGGGCACATCCGCTGGCGCGACATCAGCGTCGAGCCGTTCATGGAAACGGACTTCCTGCTTGATGAGTGCAAGCGGTTGCTCAGCTTCTCGCCGCCCGCGAAGGGCGGCTAGGGACGCGCTCAGTTCCCGCGAACCACGGACTTCCAGAACGCGATGCCCCCCGCCTGGAGTCCGATGTCGACCGAGGTCACCTTCTTGTTGGTGGTCAGGTCGAGGACATCCACGGCGCCCTTCTCGGAGCCGATACCCTCGGAGCTGACAAACCCGTAGCGGCCGTCAGGAGTAATGAGGACACCGTGGGTCACGCGGCGCGTCGACTTGAGCCGGGCCACTTCCCTACCGGAGTCGAGATCCCAGATGCCGACCTTGCCGGCCGTCTTGTAGCTGACGACGAGCTTCTTGCCATCCGGGGTGATCTCCAGGTTGTAGGGCCCCTTGGCGGTCTTGAACCGACGGACGACCCGCCACGTTTTCAGGTCGACCTCGGCGATCTGTGCGGCGCCGTTGAGCGCACAATAGACACTCGGCCGCTTCGGGTGCGGGTGCACCCAGGTCGGCTTGACGTCTGAGTCGTGACCTTCCGGCTGTTTCTCATCAAGCTGCAGACGACGCTTGACGCCGAAGGTCAGCGCGTCGATTTCGAACAGGTGTCCCGACATCATGGCGCAGGAATAGTGGCGCAAGCCATCCGGCGAGACGCGCGATCCGTGGGGCATCGGGCCGGTCGTCGTGCGCGCCACCTCGACCATCTCTTCTGGGTCGAGGATGGAGATCGAGCTCGGCAGCATGCGGCCGTGCAGGTTGAAGTTGACACAGTACAAGAGCCCGGTGGCGGGCGAGATCTGCATGGTCGCGGGGAACATGCCGACCTCGCATTCCCCCACTATCTTGTCCGTCGCCGTCTCGTACTTGTAGATGATCCCGAACGGCTTCCCGTGGGCGATCGACAGATACCAGTACTTCCCGTCCAAGCCGACCGCCAAGCCATGGGGCCCCTCGATCTCCGTCGGCTGGTAACCCACCTGAATCACCTTGTCCACGACGGCGCTCGAGCCATCGAACTTGAGGCGATACACCTCGTCCGCCGACTCGGCAGCGACGTAGACGTAGTAATCCTTGTCCTGCGCGCTCGCGACCGGAGCCGCGAGCACCAGCGTCACCAGGAGCAGCCGCCGCATCACTGGCGGGGGTTGGGAACCAGCTTCACGGCGTACAGCCCGCTGTTCCAGTCGGAGAAGAAGATGTGACCCTTGTGAGGCTGCGGGCCCCACACCATCGGGGCGTTCTTGATGAAGCCCTGGTGGTCAGGCGACAGGAACGTGGCGATCTCGCGGCCCTGGTTGTACAGGTCACCCATGAGGTCGCCCGAGATGTCGACGACGCGCAGGCCGCCGTTGTAGTAGGCCGCGTAGAGGATGTCGTCTTCGACCCACAGGTTGTGCGTGCCCGCCTCAGGGACCTGGTAGCGCGCGACCTCCTTGGGGTTCTCCAGGTCGGTGAAGTCGATGAAGTGCATCCACCCGCGCGCGTAGGTCGGCTTGTCCTTCACGCCCAGGCCGAACGGAAACATCTCGTCGCCGCCGATGACGTACCGCTTACCCGTCTCGCTGCTCTTGTAGGGAAACGCCGCGTGATTCGCGCCGTTCGGGTAAGCGTAGCTTGAGATCTTCTTCGGGTTGGACGGCGAGCCGCCCTTGATTCCGTTGCCGACATCCACCATGTGAATGCCGTATCGCCAGTTCGACGAGTAGGCGATGCCGTCCTCGATCCAGACATCGTGGATCGACGCGCCCGGCTCGAACACCTGGTAGGAACCGATCTTCTTCGGGTTGCGCGGGTCCTCGATGTCCAGGACGTCGTAGCGGCGTCCTGCGCTGAGGGCGTAGACGTGCTTGCCGTCGATGAACAGGTTGTGCACGCCCCCGGTGAGCTCGGTGGTGTACTCCGCCAGGATCTTGGGCTTGCTCGGGTCCACCACGTCGAGGATGACGATGCCGTTCTTGCGGTTGGACGCCCCCTCGCGGCTGAGGATGCAGATCCGCCCGTCCTGTGACACCTTCACGTCGTTGACGGTGCGCGCGTCGACGTTGACCGTCGCGATGCGCTTCATGTCACCAGGGTTGGTCACGTCCCAGAAATGGGCGTCCCCGTTTGCGCCCCAGGTCCCCGTGACGCAGTAGTCGCGGCCATCCACGCCCTCCCAGACCCACAGGTCCGAGGTGTGCGTGTCATCGACTCGACCCTGCCCCACGATCTTGAGTTTGCGCTCGATCTTGAAGCGCTTCTTGGCTCGCACGGTCGTCCGCGCCGTCGTCGACCCGCAGGTCGCGACGATGGTGTAGAGACCGGGTGCCTCGGCGACGAAGCGCCCGTCCTGATCAATCTGACCGGTCGCAGCCTGGCCAAACGCGTCGTCGGGACGGGCCAGGAAGGAGTACTGGACCGGGATTCCACCGACCTCCTGGCCCTTGGCGTCGCGCAACCCGGCGGTGAACGTGACCACATCACCGGTGCGGACATCGGACGCGCTGGCGAGCAGATCGATGGACGCGACCGGGTTGGCCAGGACCTCCATCGTGTGCTCCGCGGAGAGGCCCTCTCCGGTGGCCTTGATCGTCACCTTGCCGGGCGCATGGCCCGTGGCGAATCCGAAGGCGTCGATGCTGAGCACCTCCCGCGACGAAGAGGACATGGACGCGGTGAGGTCATTGCGCTCGATGCCCGCTGTGTCGAGGATCGTGGCCTTGGCCCGCACGGACGTGCCGGCGTACATCTTGTCGGGCGCACCCTTGAACGTGATGTTCGCCGGCTTGGGGAACGGCACCGTGACCTTCACGGTCGTCGAAGGCCCGCGCCGAGATGCGGTCGCGACACCCTTCTCTCTCACCGTCACGACGCGCGCGACCACCGTGTGCTCACCCGGCTTCTTCGCCGTCACCTCTCCCTCAGGGGTCACCGAGAGGGCCCGCCGTGCACGGGAGAAGAAGATCACGCGCTTGCCTTCCACCGGACGACCGCCCACATCCACGACCTCAGCCGTGAGCTTGGCCTTGGCGCCGACCGCGAGGACGAGCTCCGCGGGCTTCACCCGGATGACCAACTCCTCTTTCTGGAGCTCACCTTGTGCGGCGACCGGCAGCACGGCGAGGGCAATCAAACTCAGGATGCAACAAACACGGATGACCATGGAGGGACTCCTGGAAGTCATGGGAGGGGGTTCGCCAAGCAATCGAGGGTAGGACGGGCGTCTCCGGGCGTCAACCAAACCTGGTTTCAGGGCCCCTCAACGCGCGACGCGGAAGAGGAGCTCCGCATCGGGATCGATGACCACGTCGCTTGCCGCACCCAGGTCGAGGGACGTCTCACGGTCGCGGATGGCGAAGACCCTCTTATGGCTCGTTCCCCCGTCATCCTTCCAAGCGAGGGTGAGGCGGAAGCGATACGGCGCACCACCCTGGGCCTGCGTCACGACGACACCTCGGGGACCTGCCTCAACCGTCAGGATCGGGCAACCGACGCGATCGAGCCACTGATCGAAGAACCAGCTCAACTCCTCACCCGTCGAACGCTCGATCAGACGCACGAAGTCCGTCGTCAGGACCGACGTGCCCGACACCGCCATGAAGTAGTCGCGGATCGCCTTGAAGAAGCGCGCGTCACCGAGCTCACCGCGCAGCATGTGGAGGATCCAGGCGCCCTTCGGATAGGTGTTCGCGTTGAGGGCCCGGTCGGGATGGGCGAAGCCATCCCAGCGCACCGACTTCATGCGCCCGTCCGCCGACTTGCGCCATCGGTCGCGCAGACCACGCATGCTATCGGTGAGCGTGGGCCCCCCCGACTTCGCGTGCAGCCACGGCCCGAAGTACGACGCGAACCCCTCGCTCAGCCACACTTCCCGCCACTCCGCGTATCCCGCGCCATCGCCGAACCACATGTGAACCAACTCGTGGGCGAGCGTGCCGACACCACCGCCGCGGCCGTCGAACAGGCGTTCGGAGAGCTGGACGTTGCCCGGCGCCTCGAACCCGCCCCAACGGGTGGGGCACTGGATCGTCGTGTACTTGCCGTAGGGATACGGGCCGAACGCCTCCTCCATCGCCTTGATCCACATGGCGTGATGGACGAGGGAAGGCTGCGCCTTGGCGACGTCCTGCTTGTAGACGAAATGCGGCAAGAGGCGGGCGTCGCCCTCCTCGGGTACCCGCGCGTACGGCCCGATGCAGATCGCGAACATGTACGCGGGCAGGTCACTGCGGGTCTCGAAACGAGCGTGGGACCCGTCCGTGGCGATGGTCTTGCCGCTGGCGATCACCGCGTTCCCCTCGGGATAACGCAGGGTCAGGTTGAAACGGGCGCGTTCCCCCGGGTGATCCTCGCAGGGCAGCCAGCCGCGGGCGCGGATCGAGTAGTGATCCGTGAAGGCCAGCGGGTCGCCGTAGCGGCTGTTCTTGAAGTAGAAGCCGTCCGGGGGGAGGCCCTGCAATCGGGCACGGAACTTGATCTCCTCCCCCGCTGCCACCGAGCGCGGCAACGCGACGACCGCGCGGTCCTCATGCCAGCGGACCTCCAGCGGATTGCCGTCAAGATCCTCGAACCCGACGGACCACCCATCCCCACGCTGCGCGTCGAGGAAGACACGGTCAAGGTGAAGGTCCACCGCGCGGACCGTGTAGGTGACCGATCCCTGGACGTGCTTCGCCTGGGGATTCACCTTGAGGTTGAGGTCGTAGGTCCGCATGTCTTGCGCGGGATAACCCGGGAACCGCGGGAGATCGAGATCGAAGTCAGCGACGACGGCCGGGTGATCCGAGTTCTTCAACGCGGCCGGGTCCGTGACCCACCGCCCCGCGGTGCTCTTCTTCGCGAGGTCGGGGGACGCGAGGATGAAGTCGATGCGCGGCAGCGGCAGCCGGCCCGACGCGGCCCGGTGCTTGGCGTACACATCGACAAGCCCCCCGTCGAACGCGGCCTGCATCACCGCCGTCTGGATCTTCCCGTCCTCACCAGTCCACTTCTGGTGGCGGTCGCGCGCCGCGTCGCTGAGACGATCGACATCCGCGGGCGAGACGTCGTTGAAGTCCCCGAGCATGATGACGCGACGGCCCGCACTTCGGGCCTCCTCGTACAGCTCCAGCGCGACGCTGATCTCGGTGAGCCGCTTGTCCCCCTTGAACGGCCACAGGTGGACGACGATGAAGTCGATGTCGCAGGTCCGGCAGACCATCATCCCGTGATGAAGCCCCGACATCCGACGCTCCACCACCCGGATCGGGCGCTTCGACGTCAGCGCCGTGGGATACCCCCCGGTCTTCAGCATGACGCCGTACGGATGCCCCCAGCCCGCCGCATACGCGCGCAGGCTGGATTCGTCGTAGCCGTTCATCTCCTGCAGGGCCACCACGTCGGGCTCCTGCGCCGCGATCCAGGCCTTGACGTTCGCCCGGCGCTCCGCGCCCTTCAGGTAAGGGTCGCCGACGCGGTGGTCAGCGAACCCCACGAGGACGTTGTAGCTGACGACCCGGAAGCGATGCGGCTCCTGAGCAGGCGTCAAGACCACCAGGAAAGCGACGCAAACACCGAGAGCGGACATGGATTTGATCATGGCCCGCCGATGCTACCCCACGGAGCCCCCCGTCGGCCCGGCGGGGCGGCTCAGCGTGGCTTCGACTCGAGATAGTCGCGGATCCCCTCCGCGATCAGGCGCTGCCCCTCGTGGTTTGGGTGCTGATCCGTGGGGTGAACCCACAGCGCCGTCTCATCCAGACCACGGAATCGGTCCAACAGGTCGATGTGTTCGATCCCATGGTGGTCGCATATATCGGCCACCGCATCATGCACCGGCTGGTAGGGATAGTCCTGGAGCCGAGACAGCATGGGAAGCACCGCGACGACCAGCCGGATCCCCTTCGCGTCGAGCGCCTGACGCATGCTCCGCACCGCCCCCGTCACCGCCACGAGCTGCTCGGTCTCCAGATACTGCTCCACGTCCACCGGCGCGCGCTCGGCTTCCCCGCGGGCCATCCACATCTGGAACCACGTGAGGACCGCGGACGCACCTCCGGCCCACGGATCGACCTCGACCTTGTCGTACCAGAGCATGGGGATCGAGCCGAGGTCGTTCAGGCACAGGCCGATCACCACCACGTCGGGTTCGAGGGCGACGCCATGCTCCGTGATCCAGCCAACGTAGCCCGGCGGGTAGTGGGACCCGGCAGCGAAGCCGGCGTTGATGACCTGGGTGGTTCCGCCGCGTCTGCCTGCGAGCATGCGCTCCAAGCGCTGCGGCCACGTGTCGTCTCCCTGAACGCCGAGGCCGAACGTAAACGAATCGCCCACCGCCAGGACCCGGAACTCGCCGACCGGTTTGCTCACGGGGAACTCGTCATCACGGAACCCAAGCGCGTTGACCTGGACCGTCACGCAGCCTTCGTCATCGAAGTACGGCCAGGTCGGGCGGTCGTACCAGATACGGAACTCGAGCCCGGCGGGCAGCCGACCGCGCGGCACATCGAGCTGTGATTTAGAGCGCGCGACGCGGAGAAAATGGACGATCTCACCAAGCGGCACGCGGCGCTGATCAGGCATCCGAATGTGGGACAACGCGTAAGGGTCCGGGAGAAACACCCGGCCCAGCACCTCGAGAGAGACGGCGAGCACGGCCGTCGCGAACAGGACGCGGACGGCGGTCTTCCGCCACGGGCTGCGGGGCGACTTCCTGTTCACCGGAGATATCCGCGAGCTACGGTCACCATGGCTTACCGGCCGGCGCGACCGCCAGAATGGCAGAAATAACGGGTCGAATACGGGGCAAACCAGCCTCCTTCGCTTCCGGTATCCTAATCCGCTCGACTCTTCACATCGCCCTGTCCGAAGGAGCAAGCCGTGTATTACGCGCGAAAGCCCTCTCTGCTGATCTGCTTGGCCCTGATCCTGATCTCAGTTCCCACGTTCGCCCAAGAGGCCGTCAAGGCGAACTACGATCAAGCCAAGAAGTTCTCTTCCTCGTTTCTCCGCCAGTTCACGTATGGCGGCGCCGTCAGCCCCCAGTGGATCGGAAAGACCGATCGCTTCTGGTACAGCTTCAAGACGAGCGACGGCACCCACTACTGGCTGGTCGACCCCAAGAAAAAGACCAAGGTGGAGCTGTTCGATCGCGAGGCCCTCGCGGCCCAGCTCACCGAAGCCTCCCGCAAGGCACGGGACGCCGGGGATCTGAAGATCAGTTCGCTCAAGCTCGACGACGACGGCGACAAGATGACCTTCTCCGCTGACAAGCTCGAATTCGAGTACGAGCGCTCGACGGGCAAGCTCACCAAGAAGGAAAAGAAGGACAAGAAAGCGGCCACACCCCCGGCTCAATCGCGCAGGGGACGGCGCGGAAGCAGCGAGAAGAAGGAGACGGAAGAGGACATCACCAAGCGGCGCGACAAGGTCTTCGACGACAACCTGAAGAAGTACTACAAGAAGAAGAACGGTAAAGAAGAGGAAGAAGAGGAGGTCCAGAGTAGTTCGCGGCGTGGCCGCTCCAGCGGTCGATCCAGCTCCCCCTTCTCGCCGGACATGAAGCTCTACACCTACGCCAAGGGCCACAACATCTACGTCGTCGAGCGCAACGGCGACCTGCCTCCTGAGCCGAAAGACGAAGACGACAAACCTGACGAAGAGAAGAAGAAAGCCCAGGGCGTTGAGAAGGTGAAGGCCAAGGAGGACGGCAAGAAAGACGGCAAAGAGGGCGACAAGAAGGGCGACAAGCCAAAGAAGAAGCGCGCGCCGTTCCCCTTCCCGGCGAAGAAGGGGCAGCAGCTCTCCAAGGACGGCGAAAAGGACTACAGCTTCGGAGGCGGAGGCGAAGAGGATGCCCTGAGCGAGGCCAAGAGCGTCAACTGGGCGCCAAACGGTGCCTCGTTCTACATCACGCGCAGCGACTCACGAGGCGTGGCGGAGCTCTGGCTGGTCGACTCCCTCGGGCAACCTCGCCCCAAGCTGGAGAAGTACAAGTACGCCATGCCCGGCGAAGAGAAGGTCCGTCGGAGCGAACTCTTCGTCTACAACCACGGCAAGAAGACGTTCATCCACATCAAGCCTAAATGGAAGGACGAGTCGTACAGCGACGTCAAGTGGCTGAAGAACGGCGAGCTGCGGATGATCCGACGCGACCGGCTCCGTCGCAACCTGGAGTACGGCATCCTCAACCCCGAAACCGGCGACTTCAAGGTGCTCATCTCGGAGGGTTTCGAGAACGCGAATCAGACCACCCAAAGCGTCAAGTACTTGGAGGACCGCGAGGAGTTGGTGTGGTGGTCCGAACGCACGGGATGGGCTCACTATTACCTCTACGGCATGGACGGGAAGCTCAAGAACCCGATCACGAAAGGTCGCTTCCGCGCCAGCAGCATCCTCGACGTGGATGAAGACAAGGGCCTCCTCTGGTTCCGCGCCAACGGACGCGAGCGCGGCGAGAACATCTACTACGAACATCTGTACCGCGTACGCCTCGACGGCGGAGGGCTCACGCTGCTCGATCCGGGCGACGGGACGCACCGATCCAGCATGTCGAAGTCACGACGCTACGTGGTGGATACGTGGTCGCGTGTCGATCAGGCGAACCAGTCGGTCCTGCGAAACAGCGAAGGGCAGCTCGTCATGGCCCTGGACAACGCTGACGTATCCCGCATCAAGGAGCTGGGCTGGAATCCGCCGACGCCGTTCAAGGTGAAGGCCGCGGACGGCATCACCGACCTGTACGGCAACATGTGGAAACCGTTCGACTTCGACCCCAATAAGAAGTACCCCATCATCGTGCACGTCTACCCTGGCCCCCAGATGGAGAACGTAACGCACACGTTCTCCGCCACAGGCAGCCGCCAGGAGCTCGCCCAGGTCGGGTTCATCGTCATTCAGGTCGGACACCGCGGCGGAACCCCGAAGCGCTCGAAGGCGTACGGCGCCTACGGGTACTTCAACCTGCGCGACTACGGGCTGGTCGACAAGAAAGCCGCCATCGAGCAGCTCGCAGCGCGACACTCTTTCATCAACATCGACCGTATCGGTATCTACGGTCACTCCGGAGGCGGCTTCATGACAGCGGCCGCGCTGCTGCAGAAGCCCTACAACGAGTTCTTCACCGTCGGCGTCTCGACCGCCGGGAACCACGACAACAACGTCTACAACAACTCGTGGTCCGAGCGCTACCACGGCCTCAAGGAGGTCGAGGCAAAGAAGGGCGGCGACAAGAAGGGCGGCGACAAGAAGGACGGCGACAAGAAGGACGGCGACAAGAAGGGCGGCGACAAGAAGGTCGACGGCAAGAAGG
>NYSS01000036.1 GCA_002683135.1 Planctomycetota bacterium | reverse complement strand
AATTCATTCTCTAAAGGGTTTATCTTGTGAGTAAAATCTAATTCAGAGGTATGGTTATTAAAGAACTCGGAATAAAAATTATTAGGAGGCATCGTTATACCCTTTTTACGATAATGTTTATGGATATAAGAAAACACCCACGTAGAACCGCTCTTATGGAGACTTATTAATAATGGAAATGGATAATCAGCAAACTTCATAATAGTAACTATTTATTAATAAGAAAACAAACAATTCCGCACAATTACAATTAGAATAGACTCGAAGCTTTGCGAAAATTTTTTTGGGTAGAACCTATATTCCAAAGGACGTACCACAACCACAAGAAGATTTAGCATTAGGGTTCGTTATAACAAACTCGGCCTTAAATCCGTCCTCTACCCAATCTAATCTAGCGCTATACAAATGGATAAAAAAATCCCTATGAACTAACAGTATATTATGTAAGACTTCATCTTTAGCCTCTTTATCGTTTGTGAAAGACCAGTCATATTCAAAACCAGCACACCCACCCCCTTTAACTGCTAATCTCACATAACGAGTGCCTGCCTTATTTGCTATGTAAGTTAATCGTTTGATTGCGTTTGTCGTTAAGGCTATCATATGTTATACACTTGTGTGCCATACCCTAGCTCTAGCACTCTTTCTGAAGGTTCAACATAACTATGTATAAAAATTAACATTTCTAAAAATCCTTGAGTATAAGTACCTGTGGATTATCTTGGCATTCCTCTACTGCGTTATCTATATTATCTATGCCACACTTAAACGACACCTTCATACAACCGACTAGGCTTAATAAAAAAAGCACGAAAAAAATTTTCATATGTGAGGCCATAAAAGGCTGCTCCTTTATATTCATATGTTACTTACTACTTTTATAGATTAAGAAACCCAGCCAGTTCTAATAGCGGCTTTGACTAACTGTGAAACAAGCTTGTTTCACAGTAGCTTAGTTATGGTCAATCGGACCACCAAAGGTATGGTATAACCCAGCAGCCTTTCTGGTTGTTGTGGTTTGTGAGGTTTCTATAATCTGGCCTGCTTTCACATTCCANGTGCCCCCTACCCACATATTCAGGTCNTNNTTGNTNAACATATTCAGATTGCCATCTAGTGAGGTCAGATTAATATCACCCTTATCACATTGTATATTCACATTAGCATTAGGCCCTACCTGTATGTCGTAGTTGTTATCGGCCTCACCATCTGCGTTAATGATGATCTTATGGCGGCCTCTTATNGTAAGGTCGCTATTGCCCTTTATATAAACCTTTTTGTCCTTTTCGGTAATGGTATAGGTACTGTCCTTATTGAGCGTATTCTTGGTACCCTTGTCTGTGATTTCCATCTCTGAGCCGCTTCTATGGTAAAGCAGTATTCGGGCCGCNTCTTTGGTATCATCAAATTCCATTATATGGCCTGATTCTGTTTCATAGACGTGGCCGTGAGGATACAATGTATTATGCGTATTCTCTGGGAGGCTCCATACATCGCCTTCAGAAGCGTCCGTCCATTTAAAGCCAAAATCACCNGAGCCTTCAGTGGGNGTAGGGACGCTCATGATGGTCGTNGTCGGAATGTTCAGATANGCGNNNCGTTCANTCTTCCTCAACGTCAGCNNAAGNTGTTCNTTGTCTTCTTCTTTTTTTANAANNNNANNATNTCCNTNCTCATCATNTCCGATGNNGGTATTCGTTCTGGCCAATCTATTGACGTCCGACTCATCCTTNNNTNTCGGATAAGCGCCATTCGGATCGGAGAAGCCAAGGCCACGTTGCTTGTCCTCTGCGCCTGTGTAAAAAGGTTTGCCNGGCAAACTCCCCATGACAACTGCGTCTTGTTTAAATTTTGCGTCCCTAAAGAAACCAATCACCCACGAGCCTTCAACGAGGCCTAGGGGAGTTTGCCCAAGGCCAGATACGCCAGAGCTGGTAATNGGTAATAAGGGATGGGCCCAAGGAAGGTCCTCTGTTGGGAGGTCCTCTTTGTTTTCTGTGTGATAGCCNACGGCTCGTACTCGGACTCGGCCAAGTTTAAGCGGGTCTTCTCGGTCTTCAACTACACCTGCAAACCAGATGAAGCCATCACTTCCCATAAAATCTGTTATCGCCATAAGAAATTCCCATAAATGACCGTATCTAAACCAGTCACGCTATTGTATTTATCCGCTTTTTTAATATCTGCGTAGGCGGCCGCGGTGCGTAGCACTAATTGAGGCCACCTGTGAGTATCAGAGCCATATGTGTATGGTATGTCTGTATTCATTGATATATTGAGTTGTTTATCTTTCATAATTGTTCAAATTGTCTTTGGTTTGTTTGTAAGTCTTATAATAGTTGTTTTTTACATTTTCTGTAAGGTTTTCTACTGTGGCCTCTCTTGTGGCCTTGTTAACCCTTACATCTGGAAAATTTTTTTCTAAACTCGCAATAAACTTTGAGCCTCCTCAATGCTTTTTAATTCTTTTAAAAGCTACATCTACCTTATTATAATCTACCATATAGTAGCCTTCGTTATTTACTATGGCAGCCCAAGGCACTTCTTGTGCCATAACCCCTTGGTATCTTCCACTCTCTCCTTTATAGTCAAAGTTATAGATGTTAATACCTGATGGTGATTGTCCGACTAGTTCTATATTCTCTTTATATCTTATGTCTGATTTCCAAGGACCCCAGCCTCCTCCACCACCTTTAAAGAATTTAGACACACTCTTAAATACATTTGATTGTTTGAAAGCAACAATTGAGGTTTGAACAAACTTATTGTCCATCAATCTGCCTTTAACCCCATCCAATGCTCTGTTTAACGCTATTCCTTTTAGGTTTGCTAAACTTGTTATATTCCCTAGGTTGATACCTCCTAGTTGTAATTTTGATTTCTGAGCAATCTTCTCAACCACTGTCTTTCTGGTCAATATCTCACTGTTAATCTTCGCAAGGTACTTATTCTGCAATACTCTATTGGAAGTACTGTTTAGGACGTCATTAACCGCCTTATTAGCGGCATTTTTGACGTTCAAGTCTGTACTACTTAAATCTACGCCTAACTTGGCAGCAATGTCTTCTACAGACGATACCTGTGGTGTCGGTATCTTTAAATCTAGTATATTTGACATAGGATTACCACTGGATAAGTCAATACCTGACCCTATGACATCCACTGTTTTTGTTCTAAATGAAGCTTCCGCTTTAAACGATTCGCCATTAGGTAAATCACTCGCAAAGATATTACGCACTACGGTTACTGCGGTTGTATGCTTTTGTGCTGAAAAATCTACCTGATGGTGTAATGATTGGATCAAATAACGACCTGATAATAAGGTGTCTATCTTACCTTCTCTGGTTAACTGCGACTCATTGTCTTCATATGAAGCATTGTAAGATGGCACTTCACACCATACCAAATCACCTGCGTTGTAAGTGAAGTTACCTGGTACGTCTACATCCATTGAAAAATAATCTCTTGTTGCTTCTGATAATTCTCTTTTCTGTTCCAATCTTGGATCTTGATTAAGGCCGTGTGTATTATCTTTGTGATTATGTTTTGTTTTAGGTGTAACATATATTCTAGCATAGTAATCGTCCATATATTTACGTTTAGAAGCACTTGCCTTACTCATTTTTGATCTGTTTAAATTATCAATCTGTTTCATACTAGTACTGCCATATGATTTGTCCAACGTATTACGTTCTTCATCAAAATCAGCAGGTCCTGGTGGCATAACACCTTGGTACTTGTTACCGATACCATCTGGAGCGTCTATATGTAATGCACGGTCATAATAACTTGTATAGGTTAGGTTTGACCTTACAGCAGTTTTGGCAATTAGGTCGTGGGTGTACATACTACTACCAAACATTCCTCTTCTTGTATTACCTAGTGTGTCATATGATTTGTTAAATGAAAATGAATATGGTTTAGTCATTGGTGAAGAGGCCTCAGCATCCACGGTACTAAATTGTCTATTGAAAGCTGATAACAAATCAAAATATGCCACGAATGGTAGTGTTTTGGTAGTATCAGCGTGTTCTCTAAACAAACTTTCTAAACATCTAAAATGAAAACCTCTATTGTTTTCAAAAAACATATAATCAGGTGTTCTAAAATTGACAGGTTCAGAAAGTTCACCAACTTGTCTGATACCTTCTACTGGTCTTACATTAGGGAATGTGTATTTGTATTTACCAGCTGTTGGGTCTATAAAAACAGTTTTCTTTGTATTGATTAATTCTGGATCAAGCTTAAGCAGTTTGTTGACCATCTCTCCATATGAACCAGATAGAGATTTGGATACACGCAAACGCTCATTTCTTATTTTCTCCTGTGATGTGAAAAATAATGCTATCGCTTGTATGTTTTGGGAAGTCTTAACGGATCTCTTTTCATAAACTTGAAATCTATGATTACTAGCATCCACTTCCTCATCATAGCCAGCAGATATAGGAGTCCTTAACCTAAACTCTAAAAACTCATTGCCTATAATTGGTAATTGGTCTGTGGCACCCATTGAGTCAAAGAATAATATATTACCACTTTGAAAGGGTGTGTCTAAGCCTTGATAAAGATTTATTACTGCGGTTACGTTTGAAATATCTAATATACTTCCACCATAACTGTAGAGTAAAATGTCTTTTGCTCTAAAGTCACCTGGATATCGGTAGTCATTGTCATTATATTTTGGTAGATCGCTCATTCATTAGTTACCCATTAAGGTTGTAAATTCCTCTACAACTAGTTCTATATATTCTGGTTTTAATAATCGTATTCTTCCCTTCGCCTGTTGTAACCTTTCCTCGTATTCGTAATTAGTAACTGCTGTTGCACCTGAAGCTGTACTATTAACTTCTACCATATGTGAGTCGTCAAATGATGTTGTTCTTCCACTAGTTTGTGAAATTTCATAATGATGAGCGGCACCTGGATTGGTGTATTTGTCATTGACAAATGTTTCAAAATTGACACGTGGTAAAGGCCAATCATAAAATCTGTCCTTAATATTATTAAATAATAATACAATCCAATAATAGCTTTGATTGCCATAATATTCTTCAGCAACTGCTTCTGGTGTCATCTCTCCTTCAACATCTATTGTATCAAAGACAGCTGCAATTTCTTTTAATCCTTTTTTCATTACCACACGATTTAATAGGTTAGTAACAACTTTATAGTCGCCTTTACCTACAGCGTCATATAGTATTTTAGGAAAGTATGTAAAATATTTTGCCATATTAGTAAGGGTTTAACTCCGCATATCTTTGTTTCTCAATAAGTTCAAGTTCTCTAAATGTGATTGTTAAATTTGTTGTAACAGGATCACCATATGAGTGTGTTGAAAACTTATCGCCTAGGTCTGTTTCTACTGCTGTACAAGCACACAAACCTATCTGTTCTATAAATGGATTAATTTTAGTACCTTTCATAAATCTAATTACAAATTCAAAAGGCAGTTTGTAAGCAGCAATACTGGCAGTACCATAACGTTCCGGTAACATTGCCATTTTAAATTGATTAACTATTTTATTAACTGTATCAGATTCCATTTTTGACCTTGGTGTAAATTTAAATGTAAAACCAAATTCTCTATAGTCAATACCATTAAATATCATCTCGGACATAGCAGATGGTGCTATACCTGTTCTTCTTTGTAAAGCAGCGCTTGCACCTCCAAGTAAACCACCAGTTAAAAATGATGAAGCACCTATAATTCCTTTTCCTGCTTGTTGTAAAGCAGCACCTATGTTAGCAGTATCAAAGTCTGATTGATAGAAATCTTTTAAAGTTGCAATAACACCAGTACCTATACCAATTTCAGCAGGACCATAATCTGCTCTCAAATTAAATTTTAAATTCTGTGGCATATAAATCGCCATAGATGATACAACTTTCCTTGCCGAACCTGTACCTGTAGGTATTATACCTATTTTACCACCTTCACTGAAAAATCTATTTGCACCATATATTATGGTGTTTAATCTTTTTGAAGCTACAGTTGCACCAGGATTATTTACACCTTTCCAATCTGTTTTTTGTTTGGATTGTGCAGTGTTAAAAGACTCTGCATGGTCTCCTGAGTTTATACTTGAACCTGTACGTTGTACAACATCAAACAACATATAATGCTCTTGGTCTTGTTTATCTAATGGATAGACAAAAAAGTTTCCACCTTCTGTTAATTTACCAGCAGCAGCACTACCAGTATTGTAATTAATATTTGTAGGATTGTACGAGATGACGCCTGCAGCAGACGAACCTATAACACTCATATTGGTGTTCTTTGCAATATGTTTAGAGGCATTAGCACGTGATTTAATCACATTTGATAATGCTTTAAATGGATTTTTAAATTTGAATCCCATAGTAATATTTATCTATACTCCTTATCGAATGTCATGGTACATTTTTCTTTCTGGAACATAGGTACCTATTGTTGCACCTTCATGCACTGTTTCATTTTTTTGGTTAACTGTATCACCTTGTTTATATACATTTGTTGTAGCCGTAGCCTCATTTGGATTTGTCCAAGTAGCTTTATCAATCTTATCTACTTTTAATTCTTCTACTTTCTTTAATTTAGCCGCTGGATGATTAGAGTATAAGTTGGAACGTGAATGTCCTTGTGCCATTTCTTCAAGACTTGGACCATCACTAGTAAATTTCTTTGCCATCTTCTCTTTATCTAAAAGACCAAAAGTCAATCCAGATAGAAACCCAGCAAAAGCAGATCCTGCCTTATCTTTTGTAGTTAATTCATCATCATCTTTACCTAATAATTCTCCTGCTTGTGACCAACCACTAGCAGCGTCAAAAAGACTCATCATTACGGCTGCAGGTAAAACCCATCTGCCTCCAAATCGTAAAAGGTTTTTACCTCCACGAAGAGCTTTACTCGCTATACTAGTGCCCTTTTTAGTATTTTGGGCAACTAAATTCTTGGTTTTAAGGTGGCTCGCTGTATCCTTTTTCACCAAGGGAGGAGTCCTCCCTTGCGATTTCAATTTCACTTTATTTTTCTGTTGTATATGTTTTGGTGTGGTTATTGGTGTCTTCGGTTTTAAACCTAACAATGATCTTGTACCTTGCCACATTGTACTCATTGAATTGCCTAATGTAGTTCCTAAAGACGAAATAGAGTTTTTAAATATCAAACC